>CAJKLD010000018.1 GCA_905200645.1 uncultured Phascolarctobacterium sp. | reverse complement strand
AGTACTTGGCTGGAAGCGGCCTGGGAGGATAGAAAGCTGCCGGTTAGAAAAAGAAATACCCACACCTTTCGGTGTGGGTATTTCTTTTTGTCTAAATAATCGAAAGCTTTCTATCCGAGCAGGGAACCTGGGAAAAGCGACACCCGATTTGTCACGAGCGAAGCGAAGTGGGAAATCGAGAAGGTGGAGCTTTCGCATAGCATGCGACTGAAAAAGGAGCATGCGGAGCGTGATAGAAAGCTGCCGCAATATTAACGAAAGCGACTCACAAATGCGTGCAGAGAGGCGTGTCGGCGTGAAGCAGTTTGTTGTTGGGATTTGCTTGCTTCCAAGCCGATTGAGGATAGAAAGCTGTTTTCTTTTTATTTCTTGCTCTTTAATATCTTCCTATGCTATAATAATTTGTAACAAATTTGTAAAATACGGAGTGGTAAATCATATGCGAAAACTTAATCTGCCTTTTTTATTATCTACGGTAGTACTGTTAGCTGTTTTGTTCTTCATCAGCTATGGCGCGCCTAATACTGTGAATGCCGAGACTTATCAGCCTTTGGCTTATTCAACGATTTTTTCTTTACTGCCACCGGTTATTGCTATCGGTTTGGCCTTGATTACAAAAGAAGTATACTCTTCTTTGTTTGTGGGTATTGCCATCGGCGCTTTACTGTATGCTAACGGCAATTTGGAGCTGATGATAAACACGCTGCTTTTTAACGAAAATGGCGGTATGATTACGAAGCTGGCTGATAGTTGGAATGTTGGCATTTTAGTATTTTTAGTAATTTTGGGTATTATGGTTGCTCTGATGAATAAAGTTGGCGGTTCTGCAGCTTTTGGACAATGGGCTTCTCAAAATATTAAAAGCCGTGTAGGCGCGCAGCTGGCAACAATTGCTTTGGGCGTTTTGATTTTCGTCGACGATTATTTTAACTGTCTGACCGTTGGCTCGGTTATGCGGCCTGTTACAGACAGACACATGGTTAGCCGTGCTAAGCTTGCCTATCTTATTGACGCTACTGCAGCGCCTATTTGTATCATTGCTCCCGTTTCCAGCTGGGCCGCTGCCGTTACCTCCTCTGTACCTAAAGGCTCTGATATCAACGGCTTCAGCATGTTCCTGAGCACTATTCCCTACAACTTCTATGCTTTGGGCACCTTGCTGATGATGATTTTAATCACTGTTATGAATTTTGATTTCGGCCCTATGCGCGTGCACGAAGATAATGCCATTAAAGGTGATTTGTTTACGACGGATGACCGTCCTTACGGCGACGTAAACGAAAAAAATGAAAAGCCTAACGGCGCAGTAATTGACTTGGTTATGCCCGTAGCGGTATTGATATTCTGCTGCATTGTGGGGATGGTTTATACGGGCAGTTATTTTACAGGCGAAACTTTTGTTGACGCTTTTGCCGGTGCAGACGCTTCCAAGGGTCTGGTGCTCGGCAGTATTGTAACCTTCTTCTTTGTTTTTGCTTTTTATATGACGCGCAATATTATGACCTTCCAGGAATTTGCCGAATGTATTCCCGCAGGTTTCCGCGCAATGGTTGCGCCTATTATGATTTTGACTATGGCTTGGACCTTGTCCGGTATGACCGGCCTTTTGGGCGCTAAGTTTTATGTGCATGATTTGGTTGCCGGTTCTGCAGGCGTGCTTAAAATGTTCTTGCCTGCCATTATCTTTATTGTAGCTGTTTTTCTGGCTTTCTCCACCGGTACAAGCTGGGGCACTTTTGCAATTTTGATTCCTGTAGTGTGCAATGTTTTCAGCAGCACGGATACTTACGAAATGCTGATTATTTCCATCGCTGCCTGTCTGTCAGGCGCTGTTGCGGGCGACCACTGTTCTCCTATCAGCGATACGACGATTATGGCTTCTGCGGGCGCTCAATCTAACCACGTTAACCACGTGTCTACACAGCTGCCTTATGCGCTGACATCTGCCGGAGTTTCTTTTGTGGGCTACCTTATTGCAGGCGCTATTGCGTATATGTATCAAAGTTCTATGGCTTTACTTGCTCTGCCGGTTACTTTGGCTTTGATGTTTGTTACTATGCTGGTGATTCGCAGCCGTGTAGGCCAAGAAAAAGTTTAATATTGTTTTTCTCAATCTCCTAAGCAAAATTGCTTGGGAGATTTCTCTTTCCGAACAATTTCAGATGAAAGTGTTAAAAAGTTCACATTTATATTTGACGCTTGGCGCGGACATTGGTATAATTAAGGTAAGTACATTGTAGTATATAACCCGAGAAAGATTTGCTTAGTTTGAAATTGAGGAAGGCTTGCTTGGGTTTTGTTTTTTTAGTAAGTTTCTTTGGGAGGTAGATGTTCATGAAAGCTGCAATCATTATGGGCAGTAATTCTGATTGGCCTGTTTTAGAACCGGCAGAAAAAACTTTAAAAGATTTTGGCGTAGAGGTAGAAGTTGTTGTAGCTTCTGCTCACCGTACTCCTGATGTAGTACATGAATTTGCCGCCGGCGCCCGCGACCGCGGTGTGGAGGTTATTATTGCCGCCGCCGGTGCTGCTGCTCATCTTGGCGGTGTCATTGCAGCCTATACTACTGTGCCGGTAATTGGTATTCCTATCAACGCTACTCCGTTGGGCGGAATGGACGCTTTATTGAGCTTTGTGCAGATGCCTTCCGGTATTCCCGTTGCTACCATGGCTATTAATGGCGCCAAAAATGCCGCTTTATTTGCTGTACAAATTCTGGCTACTAAATATCCTGAATTAGTGGAAAAGCTTGCCGCTAACCGTCTGCAAATGCAGGCCGAGGTTAAGGCTAAGGGCGAAAAGCTGGCTAAGCTGAGAGAGGAAAATAAATAAATAACTTTTTAAAGGAAAGCAAAAGGAGAGTTATTGTGGAGAATTTTTTTCAAGATGATAAGCTGCATGAAGAATGCGGCGTGTTCGGCATTTTCAGTCATACTGAGGATGTGGCTCTCAATACCTATTGGGGACTTTATGCCTTGCAGCACCGCGGTCAGGAAAGTACCGGTATCGTGGTAACCGACGGCAAAAGCATGAGGATAAAAAAAGGCATGGGCTTGGTTCCCGATGTGTTTAAGGATGGCGTCAGTGATTTGAACGGCTTTGCAGCTATCGGTCATGTACGCTATTCTACTACCGGCGCCAGCATGGCGTATAATATTCAGCCGTTAAAGGTGTTTTTTGACGGCGGCAATTTGGCGCTCAGCCATAACGGTAATTTAACTAATGCCGGTCAATTAAGAGCAAATCTTGCTAAGGAAGGCGCTGTGTTTACCACTACCGTAGATACGGAGGTTGTACTGACGCTGATTGCTTACAGCGCCCGCAAAACTATTGAAGAACGTATTGCCGAAGCGGTTAAACAAATTCACGGAGCTTATGCCATTTTATTTATGACTGATAATAAAATTATCGCTGTGCGCGATCCTTACGGCTTCCGTCCTTTGGTTTTGGGAAAAATGGAAAACGGTTGGTGCGTAGCTTCCGAGTCCTGCGCTTTTGACTTAGTAGGTGCAGAGCTTGTGCGCGACGTAAAGCCCGGCGAAATGATTATTATTGACAGTGATAACGCCGAGCCGCGCAGCATGATGTGGGCGGATAAGCTGCCGGAGAAAAAGGCTCACTGCATTTTTGAATATGTATACTTTGCACGCAATGACAGTGTAATTGATAATCAGCCTGTTTATGATGCCCGCATTCAAATGGGGCGCGAGCTGGCAAAAGAAACTGCCGACCTGCATCCCGATATTGTTATCTCTGCTCCCGACAGCGGCACACCGGCGGCCATTGGCTATTCCCTGGAATCCGGCGTTCCCTTTTTGGAGGGCTTGACTAAAAACCGTTATGTGGGCAGAACCTTTATTCAGCCTACGCAAAAGCAGCGTGCCAATGCGGTACGCTTGAAGCTGAACCCTGTACGCAGTGTAGTGGCAGGCAAATCTGTAGTTATGGTGGATGACTCTATTGTTCGTGGTACTACCAGCGGAAAGGTAGTAAAACTGCTGAAAGAAGCTGGCGCGAAAGAAGTACATGTATGTATTTCTTCTCCTCCGGTTATTGACAGCTGCTACTACGGCATTGACACCTCCGAGCGCAAGCAGCTGATTGCGGCTCGTTGTACGGAGGATGAAATCTGCCGTTATATTGGCGCCGACAGCCTGCACTATATTTCTATGGACGGCATGAAGCGTGCCATCAGTAAAATCAATCCCGATGATTTGTGCTGCGCCTGCTTCAGCTCCGATTATCCGGACAAGGCTGACGAGGTTATTAAAGAAGAGCCTCACAACCTTTTTGAATAAAGAAGAAGCAATAACAGCCTGATTTCAGTTGCTGTTATAATATCAATATGAACGACAATTAAGATAAAATGGGAGGCAATTATGAGCGAAGAAAAGAAACAACTTACTTACGCTGATGCCGGTGTTGATATTGATGCCGGTAATAAAGCCGTTGAGCTGATGAAGGATAGCGTGCGCGCTACCTATCGCAGCGAGGTAATCGGCGATTTGGGCGGTTTTGGCGGCCTGTTTGCTTTAAACAGCGGTAAATATAAGGAACCGGTGCTGGTTAGCGGTACCGACGGTGTCGGCACTAAATTGAAACTGGCTTTTATGGCTGATAAGCACGATACTATTGGTCAGGATGCCGTCGCTATGTGTGTTAACGATATTTTGGTACAGGGCGCGGAGCCTTTGTTCTTCCTTGATTATATTGCTGTGGATAAGGTTGATTCCCAAAAGGTAGCCAATATTGTTAAGGGTGTTGCCAATGCCTGTAAGGAAAGCGGCTGCGCTTTAATCGGTGGCGAAACGGCGGAAATGGCAGGCTTTTATGCCAAAGGAGAATATGATATTGCAGGCTTCTGCGTAGGCGTAGTAGATAGGGCTAAAATGATTACCGGCGACAAAGTGAAAGCCGGCGACGTACTTTTAGGCCTGCCCTCCAGCGGTGTGCACTCTAACGGTTTTTCTTTGGTACGCAAAATCTGTTTTGATGCTATGGGCTATGATATGGATACATACATTGATGATTTTGGCTGCTCCTTAGGCGAAAAGCTGCTGACTCCTACCCGTTTGTATCCTAAAACCTGCCTGCCTTTGATTGAAAAATTTGATATTCACGGTATGGTGCATATTACCGGCGGCGGTTTCTATGATAATATTCCGCGTATTCTGCCTGCGGGCTGCGACGCAGAAATTAATGCCGAAGCTTGGGAAGTTCCTGTTGTTTTCAAAAAATTGCAGGAATGGGGCAATGTGCCTTGGAAAGAAATGTATCGCACTTTTAACATGGGCGTAGGCATGGTGCTGGTAATTGACCCCGCAGAAGCGGACGCTGTTCGCGCGCATTTGACAGCAGCAGGCGAAAACTTTTACGAGCTTGGTAAAATTGTAGAAGGCGGGCAAAAGACTGTAATGAAGGGCGGCGTTTTTGGTGCGTAAAGTAGGCGTATTAGTAAGCGGCCGCGGCAGTAATTTACAGGCTATTATGGACCGTATTGCCGACGGCTACCTGCCTTTGGAAATTGCCGTAGTAATAAGCGATAAAAGCGATGCTTATGCCTTGGAGCGTGCGCAGAAAGCCGGTATTAAAGCAGCAGCAATCGAGCGTAAAGCATGTGCTTCTAAAGATGATTTTGAAGCAAAAATCAATGCAGCCTTAACGGACGCCGGTTGTGAGCTGGTTGTACTGGCAGGCTTTATGCGTATTTTAAGCGCTAACTTTGTCAATAAATGGCATCATAAAATTATCAATATTCATCCTGCGCTGCTGCCCAGCTTCCCGGGTCTGCACGGTCAAGGCCAGGCTGTGGCTTACGGCGTAAAATTTTCCGGCTGCACCGTGCATTTTGTAGACGAGGGTACCGACAGCGGTCCTATTATTCTGCAAAAGGTAGTGCCTGTAATGGATGATGATACAGAGGATACTTTGGCAGACAGAATTTTAGTGCAGGAGCATATTGCCATGCCGGAAGCGCTAAAGCTGTGGGCAGAAGATAAATTGGTAATTAACGGCCGCAAGGTCAAGGTTTTGGCATAAGAAAATAGAGGTGTGCAAATGAAAATTAAAAGAGCATTACTTAGCGTTTCTGATAAGACCGGCATTGTGGAGCTGGCAAAATTTTTGAGCGGGAAAGGCGTAGAAATTATTTCTACCGGTGGTACTATGAAGGCTATTAAGGACGCAGGCATTCCCGTTACTTATGTAAGCGATGTAACCGGCTTCCCTGAAATTATGGACGGCCGCGTAAAAACCTTAAATCCTAAAATTCACGGTGCAATTCTTGCAGTACGTAGCAATCAGGAGCATATGAAGGCTTTAGCAGAGCATGATATTACTCCTATTGATTTAGTTGTAGTAAATCTGTATCCTTTCCGTGAAACTATTGCTAAACCGGGCGTAACCGAAGCGGAGGCTATTGAAAACATTGATATCGGTGGGCCGGCTATGGTGCGCGCATCCGCTAAAAACTTTAAGGACGTAGTAATTGTTACTTATCCTCATCGCTATGCACAGCTTATGGAAATGCTGGAAAAAGACGGTGATATTGATGCTCGTACCCGCAAGGAGCTGGCTTTTGAAGCTTTTTCCCACACTGCCGAATACGACACCATGATTAGCGAATACCTGAAAAAGCAATTGGCAGAATAAGAGGTAAAAATTATGATAATTCTCTTAATCGGCGGCGGCGGCCGCGAACATGCTTTAGCATGGAAGCTGGCGCAAAGCCCTAAGGTAGAAAAAATATATGCGGCTCCCGGTAATCCCGGTATTGCCTTGCTTAAAAAGTGCGAATGTATCAATTTAAATATTGATGATTTGGAAAGCGTTGCTGATTACGCTGAAGAAAAAAGCGTTGATTTGACCGTAGTCGGTCCGGAAGCGCCGTTGGTTGCGGGACTGGCAGACGTTTTTAAACGCCGCGGACTGCCTGTTTTCGGACCTTCTAAATTGGCTGCGCAGCTGGAAGGCTCTAAAGCATTTTCCAAGGAGCTGATGGCAAAATATAATATTCCCACCGCTTTCTTTAAAATCTGCGAGGATATTGCAACCGCTAAAGCTTATGTAGAAGAAAAAGGCGCACCCATTGTTGTTAAGGCTGACGGCTTGGCAGCTGGCAAGGGTGTTGTTGTGGCTATGACTAAGCAGGAAGCTTTAGATGCCATTGACGAAATGATGGCTGACCATAAATTTGGCAATGCCGGAGCCCGCTTGGTATTGGAAGAATATATGGAGGGTGAAGAGGCTTCTCTCTTAGCATTCACTGACGGTAAGACCGTTATTCCTATGATTGCTGCTCAAGACCATAAGCGTGTATTTGACGGCGACGAAGGTCCCAACACCGGCGGTATGGGTACCTATGCCCCTGCTCCGGTTATGACTGACGTGCTGCGTTTAAAAGCTACCGAGCGTATTTTGAAACCTGTTGTCGCTGCTATGGCGCAGGAAGGTATGCCATATCAAGGCTGCCTCTATGCGGGACTGATGATTAAGGGTGACAGCGTTAAGGTTGTAGAATTTAACTGCCGTTTTGGCGATCCGGAAACGCAGGTTGTCTTACCTTTGTTAGACGGAGATTTAGCTGATATTATGCTTGCCTGCGCTACGGAAACTTTGGATAAGGCTGATGTTGGCTGGTATGATAAGGCTGCTGTCTGCGTAGTTATGGCTAGCGGCGGTTATCCCGAAAGTTACGAAAAGGGCAAAGAAATTACCGGCCTTGAAGCTGCTGCCGAGGATAAGGATGTAGTGGTATTCCACGCAGGCACTAAAGCAGACGGCGGTAAAATCTTAACCAATGGCGGCCGCGTTTTAGGCGTAACTGCTGTGGACGGCTCTATTAAGGCGGCGCGTGAACGCGCTTATAAAGCCGTAGAAAAAATTAAATTTGACAAAGAATTTCATCGTAAAGATATTGCATGGCGAGCTCTAAAGCGTTAAAATAGTAAAAATAAAATTTTAAAGAAAAGGATGATGAAAAGAATGGCTTTTTATTATGATGAACCTGCTCATACTTTTAGCGAATATTTGTTAGTTCCCGGTTATTCTTCCGAAAAATGTATTCCTGCTAACGTTGATTTGCGTACTCCGCTTGTAAAATTTAAAAAAGGTGAAGAACCTGCAATTACCATGAACATTCCCATGGTTTCCGCAATTATGCAGGCTGTTTCCGGTGAAAAGCTGGCAGTAGCATTGTCCAAGGAAGGCGGCATTTCTTTTATCTACGGTTCTCAATCTGTGGAAGATGAGGCTGCAATGGTTGCTCGTGTAAAAGCACATCGCGCAGGCTTTGTCAGCAGCGATTCCAACATTCGTCCCGACAGCACTTTGGCTGATATTTTAGCTTTGAAAGAGCGTACTGGTCATTCTACTGTTGCCGTAACCAGCGACGGTACCGTAAACGGCAAACTGGAAGGTATTGTTACCAGCCGTGACTATCGCCCCAGCCGCATGGACCGCGCAACTAAAGTTCGCGATTTTATGACTCCTATCGACCAAATGATTGTTGCCGGTAAAGATACTACCTTGCAGCAGGCTAACGATATTATTTGGGAAAAGAAGCTTAACACTCTGCCCATTGTTGACGACGATGGTCGTTTGCTGTACATGGTATTCCGCAAAGACTATGCAACTCATAAGGAATATCCATTGGAGCTGCTGGACAGCAAAAAACGCCACATTGTCGGCGCTGGCATCAACACCCGCGATTATGCTGAACGCGTTCCGGCACTGGTTGACGCAGGCGTTGACGTATTGTGCATTGACTCCTCCGAGGGGTACAGCGCATGGCAGAAAATTACTTTGGATTGGATTCGCGAGCACTACGGCGACAGCGTAAAGGTTGGCGCTGGCAACGTAGTAGATGCAGAAGGCTTCCGCTTCCTGGCAGAGGCTGGCGCTGACTTTATTAAGGTTGGTATCGGCGGCGGTTCTATCTGCATTACCCGTGAGCAAAAAGGCATTGGCCGCGGCCAGGCAACTGCTTTGATTGACGTTTGCAAAGCGCGCGACGAATATTACGAAGAAACCGGCATTTATGTTCCTGTTTGCTCCGACGGCGGCATCGTTTACGATTACCATATGACCTTGGCTTTGGCTATGGGCGCTGACTTTATGATGCTGGGCCGTTATTTTGCCCGCTTTGATGAAAGCCCTTCCAATAAAGTTAACATCAACGGCACCTACATGAAAGAATATTGGGGCGAGGGCTCTGCTCGTGCCCGCAACTGGCAGCGTTACGATATGGGCGGCGCAGCTAAGCTGTCCTTTGAAGAAGGCGTTGATTCCTATGTTCCGTATGCAGGCAGCTTAAAGGATAACGTAAATCTGACATTGTCTAAAATTCGTTCCACCATGTGCAACTGCGGCGCTTTGAATATTGCCGAGCTGAAAGAAAAGGCTAAACTGACCTTGGTTTCTGCAACTTCCTTGGTTGAAGGCGGCGCTCACGATGTTCTGCTGAAAGAAAACAACAACAGCAACTACCCGAAATAAGCATAGGCTGTAATAAGAAAGTGTGAAAAAGCAAAATGAAAAAATTTGATTTACAGCAATTTCTTAAGGATTTGGAACAGTTAGTTAATATAGACAGCAACGGTTCTGACCCGGAGGGAACCAATAAAGTTGCCGCCTATATTGCCGCTATGTTTAATAGTTCCGAATGGCATATTAAATATGTTGACGGTGGCAGTGATGTTGGTCATGCTATGGAAATAACCAACACCGAGCAAGATGAGTATGATGTTGTGGTAATTACGCATATGGATACTGTTTTTGATAGAGGTGAAGCCGCTAAAAGACCATTTAAGATTGAGAATGGCATTGCTTATGGCCCCGGCGTTACCGATATGAAATCCGGCTTGCTTTTGGGCGTTTACGCTGCATTGAATTGCGTGGAAGAACTCAAGCCTTTGCGTGTTTGCCTGGCGTTTAACTCCGAAGAAGAAAAAGGCAGCCAGCATTATCAGAATTGGTTCTATGAGCTGGGTAAAAAGAGCAGTTACGCCATAGTTATGGAACCCGGAAGACCTCATGGCGAGCATGTATTTGAACGTAAAGGCGTGGCTATGTACAACGCTAAATTCCACGGCAAGGATTCTCATGCGGGCACTAATCATCAGGATGGACGCAGCGCTATCAACGAAATGGCTTACTGGATTGGCAAGCTGAGCGAACTTACTAATTACGAAACCGGCGTAACCGTCAATGTAGGTCTTGTTAAGGGCGGCATTGGTATTAACACCGTTGCGGCAGAGGCAGAAATGGGCATTGATTTGCGCGTAAAAACTCTTGACCAAATTGATATTTTTACCAACAAGGTGGCAGAGCTGCGCGAGCATGCTAAAGAGCATGAAATTACTGTTGAAATTGAAAGCAAAGCAGGCTATCCTCCCATGTTCAAATCTGCAAAAACAGACGAATTTATTGCTTTAGTTAATGCGGAAGCTGTAAAACTGGGCATGGGTACCGAATGGATTAGCGTTGGCGGCGGCAGCGACGGCAGCTTTGTTGCTTCCGTAGGCGTGCCTACTATCGACGCCATGGGACCCATTGGCGGGCGTGCCCATACTCCGGAAGAATATTTAGAAGTAGCTTCTATTGAGCCTGCTTATGAATTGCTGGCTAATGTGCTGCTGCAATTAAAAAAGAAGCTGTATGCTTAAATCAAAAAGTATATTGTTGTAAGCCGTCAGCGGTTATTTACAAGAAAGTCTGTCGCATGAGCGGCAGACTTTTTTATATTAGATTTACTGCTGTTAGTAATGAAAAAAGCAAAAATATATGTTATAATGAAAAAGAATGAGAAGGAGGAAGTTCCATGAAAATAGAATTTACTAAAATGCACGGCGCCGGCAACGACTATGTGTATGTGGACTGCACTAAGGAAGAGCTGCCGCATCCGGAAATTATTTCCGAATACGTAAGCCACCGCCGTTTCAGCATTGGCAGCGATGGCTTGATTTGCGTATGTAAATCTGACGTTGCAGATTTTAAAATGCGTATGTTTAACGCTGACCGTTCGGAAGGAAAAATGTGCGGCAACGGTATTCGCTGCGTGGCAAAGTTTGTTTATGATAAGGGCTTGACGAATAAAAATCCTGTGGCTATCGAAACTTTGTCCGGCGTTAAAACTGTAGAAATGCACATTGAGGAGGGTAAGGTTATGTCTGCTAAAGTTGACATGGGTAAACCAATTTTTAAGGCTACGGAAATTCCCATGAATTGCGACCATTATATTTTTGTTGACCAAGGCTTGGTTTTAGACGATAAACATGACGATGTAACCAAAGAAAAGGTTGTGTTTAACGGCACGGCAATTTCTATGGGCAATCCTCATTTTGTAACCTTTGTGGATGATGTGGACGCTTTAAATTTGGAGGAGCTTGGTCCCTGCTTTGAGCATCACAAGCTGTTCCCCGAAGGCGTAAATACGGAATTTGTGCAGGTTATTGATAAAAATACCGTAAAATTCCGCGTATGGGAGCGCGGCAGCGGCGAAACCTGGGCCTGCGGTACCGGCGCCAGCGCTGTGGCAGTAGCTGCAATTATGCTGGGACGCGCAGGTAAAAAGGGCGAGCCCTTGACAGTTATCGCTAAGGGTGGTACACTGCAAGTTACCCACGCTAAGGACGACCATGTATATTTGGAAGGACCGGCAGTGGAAGCCTTTGTTGGCACTGTGGAAATTCCTGACGAATTGGTTAAATAAGATATATCAAAAATTTTGCAGTTAATCTGCGTTGATATATCTAAAATATATTTATTATTTTATTTTTAATGGGGGTTTGTAATTAAATGGCGTTTGTAAACGAAAACTATTGTAATCTCAAAGAAAGCTATCTTTTCGCGGATATTGCGCATAAGGTGAGCGCTTATGCTGCGGCGCATCCTGACAAAAAAATTATCCGTTTAGGCATTGGCGACGTAACCCGTCCCTTGGCGCCAAGCGTTGTAGAAGCTATGACCAAAGCGGTCGCTGAAATGGGCGTACAGGAAACCTTCCGCGGCTATGGTCCGGAGCAGGGCTATGATTTTCTGCACGAAGCTTTGGTAAAATATTATGCTACCTTCGGCGTAAAATTGGATAGCGACGAAATTTTTATTAGCGACGGCGCTAAGAGCGACTGCGGCAATATTACTGATATTTTTAGCAATGCCAATACTATTCTTGTTCCAGACCCGGTTTATCCAGTGTATTTGGATACCAATATTATGTGCGGCCGCAAAATTATTTTCATGGAAGGCGGCCCGGAAAACGATTTCCTGCCCATGCCTGACGAAAATGTTAAGGCTGACGTAATTTATCTGTGCTCTCCCAATAATCCTACCGGTGCTGCATATACCAAAGAGCAGCTGGAAAAATGGGTTGCTTATGCTCTGAAAAATGACGCGGTTATTTTGTATGATGCGGCTTATGAAGCATTTGTTGCCGACCCTGCTATTCCGCGCAGCATTTTTGTTATCGAGGATGCAAAAAAATGCGCTATTGAGCTGTGCTCCATGTCCAAAACCTGCGGCTTCACCGGTACTCGCTGCGGTTACACCGTTGTACCCAAGGCTTTGGTGCGCAAAACTCAGGATGGCAGAGAATTGGAGCTCAACAAAATGTGGCTGCGCCGTCAAACCACTAAATTCAACGGCGTGCCCTACATTGTGCAACGCGGAGCCGAGACTGCTTACAGTCCCGTAGGCGTTAAGGAATGCCGCGAAAACATTGCTTATTATCAAGAAAACGCCCGCATTATGATGGCCGGCTTTGATAAAATCGGCGTAAAATATTATGGCGGCGTACATTCTCCGTATATTTGGCTGCAATGCCCCAACGGTATGACCTCTTGGGAATTCTTTGACTTCCTGCTGGAAAAACTGCAGATTGTCGGCACTCCCGGCGCAGGCTTTGGCTCCAAGGGCGAAGGCTATTTCCGTCTGACCGCTTTCGGCAGTCGTGAAAATACCATTGAAGCCATGGAACGCATTGTCAACGGTTTGAAATAAGCAAAATAATTTTCCGCACTAAAAAAGCCGTACTATCTAGGATAAAGCTAGGTAGTACGGCTTTAGTTTTTATTTTCTGCTCAAGGATAAGGGCAGTTCTAAACCGTTATCCTCCAATAGCTTGCGATTGGTGAGTAATTCCTGTGTGGGGCCGTCGGCGACAATGCGTCCGTCGGCAAGAATAATGGTGCGCTGGCAGGTGTCCAGCACTAAATCTAAATCGTGAGTGGCAATAATTTTTAAATGCTCAAAGGAATTGAGCAGCTTGATAAGCTGGCGGCGGTTGCGCGGGTCGAGAGCAACTGATGGCTCGTCTAAAAGAATAATATCAGGGGTTAAGGATAAAATTGTTGCCAAAGAAACGAGCTTTTTTTCACCGCCGGACATTTTAAAAATTTGCTTATCGCGCAGATGTTGAATCCCAACCAGCTTTAACGCCTGCGTTACGCGCCTTTCGACTTCTGCTTCCGGCAGACCGTAATTTCTGGGGGCAAAGGCAATATCTTCGTAAGCGGTCGTCATAAAAAGCTGGCTGTCGGAATCCTGAAAGACATAGCCAATCTTTTCGCGAATCAGCGGCATAGTTTTTGCTTCTACAGGAATTTCTTCGATGCGGATGTGACCGCTGAAATTTAGGTACAAGCCAACCAAAAGCTTGAGCAAGGTTGATTTGCCTACGCCGTTAGCGCCGATAATGCCAATGGCTTCGTGCTCCGAAGCGTGCAGCGTAATATTTTGTAAAATTGGCTGCTGTTCTTCGTAAGCAAAGGAAAGATTTTGGATATCTATATGAATATGGCTCATAAAAATTTTCCTCCTAAAATCTTAGTGTAGAGCAAGCTCCAAGGCAGTAACCGCAGCAAGAGCAGCAGAAAGACGATGCTCACAAGATAGCGCCAATCTTTTTTATTCCAGGCAGCCAAAGGGCCGCCGTAATAATATTCGCCTTGATAGCCGCGCAGCAGCATACTGTCGTAAAGGGCATTGGCTCTGTCTATACTGCGCAGCAAAAGCTGTCCTGCCAGTGTGCCCCATACCTTGAAGTGAATGCCCGTTTGCTTGGGTGCGCGTAAAGCGTAAGCCTGCGAAATAGTTTCGGCTTGCTCTAAAAGTAAAGTCAAATAACGGTAGGTAAGCAAAAACTGCGTTACAAGAATTTTCGGCAGATGCGCTAAGCGCATGGCGTAGCAAATTTGTTCAATAGAAGTAGTCGCAATAAGCAGATAGGATGCCAGCACAGCAAAAATTCCTTTAAGCATAAGCGTAATAAAAGAAATCCAGCCTGCGTTAAGCGTCTGGCTGCCAAAAACAAATTGGTGACTGTCAAAAAAGGGATTCGCCAGCCCTACCATACTTACGAGAGGCAAAATCAAACGCAGTCGCCACAAGCCTTCTTTTAGGGACAGGCGGCTGAGGCGAAAGCCGATAAAAAGGTAAATGCTCATGCCGACAAGACCAAAAATTTGGTACTTGCCAAAGGACATGAGCATAGCAATATAAAAAATTGTCAGCAGCAGCTTGGCCAGCGGGTGTAAACGGTGCATGACGCTGGAACCCTGCGCCGTACTATTAAGTTTATTGATTTCTGTAAGAGCGCCGCTTATTTTATTCATGCCGTTTTATGTTTGAAAAAATGGAAAGCGTAGCAGCAGGCCACGCATACAAGCAATACCAAAGCGCTGCCTGCTAAGCCGGAGAAAACAGTGCCCCAGGCAGATTCCGAGCCTTGAAAATTGTAATCGGGTAAAAGAGAAGTGAGTTCTTGAATTTGGGCTGCCAAAGCGTGCAGCGCACCGCTCTTTTCTAATTCCGCAGAGCCGGCAACTTTTTCTAAGGACCACTCCAGACCGTCGGGATTTTCGGAAGCGGCTAAGGATAAAACGCCTGCTGCCAAGACTGCGGCAGAGCCTAAAAAAGCTAAGGCTTTTTCAAAGGTTAAGCTGCCGTTTGCAGCTGCTTTTGCGCCTGTAAGCAGTTCGGGGCGCGCCTGGTAAACAAAAAGCAGTACGGCGGCGATAATTAAGCCTTCTACTGCGCCTATAGCTAAATGAATACCCTGCATAGTGAAGGCGAAAATATTGAAAGGCAGCTCGGAAATTCCGGAAGCCGCAGTTTCTAAAACTACGCTGAAGGCGCCCATTTGCAAGGTTATAACAGAGCCTACAACAGAAGCTGAAATTATTCTTGCTTTGCTAAGCCTGCGTTGGATAAGCGGCTGCCAAATTAAAAGCCCGCCTACAAAGCAGCCGTAAAAGGCCATGTTCCAGATATTGGCGCCCAAAGCCAGCAGACCGCCGTCGGCAAATAAAAGGCATTGAATTGTCAAAATACCAATCATCGTTAAAAATGCGGCGTAAGGACCTAAAAGCGCCGCCAAAAGCAGGCTGCCGCAGAGATGGCCGCTGGAGCCGGTACCGGGAATAGTAAAGTTGAGCATTTGTGCAGCAAAAACAAAAGCTCCCATCACGCCCATAAGAGGAATTTTGCGGGGATTGTTTTCTTCGCGCACCTTTTTTATAGAATAAGCCGCCGCTGCGGCGCTGGCAGCATACATAACTGCTGCCACTGTGGGATTTATTAAAGCGTCTGCCATATGCATAACGAATTTCCTCCTAGCAATAATACATTTACTTGCTTAGCTTTAAGCTTTATTTTCATTATAACATGTGAAGTACGCTCTAAGTCAATTCATACATAAAAAATTATGAGATTTGTTAGCAAAAACTTCACTTGCGCAGAAGCCGGGAAAGGCTTATAATAGTAAGCAGTTTTAGATACAATTTTCTATTGCAAAAATTAAAGCTTTAAAGGAGGATATGTTATATGAAAAAAATGTTAATGCTTCTGGTTATGGTTATGACCTTGGCAGTCAGCGCTGTATGCAGCGCGGCCGGCGGCAAAGTGCTGGATGCAGAAGAAGCTATTGTAGCTAAATTTATGGGAGGCAATAACTATAAGGCAGTCAGCTCCATGATGAGCGCCGATATGCAAAAGGATTGGACCGAGAATGCTTATAATAATATGCACGAGCAGGTTGCCAAAAGCTTTGGCAAGCTGACTACTAATCGTCTGCGCGTAATTGAAAAATTGGATGACGCGGATGTTTTAGTTTATCAAATTGTTGGTGAAAAAATTCCCGCTGCCCGCTTTGTTTATGTTTTTGTGCTTAACGGCGAAAAGCCTTTATTGAAAGATTTCCAAATACTGCTGCCTAAACCGCAGGAAGAAGCTTCCGCTAACGCAGCCGGCAAATAATTAAAAATTACATGAAAAAAACCGTACTGTCTGTAAAATTAGGCAGTACGGTTTTTACTTTTTTGCTTATTTTACTAATTCTGCTAAGCCGCCCTTGTCGTGCAGGCCGACTGCGGTTTTAACCAATTTGCCGTCTTTGAAAGCCAGCAGGCTGGGAATGGACATGATGGCAAATTTTTCTGCCAGCTCATGGTTTTCGTCCACATTTACCTTGCCTACTTTAATTTCAGGATGCTCTTTAGCGAAAGCTTCTAAAATAGGCGCCTGCATACGGCAGGGACCGCACCAGCTTGCCCAAAAGTCTACTAAAACAGTGCCTTTTGCTTCTAAAACTTCTTGGGAAAAATTGTTAGTGGTAAATTCTAATGCCATATTGATACACTCCTTTGTTATTTGTTTTTATATTGCTAAAATTTTTGTTGCGTTATTTTGGCAGACGCAGATTAAATTTTCAATCGCTTTATTTGGCGCGGATAAATTTTATCGCTGCCAAGCCTGCCTTGGCGCCGTCGTAAACGGCTTTGGCAACCTGCATAAGACCGCCGGTACAGTCGCCTGCCGCAAAAAGTCCGGGAATATTAGTAGCGCCATCAGCGTCGACGCTGATAAAACGGCCGTTGATTTGCGCGCCTAATTTGCGGGCAATATCGGTGCTGTCCGCAGTGCCAAGGGCGATAAACAGACCGTCGGCTGCAAGCTGTGAACCATCGGCAAAATGAACGGCATCCAATTTATTTTCACCGCTTACATTTACCAGCGGCGTGGAAATTACAGCAAAACCGGCTGCTTTGACCAAGGCTTCGTCGCTGCCGTTGGTCAGCACGGTGACGGACGCGGCAATATGTTTAAGATATTCGGCTTCGTGCAGCGCGTAGGCACCGCTGCCTAAAACGGCGACATTTTTTTGACGGAAGAAAAAGCCGTCGCAGACAGCGCAGTAGCTGACGCCTTTGCCTGTCAGTTCTGCTAATCCGGGTACCTTGAGCGTTATATTTTTAGTACCGGTAGCCAAAATTAACACGGGCGCAGGCAGGGGATCCGCTTGGTTTTTGAGCGTCAGCATAAAGCTGTCAAAATATTCTACGGCCAGCACCTCGTCTTGTATAATAGTAACGCCAAGACTGTACGCCTGCTCTAAACCTTCGGCGTAAAGCTTAAGACCGCTGGCGGTGATGCCGTAATAATTTTCAATTTTATGCGCTTTAGCCAAAGCGCCGGGACCATTTTCAATAATAGCGGTTTTAATGTTGGCGCGAGCCAAATACAGCGCTGCCGAAACACCGGCAGGGCCGCCGCCGATAATTACAGCCTGAAAATTATTGGCGGCTGTGGCTTTTACATCAGCCATGGGAGACGCCTCCTTTCGAGTTGTGCAAAATAAGGCTTACTGTTCATATTTTGCTGCGTTTTTATTTTTGTCAGCTTGCCGGACATTAGTCAAAGGAGTTTCAAAATAAATACTTTGACTGGGGAAAGCGCAGCTTACACCTGCTTCTTCCAGCAAGGACATAATTTGCAGATTTATTTCCTGCAAAATATCCAGATATTCGTGCTGATGAGCGGCGCGGGCATAGCAGGTAACGCGCACGTCTAAGCTGCTGTCGTTATAGGTTACAAAATGTACGCGCACATTATCTTCATAAATGTGCGGATTGTTAGTAAGATAGTTTTGCAGCTTGGCAATAAACGCTTCCATTTGTGCTGCCGTGCTGTCGTAGGTAAGTCCTAAGGTGAAATCGATCCGTCTTTTTTCGCGCAAGGTAAAATTAGTGATGGGCGTATTGCTGAGTAGCGAGTTGGGAACGTATACCAGCTCTTGGTTGAAGGTGCGGATACAAGTGCTGCGGAAGGAAATGCTTTCTACAATACCTTCGATATTATTCGCCAGCACCCAGTCGCCGGCTTTAAAGGGCTTATCTAAAATAATAATCAGACTGCCGAACACATTGGCTAACGCATCCTTTGCGGCAAAGGCTACGGCTACGGAGCCGATACTTAAAGATGCAAGAAAGCCGCTGATATCATAATTCCATTCTCGTGCAATAGTTACAAAGCAGAGTAGCACGATAATTAAGCGCAGAATTGTAGCAAAAATATTGGACAGCGATTCTTCTGATTTGATACCGGTTTTTTCTAAAATGTCCAGCATAATGCCATGCGTAGTATCGCTGACATTGTAGCAGCCCCAAAAGAAGCAAAGGACGATGGTGCTGCGCAGAATACGGTCTAAAAAGGCTACCCAGCCGCTGGTGTTGATAGGGGCAATATTGATAGCGGAATAAAATGCCGCAACATAAAGCAGTAAATTTATTGGATGAGCAAAAGCTTCGATAAGTTCTTCGCCATGCTTAAAAGAGATAACGTTGGTTAAGCGGTGCAGAAAGCGCAGTAAAAAATGCTTGTAAAAATAGCGGATAAAGGTAAAAAAGCAGAAAGCGCCGATGGACGGATACCAAGGCTGCAAAATTGTTAAAATATCATTCATCGTTATTTCCTTTCCTAAAATATATTGGCATATATTCTTTATTCATTGTAGCATTTTCCTTGACAATAAACAACGATTTTACAATTATTTCGAATTTTTGTGGAATAATCTTGCCTTAGTGTATATTCAAATATGGTATAATGTGAATACCTAAAGCTTGCGAAGCCGTAGGCGGACGCATAGCTTAACGGAGCATATAATTTTGAGTATAACAGGTCTAATAAATTATGGAGGATAAGGATGGAATTTCTTGCAGAAAAAATTTTAGCCGTAATCGTAGCTGTTATTTGTCCTTTTTTAACTATTTTTGATTTGCCCGGCAACAGCATTATGCTGCTTACCGGCATTGGTCTAGCTTTTTTTGACGAAGCCAGATATTTTAGCGGCCGACTGCTGTCTGTGATGATTTTAACTTATCTTTTAGGCGAAGCGTGGGAATTTTGCGTTGCGCTTTTTGGAATAAAAAAAGAAAAGGTTTCGTGGCTGGCAGTTCTGCTAATTGCTCTTGGCGGTTTTGTAGGAACGCTTTTGGGTACAGCGTTTTTACCGATTTTAGGCTCTATTATCGGCGGTATGGCTGGCGCAGGTATAACGGCCTTTTTTTATGAGTTGGCGCGCACGGGCATTCGCAAGGATGCAGCGCATTTGGCGCTGGTTGCCGCTAAAACACGTTTTTTTGCGCTTTTAGGTAAGGTGGTTGCCGCTATAACTTTGGCAGTGCTGCTGTTAAAACAGGTTTATTTTTAAATTTTAATATTTACAATGAGGTGAAAAGATGGAATTTACTTTTGCACACAATAATTTCAACGTACTGGATCTTGATAAAAGCTTAAAATTTTATGAGCAGGCTTTGGGCTTAAAGGAAGCGCGCCGCAAGGTGGCCGAGGATGGCAGCTTTATTTTGGTATATTTAACCGACGGCAAAACGCCGCATCAGCTGGAGCTGACCTGGCTGCGCGATCGCAAGGAGCCGTATAATTTGGGCGAAAATGAATTTCATTTAGCGTTTGTGGTAGAGGATTATGCGGCAGCTCACGCCAAACACAAGGAAATGGGCTGCATTTGCTACGAAAATCCGGCTATGGGTATTTATTTTATCAGCGACCCGGATAATTACTGGCTGGAAATTTTGCCGAAAAAATAAATTAAGAAACGAGTTGAAAAATAAATGGAGAATATGCAGAATTTTACTGTTTTAGCTACGGGAAAAATGCGCCCCTGCGCTTACAATAAATTATCTGATACAGTAAATTTAGTTGGCTGGCAGCAGGGCGGACGCATGCCCAAGGAAGAATTTGAGGCGAAGCTGGCACAGGCTGACGCGCTTTTTTCTACGGGCAATATGCGGATTGATGAGGAGCTTTTGCGCAAGGCTCCCCGATTAAAGGTTATCGCCCAAGCTTCCGTTGGCTACGATAATATTGATGTGGCAGCATGCACCGCGCATGGCGTAGCAGTGGGTAATACTCCCGGCGTTTTGGTGGACGCCGTGGCAGATTTGGCTTACGGCTTGATAATCGACAGCGCCCGCCGCCTTGTCAAAGCTCACGAGCATGTGAGGCAAGGACTTTGGGGACAGCGTAAGCCCTTTGGCTTGACTTCCGATTTGGCAGGCAAGATTTTGGGTATTATCGGCATGGGCGATATTGGCAGCGCCATTGCAAAACGCGCTCAGGCCAGTAAAATGCAGGTTGTATATCACAACCGCCGTCAGCGTAACGACGACGCAGCGTTAAACGTAAAATATCTTAGCCAGGAAGAGCTTTTGGCGCAGGCCGACGTAGTTTTGCTGGCAGTGACGCTGAATCCATCAACCAAACATTTAATAAATGCCGAAGCCTTGAGCAAAATGAAAAAGGGCGCGCGTCTGGTGAATATCAGCCGCGGCGGCGTAGTAGATACGGACGCTTTATACGAAGCTTTGACCGGCGGTCATTTGGCTTATGCGGCAATGGATGTTACCGACCCGGAACCGCTGCCCGGCGAGCACAAGCTGCTGACGCTGCCTAATGTTACCGTAACGCCTCACATGGCCAGCGCTACTGTGGAAACCCGCGACGCCATGGCTATGCTTACGGTAGAAAATATTTTAGCAGGATTGACAGGCAAGCCCTTGCCTGCGCAGGTAAAATAATGAAGCAAAAAATTTGTCTGCACGGCGTAGATATTAAGCATCAAGCGCAGCTTTTGGGGCTGGTAAAAAAGCTGCTGCCTCCGTGTACGGTAAAATATAAGGTAAAAGAAAAATATTTCAGCGACAACGATATGTATAAATGCCGCATGGCGCGCTTTACGCCTAAAATAAACGGCACAGATTACAGCGTGGTCTGCGCCTGGGGCGTTTTATTGGTGAGCGATAAGCCGGTGCAGGTGGCGGATATTGTTTTAGAGTTTGACGGACGCAGTGGTGAAGCGGTAACGGCAATGCAACGGATACTCGCTAAATTGCTGTCCGGCAAGCAGCGTTTTGTGCTGGACGAGCCTGATTTATCCCGTCGCATAGATTTGCACCGGGGCTGCTACTGTTTGGACAAGCTAAATGATTATGATGCAGAAAATGCGGCGACGGCGCTTGTCTGCCATATTCCTTGGCAGCTTTACGGCATCAACAAGCTGTGGGAGCAGGTGTTGGTTACGAGCGGCAGTCAGCGTCCCTTGTGGCGTCAGCTGCGCGTGAAGCTGCGGCGTTTGCGCTCGTTTTTGGCTTTAGTAAAGCCTTTACTGCCGGAGACGGAAGCTTTAGAGTGGCAGCAAAAAATAAAAGCAAAAGCTACCGCTATGGCTGGCGTGCGCGAGTTTGACGTAATGCTTTTGACTTGCTCGCGTCTGCGTATGCGTCAGAGCGGCAACGACGAGGAAAATACAGAAACGGCAGCTAAGCGGCAGGAAAATCTGCCGTCCGGTAATGAAAGGATGCAGACCGTGTCGAATTTGCAGCGTTTGCTGGAGCAGCTGCGTAAACAGGAACTGCAAAAAAGCTTGCAGGGCTTAAAACTTAATTTACTGACTTTGGAATTGGCGCAGCTGTTGCTGTTTCTACAGGTTCAGGCTGCTCAAAGCAAGGAACAGCGCTGGGATTTAACAGGATTTTTCCGCAAACGTTTGGGCGGTTGGGCAGAAAAAATTCAGCTGCTGCCGCAAAAATATTCTGATATCAGCGATAGGGAGCAGCTTCATAAAATACGCATTAAGCTGAAGCGTTTTCGCTATGCCTTGCAGAGCGTGCCGGAACTTAGCGCATCGCCGAGACTTTTGCGCAGTTTAAAATATTTGCAGGATATGCTGGGAATTTTGCATGACGATTATGTTAACGAACGTTATATGGAAAATTTAGCTGCCAATCATCAGGAAATACCGGAGCTGCGTTATGAAATAGCGCTGCTGCGCGGTTGGGAGCAGGCTAAGGCCGACGCGGCTATGGAGCAGCTGGCGGCGCAGTGGGAGGAGTTCAGCAGTCTGCTGGCGGCTTGGCAGGAGGAATTATAAAAGACGTATTCCTGTCGCGTTTCGCGACAGGAACGACCACTTATATGTGTTGTGAAATTATAGCGGCGATATATTAGCGCTCGTTCAATGCTAGTATCATACTTTTTCTTAGGGCAAGATGCGTGCCCTTTAGGGTAAAAAGTATGCAAAAAGAGCCTTTAATTGCAGGCGTGCAAGCGCACGCGCAGCGTTTGTTATGATACTTTTCTTGTGGTCAAGACGCGTGCCCTTTAGGGTAAAAGTATCCAAAAGAACCCTTACTTGCAGGCAGTAAGTCCAACTGGCTTCATAGTGATAACGTTCATTCGCAAAACAAACAACCACATCACCAATGACTGCGGTAGCACGCTGAATAAACGATAGCTAAACTTCTTGCTTACTTTTGCTACTAAAATCTACGCAACGGTGAATATTTTAGGTGCAGGCAAGTACAAAAAGCACGCTGGCGTACAACTCTCTTTGCGGTAGACCGCCAAAGTCCTGCATTGCGAGCCGCAATGACCTAGAACCACTAGCCTTGTGGGAGCCATTGCCTGGTTGCGACCGGATAAAGGCGATGCCTGTTAAGGGTTGAAGCTCTATTCTTTGCCGCGCTTTGAAAAGCGCGAGATTTCTTGATTCTTCTTTGGCTACAAAGAAGAATATTTAAAAACGCGCTGACGTTCTCGTGAACGTCAAAAGTAAAAATTCCTCACAAACACAAAAATTCAAATTCTGTAATCCACGTTACACTTTTTTTGCAAAAATAAAAAAAGTCAGTAACATGCATATTTTTTCTTGACGCTGTGTAACGCTAGCTGTAAAATGTTTCCAATCGTTGACATAGACGATAAAATTATTTTGCAGGTGAATTCAATGGATTCTGTTAAGCTGAACGCTGTAACTGAATATGGCTTTTATTATGCTCCGGTCTTTAGCTACTACTTTAGCACCGGTTTTTTGGCATGGAAAAAAGCATATAGCAGCAAACGTAATAGAAGCCTATAAATAGTATTTGTATATGACATCTTCAAGATGCTTTTTAAGCAGGCTCTTTTACGGAGCCTGTTTTTTTAATGATAAAATTTGACAAATATTATAAGCGGACCTGCGCAAACGTAGGAAAAAGGAGAGATTTTTCATGGTAATTGTATTCAAACCAGGTGCACCCGAGCAAAGTAAAGCAAAAATGAGAGCCAATTTGGAGCGTCAGGGTTTCCAAATTAACGAAATCAATGGTGTGAACATGACCATTTTTGGTATTATCGGTGATACCAGCGCTTTGGATATGAATATGCTGCGTATTGATGAAGCCGTTGACAAGGTTATGCGTGTACAGGAGCCTTTTAAACGTGCCAATCGTGCTTTCCATCCCTATGACAGTATAGTAAATGTAGCGGGAGTACCCATCGGCGGCAAAAAGTTACAGGTTATTGCCGGGCCCTGTTCGGTTGAAAGCATGGAGCAGGTTACGGAAGTTGCCAGATCCGTCAAGCTCGGCGGCGCAAGTTTGCTGCGCGGCGGCGCTTTTAAACCCCGTACTTCGCCGTATTCTTTCCAAGGGTTAAAGGAGCTTGGCCTTGACTATCTAAAGGCTGCCCGCGAAGAAACCGGCCTGCCTATCTGTACCGAAATTATGTCGGCTGATAAAATTGAACGCTTTGTGGAGGATGTGGATTTAATTCAAGTAGGCGCGCGCAACATGCAGAATTTTGAGCTGTTGAAAGAATTAGGCAAAACCAACAAGCCGATACTGTTGAAGCGCGGTCTTTCAGCAACGATTGAAGAATGGATTATGTCCGCCGAATACATCATGGCAGGCGGCAACGAAAATGTAATTTTGTGCGAGCGCGGCATCCGCACCTTTGAGCATTACACGCGCAACACCTTGGATTTGAGCGCCATTCCCGCGGCGAAAAAATTAAGCCATCTGCCCGTAATTGTCGACCCTAGTCATGCGGCGGGTTTGTGGTGGATGGTAGAGCCCTTGGCAAAGGCTGCGGTAGCCGTAGGCGCGGATGGACTTTTGATTGAAGTTCACAACAATCCTGAATGCGCATTATGCGATGGCGCGCAATCCTTAAAGCCGGAACGCTTTGCCCGTTTGATGGGCGAGCTGAAAGGCATTGCCCGCATTATCGGCAGAGAAATGTAGAAAAGTTTTTTGCGCTTGCCTAAGCGTTAAATATTCTCGCTTTAACTAAAGCGTAGCACTGTAGTATTGTAGATTAGTTGAAAAGGAGAGATTTCACCATGATTATTGTATTTAAACCCACAGCTACCGTAGAGGACAGAACCAGAGTAAAGGCGCAGTTAGAAAACAGAGGCTTCCAAATTCATGCCAGCAACGGCGTAAATTCTTCATTGTTCGGCGTAGTTGGCGACACCAGCTCGCTGGATATGAATTTGCTTTTGGTTTATGAAGGCGTAGAAAAGGTTATGCGCGTGCAGGAGCCTTTCAAACGTGCTAACCGCGCTTTTCATCCGGAAGACAGCATTGTTAACGTCTGCGGCGTACCCATCGGCGGTAAAAAAATTCAGGTTATCGCCGGTCCCTGTTCGGTTGAAAGTGTTGAGCAGATTACGGCGGTGGCCGAGGATGTTAAGGCCAGCGGCGCAAGTTTGCTGCGCGGCGGCGCTTTTAAACCACGTACTTCGCCGTATTCTTTCCAAGGGTTAAAGGAGCTTGGCCTTGACTATCTAAAGGCTGCCCGCGAAGAAACCGGCCTGCCTATCTGTACCGAAATTATGTCGGCTGATAAAATTGAACGCTTTGTGGAGGATGTGGATTTAATTCAAGTAGGCGCGCGCAACATGCAGAATTTTGAGCTGTTGAAAGAATTAGGCAAAACCAACAAGCCGATACTGTTGAAGCGCGGTCTTTCAGCAACGATTGAAGAATGGATTATGTCCGCCGAATACATCATGGCAGGCGGCAACGAAAATGTAATTTTGTGCGAGCGCGGCATCCGCACCTTTGAGCATTACACGCGCAACACCTTGGATTTGAGCGCCATTCCCGCGGCGAAAAAATTAAGCCATCTGCCCGTAATTGTCGACCCTAGTCATGCGGCGGGTTTGTGGTGGATGGTAGAGCCCTTGGCAAAGGCTGCGGTAGCCGTAGGCGCGGATGGACTTTTGATTGAAGTTCACAACAATCCTGAATGCGCATTATGCGACGGCGCGCAATCCTTAAAGCCGCAGCGCTTTGACAAACTTATGGGCGAGCTGAAAGGCATTGCTCAAATTGTGGGACGTGAATTATAATATAGATAAAAATAGCTCCAGTGTTCTTTTTGCTCACTGGAGCTAGCCTTGTATTTAGCAGCATGGTAGAAATGTAGATTAGGAGTGATTTTTTTGGAAGCTGATTTTAGAAGCACAAATTGGAAAAATTTAAGCTTTGCTATAGTGGGCTTGGGGCTTATCGGCGGTTCCTATGCCAAAGCGTTGCGCAGGCTGGGAGCAAAGCAGATAATCGGCGTGGAGCGCAGTGCAGCGACTTTGGCGCAGGCTGCAGGAATGGGCTTGATTGATTTTGGCATGACGGAAGCTGATACCCGCCTGCAGCAGGCTGACGTGATTATCTGCGCTATTTATCCCGAAGCCATAGCGGGGTTTATCAAAAATAATGTGCAGAATTTTAAAAATAATGTGCTGCTTACGGATGTGGCGGGCATTAAAAATAATATGATTGCCGAGGTGCAGGCGGCGCTGGCGCCGGAGATGGAATTTATCAGCGGTCATCCCATGGCGGGACGTCAAAGCAGCGGCTTAGGTATGGCGGACGCAGATATTTTTTGTAATGCCAATTATATTATTGTGCCGGAAAAAAATAATACCGCTGCCGCAATCAGCTGGCTGGAAAGCTTTGCCAAGGCGTTGGGCTGCAAGCATACAGTGCAGGTGACGCCGGAAGAGCATGATCGCACCATTGCCTTTACCAGCAATCTGCCGCACGTGACGGCAGTGGCTTTGATGGACAGCGCTTCTTATAATGATAAAACAAAATATTTTGTGGCCGGAAGCTTTCGCGACGGTACCCGCGTCGCTGACATCAATCCTGAGCTGTGGTGTACGCTGTTTTTAGCCAATAAAGAGAAAGTAGCTGATGAAATTGATAAATACATGGAGCAGCTGGAGCTGTGGCGCAAAGCGCTGCGCAGCGGCGACGGCGAGACGCTGAAAAATTTGATGCGCATGTCGGCTGCTCGGCGAAAGGAGCTTTACTGATGCGAACTATTCATGTTGATTTAGGGGCTCATGCCTATGATATAGAAATTGCCGCGGGACTTCTGCCCGGCGTTGGCGCTAAGGTGGCGCAGCTTTTGCCTAAAGCGCGCAAAGCGGCGATTATCAGCGACACCAACGTTGCGCCGTTGTACGCGCAAGCGCTGCGGGAAAGCTTGGAAGCTGCTGGCTTGAGCGTGCTGACGGTGGTAATTGCCGCAGGCGAGCAAAGCAAAAATATCAGCGTTTTGAGCGACGTGTTGGAGCAGCTGGCACAGGGCGGCATGACGCGCTCCGATGTGGTTTTGACTTTGGGCGGCGGCGTAGTAGGAGACCTTGGCGGTTTTGCGGCCGCCAGCTTTATGCGCGGCGTAGCCTTTGTGCAGATTCCTACTTCTTTGTTGGCGCAGATAGACAGCAGCGTCGGCGGCAAGGTGGCTGTAGATTTGCAGGCGGGGAAAAATTTAGCGGGAGCATTTTATCAGCCTAAAGCAGTATTTATCGACACGGGGCTTTTGCGCACCCTGCCGGTTAGATTTCTGCACGACGGTTTGGCGGAAGCTATCAAATACGGCTGTATTAAGGATGCAGCTTTATTCGCTAAAATTGCCGGTTTTGCCGACGACGCAGAGCTGCTGGCGCATATAGATGAGATTGTTGCTGACTGCTGCGCCATTAAAGCGCGCATTGTGGAGCAGGATGAATTTGATACCGGGCTGCGGATGCTGCTGAATTTTGGTCATACTTTAGGTCACGCGGTGGAGCAGCATTTTGGCTACGGCGGCTTTACTCATGGAGAGGGCGTGGCTATCGGCATGTATCAGCTTACGCAGCGCACGGAAAATTTAGGGCTTACGGCTAACGGCACCGCTGCGCGCATTAAAAATGTGCTGGAAAAATATAAGCTGCCGCTGGATGCAGGCGTGGCTAAAAGTGAGCTGCTGGCAACCATAGCGCGGGATAAAAAGAAAAACGGCAACAGCATTACGATTATCATTCTTAAGGCAATCGGTCAAGGCGAGTTACTGAAATTAGCCTGGCAGCAGGTGCCGGAGTATTTGGGGTAAGCATGATGAAAAAAATAAGAGTTTTTCCCGGTAAATTACAGGGATTGGTGCAGGCTCCGTCCTCCAAAAGCATGGGGCACAGAGAAATAATCTGCGCCGGTTTAGCTTGCGGTACAAGTATTATTGATAACATTAGCATGTCCAAGGATATTGAAGCTACCATGCGCTGTCTGCGGGCAATCAACGTAGCTGTGGATGAGGTGCCCGGCATGTTTGCGGGACGTAGGGCGCTGCAAATTTCCGGCACCGGGTATCCTATGGCTGCTGCGGACAGCGTGGACTGCGGCGAAAGCGGCTCGACGCTGCGCTTTTTTCTGCCGCTGGGCGCAAATCTAAATTGTCCGCTGACCTTTATCGGCCACGGCAAGCTTGTTTCACGTCCGCTGCAGGCTTATTACGATATTTTTGACAAACAGTTTATACAATATTTTAATGATAACGGCAAGCTGCCGCTGACGGTTAACGGGAAATTGCAGCCGGGAATTTTTAAGCTTCCCGGCGATGTGAGCAGCCAGTTTGTCAGCGGTTTGTTGTTTGTTTTGCCGCTCTTGAACGGCGATTCGGTGATTGAAATTACTTCACCGCTGGAATCTTCCGCTTATGTAGATATGACTATCAGCTGCCTGGCAAAATTTGGCGTTAAAGTTGAAAATGAAAACGGCAGGCACCGCCGTTATTTGGTGCCAGGTAAACAGCGTTATCAGGCGTTGGACAGCAGAGTTGAGGGCGATTGGTCCCAGGCTGCCTTTTGGACTGTAGGCGGCAGCTTAGGCGCAAAAATTACCTGCGCAGGCATGGATTTTAATTCCTTGCAAGGAGATAAGGCAGTGCTGGAAATTATGCAGCGTATGGGCGCGCTTGTGGAAAAAAATGCGGACAGCGTAACAGTCAGCGGCGGAGTGACCAAAGCTACGGTGATTGACGCGGCCAACTGCCCCGATATTATTCCCGTGCTTACGGTTTTGGCTGCCGTCAGCGAGGGCACGACGAAAATTATTAACGCAGCCCGTCTGCGTATTAAGGAATGCGACCGCTTGGCTGCCATGACCAGCGAGCTGAATAAAATGGGCGCGGACGTTACGGAAGAGGCGGAAGGCTTGACCATCGTCGGCAAGCCCCAAGGCTTGCGCGGCGGTGTAGAGGTGGACGCATGGAACGACCACCGCATTGCCATGAGCCTGGCTATTGCCGCGCAAAAATGCGCGCAGCCCATTATTTTGACCGGTTCAGACAGCGTTGCTAAGTCCTATCCTGATTTTTGGGAGGATTACAAAAGCGTAGGTGGTCGTGTGGAGGAAATATTATGAGCGGAATTTACGGCTTAAATATCAAAATGGCCATTTACGGCGAATCTCACGGCAAAGCCATCGGTGTGGTCTTAGACGGACTGCCGCCTGGACTGGCGCTGGATGAAGAAAAAATGGCCAAGGAAATGGCTCGCCGCGCGCCGGGACAGAGCGCGTTGACTACGGCGCGCAAGGAAAAGGACGCCGTGGAAATTCAAAGCGGCTTTTTCAACGGCTATACCACAGGTACGCCCTTGTGTGTGCGCATTGTCAACGGCGACCAGCATTCCAAAGATTATAGTATATTGAAAGATAAAATGCGTCCCGGGCACGGAGATTATGCCGGGTATGTGCGCTATCAGGGGTTTAATGATTATCGCGGCGGCGGACATTTCAGCGCGCGACTGACTGCGCCCTTAGTTTTTGCCGGAGCGGTGGCTAAGCAGGCGCTGGCGCACTACGGAATTACTTTAGGCGCGCATATTCTGCAAGTGCATAATATAGCGGAGCCTGCCTTTAATCCTTTGGGTGAAAGCGTGGCAACGCTGCAAAAAATCGCCGCCAAAAATTTTCCGGTTATGGACGATAATATTGGCGAAAAGATGCAGCAGTGTATTTTAAAGGCTAAGGGAGAATTAAACAGTGTCGGCGGCGTAATCGAGCTGATGACCATAAATCTGCCTGCCGGACTGGGCGCGCCTTATTTTGATTCGGTAGAAAGCCGTTTGAGCCAAATTTTATTTTCCGTGCCCGCAGTTAAGGGTATCGAATTTGGCGAGGGCTTTAATTTTGCCAATTTAACCGGCGTGGAAGCCAACGACCAAATGTATTACGACAACGGCAGAGTACGCTGCCTGACTAATTATAACGGCGGCGTTACCGGCGGCTTGACCAACGGTATGCCTTTGATTTTTAAAGTTGTCATGAAGCCGACACCGTCCATTGCCCGGGAGCAGCGTACGGTGGACGTAGCGCAGCACTGCGATACGCTGTTAACTATTACGGGGCGGCACGACCCTTGCATTGTGCAGCGCGCCGTGCCGGTTATTGAAGCCGTTACGGCTTGGACGCTGTGGGATTTGCTGCTGGAAGCAAAGAAATGGGAGAAATAATATGCAGGAATTAGATTTACAAATGATTCGCACGGAAATCGACAAGGCTGATAAAAAGCTGGCGGAAATTTTAGAAAGCCGCCTGCGCCTGGTGATGCAGGTTGCCGCTTATAAAAAAGCCAAAGGAATGCCGGTTAAGGATAAAGCTCGCGAGGAGCAAGTAATTGCTAAAGTTGTAGGTTTGTTGGACAACAAGGATTATGCCGCAGCCGTAAAAAATATTATGCGCTCCGTTATTGACCAAGCCTGCGTTTTAGAGGAAACAGCGCTGGCTGCTTCCGGCGACAGAGTTTTAAAAATTGCCTGCTTTGGTCCGGCGGGCTCCTTTACGCATCAGGCGTTGGAAGATTATTTCCGCGGACGTAAATTTAACCGCCATCATTTTAATACTTTTGACGAGGTTATCGGCAGCATTTCCGCAGGTGACATGGATTACGCCGTGCTGCCTATTGAAAACAGCTCTACCGGCGGCATTACCGAGGTTTACGATTTGCTGCGTCAGTATGATTGTCATATTGTGGGTGAGCAGTGCGTAAAAATTGAGCAGAATCTTTTGGGCTGCGAGGGCGCAACGCTGCAAAGCATTAAAACAGTTTATTCTCATCCTCAAGGCTTTAAGCAGTGCAAGGATTTTTTCCGCGATTATCCGCAGATAGAACAGGTGCCTTTTTTCAGTACTTCCAAAAGCGCGGAGGAGGTTGCGTCTAAGCAGGATATTTCCTTGGGCGCTGTAGCGGGTAAGACGGCAGCGGAATTATATAATTTGAAGGTAATCGCGCCTGCTATCAACAGCAATAATAATAACTATACGCGTTTTATCGTGATTGCTAAGGAAGCAGAGGTTGTTCCCAACGCCAACAAAATAACCTTGATTGTGGCTGTGAAGCATGAAACCGGCTCTTTATATAAAATGCTGGCCAGCTTCTATCACACAGGACTCAATATGCTGAATTTAGAGTCCCGTCCTATGGTAGGAAAATCTTGGGAATATTTCTTTTATATTGATGTGACGGGCAATTTGTCCGATCCGCTGGTGGCGGATGTGCTGGACGAGGTGCGCGCTAAGAGCACCTATGTAAAAATTTTGGGCAATTACTGCGCCTACGAAAAGAAGGTGTAGCTGATGACTGCGAATAAATTTGGCCTTATTGGCGGCAAGCTGGGGCACAGCCTGTCACCGGCAATTCATGAGCTGTTTTTTGAGTATACGGGCAAAAACGGCAGCTACGAGCTTTTGGAAACAGAGCTGGAAGAGCTGCCCCGGCTTATGCAGAACCTGCGGCAGAATTACGCAGGCGTTAACGTGACAATTCCGCACAAGCTGCACGTTATGCCCTTGCTGGATAAAATTGCGCCGGAGGCGGAGGCTATTGGCGCAGTCAATACTATAAATTTCACCGCGGCGGGAGTCTTTGGTTATAATACGGATTATTTTGGCTTTGGACGCATGTTAGAATATAACGATATTGCGGTGCAGAATAAAATTTGCGCTGTTTTGGGCAGCGGCGGCGCAGCGCGTGCAGTAGTAAAATATTTGTCCGACCAAGGCGTGGGCAAATTATATTTAGTTACGCGCGATATAACAAAAGCCGACCCGCATTTTGTCAAAATGGCCGCCAATTTAGAAATTATTGATTACGCTGCGCTTGCAAAGCTATCAGGCGACATTTTAATTAACTGCACGCCCGTAGGTATGTTCCCTAAAACGGAGGCTGCGCCTGTGAACGCGGCAATCAGCGCCGCTTTTGCCGCCAGCGTGGATTTAATTTATAATCCTGCCCAAACTTTATTTTTACGGCAGGCGGAAAAAGCCGGTCATAAGGCGGTCAACGGCTTGTTTATGCTGGTAGCGCAGGCTGTGGCGGCGCAGGAAATTTGGCAGCAGGAAAAATATGACAGTCGGCTTATTTTGCGTATTACCCAGGCATTGGAGCAGAAAATATGAAAAATATTGTTTTAATTGGTATGCCGGGCTGCGGCAAAAGCAGCTTTGGCAAAAGGCTGGCTAAACGCTTGGGCTGCGATTTTTATGACGCCGATATTATTTTGGAGCAACGGGAGCAGCGTACAATCAAAAGCTTTTTTGCCGAAAGCGAGGATGCCTTCCGCGCTGCCGAAACAAGAACCTTAGCGTATTTGTCAGAGCTGGAGGGAGTTGTTATCGCTACCGGCGGCGGTGCCGTTAAGCGCAGCGAAAATATGGCGCTGCTAAAGCAAAAGGGCGTTGTAGTTTTTATTGATAGAAGTCCCGCGCAAATCATCGGCTGCATTCACGGCGACGAGAGACCCTTGCTGGCAGACGATAAGCAGCGTTTGTTCAAGCTGTATGACGAGCGCATTGAATTATACAGAAAATATGCCGATAAAATTATTGCCAATAACGATAATTTCGGCAAAACACTGGCTCTGCTGGAAAGCTGTGCCAAAAAAATTGCAGAATAGGAGTGTGCGACATGCGCAGAATTTTAGTTTTGAACGGGCCTAATATTAATATGTTAGGCACAAGAGAAAAAGCAATTTACGGCCGCCAGGATTATGAAAGCCTGTGCGCTTATATTCGTTCCGCGGCGGCGCGCTTAGGCGTGGAGGTGGAGCTTTTGCAAAGCAATTACGAGGGCGATATTGTTACGGCAATTCAGCAGGCCTACGGCAATTTTGACGGTATTGTTATAAATCCGGCGGCGTTTACTCATTACAGCGTAGCCATTTTGGATGCGCTGAAGGCGGTTAATCTGCCTGCCATCGAGGTGCACATCAGCAATATTCATAAACGCGAGGAATTTCGTCATCACTCGGTAACTGTGGCCGGCTGTATCGGGCAGATTTGCGGCTTAGGCTTCGCCGGTTATGCTTTGGCTTTGGAAGCGTTGGCTGTTTATCAGCCGGAAAATTAAAGCATCATATTCTAATACAAAGACACTAAGCAAGAAATAGTTACATTTTTTTGATGGTTTTACTTGCCAAAATAAAAGGTATACGTTATTATTAGAAATAGGAAAATTTATTTTGAGAAATGGAAGTGTCTTTATGAGTATTCTTGGGAGTTTACCTGCACGCCTGTTGTTAGGCGTTCTGTTGGGTATGGGTGTCGGCCTCAGTGTGGGCGAGAATATTATGCAGATTATTCTCACCGTTAAAAGCCTGCTGGGCAATTTGATTATGTTCTGCGTGCCGCTGATTATTATCGGCTTTATCGCTCCGTCAATTACCCGTCTTGGTCGTCATGCCAGCGTAATGCTGCGGGTGGCCATTGTTTTGGCTTATGTGTCCTCTGTTGGCGCTGCTTTATTTTCTGCTGCCGCAGGCTATACCTTGATTCCGTTTTTGGAAATCACTCCGACGGTAGATGGTTTAAAAGAGCTGCCAAAGCTGCTGTTTGATTTGCAGATTGCGCCCATCATGAGCGTTATGAGCGCGCTGGTGCTGTCTGTGCTTTTGGGTTTGGCCGCAACTTGGACAAATTCCGTGACCATTACTAAGGTTTTGGAAGAGTTCCAACAGATTGTTTTGGCTATTGTTACTAAAGTTGTTATTACTATTCTGCCGATTTTTATCGCCTGCACCTTCTGCGGCTTGGCTTATGAAGGCACAATTACTAAGCAGCTGCCCGTATTTTTAATGGTAGTTGTTATTGTTATGATTGGCCATTATATTTGGCTGACACTGCTGTATCTTTTGGCAGGCGTTTATGCGAAAGCAAATCCCATGGACGTAGTAAAAAATTACGGCCCGGCTTATATTACTGCAGTCGGCACTATGTCCTCTGCCGCAACTTTGGCTGTGGCTTTAAAATGCGCGCTGAAGTCTACCGTTCTGCGCAAGGATTTGGTAAACTTTGGCATTCCGCTGTTTGCTAATATCCATCTGTGCGGCAGCGTGTTGACCGAAGTGTTTTTTGTTATGGTGGTTTCTCAAGTGCTGTACGGTACCATTCCGGCTGTGGGCACCATGGTACTGTTCTGCCTGCTGTTGGGCATTTTTGCCATTGGCGCTCCCGGCGTTCCCGGCGGTACGGTAATGGCTTCTTTGGGTCTTATTACCAGTGTTTTAGGCTTCGACGCTACGGGCACTGCTTTAATGCTGACCATTTTTGCTTTGCAGGATAGCTTTGGTACTGCCTGCAACGTTACCGGCGACGGCGCTTTGACCTTAATGCTCACCGGTTATGCTAAGAAGCATAATATTGAAGAGGTTAAAGAAGTAGACGTACTGTAAAAATATTTGTACTAGAAGAAAAGCTTCGGCTGAAATTATCTGCGGATGATTTTGACCGAGGCTTTTTTTGGAGGATGCTTTTACATGACCATTATTATTTTGACGATTACGGCCGGTATTGTACTGGGCTTGCTGAATGTTTTTAACTACAAAACTAAGTTGTGGCTGAACCGCTTTTCCACCGTGTGCTTATTTATTATTTTGATGTGCTTGGGCGCGAAAATCGGCTGCGACAAAGAAATGCTGAACAAGGTTCCCGTTTTGGGGCAGCAGGCGTTTATTTTAGGCAGCAGTGCGATTTTGGGCACTATGGGCATGTTCTATGTTATCATCAAGCTGCTGGCGCCGCATTTTGACGAGGAGGATGAAGCAGAATGATTGGCGCACTGCTGGGAACTATTGTTGTGGGCATGGCTTTAGGCTATGCTTTTTTAGATGTAAGCGCTAAGCCGCTTTTGGACGATACGCTGATGGCGGCGCTGGATTTTATGGGCTTTGTGGCCGGTATTGAAATTGGCTCCAACCGCAGTCTGCTGAAGCGTATCTGCACGCCTAAAAATATGGCTTTGGCTGTGGCGCTGCCGCTGGGGACAGTTATCGGCAGCTTAGGCGGCGCTTATTTTAGTCATTTTGTGACGGGAATTGGCGCGGCGGATTCTGTTTTGGTGGGCTCCGGCCTTGGGTGGTACAGCCTTTCTTCTGTTATTATCAGCACTATGCACAGCACGGAGCTGGGCACAATTGCTTTTTTTGCTAATATGCTGCGCGAGGTTTCGTCCTTTGTACTGATTCCTATTTTGGCGCGCTGGCACAAGCTTATTTGTATTGCTCCCGGTGGCGCTGGTACTATGGATTCGCTGCTGCCACTGGTAATCAAAGCGGCGGGAATGCACACAGCGATGTTTTCTTTTATCAACGGACTGGTTTTATCCTTGCTGGTACCGGTGCTGCTGTCGCTGCTTTTGCAATAAGTATAGTGGTGTTTTATCGCCGAGTATAGTGTTCAATTTACGTTGTATTCATTTGTTAAGGTAAACAGGTAAGAAAATTTATAAAAGGACTTTTTCAAAAAGATTATTGTCCGCAGGGCTATTCTTCAACTAAGTGTCCACTTTGTAAATTCTCCATTCTCTTATTCGAGTTTTAGCAATATTATGTTATAATAAAAACTGGATATTAACCCTCAACTGAATTTGTATGCGAGGAGAAACATTATGGCAGATAAATTTTTAGTAATAGATGGCAGCAGCCTAATTCACCGGGCGTTTTTTGCGCTGCCGCCGTTAATGAATAAGCAGGGCGTGCATACGGGCGCGGTCTACGGCTTGTGCAATATGCTGCTCAAGCTGTTAGGCGATTTGCAGCCCCGTTATATGGCTGTAGCCTTTGATAAATCGCGCAAAACTTTTCGCACCGAAATGTACGCCGACTATAAAGGTCAGCGCAAGCCTACGCCCAGCGAGCTGAGCGAGCAGTTTCCGCTGGCGATGAAGGTTTTGGACGCGCTGGGCATTCACACCTTAGAGCTGGATAATTACGAAGCCGACGATATTATCGGTACCTTTGCAAAAAAAGCGCCGCAGGATATAGAAGTGATTATCGTCACCGGCGATAGGGACGAATTGCAGCTGGTGGACAAGCGCACTAAAGTTTTTTATACTAAGCGCGGTATCAGCGACATCCAAATTTTTGACGAAGCAGAATTTTCCGCTAATTACGAGGGCTTGGAGCCCAAGCAGCTTATTGAGCTGAAGGGCTTGATGGGCGATACCTCCGATAATATTCCCGGTGTGCCGGGAGTTGGTCCCAAAACGGCGCTTAAATTGATTAAAGAATATGGCACCGTAGAAAATGTGTTGGCAAATACGGACAAGGTTACCGCTAAAGCGCTGCGTGCCAAGCTGGAAGCAAATAAGGAATCGGCGCTGCTCAGCCAAAAGCTGGCGACCATCTGCACGGAAGCGCCTGTTGATACCAATGTAAATTGGTATAAGTTGGTTCCCGTTAAAGAGGAAGCGCGCACGCTGCTGCAGGATTTGGAGTTCCGCAATATGTATGAGCGTTTTGCGGCGGTTTTGGGCGGCGAGCAGCACAGCTTTGATTTGTTCGGCGAAACTGTGGAGCAGGAGTCCGCGGAAATTGTTACTTTAGCTTCCGCGGCGCAGGCAGAAAAGCTTTTTGCCAAGCTGCTTGCTTGCGAAGAAGCCGTATCCTTTGCCGTAAAAATTTCCGGCAGTCTGCCGGAGCTGTTTTTCAGCCGCGCGGAAATTTTATTTGAGGACACTGTTTATGTTCTGGACGCGTTGAGTCAATGTTGGCAGCAGTTCGGCAAATGGCTGGCTGCTTCCTGCCCCAAGCAGACCGTGGACAGCAAGGAAATTTATAAATGCTGCCTGTGCCAAAATATTCAGCCCCAAGGTATTATTGAGGACGCGGCGCTGGCGGCTTACGTTGCCGATTCGGGACACAGCTCCTACGCGTTGGGCGACTTAAATAAACGCTATCTGCAAAATATTCTGCCTACGGATGCAGAAAACATTGCGCAGCTTGTACCGCTGCTGCGTGAGCAGCTGGAGCAAAGAGAACAGATAAAATTGTATCGGGAGCTGGAGCTGCCGCTGGCGCCGGTGTTGGCCGCTATGGAATATAACGGCATTACGCCGGACATGGAGCTTTTAGCGCAGCTCAGCGAGGATATGAGCTTCCGCATTGGCAAGCTGGAGCGACTGGCGGAGGAGCAGGCTGGCGAAAGCTTCAACTTAAAATCGCCCAAGCAGTTGGGTATTATTTTGTTTGAGCATTTGCAGCTGCCAGTAATCAAAAAAACTAAAACAGGCTATTCCACTGACGTCAAGGTTTTGGAAGCGCTGCAGGGCAGGCATCCTTTAATTGATACTATCTTGGAGCACCGCAAGCTGGCTAAGCTGCAATCAACCTATTTGGACGGACTGAAGCCTTTGCTCAATGCTAAAACCGGGCGCATTCATACGCATTTTCAGCAGACGGTGACGGTTACAGGCCGGTTGTCCAGCACGGACCCCAATTTGCAAAATATTCCCACTCGCACGGAGGAGGGCAGGCAGATACGCCGCCTTTTCGTACCTGGAGCAGGCTATGATTATCTGATGAGCTGCGATTATTCTCAAGTTGAATTAAGAATTTTGGCTTGCATTGCCCAGGACGCACTGCTTTTGGAATCCTTCCGCCACGGTCAGGACGTACACGCGCGCACTGCTTCTGAGGTGTTTGGCGTGCCCTTGGACGAGGTTACGAGCCAAATGCGCAGCCGCGCTAAAGCCGTAAATTTTGGTATCGTGTACGGTATCAGCGATTTTGGCTTGGCCAACCAATTACAGGTTTCCCGTAAAGAAGCCGCCGGGTATATTGACAGCTATTTTGGGCGTTATACCGGCGTAAAAAAATATATGGAGGATATTGTTGCCAAGGCGCGGGAGCAGGGCTATGTTTCCACGCTGATGGGCCGCAGGCGTTATCTGCCGGATATCCGCCACAGCAATTTTAATCTGCGCAGCTTTGCGGAGCGCACCGCCATCAATACTCCCATTCAGGGAACAGCCGCAGATATTATGAAAAAGGCTATGATTATTGTACAGCAGGAGCTATTGGCGGCTGGCTGCAAGAGCCGCATTTTGTTGCAGGTACACGACGAATTAGTGCTGGAGGTTACGGAAGCCGAAAAAGAGCAAGTAGCAGAATTGGTGCAGCAGGCTATGGAAAGCGCTGTGTCCTTGGATATTCCACTGCTGGCAGAGGTAAACTTTGGTAAAAATTGGGCGGAAACAAAATAATTTGCCGCTGAAATAAACGAAAGGGTGAAAATAATGCCGGAAATGCCTGAGGTGGAGCAGGTTCGCAAAACTCTTGCTCCACATATTGAAGGAAGAAAAATTGTTTCCGTGGAAATTTATTTAGATAGATTGATTAAGCATCCCTCGCCGGAAAAATTTGTGGCAGGGTTGGTTGGCAAAACCATCAGCCATGTGGGACGCAGGGGAAAATATTTGGTGCTGGCTACCGACGAAAATCAGCAGCTAATCGTGCATCTGCGCATGACCGGCGCTTTGCTGGCTCAGCCCGGTGAACAGGAACCGCCTGCCTACGCCAAAATAAAATTTGTACTCGACGGCGGCGTAACCATGTGGTTTACGGATATCCGCACCTTTGGCACGCTGTATTTGCTGACGAATAACGACGCTTATATCGAAGGCTACGAAACCTTGGGGCCGGAACCATTGAGCGCCGAATTTACGCCGGAATATCTTGCTTCGCTGGCAGCAAAAAGCCGCAAGGCGGTGAAAACCTTTATTCTTGACCAGCATATTATCGCCGGTTTGGGAAATATTTATGCCGATGAATGCCTGGCGTTGGCGCAAATTTTGCCCATGCGCGCGGCGAATACTCTGAATGCTGACGAAATTGACGCGCTGTGCAAGGCGATCAATGCCGTAATCGCCCAAGGAATTAAAAACCGCGGCACCACCTTCCGGGATTACAAGGACGGCGAGGGCAATAAGGGCGATAATCAAAATCATCTTTTAGTTTACGGACGCGGCGGCAAGCCCTGCAAAAAGTGCGGCGCAGCATTGTGCAGCACTAAGGTAGGCGGACGTGGCACCGTATATTGTGAGCATTGTCAAAAATAGGAGCGCAAGATGAAAATAATTGGTTTAACGGGAGGCATTGCCTCCGGCAAAAGTACGGTTTCTGCCGAGCTGCGCAGGCTGGGCGTGCCTGTGTTTGACGCAGACCAAGAGGCTAAGGACGCCGTGGCAAAGGGTAGCGAGGGATTGGCTTTAGTAGTGCAGGCCTTTGGCAAAGCATATTTAACTGCCGACGGCGAAATGGACAGAGCAAAAATTTCGGCGCTGGTGTTCAGCGATAAGCAGGCTTTAAAAACCTTAGAGGCCATTCTGCATAAAATAGTGTGGCAGAATGCGGAAAAATTTTTGCAGCAATGTCGTCAAAAGGGTGTACAGGCTGCGGTGCTAGACGTACCTTTGCTCATTGAAACCGGATGGCACAAGCAGGCGGACAGCGTATGGCTTGTGGCCGTGAGCCGAGAGCAGCAGATAAAAAGAGCCATGCTGCGCAGCGGCATGACCGAGGATGAGGTTGCGGCGCGCATTGCAGCGCAGATGTCTTTAGAGGAAAAGAAAAAATATGCTGACGTAATTTTAGACAACAGCGGCAGCTTAGAGGCGACCTTGGCGGCTGTTCATAGAGAACTGGCGCAGCTTGTAGGTGACAAGAGTGACGGCTAAACGCAAAACGGTGGGACACAGTCGCCGCAAGCAGCGCAAAACAGGCGTGCGCTTATGGCTGGCGTTGGTGCTGGCGATAATTTTGCTGTGTTTGGGCGGCTGGAAAATTTGGCAGAGCGACGCCGTGCAGATGCGTTTTGTTTATATGTGGGATTATCAGCAGGATATTATCACTTACAGCAAAAAAAATCATGTTGATCCTTTTTTAGTTGCGGCGATTATAAAAAATGAAAGCGGTTTTGATAATAAGGCGGTATCTCACGTGGGCGCGGTGGGTCTTATGCAGATTATGCCGGAAACGGGACGCTGGATTGCCGAGCAAATGGGCTTGATCGAGTATAAGGACGAAAATTTATATCAAGCGCGCACTAATATTCGCATGGGCTGCTGGTATTTGGGCGAGCTGGAGTATGAATTCAAGCATAATTTGGCGTTGATGCTGATTGCTTATAATGCCGGGCGCGGACAGACGCACGAGTGGATGGAAAAATTTTCCTGGGATGATAATTTTAATGATTTGAACGCCATTCCTTTTCCGGATACGCGGGAATACGTGATACGAGTTTTGCAGGACAGGGATAAATATTATTTGCTGTATTGCGATAAGGTAGTGCAAAATTAAATTACAGACTGCAAAAGCTTTAAAGCAATACTTTTCGCAGGAAAACTATTGACAAACTAAAGCAGTTATGCTATTATATCTACGTTGCAGATTATGCAGCAAGTGAATAAAAATGCGGTAGTGGCGGAACGGCAGACGCGCTAGCCTCAGGAGCTAGTGGGGGCAACCCCGTGGAGGTTCAAATCCTCTCTACCGCACCATTTTTATATGCGCATGGTTATTTCCCAAAGACGCGGTCGTGGTGGAACGGCAGACACGCCACTTTGAGGGGGTGGTGGGAGAAATCCCGTGTGGGTTCAAATCCCACCGACCGCACCAAAATACTGATAAATTAAGGCTTAGAGGACTTTTTCCTTTGGGCTTTTTTTGTTTTTTTAATACTTTTTATGTTTCTCAATCATACTAACCCACATAAAAAAGTGTGACTTAAAAAAGTTTAGTGTGACTGGGAAAATCACTACTCCACATAGTTGGCGTGATTAAAACCGTACAAAAGGGATGGAACACTTAAAAAATAATAAGAATGAATGTGAAATATTTGTAAATTATTAAAGCGGCAAAAGAAAACTGCAAAATTTTGTTTACATAGCAGGAGATGATAAAAGTGTTTGGTTTTCACTATTATATAGAGTCTTTTTTGTTGTTGGCAGGTTTTTGATAGTGCCATAGAGTAAGTATGAAGAGATAAAATTAAGAGGTGTTGCCAAATGGAAATTTTGTCGCTGATAAATTCTTGGCGGGCGTTGCTGCTAATATCTGTTAGTTCCCTTTTTATAAATAGCAAGCATACATTCATTAAGGTTATAGGTATGGTAATTTTTAGTATAGGTTTATTTTTGTTGATTATGGATGGATTAGCCGACCCGCACTATTATCCCAAAATATATCCTAGATAACGAATTTTAAATTTTAACCTATAAGTAGGCGTTTGTATAGCGAAACACAATACAAAAAAGTTTGTAATAAAACACTTCTTGGCGTAATGGCGCTTTACATGCTAAAATAATTATATAAGTTTTTTTGAAGAAATAGCTAAAGGAAATTGGTAAGATTTATTTAGAAGAGGAGCGTTTATTATGACTAACGTAGATTTGCAGAATCAGGAATTGTTGGCGGTGATTGGCAAAATAGCTTCTGTGTTGGAAAAAGAGCCTGCTTTGCAAGAAAAGCTGGAGGCAGTTACCAATATTGACAGCGCCTACGAAATTATGCAGCCTTATTTAGAAAATGTTACTAAAGAGGTTTTTGCCGCTGCCTGCGAAACAGTTAAAAAAATGGCAGAGGAAGCAGAGCCTGTAAAGGCGTTGTCCGACGATGAGTTGGATAATGTTACCGGTGGTGGTAGCTTTTGGAGTGATTTCAAAAAAGGTTTTGTCGGTACATTTAAAGTAATTGGCAGTGCCATAGCTTATGCTGGTTCCGCTACTACTAAAAGCGATGGCATCATAAAAACGACTGGCGATATGCTGAAGAAAAATGTCAAAGAATTGTCCGACCTTGTACATAATAGATAAAATTTAAAAGCTTTTTTGCTTATGACCATCTGTTGAGCGGGTGGTCATTTTTTTACCGTTTATTTTTCACAACAGTAATAAATATGTAAAATATCGCCGCAATCGCTGGACAAAAGCATGTTTATTGCTTATAATAAGCTAACTGCAGTAATAAAATAAATTTTTTAAAGAAAGGAGCTGAAAAATATGCAGAAAAAAATGACTGCCCAAGAATGGACTAAACGACCGACCTTGCAGGAACTGAATCGCGAGATTGTAAAGCGTTCCTCTAAAAAATAAGCAAGCGTAGGTAAGTAACGGACGGCTAGGCAGCTCACGACGCCTGGTCTTTTTTTATGCCTAAAATTGGGCGCGCGGATGCTTTGTCGCTAATGTGCGATTGTCTTGCTTGAGCTGGCAGAACGGGTTATAATATATAAAAAAGTTTACTGTTATAATAAAACGCGATAAATTAGAGGGAGCATTATGCAATTAGTAGTAGATAAAATCGGCAAGGCCTTTGGCATTCATGAAATATTTAAAAATGTCAGCTTTATGATAGAAAATGGCGAACACGTAGGTCTGGTAGGTGTCAACGGCAGCGGCAAAACCACGCTGCTGCGCTGCCTTTTGCAGCCTGATTGGATAGACGCGGGCGCGATAAAATTTGAGCCAGGCACTAGCGTGGGCTATGTACAGCAGGGCTTTACAGATATTCATGGTACGATTTGGCAGTTTATGAGCGAAGCATGCCCGGAAATTACGACGCTGCGCAAAAAGCTGGCAGATTTAGAGCAGGCTGCCGACAGCCTGGAGGGAGAAGCGCTGGATCAGTGCCTAGAGGAATATAGCCGCGTTACCAAGCGTTATGAATTTATCGACGGCTATAATTTTGAAAACCGCATTAAGCGCGTGCTAATCGGACTGGGCTATACGGAAAACTGGTGGAGCCACGAAGCCAATAATTTGAGCGGCGGACAAAAAACAAGATTGATGCTGGCGGCCGCGTTGGTGCGTAATCCTGATTTTATGATTTTGGACGAACCTACCAACCATTTGGATATTCTGATGACGCAATGGCTGGAAAAATATTTGCAGGAATTTAAAGGCGGACTTTTGGTAGTCAGCCATGACCGCGCTTTTTTGGATAACGTGGCGACGCGCATTTTGGAAATGGAAGGCGGCAAGCTGCAATCCTTCAAGGGCAATTACAGCCGTTATTTGGAGCAGAAGGCCATACAATCTGCTACTTTGGAAGCAGCGTATAACGCGCAGCAGGATTATATTGCCCGCACGGAAGCGTATATTCGCAGATTTAAGGCGGGCATCAAAAGTAAAATGGCGCGCGGCCGTCAATCACAGCTGGACAGGCTGGAGCGTCTGGACGCGCCGGTGCATAACGAAGAATTTCAGCTGCGCCTGCCACCGGCAGCAGAATGCGCCGAAAGAGTTTTAATTATGGAGGATTTAACCATTGGCTATGGTGAGAAAATTTTGGCCAGGGGTATAAATTTAACGCTGCGCCGCGGTGATAAAGCAGCGCTTTTAGGCGCTAACGGTACGGGCAAAACTACGTTGCTGCGCACGCTTTTAGGCGAGATTGCTCCTTTAAAGGGGCGCGCTAAAATTGGCAACAGAGTGCAGATTGGTTATTTTTCTCAAAGCTACGAGCGGCTGGAGCCCCAGCAAACGCTGCTGGAAAATTTTGTTATTGAATACGGCTTTACCGAGGAGCATACCCGCTCCATGCTAGGCGGCATGCTGTTTCACGGCGACGACGTTTTCAAAAAAATTGGCGAATTGAGCGGCGGACAAAAGGCGCGCCTGGTGCTTTTGAAGCTGGTGCTGGACGGCGCTAATTGTTTGGTGCTGGACGAACCGACCAACCATCTTGACATTATGGCGCGGGAAACGGTGGAGGCGGCGTTGGAAGCCTTTGACGGCACGGTGCTGGTTGTCAGCCACGATAGATATTTTGTCAACGAGGTAGCCAATCGCATTTGGGAAATTGAAAATCAACAGGTGAAGGATTACAAGGGTAATTACGATTTTTATTTAGAAGAAAAGGAAAAAATCGCTCAAGCGCAGGCTGCGGCGAAGGTGGAAGAGGAAAAGCAGCAGGCTTACGCAGTTGAACAGGCGAAGAAAAAAACTGTGGCGCAAACTGCAACGCCTAGCGCCAAGAAAAACGATAAGCAACGGCGTTACAGTCCGGAGGAAGCGGCGAAGCTGCTGCCTAAGGTGGAGCTTTCTATCCGTGAGCAGGAGGCTATGATGGGACTTTTGGAAAAGCAGATGGCGGATCCGGCAAATCATGCTGACCCGGCGCACAGCGCGGCTATGGCGGCGGAGCATGAAGCTTATGAAGCCAAAATTGCGGAGCTGATGGAAAAGTGGGAGCTGCTCATGGAAGCGGCGGAGGAATAATTATGGCTGCTCATGAGGAATATATGCGCTTGGCGTTGGAAGAAGCGCGCAAGGCGGCGGCAATCGGTGAAATTCCCATCGGCGCAGTGCTGGTGTGCGGCGGCGAAGTTATTGCTGTGGCGCACAATATGCGCGAAAGCTGGCAGGATAGCACGGCGCACGCAGAGATTATCGTGATTCAGGAAGCGTGCAAAAAATTGGGACGCTGGCGTCTCAGCGGCTGCACGCTGTATGTCACGGTGGAGCCATGCCCCATGTGCAGCGGCGCTATTGTCAACAGCCGCATAGATACGGTGGTGTATGGATGTCCCGACGTAAAGGCGGGCGGAGCGGAATCAATTTTTAATATTATCACCAATCCTAATCTCAATCACTGCGCGGAGGTTATCAGCGGCGTGTGCGAGGAAGAATGCGCGCAGGTGATGAAAAATTTTTTTCAGCGTCGCCGTAAAGAAAATAAAGCGAAAAAGCAACAGACTGCGGCAGGGTGTTGCCAAGAGGAAAAAAATCAGCTATAATAATTTAGTACAGATTATGGCTTACGATACAGCAACTGATTTGTAAGCAGCAGGTTGTGCGTTAATTTTGTACGAAATTTTGGAGATGTAGCGAAGTGGTCATAACGCGCCCGACTCGAAATCGGGTCAGCCCTTAGCTGGGCCCGTGGGTTCGAATCCCACCATCTCCGCCAAATAAAATTTAAAAATAAATTTTTAGCAGCTATGCGGAAGTGTAGCTGCTATTTTGTTTTCTAACGTATGAATGCTTCTTCATGTCACGAAACGCGACGGGAACAAATGTTTGCGATAAGAATGTGCTACCAATGCTGTTACTGTGCGCATTATATATCGCTCGTTCAACGCGTTTTTTTACGCTCGCTGCGGGCGGAAGCAGAACGAAATCTCGCAAAACTCGCTACGCTCAAACATTGCTCGATTTCTATGCTTCCCTGCCCTCGCTCGCTAAAAAACGCTATCTTCACTACGCGATATATAAATGCGCTGGGATAGTTTAAATTGAAGTTGTGGCGTACTTATTTAAGGCACAGCCGCTTAGAAAAATTTAACAGATAGACGATAGTATGATATACTAATTAAAAAAGATGCTAGGTATTACTTGGGAGTGTTTTGAGATATTCAAAACGCTCATGAGCTGAAAAATAAAATCCGCAAGCAACCGGGAGCGATTGGCCATGAAATATAATCTGCCTGACAGAGTTTTGCAAGATATAAAAAAATATGCTGAATTATACGGAATAAAAAAGGTAATTTTATTTGGCTCCCGTGCAAGAGGAACTCACAGCGAGCGTAGCGATATTGATATTGCGGTAAGCGGTGGTAATACTGCGGAATTTAGTCTAGAAATAGACGAGCAGGCGCATACGCTGCTGATGTTTGATGTGGTTGATTTTGACGGACATATTTCAGATGAACTGCAAAAGGAAATTGAAAGGGACGGTATCGTAATCTATGAAAAAGATTGATAATTTTTCAGCAAGTCTAACTGCACTTAAAGAAGCTGATTTTGCACAGGCTAAGGAAAGTGTAATTTATAGAACTGGTATTGTAGGGCAATTTAATCTGACATTTGAACTGGCGTGGAAGGCATTGCAGGCTGTTTTGCGGCTGCATAATGTGAGCGGCACTGAAAACGGTTCGCCGCTTAGTATTTTAAAATTAGCTTACAAATGCGGCTTTATTTCTGATTCCGAAGTGTGGATACTCATGCACAAAAAAATAAACGTGGCTACCCACGAATATAGTGAAGAAGATATTGACGCTTTAATAATTCTTATTCGTGACAGTTTTATTCCCGCATTTGCAAATTTGCTGCATACGCTTGTTGAGAAAGAGGCGGAGGCAGTAAGCGAGAGTTGGGATGACGAAATGCAGAAAACCTAAAGGAGGTATTACAATGAGTGACGTATATATTATGGGCTATAAAGTGAATACAAATTTACGTAAGATTATACCCCAAGCAGTGCTTTTTACTAAAAACGATGAAAAAATAACAGTTGAGATGGTGCAGAGTGCGACTGATTATATTTTAGGGATATTGGCTATACAAAATCCATTGGTTGCTAAATACAAAAAAGCAAAAATATTTTTTTCGGCTATCAAGTTGATATTAGAAAATAAACAACCACCCAAAATAAGCAAAGATGATGTGAAGATTGTTATAGATGTATTAGAAGAAATTCATAACATGTATGCAAAATCTGATGCGGAAAAAATATTTAACGCAAGGTGTGCTTTGCAATGCAAATTGATGGTTATTAGTTTAGGTGGAAATGATATATAGGTAAAAAATTGTGTCCCAGCGTACTGATTTACGGTATGTTGGGATATTTTTTTATGTAGATTTTAAGAAAAATAGCTTACAGCAAAAAGAAAATTTCTATAATAATAGAGCGTTGGTGTAGTTGTCAATGGTGTGATATAATATATAATAGGAAAATTTTAATTTTGATTTATGCCGGCTTATTTGCGAACGGCCTATGAAGTTGTAAAGTAGTGAAAAGCTTTGTTATAAAGTGTTGGTTTGATATTTAATAAAGTGTTTAAAGAGTAAGACCTGTGTTTTGTCAAATATTTTATAGTATAACTTCCGATAATTTATGATTATAAGAAGCACTATTATAAAAGGAGAATATAAAATGGGTACAATTTTAGCGAAAAAAGAAATGTCCGAAGAAGATATTAAATTGCAGTATATTACTCCTGCGCTTACTTCCAAATGGGATAGAAGCAAAATTACTATGGAAACGCAAGTTACAGATGGCAAAATCAATTTAAAAGGTAATTTTGCGTTTCGTGAAAAACCCAAGCGCGCAGATTACATCCTTTATCTAAATACTAATAATCCGATTGCTATTATAGAAGCTAAAGATAATAAACACAGTATTTCTCATGGTTTACAGCAGGCTATGGCTTATGCTCAAATGCTGGATTTACCGTTTGCATATAGCTCTAATGGCGACGGTTTTGCCGAACATGATTTTTTGATAGGCAAAGAAAGAGTATTTGCGCTAGACGAGTTTCCTACTGAAATGGAACTAATAGCTCGATTTAAATTAGAAAAAGGCGTAACTCCGCTTCAAGAAAAAGTCATCGAACAACCTTATTACAGCAGTCAAAATACTTATCCGCCGCGTTATTATCAAAGAATTGCAGTAAATAGAACTGTGGATGCCATAGCTAGAGGACAAAATCGTATCTTACTTGTAATGGCTACCGGCACGGGAAAGACCTACACCGCTTTTCAGATTGTTTATCGTATGCTGCAAAGCGGTTTGAAACGCAAAATTCTTTATCTTGCTGACCGTAATATTCTTGTTGACCAATCTATTCAGCAGGATTTTGCGCCTTTGGAAAAGGTTATTCATAAAATCAATGTAGCTAAAGACAATAAAAGTACCATTACTTCTCATGAAGTATATTTTTCTTTGTATCAGCAGTTAGTTGGTGATGATGATAAGGAACATTTCAGCGAATTATTTACGCCGGATTTTTTTGATCTTATTATTGTCGACGAATGTCATCGCGGTTCTGCGAAAGAAGAAAGTCGTTGGCGCAGAATTTTGGAATATTTCAATTCTGCTACTCAAATTGGTATGACTGCAACGCCTAAAGAAACAAAATATGTTTCTAACTTAAATTATTTTGGTGAGCCCGTTTATCTATACAGCTTGAAAGAGGGCATAGAAGATGGCTTTCTTGCGCCGTTTAAGGTTATCAATATTATGACCGATATTGGTGACGGCTGGCGTCCGTATAAGGGACAAAGAGATATTCACGGTAACGAAATTGAAGATCGCATTTATACTAATAGTGATTACGATTATAACATTATTATTGAAGACCGCATTCAGCAAGTTGCGGCGGAAATTACCAATTATCTGAAAAGTACAGACCGTATGGCTAAAACTATTGTTTTTTGTCCAACGGAAGATGCTGCGGAACGTATGCGTCAGGCTTTAGTAAATCTTAACGCTGATATGGTCAAAGAAAATCCTGACTATGTTGTGCGCATTACAGGCAGTGATGAATATGGAAAAAAGAAGCTGGATTATTTTATTTCGGTTTCTTCTCCTTATCCTGTTATTGCAACTACTTCCAAATTGTTGTCCACAGGTGCAGATTGCAAAATGACCAAGCTGATTGTACTGGATGAAATGATTGGTTCTATGACCGAGTTCAAGCAAATTATCGGTCGTGGTACAAGACTGCGCGAAAAAGAAGGTAAAATTTATTTTGTAGTAATGGATTTTCGCAATGTAACTAGATTATTTGCCGATCCGGATTGGGATGGACCGATTGAAATTGATCCTGATTTTAAGCCTAGTGGTGTACCTCCAACTCCTGAACTTATTGACCCGCCTAAACCAGTGACCCCTCCGGATAATCCAAATTCCAAACCTATTGTTGGGATTGACGGCTGTAAGGTGAAGATTATCAATAAAACTGTATCTGTTTACGACGCTAACGGCAAATTGCTTAGACAAGAAAGCATAGTTGATTACACTAAGGAAAATGTTCGCGGTGAATATGCGTCACTGGATAATTTTATAAGGCAGTGGTCAAAAGAAGAAAAGAAAGCCAAAATTAAAGAACTGCTTTTAGAGCGCGGCATAGACCTTGAACTGATGAAAGCAGAGCAAAATATGGCTGATGTTGACGATTTTGATTTTATTTGTCATATAGCCTTTGATAAAAAACCTTTAACTCGTAAAGAACGGGTTAATAACGTAAAAAAACGCGATTTTTTAAGTAAATATAACGGCGTTGCTAAAGAAGTTTTAGAGGCTCTGCTAGATAAATATATGAATATCGGTATTTACGAAATAGAAAAGACGGAAATTTTAAAGCTTGACCCGCTGCGGAAATTTGGCAAGCCTACTAAAATTGCAGAATATTTTGGCGGCAGGGATAAATATGAGCAAGCGGTAAAAGAGCTGGAAGCAGTGATTTATGCAGATGAGGCGGTATAAAATATGAGTAATCTATCGGGATTTGTAAAAAGATTGCGCGATATTATGCGCAACGACGCGGGTATAAACGGCGACGCCCAGAGAATTGAACAGATTGCCTGGATGTTATTTTTAAAAGTATATGACGCTAAGGAGCAGGACTGGGAGTGGGATGATAAAAATTATCTTTCCATTATTCCCGAAGCATGTCGTTGGCAGAATTGGGCTGTAGATGACCATACCGGCAAGGCGCTGACAGGCGATAAGCTGCTTGATTTTGTAAACAATACTTTGTTTCCCACACTGAAAACTTTGCCAGTTGACGCTAATACTCCCATTAAAAAAGCTATTGTGCAAACTACTTTTGCCGATGCCAATCAATATATGAAAGACGGCGTTTTGCTGCGTCAGATTATCAATATTATTGACGAGCTTGACCTTGGCGATTACGAGGAAAGCCATGCTTTTGGAGAAATTTACGAAACTATTTTAAAAGAATTACAAAGCGCCGGGTCTTCTGGTGAATTTTATACTCCGCGCGCAGTTACCGATTTTATGGCCAAGATGATTGCGCCTAAAGTTGGCGAAAAGGTTGCAGATTTTGCCTGCGGCACGGGCGGATTTCTTACAAGCTGGTTGAAAGAGCTGGAGCAAAAGATTAAAACTACCGAAGACCAAAAGGCTTACGAAACATCCATTTTTGGCATTGAAAAAAAGCAGTTTCCCTATATGCTGTGCATTACTAATATGTTGCTGCATGGAATAGATGTACCTAAAATTTACCATGATAATTCTTTGTTGAAAGATGTTTTGGATTATACGGAAGATGACCAGTTTGACGTTATTTTAATGAATCCTCCTTACGGCGGCAATGAAAAAGCAGAAGTGAAAAATCATTTTCCGTCTGATTTGGCAAGTAGCGAAACTGCTGATTTGTTTATGTCCGTGATTATGTATCGCTTGCGCAAGAATGGGCGCGCCGCAGTGATCTTGCCGGACGGTTTTTTGTTTGGTACAGATAATGCTAAAGTTGCTATTAAGAAAAAACTGTTTACAGAATTTAACCTGCATACGGTAATTCGTATGCCCCGCAGCGTATTTGCACCATATACTTCTATTACTACTAATATTTTATTCTTTGACCGCACCAAACCGACAGAAGAAACATGGTTCTATCGTCTTGATATGCCTGACGGATATAAAAATTTCTCTAAAACCAAACCTATGGAGCTAAAGCATTTTGCACCGGCTATGGAGTGGTGGAATAATCGAGAAGAAATCAATATAGACGGCTTTGATAAGGCAAAAAAATATACCGCAGAAGAAATTGCCACCAAAAACTATAATATAGACCTGTGCGGGTATCCACATGAGGAAGAAGAAATTTTACCGCCTAAAGAATTGATTCAGCAATATCAAGAGAAACGCGCCAGCTTAAATGCGGATATTGACCGTATTTTGGCGCAAATTACAGAAATATTGGGCATTGATTTGGAGGAAAAAGCATGAATGGCCAGCAATTAAAAAATTCTATATTGCAAATGGCTGTGCAAGGAAAACTTGTTCCGCAAGACCCAAATGATGAACCAGCTTCGGTATTATTGGAAAAAATTCGTAAAGAAAAAGAACGGCTTATCAAAGAGGGTAAAATAAAAAAAGAAAAAAATCCATCCTTCATTTTTCGTGGAGCCGATAATTTGCCTTATGAGAAAGTTGGCA
>CAJKLD010000017.1 GCA_905200645.1 uncultured Phascolarctobacterium sp. | reverse complement strand
AATTAACCCATGCTTCCCTAACAAAGAGAGAAACATGGGTTTTTCTACAGTCTGAGCCGAAGCATTTCTGCTTCGGCTTTTTTACTTATAAGCTTTAACAATCGCCGTGACGTTCTTTATTTTTGCGCACATATTCCAAAATAATACCTGCTGTTTCTTCGATAGCACGATTAGAAACATTGATAATTTGGCAATGGAGACGGCGCATAATGCCCTTAGCATAGGTCAATTCCTCACTGATGCGGTTCATGTCTGCATAAACAGCTGTATCGCTTAAGCCCATAGTTTTTAAACGCTCGCTGCGAATTTCATTAAGCTTAAACGGGTCAATCAGCAAGCCAATAATCTTATACGGAGGCACCTTGAACAGCTCTTCCGGAGGCGCTAATTCGGGCACCAGCGGTACGTTGGCAACCTTAATACGTTTATGTGCCAAATACATGGACAGCGGAGTTTTAGAGGTGCGGGATACGCCGATAATAACAATATCAGCTTTTAGCAAGCCCAAAGGATTTTTGCCATCATCATATTTAACGGCAAATTCTACTGCTTCCACACGCTTGAAATACTCATGATCCAAAGAGTGAATCAAACCAGCCTGATTGCGCGGCAGCATACCGGTAGTTTTTTCTATGGATTTTATCATTGGTCCTAAAACGTCAACAACTACTACGTCTTTAGCCAAAGCCGTATCAGCCATATGTTCACGTAAATCAGGCGAAACAATGGTATAGCAGACCACAGCATTATTGGCGGCTGCTTCCTCTATAACTCGGTCAATCTGTCCCTTATCTTTAATATAAGGAACGCGGATAACATCAAATTTTTCTTCCACAAACTGGCTGGTAGTAGCTTTAACTACAGACTCTGCAGTTTCACCAATGGAGTCAGATACAGCATAAATAATCGGATTATTCTTCGGTATTATGATAATTACCTCCCTTACCTTCTGCCAAATCTACCAACAAGCGGGTAAAATTAGTTTTTGTAATTCTGCCGACAACCTTGTACTGTCTTTTTACTTCATCAAGTATTTTTACTACCGGCAGACAGTCAATCTCATTGTCAATCAACCGACGGGCGGCACTGGCAGCAGACTCATCCGGTACGGCTACAATAATTTTAGAAATTGGTGTCATAACCATTACTACGGGAATATCACGTAAATCACTATTGTTAATAGCAGCTTTGAGGAGATCCTTGCGAGAAACGATACCTGTCAAAAGATTATTCTCATCCAACACAAACACAGTGCCGACATCCTCTAAGAACATGGTAACCACTGCTTCATAAGCGCTTTTATCATTAGCAATAGCTACGGGTACGGACTGTAAGTCCTGCACCATAATGGCAGAAATTTCTTCCATGAGCATGCCCAAGGTATTTTTGCCGGTATAAAAATAGCCCACCTTGGGACGGGCATCCAAAATGCCGCCCATAACCAAAATAGCTAAATCGCTGCGCAAAGCTGCACGGGTAACATTCAAGCGCTCGGCAATGTGTTCACCTGTAATGGGGCCGTCAAGACGTACTATCTCAGCAATTTGCTTTTGTCTGTTACTTAAAGAAATGATCGTCACTCCCCTTCTCGATTAAATATAATCCTATATTGGTTATAGTATACACTATATCATGCAAAAATACTAGATACCGTCATAAATAAATTTTCAAAACTTATTCTGTATAACAATTTTATACTTGTATAACGGCAAGGAGGATAAAACGAACCAAATCTTTAGTATTCTAACTGCCTCAAAGCTTATTTACAGCTTCTTCGTCGAATATCTTCCGCAGCAGTTCTTTAGACTTTTGGTTGACATCCTCGTCAATATACATCTGTACCTTTACTAAAGCAAGTGTAACAGCCACCAAATCGTCAGTATAGCCTAATACGGGCATTAAATCCGGAATAAAATCCAAAGGCGCAATCAGATAACCTAATGCTCCCATAATAACTGCTTTCGTAGGCGCGGGAACGTCTGGCTTCTGCAGTACATACCAAAGCTGTACAGCCTTATACAAGGCACCTATACCGATAAACTTGCCGTACTTTTTCAGCTTTTGAATAAAGCTTTGTTCATTATAATGCTTTTCGTATTTTTGTAATTCCTTTTCGTTGATTTGTTTATCGTCGAAAGGCTGCTGAGTATCAGCCATAGTTCCACCTCCTCTTTTACAGCACATCCTTAAATACACTGCCGCCTACAAATTCACGCAGGATGGAATTATTAGGAATAGCAGTATCGTCTATCTCTTTTACGTAATAAAGCATATTTAATAAACGCTGTGCTGTTAAATACGCCTTCTTAGAGCTACTGGAAACAGCTTGCAAGAGCGGTACAGCGTATTTTTTAAGCACTGCAAGCTCATAGATTAGGGTAGTATTAAAAATCACATCAGCGCTGGTTTGAAACGGAAAAATATATTTTTCTTCACCCTCGCGTACATCGCTCCATATATTCAAGGTAGCTTCTGCATCATGAGAACGAAACTGGCTGTCACGCACCACACGACGTAGCAAGCGGGCATCAGTGGTATGAATACGGTTATGCTCGTCAAATGACATAGGCGTAAGCGCGCTGACATACAGCTTCATCTTTTTTTCAGCAGGTATAGACGCCGTTAACTTCTCATTCAGCCCATGAATGCCTTCTATAACCAGTACAGATTTATCAGTCATTTGCAGTTCATTACCACGATATTCACGACAGCCGGTGCGGAAATTATATTTAGGCATTTTTACCTTTTCACCTGCTAACAATTTTTGCAAATGTTCATTGAAAAGCTCTAAATCTATAGCCTCTAAACATTCAAAATCATAGCTGCCGTCCGGTTTACGGGGAGTATCTACTCTATTTTTGTAATAGTCGTCCATAGAAACGGGCAGAGGACACAACCCATTTACTGCCATTTGTACGCTAAGCCGCTGTGCCGTAGATGTTTTTCCAGAAGATGACGGACCGGCAATCAAAATCAGCTTCAGCTCATCTTTGCGGTCAGCAATCATATCGGCGATACCTGCAAGCTTCTTTTCATGTAAAGCTTCGGCAATATGAATAATACTATTGGCATAGCCTTGTTCAATAATTTTATTAAGCTTGCCGATAGTGTTGCAGCCGATCATGGCAGACCACTCCTCTGCTTCTTGGTAAGCAGCATTAAGACGCGGTTTATCCTCAAAAGGCGGCAAATATGTCCAATTGCCGGTATCAGGATAATTGATAATCACGCCGTCAGTATACGGCAGAAGCTCAAAATTAGGCACATAGCTGCAATCAGGACACATAGCGCCAAAAAAGTAGCCTGGATTTTTTTGTAACCAATAAAGCGTTACAACAGCGTCCTCCGGCAGTTCAGCCAACAGCGCTTCTCTATCAGGCGTACAGAAGATTGCCGCCTCTTTAACGGCTTTATCCTTGGCTAACCGTTGTAAGGTTATTGGTTCTTTATTTGCTACCATTGCACGCATAGCGTTCTCAATGGCTTGAATATCCTCTTTGGTAAGCTTATAAGACGAATTATCGATACAATATAGCGCGCTGCCTAAGGTATTGCGAACCTCAAGCGCTAAATTAGGAAATAATTTTTTGGCCGCGGTCAGCAGCATGAAAAGGAGAGTGCGTGTATAAACACGCATTCCCTCCGCCGTATTTATTTCTATAAAATCTACTATACCGTCTTGATAAATACTTTTTTGCAAATCAACAACTTCCCCGTTAAAAATACCTTCTACTAATGGCGAAGCATAATTGCTTTGCAAGGAACGGGCAATAGGCAATAACGTACTGCCTTCTTCTACCTGACGCAGCTGCCCATTAGGCAGCTTCCAAGTAAGCATTTTATTGCCCCACGGCCTGCATAGCCGCATTTACTTTCGCAGCCATACCGGCAATCTTTTTCAGCGGTACTGCACATACGGCAATACGCACACCGGCAGCCAAAGGAACTGCAAAAATATTATCTTCATGCAGTTTATCACAGATAGCGTCAGGATTCTTAGCCGGAATAGACAGGAAGAAGCCTGCTACATAAGGCAGCATGGGCAAACCGCATTCTTCAGCCTCTTTAGTAAATAAATCAGCACGAGCTTTAATCATTTGATAGTAATAATCGCGTTCCTGGCAAACTGCTTCCAAAAGCTCCGGATCGCTGTAAATAGTAGCCAAAGTGCGCATTGCCGGGCGGTTGATATTAGACCAGGTTGCACGGCTGGTATATTGGTTGATATCTGCAAACTCTTTAATGACGTCTGCGTCGGAAGAAACGCCAATCATAGCGCCAGTACGCTGACCATACATGGTAAAGCCTTTGGACATACTGTAACCAACAATGGATAAAATATTAGCAGGCAATCCGCCAAGCTTTTTGAAAATTTTGCGTACTTCTTCTTTTTCGCCTGCATAGTCAATATAAGCAACATCTAAGAACAGTACTACATTTTTCCCCGGTTTAGCAGCGGCTTCTTTTAAAATTGCCAACACGCCGTCCATATCTTCTTCGCTTAAGCTATAGCCGGTAGGATTATGAGCCGGAGTATTCAACAAATACAGCAGATTATCCTGCTGAGCCAATAGCTCCTCTACTTTAGCTTTCAATGCGGGCAGATTAAATTTATTATTTTCATCCAGCATTTTATAGGTAGTAAATTTACGCCCCATATCATCGCACAATACCTTATAAGCTCCCCAATACCAGTCAGAGCATAGAGCAGTTTCACCTTCATCAAGATAATTCCAAATAGCGTGATGAATACCACCGGTACCGCCGGCAGTAGCAACAGCCGCAATATACCCATCCGGGCGGGATTTGCCAAAAGCAGCTGTCAAAACGCAGTCCAAATATTCCGGCAAACCGCTAATAGGCGCGTAAGCAATCAATTCGTTAGTTTTTAAACTGCGATAAACTTTTTCTACAGTCGGCAGGCAGACAAGATTTTCATTTTCATCTAAAATAGCGCCAATAGTAGCATTGGTTACTGCGTCTTTGCCATATTTAGCTGCAGCTGCCACTGCAGCAGCATTAGCACCAAAAATTTTATCTTGGGCAGCCTTTCCTTTAGCGTGTTTTGCAGCAATACTCATAACCATAATCAAAACTCCTTTCACATTACAAAAATTTTATGGATATTTTTTAATATCAAATAAAAATAAACACTTACAGTTTGAATATAAATTTACAAATCTATTATCGTTGCACCGCTGCCACCGGCGTCTAATGCCGCTGTTTCCAGCTTTTTTACAAAGCGGTTGTTTTCAAGATAAGCCGTCAATCCGGCACGTAAGGCTCCTGTTCCCTTGCCATGAATCAAACGCAGTTGCCCAATACCGGCAATCAAAGCGTCGTCAATCGCCTTATCCACCGCCGGTATAGCTTCATCCAGCGTCATACCGCGCAAATCAATTTCCTGCTTAGCGCTGCCGGATTTAGCCACAAACATTTGATGCGCATAATTGGCAGCGGCATTTTTCGTAAAGCCCTTGCGTTTTTTAGGTTCGGTATCGATACTTGCCGGTTGAGCTTTAGTGAGCAGACATTTTGCGGCGGGAACATTCATTTTCAAAATTCCTACCTGCACCGTAACCTCGTTGCCTTTTACGTCGGTAATCACGCCGTTTTTACCAAGAGAAATAACAAATACATTAAGTCCCTTCTTAGCTGTTTTAGCAGTTAAAGGCGCTCCCTCCGGCAAGGGTGCATCCTCGCTCAAGGTTTTGTTGAGTTTTTTGCGGGCAGCTTCTGCCGCCTGCTCCAAACGCTTAGCATCATAATCGGCCTTCATGGAGCGCAATTCTTTGAGCACAGCCTCCGACTCACGGCGGCTGCGGCGATAAATATCGTCCGCCTGCTCCCTCGCCTTGCGCAGCATATCATTTTTGCGCCGCTCAAATTCCGCTTTAGAATAAGCCAACGCATTACGCAGCTGCTCGCTTTCCTTGCGCAGCGCTTCTATCTCCGCACTGCCGCTTTCATAACGACGACGCTCGCTGTCAAGCTCCTGCAACACATTTTCCATATGCACATGCTCTTGGTTGAGCAGCTTGCCTGCCTGTTCAATAATCGCTTCGCTTAAACCCAAACGGCGACTGATATTAAAAGCATTACTACTGCCTGGCACACCCATAAGCAGACGATATGTAGGACGCAAAGATACGGGATCAAATTCTACACTGGCATTCTCCATACCTTCGTGACCATAAGCAAAGGTTTTCAATTCGCTGTAGTGCGTCGTCACCATGGTCAGCACCTTTTGCTCATGCAGATGCTCCAGCATGGACATAGCCAAGGCTGCGCCCTCGTTAGGGTCAGTACCGGCGCATATTTCATCCACCAGCACCAAATCTCCGGCTTTCACTTCGTTTAAAATGCTGATTAAATTAGTCATATGCGCAGAAAAGGTGGACAAGCTTTGCTCTATGCTCTGTTCGTCGCCAATATCGGCATAAACCGCACGAAAAACAGGCAGCGTAGCGCTCAGCGCAGGAATAAATAAACCTATCTGCGCCATCAGTGCAAATAAACCTACCGCCTTTAAAGCTACTGTTTTACCGCCGGTATTAGGGCCGGTAATCAAAAGCATGGTAAATTTTTCGCCCAGCTGCACATCTAACGGCACAACTATATCCTTATTTAATAAAGGGTGACGTCCCTGCTGAATATCAACCTTGCCGTTTAACACCAGCATAGGACGAACAGCGTGCTGCTCCTGCGCTAAAAGGGCTTTAGCACAAATCACATCTATTTTAGTGAAAAGCTCTAATGTCGCTAAAATAGCGGCAGCATCCTGCCCTACATTCTGCGTGAGCTGGCGCAGGATACGCTCCATTTCTTCCCGTTCCTCGGCAACATAGCGCTTAATATCGTTGTTTAAATTAACAACTGCCAAAGGCTCTATAAACAGCGTTGCGCCTGTTCCCGATTGGTCATGAACTATGCCGGGAAAATTCATTTTATATTCCTGCTTCACAGGAATAACATAACGGTCGCCACGCATGGTGACGATGTTATCTTGAAAATATTTTTGATTATTAGGATCGTGCAGAATGCTGTCCAGCTTATCCTTTACACGATTTTTGGAAATTTGAATAGCGTTGCGCAAGCCGCCCAGTTTAGGTGTAGCAGTGTCTTTGATTTCCGCATGCTCATCAATAGCGCTTGCTATTTGCTTTTCTAAGCGGGGAAACTGCTGCATCTGCTCTGCGTATGCCGCTAAAGCAGGAGCCATTTCACCGTTAGCCGCCAAAAACTCCTTCATAGAGCCAAAAGCTTCTACCGTAGTTAAAATATGCAGAAGTTCTTCCGGCAAAAGTACGCTGCCCAGCTCTGCTCTTTTGACGTCGGCAGTAATATTAAAAGCACCGCCAAAGGGAAAACGCTTGCCCTCGTCAAAAATGCGCAGGGCTTCCGCCGTTTCCTCCTGCAGGGCCTTAACCTTAGCAAAATCGCTTTCAATCTGCAACGCCGTTACCTGCTGCTTGCCTAAAAAGGTCGCAGCCTTGGCAGCCAGCATTGCCTTTACCTTATCAAATTCCAATGTTTTTATAGCAAAACGTGCCATATTACATTACTCCTCGATAATAGTGTCCGCGTGTAGTTCCCGGTAAATTTTCGGGCGCTTCCACGGCGCCGCCCAATACCTTTCGATACAGCTCTACCAGCTCTGCCAGCTTTGCTTCATCATAATTGCGTCCGTCAATGCGCAGGCTGGTCACGCCGATTTCCGCCATGTGCTGCACACTGGCTACCAAAGACAGCTCGTGAGCATTCAAAATGTGCATACGGCAGAACTGGTCCGTAGCTATGGGGAAGCGCGCTTCCTTGCGGTCGCCTAAAAACAGCTGCTCGCGGCAGTTAAAACGGCATTCGCCCTTATGCAAATCACCTAAGAAGCTGCCGCCGACACAGTATTCGGAAACCATCATTTCTAATCGTCCTTGAATAATACATTCTAAAAGCAGCGGACTAACGTTTGCCAAATGCTCTACCTGCGTCATGGTCAGCTCCGGACTGAGCACGGCGCTTGCCGCGCCGTTTTCCCGCCAAAACTCTAGGGCCTGACTGTTAAAAATATTTAAGGACATATCGGCTACAAGCTTAAGCTCTGGATATTTTTTAGCCAAAGGCCATAAGCCGTTATTATTGATATACACAAAATCAGGCTGAAGCTCCTGCCAGCAAGCAAAAAGCTTAGCAAAATAAGTAAGCTGCGCTTCCTTAATAATACGCGGCGTAGCAAAAGCTACCTCCCTGCCGGCCTTGCGGCACATTTCTGCGACCTTAGCATAATCATTATTCGTAGGCAGCTGGTGATTAAAGCAATCACCGCCAAATAAAATACGCTCTGCGCCAGCCTGCAAAGCAGCGTTTACCTTTGCAACGCTGTCGCAATGCACCGTTAGCTTACTGCTTGCCCCGCTATGCTTATGCGCACCGGGCGTAAGCTGCTCCTTATAGCCATGCACCAAGGTGCGCGACGGTGCAAAAGCTGCCAAACGAGCCGCATCCAAAGCTTCACAAGCCATACGGCGCGCTTCGTTCATTTCACTCATGGGCACCATAACATTTTCATCATGAACAAATTGCAAGCTGTTGAGAAAATATTCCGTGGTACCTAAACGGTCTATCTGTTTGCGTACCGTTGCTTCATCCAAAGCACGTTTGCGAGCTGCTTCAACGATAAAATCTGTTTCGCCATAACCTGTGTTGCCTTCGTCATCCGTTAACACCACCGTCATAGGTCGGCCTAGCTTAGTCGTTACCACAGCGTCCACGCCAATACGTTTTTTCGCATCAGCGCCAAAAAACTGACCTGCGTAAGCCATTAAGCGACTATCCAAGGTACGGAAAACTCGGTCGTTGAGACGCACGCCTTTAGGTACGTCAATAGTCACCTGCTCGCCAGGGGCAGCGCTCGCAACATTAGCGCCCTTTTTCAGCATTTCCGTAACAGTAGTGCCTACGCGTCCGCCTACGCTCACCCAAAATTCCAAGCCGTCGCCTAAATGCAGTTCCTTATCCAATTTAATCACTGCTTTGCTGCGCTGCTTATCTAATTTAGCAACACGACCCACAAGCACGCCGCGGTTGTTGGGACGTCTGTCGCTCATCATTTCTTTCCCCGGACGGTTTACCATGTAAGCCGTAGTAAAATCACGGTTAAAAATCTGCTCAATATTGGCCAAATCTTCTTCAGGAACACGGTAATCGCCTGCCAAATAGCTGTCAATAGCGCGACGGTAAGCGTCCACAACTACTGCCACATATTCCGGACGCTTCATGCGGCCTTCAATTTTATAGCTGACAACGCCTGTTTCTATCAGCTGCGGCAAAATATGCAGCGTATTCATATCCTTGGGACTTAAAAGATATTGCCCCGCATCCTTACCCGCCAGCATATCCTCGCCTTTACCGTTCAAAAGCTTGTACGGCAGACGGCATGGCTGCGCACAACGACCACGGTTGCCGCTGCGTCCACCGATAAGGCTGCTCATTAAGCATTGACCGCTGTAGCAAACGCACAAAGCGCCGTGAATAAAGGTTTCAATCTCCGTGCCCCGTTGGCAGGCTGCATCAATTTCCTTTAAAGACAGCTCACGCGCCAAAACGCTGCGCTCCATACCTGCTGCCATAGCAAAATCTACGCCGCTGGAATTGGTAATAGTCATTTGCGTGCTGGCGTGCAATGGCAACTCCGGCACAATTTTGCGCGCCAAACGAATGACGCCCAAATCCTGCACAATAATACCGTCAATACCAACGTTGTTTAGAAACAGCAGATAATCCGCCAGCTCGCCAAGCTCGCTGTCATCCACCAAGGTGTTTACGGTAACATACAAACGCACTCTGTGCATGTGTGCAAAATAAACGGCCTTCGCCATTTCCTCTTTGTCAAAATTGCTGGCGTAAGCGCGCGCGCCAAAGGCTCTGCCGCCCATATAAACGGCGTCTGCGCCTGCGTTCACCGCTGCCTCTAACGCTTCCCAGCTTCCCGCCGGCGCCAGCAGCTCTATCTTTTTTTTATCCATTATCTTTACCTTTCACGTACCGCAGACAACAGCGTATCATACCGCTGCTTTAACTCACTTAACTCTGCCGCCAAATCCAAAGCCGTCCATACGGCAAGCTTTTCCCGATTCTGAATTTGTTTGTCGGCAGCCAGCTTTTTCATACGTGCATCCACATCCTGCGCAATTTGCAGCACCTGCGTTTGCGGCGCAGAGGTGCGCAGCACATAAGTTTCATTATATATTTGTACGGGAATAGCCGCTTTTTCCATAACTTCTCCTTCTCATCCCTTGACAACAACCGTAAAAGTAAAATTATCTAAGCTTATTTTTTCCCAAGGACGTTTATATTCCATTTTGATAGTATAGGTTCCCGGCTGCTGCACATTAAGGAACATAATTTCCACGCCGGGAGTTCCCACGCGCGCTTCTTCCTCGCGTGGAATAGTAAAAGAACTGCCTACTTTATTTACCTTAGCAGAATCGGCACGCATTTGCCAACTATAACCGGTTGAAGGATTAGCATCCATTTTAAGCGCCAATAAACCGGCTTTATCCATAATCAAAGTTTTTCCTGCCGCCGCACTGGTAACTTTGGCAACCTGCATAATGCGTCCAGCTTCACCAATGCGCATATAGTTCAGCAGTTCTGCATAAGGTACAAATTTTACATACGCGCCATATTTTTTCTCTTGCAGATAAAAGCCGTCCTCGCCAAATAAAACCTTTGTGTAATCGCCCAAAGCATTTTTTACTTGCTCATTGTCCACGAAAAAATCTGTAACAGCAAATTCTTGTCCGGTTGTCAAATCAAGATTTAAGCCCGCATAAGCTTTTTCGCAACCATTATCAGCAGTTAACAACAGGCTTACAAGGCTGGGACGGTTCAGCTTTACCTCATAGCTTACACTGCCGCCAACCTCCTTCGCCAGCTTAGCGGCAGTTTCGCGAATTAACGCATTGGCCTTTTTTTCTAAGCCCACATCATTACTGCCGTCAATATAAGGCAGCGTAGCCGATACTTTTCCTAAAACAGTCTGCTCCTGCAAAACGGTGGTCTGCTGGTCAGCAAAGCAAGGTAAGCAAAGCAGCAATAAGATAATAGTAGAAAGTAAAATTCTCACGCCTGCACCTCCTTTAGCAGTAAATCTTTCATATAATTATTGGTGATTTTCAATATAAGTAACAGCCTTATGCAGACGCTCTAAGGTTTTCTCTTTACCCAACAAAACCATAACGTCGAACATACCCGGAGAAACGGTTCTGCCGGTCAAAGCTAAACGAGTAGGATGGATTACTTTACCAAGAGCTAAATTATTATCAGCGGCAATTTTATTATATGCTGCTTCAGTAGTAGCCAAATCATAAACCTCGTCCGCCTCAATAGCAGCAATACATTGCTGCATAATGGCAATATTTTCCGGTTTAAAATGCTTAGCTACGCCTTTTTCATCATAAGCTTCTATATCCTTGAAGAAATAGCTGGAAGCGTCGGCAACCTCCTGCAAAGTTTTTACACGCACGCGCACGCAATCCACCAGCTTAGCAAAATATTCTTCGTTATCGGCAAACCAAGCTTCATCAACTAAACCGTCTTTAACAAAGAACGGTTTAACCTCCGGCAAAATCTTATCCAAAGGCAGCTCGGACAAATATTGACCGTTCATCCAAGTCAGCTTTTTGGTATCATAAATCGCAGCCTTATGGGACATTTGCTCCAGCTCAAACAACTTAACAGTTTCTTCTTTAGAGAAAATTTCTCTCTCGTCGCCGGGACCCCAGCCTAAAAGAGTTAAATAATTAACGATAGCTTCAGACAAATAACCTTGACCGCGGAATTCTTCTACAGAGGTAGCGCCATGACGTTTGCTCAATTTAGAACGATCCGGAGCCAAAATCATAGACATGTGACCAAATTTAGGCGGTTCCCAGCCAAAAGCACGATAAACCAAAAGCTGCTTAGGCGTATTGGAAAGATGCTCCTCCGCACGCAGTACATGCGTCATCCCCATCAGATGGTCATCCACAACAACGGCAAAATTATAGGTAGGAATACCGTTGGATTTCATAATTACAAAATCGTCAAATTGATCCATACCGTAGGTTACATCACCATGAATTAAATCATGGAAGGTAACAGAGCCTTCAGTAGGATTTTTCAAGCGGATAGTATGGGCTTCACCGGCAGCCACGCGAGCCTTGGCCTCCTCCACGGGAATATTGCGGCAGGTAGCGGCGTAGCGCGGAGATAATTTAGCAGCGCTTTGTCTTGCTCTTTCGGCAGCCAATTCTTCCACAGTGCAGAAGCAGTAATAAGCCTTGCCCTCGTCAACTAATTGTTGGCAGTATTTTCTATAAATCTCCAAACGCTCGGACTGATAATAAGGGCCGTAATCGCCGCCCTTTTCCGGACCTTCGTCCCAGCTAATGCCCAACCATTTCAGGCTGGTAAGAATTTGGCTTACAGAATCCTCTTTTAAGCGTTCTATATCGGTATCTTCAATACGCAAAATCAGCTTGCCACCCATTTTACGGGCAAAAAGCCAGTTGAACAACGCTGTACGCGCACCACCAATATGTAAATACCCAGTAGGACTGGGAGCAAATCTTACTCTAACATCGGACATGATATCTTCTCCTTTAGTTAATTTAAAAATGAAAACTATATATCAGAATAATTATAACCCTAAGCGCTGAAAAGTGCAATTATATTGTGTTTTCTTGCCTCGCACTTTCTGTAAATTTGTGGTAAAATAAAATTAATTAAATAAAACAATTAAAGGAGGATGCTTATGTGCCAAACCCCAGATTGGTCCCTTGGCGACAACTATCTGCGCGAAAACGCTCCCGAGCTTGCCCCATTAGTAAAAAAATACTCTCCCTGCCCTCTTAAAGCCAAAGCCAAAGAGGAATATTTTGGTATACTGCTCACGGGAATTATCTCCCAACAGCTGCCTCCGGAGGTAAGTCAAGAATTGATGCAAAAGCTGGAACAGCTTGTAGGCAAACCAATTCTTCCGGAAGCCATCTTAAAGCTGTCCAGCGACGACTTTGAAGCCATAGGTTTACGCCAGCAAAAAATTACTTATATGATGGATTTTGCTAAAGCAGTTGCTGCAAAGCAAATTGATATGGATAAATTCTCCGAGTTAACCGACAGCCAAATAACAAAACAGCTTTTGCAAATTCGCGGTCTTGGTCAATGGACTATCGAAATGTTTTTACTTTTAGGACTGTGCCGACCTGATGTCGTTCCCTCGGCAGACTATATTTTCAAAAAAGAGTTACAGCAGCTTTTACAGCTTCCCGAATTACCCAAACGCGGACTGATCAACAAGGTAACGGAAACATGGCGACCGTGGCGTTCTTTAGTAGTATGGTATCTGTGGCAGCACGCTAATGCAACAAGTAAATAGTACAAAAAATCACTCCCTACCTTGGTATTTTTCCAAAATAAGGAGTGATTTTTTTATAATCGATATTCTTTTACGGTAGTCCTAACACCAACGCCAAAAGCCCCAAGCAAATTGGTTGATGGACAAGATATATTGCTAAGCTTTTTCTTCCCAAGACAGAAAATAGCGGTAATTTAAAGGTAAGCCAGTCACCCAGCAAATTATGCTTCTGTAAAAAGCTATATAAATAGTAGCCAAAAATGTATGCCCCGAGCCACGGCAGCAATGGAAAATAATCGCTGGAAGTAAAATCTGCATGGGGAAAGCCTAAGGGAGCCAACCATTGATAAACATAAAAATTTTGCGGCACATCAACTACAAATATTCCCTCCACGCCCCAAATGCCATTGGCTAAAGAACGACAAGTAAAAAATACAAACAACGCAGTAAGCATCCCACAGCTAGAAGCAACTTTAGCAAAATATTTTCTGCATAAGCCAAGAAACCAAGCAGCACAACCAATAAAATTTAAAATGCCAAACCAAATAGCCTGCGACGGCAGAAAAATCAACGTTACAAAAGTTATAAAACAGCCAAGCAAATTCATTTCCAATCCGCGGCGCAGCAAGGATTTTTTGCCTAAATGAGCTGCAAAACCTGCCAAGGCTATAAATAGAAAACAGGTTCCCTCTTGCCAAATGCGGGTATATAACTGCTCTGCCCAATGCACATCATAGCCATAAACATAATAAATATCATAAAGAAAATGATACACGACTACGCCAGTAATAGCAATTCCCCGCAAGTCATCAAGCACATAATAGCGCTGCTGTTTATGCGTCTGCTTCATACACTACTCTCCCCAAAATTTTACAAGACTTTATCTTAAAGTGCGCAAATATGCCTTTTGCTCCGCGGTAATGCGATAGCTTTCGCACGCTTTTTGAATAGTTTTTCTGTGCGTCCACTGCTCTAATTTATGCTGCTCAAGATAAGGAATGGCTGCGTCATACTGCTTAGCCAAAGCAGTGGCAAAATACCATGCCACCATCATTTTTACATAATATTCTTCGGACTGCACGCCAGCCACCCACGCTAAATATTCAGGTTGAAATTTTGCCTCAAGATAAAAGCTCATGAGCATTTCCATGCCAAAACGAATGGTATAGGTATGCTCGCTCGCTAACCATTTTTTAATATGCAAAAGTAAATCCTCCGGATTTTTTTGCAGAATTTTAGGCGAAAGCTGGTCGCAGGTCGCCCAATTATCTATATATGGCAAAAATGCCTCGATTTGCGCTATACAAATATCGTAATCTTTACAGAAAGAAATCAAAAATGTATGTAATTGATTTTCGTCATAATATGTATGCGGCAGCTCCAGCATAAAAGCTGCCGCTTTTGCGCTGCCTGCCATTTCCTTAGCCAATTTACGCAGCGCCGGTGTACGCACACCAATAATAGTTGCTTTGTCAACCGTCGGCAGAAGATTGGCCTGAAAATCTCTATATTTTACATCTGCCAGCTCAAATAACTTTTGTGTAATCGCTTCCATAATTTTTTCTCCTAAAATTTTATTGGCACTGCGCCTTTTATACTCATCGCTGCCGGTGTCACGGCGCAGGTTAAGGCTAAAATTTTTACGCCGCAGCGTTCTGCCTGTGCCAGCGTTTCGGCAAAAGCTGCGTGAGTGCGTTTATTAGGCGTAAAGTACAGCGCTTTTTCCATTTGAATAACAAAAATAACGGCGGCTTCGTAGCCCTCTTGCAAGCAAGCACACAGCTCATGCACATGCTTGACGCCGCGCTCCGTAGGCGCATCCGGAAACATAACTATACCATTTTCCTCTAAGGTAACGCCTTTGACCTCAATAAACATTTTGCGTTCTGCTGTCTCTAAATAAAAGTCAAAGCGGGATGCGCCGTAGCGGCACTCCGGTTTTAAGCAAACTATTGTCCCAAAAGGCTCTTGTTCGAGCAGCCATTCATGAACAACCTTATTAGGCGCCTGCGAATCCATATTTATCAACAGTTTTTCCTTAGCGCCGCTGCTGGCAGTAATCTTTTTTTCTACTGCCAGCAACGAAAATTTCGTCTTGCGCTTTGTATCGTTATGGCACTGCACATATATTTTCGCTCCCGGCAGCAACAGCTCCTTACAGCGTCCGGTATTTTTTACATGAGCAATTTCTTGTTTGCCATTAACATCTATGTTCGCAATAAATCTATTGGGTCGGCTGATAAATTTCGCCGCCACTACATTTTCATACTGCATTTTTACCTCGCATACATCCATATTTTATTATTCTATTGTAGCATAATCTGCGTTGGCAAAGCAAAAGAAAATATCCTGTTGTATAATCTGCTCACTTCGATTATATAACAGGATATTAAACTACGAATCTAAAATTTTACTGATGCAAAATCATCTTTATTTAGGCAAATTTTTTGCATTACCCGGCTTAATTTTACTTTCCGTGCCGGACAACAGCCTGCCGATATTCTCTTTATGACGCAGCACGACAAAGAATCCGGCAATCGCTCCCAAAATGACATAGGAGCAAGGATATGCAAAATACCACGCCGTTATAGGAGTTAAAATGGCAGCCACAATGGAGCCAAGAGATACATATCTAGTTAAAAGCACCAGCACCAGCCACACTAAAAACACGGTGCCCGCAACCTTAGGCATAAGAAAAACCAACAGTCCTAAGCCTGTGGCTACGCCCTTACCGCCTTTGAAGCCCAAAAATACGGAATAATTGTGTCCCAAAAGCGCTCCCAACGCCGTAATAACATTTAATTCAGGATTATGAAATAAATAATTTACTAACGCTACGGCAGCAATGCCTTTAAGCATGTCGCAGATAAGCACCATAACTGCCGTAGAAGCTCCGACAGTACGGAAAACGTTGGTTGTACCTATATTTTTGCTGCCATAATTGCGGATATCAATGCCGTGCATAGCCTGCACCAGCCAAAGTCCGCTAGGCACCGAGCCGCACACATGTCCCAGGATAAATCCCAGAACATAATGCCATATTCCCACCTCATTTAACATTAAAAATCACCTAACTTTAAAATTATTCGTCCTCGTTTTTTCCGCGGATTATCATTTGGATAGGCGTACCCTCAAAACCAAAGGCTTCACGCAGTTTGTTTTCTAAATAACGCTGATAGGAAAAATGCATAATCTCCGGCTCGTTTACAAAGAAAACAAATGTTGGCGGTTTAATTTTAACCTGAGTTACATATAAAATCTTCAAACGCTTACCTTTTTCGGTCGGCGGCGGATTAATAGCCACAGCGTCCTCAACAACTTGATTAAGGATACTGGTAGCAATGCGCTGCGCGTTCTGCTCGGCCACATAGCTGATAACCTCCGGCAAACGATGAATGCGCTGCTTAGTTACTGCGGAAACGAAAACGCAGGGAGCATATTGCAAAAATACTAATTCTTTGCGCAAGGTTTCAGTATAACGTAAGGTAGAAGAATTATCTTTTTCATACAAGTCCCATTTATTAACTACAAGAATAATAGCCTTGCCTGCTTCATGAGCATAGCCGACAATGCGTTTATCCTGCTCGGTAACGCCTTCTACGGCGTCAAAAACCATGAGTACCACATCACTGCGGTCAACTGCGCGCAGAGAACGCATAACGCTGTATTTTTCAATGGGCTCATCAACCTTCGCTTTGCGGCGCATACCTGCAGTATCAATAAACAGATATTTTTGACCGTCACGTACTACGGGCGTATCAATAGCGTCGCGGGTTGTGCCGGCAATATCGCTGACAATGGAACGCTCCTCACCTACCAAAGCATTAAAGATAGAAGATTTGCCAACGTTAGGACGGCCAATCAACGCTACTTTGATTTCATCCTCGTCGTCGGGCATGTTGCCCTGCTTATCGCCGGGGAATTTAGCCACAACTGCATCTAAAAGATCACCCAAGCCTAAATGGTTAGAAGCAGAAACCGGCAACGGTTCGCCGATACCCAAATTATAAAATTCAAAGATATTCATCTCCTGCTTGGGAGAATCTGCTTTATTAACTGCCAATACAATGGGCTTTTTAGATTGGCGCAACAGACGCGCTACGTCTGCATCCTCGGTGGTAATGCCACTGCGAGCGTCGCACACGAACAAAATTACGTCTGCCTCTTTAATCGCAATCTGCGCCTGCTGGCGGATAGAGACGGCAATGGCATCCGCATTCATAATTTCGATACCGCCTGTATCCACCATCATAAACTCATGATCCAGCCATTCGGCAGTAGCATATAAACGGTCGCGAGTTACGCCGGGAGTATCCTCCACAATGGAAATCCTGCTGTTGGCAAAAATATTGAACAAGGTCGATTTGCCGACGTTAGGACGTCCTACTATAGCAACTATAGGTTTACCCATAACACTTTTCCTCCATCAATAAAATATATATCTAACTATTTTTTAGTGGTCAATGCCTGTACGGGAAGATACTCCCTTGTGAAAATAATGCTTGACCTCGCTCATATCTGTAACAAGGTCGGCAATTTGAATAATTTTCTCCGGTGCGCCTCGGCCTGTAAGAATTATTTCTACAGCCTGCTTATGCTGCGCCAAAAAAGCTGCAACCTCTTGCAGCGGCAGCATATCTGTAGCCAAGACAATATTCATTTCGTCTAAAATGATAATGTCCGCCTGCCGATTAAGAATAGCTTCTTTTGCTTCTTCCCAGCCTTCGCGGCAGAGCTTTAAATCAATAGTGGCAGGATTACGAAAATTTACAAACGCATCGCGCCCCACCTGCTTTAAAATAAATCCCGGCAGATATTTAGCAGCCTTAGCCTCGCCGTATTCCGGATCATCCTTAAGAAAAGAAAACATGATAGTTTTCAGACCTTGACCGGCGCCGCGCAAGGCTACGCCTAAAGCAGCGGTAGTTTTGCCCTTACCGGTTCCGGTATATATTTGTAACATTGCGACACCCTAGCTTTCTAATAATAAATGCAGCAGCTCTTTCGCGCCCTTGGCAAGCTCTACCTTGCCGCCAAAGCTTTCCTTGAACTGCTCTAAGGATTTATCATCCAAAAACAAATTATCATTGTTCAGTACAACTGCCGGTAAAATAACACGCTTACTTTGCACGAACTGCAAAATATCGCCGGCCGTTAAAAGTCCGGTAACGTTTACCTTACCGCCAAAAAATTTATTGGGTACTGGCGCAAAGGCATGTTGGCTACCAAATTTTTGATTCAATTTATCCATCAGCGGCTTGAGTACCGGATAAGCGCCTTCGCCAACGGGAACTACTGCCGGTGCTGTGGGCGTATAGCTTGCCAGCTGCTCCAAGGTCTGCTGCCATTCGTCAAGAAAGCTGCGCGTCAAGCCAATGCCGTTTTCCAGCTGCGGAAAGCCGTCATACCAATCGGCTTGAGGCACCTCGCGTCCGGCTAGCAGATAAAATTCATCACCTAAATAAATAAAGGTTTTGCCTGTTTCCTCACGACAATTTTGCTGCCAAACAGTTACCTGATCTATTAAAGCTGCTGCTTCCTCTTTAGTAAAAGTACGTAGCAGGGGCAATTCTTCTCTATGCTTAGTAATCCCCACGGGAACGACAGCCATGGTCAAAACATGAGGATATTTGCTATAAAGATCGGCAAAGCTTTTTGCCAAAACCTCACCATCGTTATAACCGGGACAGCAAACTATCTGCGTATGCACTTGGATATCCGCCGCAAAAAGTCGCTCCAATTTTTCCATCAGCTCGCCGGCAAAACGATTGTGCATCATTTCGCAGCGCACCTTAGGGTCAGTGGCATGCACGGAAACGTAAAGCGGCGTCATGTGCGTTTGAATAATCCGCTGAAAATCTTCTTCTTTCAGATTGGTCAACGTAATAAAATTGCCATACAAAAAGGACAGCCGGTAATCGTCATCCCGCACATATAACCCCGGACGCATTCCGGGAATCATTTGGTCGACAAAGCAAAAAATACAGTTATTGTAGCAGGTTGCTACTTTGTCGAACACTGCGGAATCAAATTCCAAACCTAAATCCTCATCAGGATATTTTTCTATATGTATTTGACGGCGCTGACCGTCAGCATTTTCTACTTCCAAATCTACCTCGTAATCAGAGGTATAAAAGCTTAATTCAATTATATCTTTTACTTGTACTCCTTGAACAGAAAGCAGCTTGTCTCCGGCAACAAAACCGGCAACTTCTGCTAAGCTGTTTTTACGCACACCGCTAATAAGTCCTACCATGTAAGCTCCTTAACAAATTTTAAAAACGGGTATACTAATCCCTTAATGCAATAAATTGTCTTTAAATTATATCATATTTATTAAGATATTTCTAGTAGCGGCGGCAAAAAGCGTTTTTAAAGCATGAATAAAAGGCTTACAGAAAATTTTTCTATAAGCCTTAAAATTAGTTTTATACTCGTCTGCTTTGGCATAATTTAGATAAATTATAACCACGACAATCGATATATTCACGCGTTGCTCCGGTAATAATCAAAGGAACGCTGCGTAGTTCATGAGGAGTCCTACAGCCTAAGAGCAGCAGATAATCCACAAATTCACTTGCTAAATCGTTTAAATATTTTACAGCTGCTTCCACGCCGCTCTCCATAATTTTGCGCAGGATAGGTGCGGTAATGCCAACGGCATCTGCGCCTAACGCAAAGGCTTTGGCGATATCCGCACCGCTGCGGATACCACCGCTGGCAAACAGCATTTTTTCTTGAGGCACAACCTGACCGTCCAGCAGGGACCAGCAAGTCGGCACGCCCCACGCAGCCATTTCATCCGGCAAAATTTTACTGCGGCGCCGCGCTTCAATGGCAGGAAAATTAGTTCCTCCAGCACCGGCACAGTTAAAAACAGAAAGGCCTGCCGCTAAAAATTTTTCGTACTGCTCTTTAGCAATACCACAGCCAGTTTCTTTGATAACAAGCGGCACAGGCAAAGCTTCTAAGATTTGCCGTATATTTTGCCAAAGACCCGCATAATTTTTATCGCCTTCTGCCATACACAGCTCTTGAGCGGCGTTTAAATGCAGCTCCAAAGCATCTGCGCACAGCATTTCCACTGCCGCCACAGCCTGCTGCGGTGTTGCCAAAGCGCTTAAATTACCAAAAACCAAACCATGAGGGTTTTCTTCCCGCACTACCTTATAGCTTGCTATACCTGTTCCTTTACAAACTGCGCCATACTGCGAGCCAACAGCCAAACCTACTCCGCAGCGCGCTGCTACCTGTGCCAGCTTGCTATTTATTTCCGTTACGGCATCAGCGCTGCCTGTAATAGCGTCAATAAAAAAGGGCAAACGTAAACGCTTGCCCCATAAAGTTACAGATATATCTATGTCTGCCGGATTAACTTCCGGCAGACAATTGTGAACAAAACGTAGGTCTGCAAAATGCGTTAATGCGGGTCCATCGCCAAGCTCTAGGGCATATTTAATATGTTCCAGCTTACGTTGTTCGCGTTGCATTTTTTGCTCCTATTATTTTTCCAGGTTTTCCAGCTGCTCAGACAGGTCTTGAGTTAAGGAAGAATTCTTTTTGCCGATATAGGAACGATATTCGTTCTTTTCAGCATCACGTTTAACTTTGGAAATGCTCAAGCCAATCTTTTTGCTGTCCAAATCCATCTTAATAACTTCTGCTTTTACAACTTGACCCAGTTCCAAAGCGTCGTCCGGTTTAGCAATGCGCTCTTGAGCAATTTCGGAAATGTGAACCAAGCCTTCAACCTTGTCGCTCAGTTTAACAATAGCGCCGAAAGGCAGGAAGCGTGCAACTTCAACTTCCAGAATATCGCCAATGTGGAATTGGCCGGCTTCTACCTTCCAAGGATCTTCCTGGGTAGCTTTAATGGACAGAGCAACGCGTTTGTTTTCGCGGTCAATTTTCTTAACCAGCACGGTTACTTCGTCGCCTTCGTTAGCAACATCGGCAGCTTTTACGCTACGATCCCAAGCCAATTCGGTATTATGAACCAAACCAACCAAGCCAGCGCCAACTTCTACAAACAGACCAAAATCAGCAACCTTAACAACCTTGCCTGGTACTACTTGACCTTCTTCAACAGAAGCATACGCAGCTTCTTCAGCAGCGGCACGTGCTTCTTTACGAGCAATTGCTTGAGCTTCCTTTTGCTCTTTCCAAGCTTTAGCCTTAGCTTCTCTTTCAGCCTTCAGCAGGTCGCGGCGAGAAACAACAATGCGTTTCTTTTCCAAGTCAACTTCGATAATTTCAGCTTGCAGCTCTTGTCCAATGTACGGAGTGAAATCTTCTACACGGCGCAGTTCTACATGGCTTGCAGGCATAAAGCCTTCAACGCCTTCAACAGCTACAGCCAAGCCAACGATATTTTTCGCTTTGTTTTTGATGATGCGCAGAACTTTAACGGTAGCGGCGCGTTTTTCGCCTTCACCCAGTTCAGCAACATTTTTCCAAGCGGCATCGCGTTCAGCTTTAACCTTGGACAGACGAACGAAATCGCTCTTAGTGCTGCCGGGAATAACCTTAGCTTCGACTTCGTCGCCAATTTTGATAGTTTCCATCAGTTCTTCGGGAGCAACAGCCGGGTTCCATTCGGCATAAGTGATTAAGCCATCATGTCTATATCCAAAAGATACATAAACGCCGTCTTTATCCAATTGAATAACGGTACCGTTGACAATTTTGCCCGGATATACCTCTACCTCCATACTTTCATTGAGCATGCTTTCAAAATCCATGTTTTCCATTGCTATAATAGCCTCCTTAATTAAACGGTCAGGAGTCGATGCTCCAGCCGTGATTCCAATTTTATTACAACCTCTAAGCATAGCCGCATTCAGCTCGCCGGCAGTTTCGATATGATATACCTTGTCGCAATTTGCCTGCACCACTTCAAATAAATGCCGCGTATTAGCGCTGTTGCGTCCGCCAATGACAATTACTGCATCAGACTCTTGGGCAAGCTCTACGGCTGCTTTTTGTCTTTGCGCAGTAGCCAGGCAGATAGTACGCTCTACGCGATATTCTCCCGGGCGCTGCTTTTGCAATTCTTGCAATATATCTTCGAATTTTTGCAGCTCAAAAGTAGTTTGGATAATTACTCCATAACGCTCCCGCTGCGGTACACAAGAGATATCTTTTATATATTCGATACAGATAGCCGATTTTCCTGCCCATTTTAAAATACTTTTTACTTCCGGATGATTTTTTTCTCCGACAATAATCGGCAGATAACAATCTGCCGCTGCCTGAGCAGCTTTTTTCTGCGCTAAACGCACGTTAGGACAGGTTGCGTCCAAAATTTTCAGTCCTTTTTGTTCGGCTTCGGCATAAACCTCCGGTCCTACGCCATGGGAACGAAAAATTACCGTTTCACCCGGCAGAAACTCGTCCAAGCTGTTTTTGCAGGCAATGCCCTTTTGCGCCAATTCGTCAATAAGCTGCGGATTGTGAATTAGAGGGCCAAAGGTTCCTCCCCTGACATGCTCGTCGGCAGCCTTTTGCACCAGCTCCACAGCACGCTTAACACCATAACAAAAGCCGCAGTATTTAGCAACTTTAATTTCCATTATACTTTCTCCCCAGCCTGCAATTTAGCAATATGCTGCATGAGGTCTTCCGTCATATCGTGTAAAAATTCTTTATTTACCACTGCATCAGCAGGGAAATAAATTGGCTTGCCAAAGCGAACCGTTACTTTGGGCCAAATTTTTTCTTGGCGGCGAAAATCCGTACCCACAACGCAGCAGGGCACAATGGTAGCTAAAGCTTTAGAAGCCATCATCAATGCACCCGGCTCCGCTTTACCCAGCTTACCTGTTTTACTGCGGGTACCTTCGGGAAAAATAGCCAAAACCTGATTGCTTTTTAAAATATCTATGCCATGCTTAATCGCTGCGCGGTCGGCACCGCCACGCCGAACGGGAAAGGCGCCTAAAATTTTATACAAATCACCCAAAACAGGCACAAACAGCTCCTGCTTGGCCATAAAATGCACCTTGCGCGTTGACGCTACGCCGATTACCGGCGGGTCAAGCAAGCTTAAATGATTGCTGGCAATTACCAAAGGCCCTTCGGCAGGGATATTTTCTTCTCCCTCCACTCGCATTCTCAGGCCAATGGCAAACAGCACTTTCAAAATTATTTTCGCAATAGTATAAATCATTTAGCCCGCTCCTCAACCAGCGTCAAAATTTTGTCTGTTACCTGCTGGATATTCATATTGGAAGTATCCAACAACAGCGCATCTTCTGCCTGACGCAGAGGACTTATGGCTCTTTCACTGTCCTGCTTGTCACGGCTGGCAATATCCTTTTGCAGTTGCGCTAAATCTACCTGCTCTCCTTTTGCAACCAGCTCTTTATAACGGCGCATAGCTCGTTCTTCCACAGAAGCAGTAAGGAAAATTTTCAGTTGAGCGTGAGGAAAAACTACCGTACCAATATCGCGGCCGTCCATAAGCACGCCGCCTGCTTCTCCCATACGTCGCTGCTGCTCGACCATGGCTTCACGCACATCACCAATAGCGGCTACGCGGGAAACATTAGCGGTTACTTCAGCGCTACGGATAGCGCCTGTTACCTCCACACCGTCAACAAAAACACGATTGATATTGGCTTCGGGTTTAAACTCTATCACCATAGTTTTAGCCAATTCACTGATATAGGCTTCGTCAAATACTTTGCCGGTCTGCAAAAATTTCCAGGCAACGCTTCTGTACATAGCACCCGTATCAATATAGGCATAGCCAAGCTTTTCGGCTACCAGCTTTGCAATAGTGCTTTTACCAGCGCCTGCCGGCCCATCAATAGCAACAACAATTTTTTTCATAAACATTCAACCACACTTTATTACAATATTTATGCTTCATCCATGCTGACAGCCAAGCCTGCGGCGTAACCGCTGGAAAAAGCAGCCTGCAAATTAAAACCGCCTGTAAACCCATCAACGTCCATAACCTCACCGGCAAAATACAATCCGAAAAGAATTTTGGATTCCATGGTTTTAGGATTAATTTCTTTAACATCTACACCGCCGGCAGTAACTATGGCCTCACTCAAAGGACGAGTTGCCGTAATCGGCACGGCAAAGCATTTTAGAGTTGTCAGCAACCGCAAGCGTTCCTCACGGGAAATTTGGTTGATAAACTTTTCTTCATCTAAATACGCCATATCGCAAACCACAGCAATCAGCCTTTGCGGCAATAAATCCCTCAGGCCGTTGACCAACTGCTTACGGCTATATTCTTTAAAATCTCGCTGAATACGCGCATCCAGCTTTTCCTCGCTTAAAGCCGGTTTTAAATCTATGTGCAGCTCTACCTCTCTGCCCTCACTTAGTGCCTGTGCAGCCAAATTGCTTAAAGACAGAATAATCGGACCGGATACGCCAAAATGGGTAAACAGCATTTCGCCAAACTCGCTGCCGATTTTTTTACCATCAGCCACAAGCGCAGCAGCAACATTGCGCAGAGACAATCCTTGCAAAGCTTCCAGATAAGGATGGTCGCTTTCCAAAGGCACAAGGGACGGCTTCAACGGAATAATTTTATGACCAGCCTTAGCCGCCAGCTTCGCGCCGCCTCCGTCACTGCCGGTACCAGGGTAGGACGCGCCGCCTGCAGCTAAAATCACAGCGTCAGCCTTAAATACCCCGCTAGCAGTTTTTACGCCGGTTACTCTACCGTTATGATAAAGAATTTCCAATACCTTAGTATCTGTCAGCAGCTTGCCGCCTGCTTGAAGAAAAATTTTCACCAAGGTATCAACTACATCTCTAGCTTTATCGCTGACAGGAAAAACCCTGCCGCCGCGTTCGACCTTAGTTTGCAGGCCATTAGACTCTAATATATTTACTATATCATTATTAGTAAACCTATGTAAAGCAGAATTTAAAAATCTTCCGTTTCCGGGAAGATTTTTTATAATTTCCGGTAATTCGCAGGCATTAGTAATATTACAGCGACCTTTGCCTGTGATAAGCATTTTTCGGCCAGGTTCGCGCATTTTCTCTAAAATAATTACTTCTGCGCCATTTTGAACTGCTGTAATTCCCGCCAAAAGTCCTGCAGCGCCACCGCCGATAATTATTATTTTTTTCATAACTTAGCCGCCTTTAATAACGCAGCAAGTTCGCCGTCGGTAAGCTCGCGAAATTTGCCGCGACCAAGATTACTCAAGATTATAGGTCCCATTTTTATGCGCTTCAAATCGCGCACAGGGTAACCAATAGCATCGCACATACGGCGCACCTGACGATTACGTCCTTCGTGAATAGTTATATCAAATAAGGTAAAATTATGCTCATGTTCATAGCTGCGCAAATTTACCACAGCCGGAGCAGTCATACCGTCTTCTAATTTCACACCAACGCGCAGCATATCCAGTTTTTCCTGCGGCACAATCCCCGGCACCTTAACTAAATAGGTTTTGTTCACCTCATGACTAGGGTGCATCAACGCCTGCGCCAAAGCACCATCATTAGTTAAAAGCAAAAGTCCCTCCGTATTGTAATCTAAACGACCAACAGGAAAAACTCTTTCAGGTAAATCCTGCACAAAATCGGCGATGCTGCGACGATTTTGCGGGTCGTTCATAGTGGTCACTACTCCGCGAGGCTTATAAAACATATAATAAACTTTCATTTCGGCCTTTATAGGCTTGCCATCCACAGAAATTTTTACGCAGCTCGCATCGTACTTACTGCCCAACTCTGTAACTATTTTACCGTTAACGCGCACGCGTCCTGCGGTAATAATTTTTTCTGCCTCGCGGCGGGACGCAATACCCGCTGCAGCAAGAATTTTTTGTAAACGCTCTTCCATCAAATATATTCCTTCATCCTAATAATTTAATTAGCAATATCCTCTTCAGTTTTTGTATCAACAGTATTTTCCAACGCCAGCACCTGCTGTATGGTTTCTGTTTCATCCTCCGGCTGAAAATCAAGAGGCGGCAAATCGCCTAAGGAAGTAATGCCAAATACCGTTAAAAATTTATCCGTAGTAGCATATAAAATAGGATTGCCTAAGGCTTTTTTGCGGCCTGCTTCTGCTATTAGGCCTAAATCCAGCAACGTGTTGACAACTCCGTCTACCTTAACGCCGCGAATGGCTTCCATTTCAGCGCGGGTCACCGGCTGCTTAAAGGCAATAATAGCCAAGGTTTCCATAGCTGCATTGGTAAGCTTTACTTCCTTTTTACGGCTCAAATTGCCTACACAGTTATAAAAAATAGGCTTTGTTACCAGCTGATAGCCTTCGCCTACCTGCCGCAGCATTAACCCATGCTCTTCCTTTTCGTAGCTGCTTTCTAAGCTGGTCAATAACTCCCACACCTGCGGTTTTTCCAGCTGCAAACAGGCAGCAATTTCTGCCACGCTTAAAGGCTCACCGGCAGCGAACAGCACCGCTTCCAGCGCTCCTACCATTCTGTTATGATACATGGCTTGCTTCCCCCTGTTTTCTAAAAATATAAATCGGTGCAAATGCCGTATGCTGACTGATGGTTATTACACCCATTTTTAAAAGCTCCAGCACGCCCAAAAAGGCTGCCACCTTTTCACCTGCTTTTCCCGATTTGAATAATTCATTAAGCATAAATCCATCCGGAAAATTTTGCAGCCGTTTTAAAATATCGTGCATTTTTTCCTGCACGCTAAAAGCTTGGGGCTCAATATAAGCCAACGCCCGACCGGAATCACGCAAAACCGTTCCCAACGCTTTCATAAGCTCCCGCACAGGATAATTGGGCACATAGCGCTCAACAAGATTAGCAAACATAGGCTCGCGCTGCACATAACGGTCTGCTTCTTCCTTTAAATAACGCAGCTTTTGCGCAGCGCACTTAATCCGCCGATATTCCACCAGCATTTCTACCAGCTGCCGACGTGGGTCCACCTCGTCCTCCTCTTCCTCTTTGGCTTCTTTGGGCAACAGCATACGCGATTTTATCTGCAAAAGCGTAGCCGCCAGTACCAAAAATTCGCTGGCCAGCTCCATATCAAACTCCTGCATATTGCGCAGGTAGCCGATATATTGCTCGGTAATTTCCACAATCGGTATATCGTAAATATCTATTTTATTGCTTTCAATTAAGTGCATTAAAAGGTCAAGCGGACCTTCATAGGCATTTAGCTTTAAAGATACATCACTCATAGCAGTCCTTAGAAAACAATGGACAAAATCCGCTGAATAATGAACAAATACCCATTAGCCAAAGGATTGATAATCATGCCGGTGATACCGCTAAACACTAAAGCAATCAAAATATAAAAACCATAGCGGTCTACGATGTCGTTAAACTGCCAGGATTGCTTGGCAGGCAGCAGCTCGCTGACAATACGCGAGCCATCCAAGGGCGGCACGGGAATTAAATTGAAGAAAGCAAACCACACATTATACAGCTGCAGCCAAAACAAAAAGCGATAAATGCCCTCGCTCATCATGCCCATGCGGTTCATAAAAGCCATCAAAAAGGCAGCTATAAAGCACAAAAACAAATTAGCCGCAGGACCGGCAAAAGAAACCTTTAAAATTCCTTCACGGCGATTGCGAAAATTGTTGACGTTAATAGGCACGCCCTTCGCCCAACCAAAACCAGCCACTACCAGCAAAATTGCGCCAACGGGGTCTAAATGTGCCAAAGGATTAAAGGTCAAACGTCCCATATATCTAGCTGTCGGGTCACCCATACTGTCAGCACATTGAGCGTGAGCATATTCATGAATGGAAATCGCAAACAGCAGCGCCGGTATGCGATAAATCATTGAAGCAAAATCAAGCATTATACCCTCCAAAATATAACAATAAAATCATAGATAAAAAATTACTTACTCAATAGTACAATTATACAACATTCTCTACTCTTTCGTCAAAAAGAAAACGGAACCGTCACAGGTTTTAATGTGACGATTCCGTAAATATTACGTTAAATTATTTACCTTTAAAAACAGGCGGTCTTTTTTCATAAAAAGCAGCGATACCTTCCTTGCAATCTTCTGTATCCATAAGCAAGGATTGAGTAGTTTCTTCCAATGCCAAAACTTCGTCCAAAGACAAAGCGGTGTCATTAAGATATTTTTTGGTAAGACCAATAGCCAGCGGCGAGCTGACAGCCAAGCGAACAGCTATTTCATAAACCTTATCCTTTAAAAATTCTTCTTCCACCACAGCATTAAGCATACCAATTCTTTCAGCAGTCGGCGCGTCAATCAAATCTCCTGTAAACATCAGCTCTTTAGCCTTGTGCAGGCCGATAGCTCTGGGCAGGAAATATAAGCCGCCGCAATCTGGAATCAAGGCAACCTTTGCAAAGCTTTCGCCAAAGCGCGCTTTATGAGAAGCGTATACTAAATCGCAGGCCAGCATTAAATTTACACCGGCACCGGCGGTAACGCCGTTAACCCATGCAATAACAGGCTTAGCAATTACCGTAATACGTTTAGCTACATCGCCTACTTTAGCAATAAAATCTTTTTTATCGGCAATGCTTTCCAAGCCGTTCAAATAGCTCAAATCGCCGCCTGCGCAAAAAGCCTTGCCTGCGCCGGTTAACACAATGCAGCGCACTGCTGCATCGGCTTCGGCCTTATCTAAAGCAGCATGCAAGCCAAAAATCAAACCGTCATTCATAGAATTCAGGCTCTTAGGTCTATTCATAGTAATAGTGGCAATACCGTTTTCTACTGCGTATAATACAGCTTCTTCCATAGAAAACAACTCCTTCACAATATTGTTTGGTGCTTTAATTATAGCATAGATTAAATTTTTTGGCGACAAGGTTTTATTTTTACGCAGCTAAGTCACCACTATGTTATGAAGATTATCAACGAACCTGATATAAACAAAAAAAGCTGTAGCCTAAGCTACAGCGAAAATTTTATGGCTCCCCGAGTAGGACTCGAACCTACGACGCCCTGATTAACAGTCAGGTGTTCTACCGGCTGAACTATCGGGGAATAAGCTATGTTATTTAATCAACAGAGTTTATTATAATGAGATATGCCAAGTTTGTCAATAGATTTTTTACGAAAAAAATACCGTAGGTTTTTACAAAATTTATGGTAGCTCCACAGCAAAATATGATATAATAAATCAACATCACAAACCTGAGGGGGTTGTTTACCATGAAAATGTACAAAAACTTTTTAGCTGCATTTTTTGCAGCCGCTTTATTGACGCTTCCGGCAGAAGCTTCTGATATTGAAACTCCGGAAAATTTCTCCGGCACAGCAGAAATTTCTGTGATGCTGCCCGGTAACGCCAAGGACAACGGCTTTATGGAAGCCGGTTATCGTGGTTATAAGCGTATCGCCACCGAACTCACCCATAACGTAAAATGTGTTTATAACGTTTCTGCAACCTCTAATAGAGAAGTACTCACTAAAGAACTGCTCCTTTTAGCACAGGAAGGTCCCAAGCTGATTATTGCTCACGGCGGTCAATGCAATGCTCCTGTTGAAACCATCAGCAAAGAATTTCCGGAAATTAAATTTGTTGTTATCCAAGGTAATGTAAAAAGCGCTAATGTAAGCAGTTATAAGGTAGACCAAGAGCAATCTGCTTTTCTGGCAGGCGCTTTAGCCGGCTACATGACCAAAACCGATAAGGTTGGCCACATTTCCGGCGCATGGCCTAAACCCGGCCTGCAGGCTCGCGCTGCTTTTTACGACGGCTTACAAAGAGCAAATAAAAAAGCGCAATTCTTTACTCATTTCACCGGCAATCTTGACGATAACACCATCAACGCTAAAGCTGCCGAAGGTGAAATCAAGGCTGGCTGCGACGTAATTTATACCATGCTGAACGGCGGCCGTTTTGGCGTTAACGATACTATTGCCGCAACTAACGGTAAGGTTAAAGAAATCGGCAACGTTATCGACTGGACCACTGTTTCTCCTATTTTCATCGGTTCCGCAGTGGCAGATTCCAGCGTAGCTATTTATAATGCAGCTAAGGATTTCACCGCAGGCAATTTCCAAGCCGGTAACATCAGCATGATAGGCTTAGAAAACGAAGACGTAGTACGTATCGCTGTTTCCAAGCAGGTTCCTAAAAAGGTTGCCCGCAAGGTTGAAAAGCTGCGCCAGCAGGTATTGGCAGGCAAGGTTAAAATCAATACCGTTTATAACGGCATGGAATTTGATCCTGCAACACAAGAATTTGTCGACCAAGACGCTAAAAATCATCGCAAATAATTTATAAAATGCTAAATGGCTTTACTCTGGATTATCAAAAGAGTAAAGCCATTTTTATTTATGGGAAAATTTTATAACAAGGTTCCTTGCACAGCTATGTCTTTGTTGCCTTGTAGCTTGCGTGCTACTTTTTCCGGGACAGCGATAATACCAAAACGCCAAAGCAAGCTATAACTATAGCTTATTCCTCGAACATCCGCAATTTCCTTAGGACGAACAAATGCTGTTTCCCGCTTTGTGATTGCTTTAGCAAAAGCTATACGCACTGAACTCCATGCTAAAGATTTACTGCTTTCACGGCGGTCAATAAACAATTCCTTGGTATATCCGCCGCTTCTGCCTATTTTTAAAGTATAAGTAAATGGCAGTCCGGAACTTGTATAGAAAGGATATCTCTGAAACGCAACTATACATTTCCATAAATATTCTTCTGTACAATTTTCCTGCAATTCCTGCACTGCTTTTTTCTGTATAAGATTATATTCCATGGAAATGTTTCCTTTATTTTTAAATTATATTTTGCAGCAAAGCTTCGTAACGTTCGCTAATTAGATTGGGATTAAGCAAGTCTTCTAAAAAACGTACTTGCTTTCTGCCGGTTTTGGGACGCGTTCCCAGCCAATATTTTATTGCAAGCTGCAACAGCAAAAGCAGTCTACCTTTGCGCTGCAAATTGTCTCCTGCCAGCTGCCAAAAATATTGGTACCATTGCCGGAAAATCTCCATATCATCCTGCATAGCGCAGCGAGAAGCATTGGCTGCTAAATCACGCATATTTCGCAAAGCAGCTTGCAGATAAGCAGTTCGCAGTTCTTCGTCTAAGCCTGCTCTGGCAGCTCTGCGCATCAGTATAAGATACAAACAAACAAGCTCCGGATAAGCAAAACAAGCCTTGGGAAAACCATCCCAGCGTGCATAAACCGCAAAATGCAGAGCAAACTGCGACAAAAGCATCTGCCATTGAAGTAAACTGCGAAAGCATACAGCACACCAAAGCACCTGCCGCAGCAAAAAATGCTTTTCTTCCTGCCAACCTCTGCGCGCCATACGGGCAGCCAAGCTAAGAATTTCATTAAGCAGCTTGCTATAAGCAGTTGATTCTGCCGTACCATTGCTGCGCACCCAAGCACGCAACAGCTTTTGCACAATAGGCTGTAAAGTCGCCAATTTTTTATCGCAAACGGCAAAAGCTAAAGTTAGCAAAAATTCTGATGTCTGCTGCATAAGCTCTTTTTGCTGCATTAAAGCTAGCAAAAACGGCTCTGTTTCTATCAGCCAACCTTGAGCAAGCTGTGTATTTTTACGTCTAACAGCAGTCAACAGGCAGATTTCCACCTGTTGTAACGCAAAAATTTTGGTGTCATTATCTGCCGCACCCTGCAAGCTCTTGAGCAAAATCGTAAAGCCTTGCTTAGCTTTTTCCTCTCTGCCTTGGCGCACCGCCAAACAGGTCAGCAAAACAATTTCTTTATCCGCTGAAAATTTAGAAGCACTTATAGAATTTTCCACACCTATAGTATTTTTTTCTTCCATAGTGCATCCTTTCTATATAACGACAGCTTAAATGTTAATATCGCCTTCGTAAACATCACCGCTTACCGGGTCAACCGTTACCAAAACACCGTCAGGCACAGCGTCAACCGCACCAGCAGCACCTACAATAACCGGCATGCCACAGGTAATGCCCACAATAGCAGTAGAAGAAGTCAATCCTCCCTCTTCCGCAATAATAGCAGCTGCTTTACCGGAAGCAGCCGGAACATATTCGTCATTGAGCACATCTACTACCAATATGTCGCCCTTTTGCAGCTTATTGACAAAATCGCTGGTATCGCGGCATACGCACAGTCTGCCGGTCACCGCCTTGCGGCCAATACCTGTGCCGCTGATTAGCTTATTACCCACAGTTACCACCTTAATCAAATTTGTACTTCCCGGAGTGCCAATAGGCACACCTGCCGTAATTACAACCGAAGAACCGTCACTGATAGCTTTACTGTGCAGAGCGCATTGCAGGCACAGCTCTATCATCTCATCAGTATTTGTAGAATATGGCCCTAAAATCGGCTCTACACCCCAATACAGCTGCATAGCTCTAACGGTTTTTTCTAAACGCGATACAGCCACTACATGCGACCAAGGCTTATATTTGGCTATCATTCTCGCCGTAAAACCGGATTCGGTAATAGTCAAAATAGCATTGGCACGAATTTCCTGTGCAATCTGCACTGTCGCATGACTGATTGCATCAGTGGAATGAATTCTTTCGCTGATACCCTTTTTGCGGAATAGAGTAATGTAATCTAAGGATTCCTCCGTGCGCTTAGCAATTTTCGCCATGGTCTGCACTGCCTCTAAAGGATATTGTCCTGAAGCAGTTTCGCCGCTGAGCATAATAACATCTGTACCGTCAATAATCGAATTGGCCACGTCGCTGGCTTCCGCGCGAGTTGCACGATAGCTGTTAATCATGCTCTCTAACATTTGGGTTGCGGTGATAACAGGTTTACCTGCCTTATTACAGCGGGAAATAATTTCCTTTTGCACAATAGGTACATCCTCGGTAGGAATTTCCACCCCTAAGTCACCGCGCGCTACCATAATGCCGTCAGAAACATTAATAATTTCTTCAATATTTTTTACGCCTGCTTCGTTCTCAATCTTGGAAATGATACCCATATTATAGCCTTCTGCTTCCAAAACCTTGCGAATAGCGATTACGTCGTCTGCCTTTTGTACAAAAGAAGCCGCCACATAATCCATATCCAGACGCGCTGCAAAGAGAATATCACTCTTATCCTGTTCGGATAAAAAGGGCAGCTTTAATTCTACCCCGGGGCAAGCTACACGCTTACGAGAGCTAAGCTCGCCGCCGTTGACTACTACCGTATGAATTTCACAGCCATCAATCGCCGTAACCTTTAAAGAAAGTAGTCCGTCGGCCAACAAAATACTACTGCCAATTTGCAGTTCCTCAGGCAATCCGGCATAGTTGACATGAGCTTTATGCCGGTCGCCCAAATATTCCTCCGTAGTCAGCGTAAACTCATCGCCCTCTGACAACAGCACTTTATTATCAGAGAAAAGCCCTAGACGCATTTCCGGACCCTTGGTATCGGCAATAGTTGCGATTATTTTGCCAGCCCTAGCAGCCGCCTGCCGCACCAAATTTAAACGCATAGCGTGATCTTCATGGCTTCCATGAGAAAAATTAAAACGGGCCAAATCCATACCGGCAAGCATCATCTTTTGCAAAAGCTCTACATTATCTGTAGTAGGACCCATAGTACAAATTATTTTAGTTTTTTTCATCAGAACCGACCCCCTCAGCACTGAAATTTATTTTCACACAAAACCTCATACGCGTCCTCTGCCTCCGAGACAGGTACGCAAATTTCAAAAGCCTTATTATGCTTACTGCCAGCGCTTTTTACTTTTACCAAAAAGCCGTTGTCGGCAAGAAGCTGCTGCAATCTTTGAGCTTGAGCTTCATTTGGAGCGATATACAATACCTTCCACATAGTAAAACTCCTATAGGATTATTTAAAATTTAAACAATATTTTATCTATTTGCTTATTTAACAAGCTAGAGGCATTCTATTATATAGAACGCCTCTAGCAAAAGGAATCAATATTCTTTATTGTTCTTTGTAGGCTTTAATTTTTTCAATCAGCTTAGGCAGAATAACATTAACATCGCCAACAATACCATAATGTGCTACGGAGAAAATAGGCGCAGAAGCGTCTTTATTGATAGCAACAATAATGTCAGATTCTTTCATGCCGGAAATATGCTGTACGGCACCGCTGATACCGCAGGCAAAATAAATATTCGGGGTAACAGTCTTACCGGATTGACCAACCTGTTGAGAATGGCTCATCCAACCAGCGTCAATAACAGCACGTGAGCCTGCTACGGCGCCTTTTTCAAATAAGCCTGCCAATTCTGCCAGCTTATCAAAATTTTCTTTACTGCACATACCGCGGCCACCGGCTGCAATAACTATCGCATCCTCAAGCTTAATAGCATTGCTGCCTATATTGGGAGTCTTACTGAGAATTTCTACTTTATTTTCTACTCGGTCTTCGGGAGTAAAATTGATTATCTCACCTGTACGGCTGGCATCCATTTCTAAAGGTTTAAACACTTTAGGACGCACGGTACCCATTTGAGGACGGGTTTCATCACAAACAATAGTAGCATAGATATTACCGCCCAATGCAGGACGAGTCCAAGCAACCAGCTTATCGTCGGTCATGTCGATGGCGGTGCAGTCTGCACACAAGCCGGTATGCAGGCGGGCTGCAATACGCGGAGCCAGATCACGACCGTCAACAGTTGCCGGCAGCATTAAAGCAGACGGCTTATAAGCTTCTACCAACTGACAAACTGCATCAGTGTACAATTCGGTATGGTAATCAGCATATTTTTCGTTGTCCACAACATATACTTTATCAGCGCCGCCAGCAATTAATTTAGCAGGCAGTTCAGCAATATCTTTACCGATAATAACTGCGCAGCATTTTTCGCCAGCCTTTTGTGCCAAACCGTTAGCAGCGCCAATCAGTTCATAAACTACGGGCAGCGCCTCGCTTTTATCCAGTTCAGCAATAACCCAAATATCCTTGCATTCATTGGCTGCACCATCAGCCTTGGGAGCTACATCTTCCGGAGCAATAGCTTCTACCGGACACTCCCCTACGCAGGCACCGCAGGAAATACATTTTTCAGCATCAATCAGGGCTTTGCCATCCTCCATAGTAATAGCGCCCACGGGGCATACCATTGTGCAGGATTCGCAGCCGATACATTTTTCTCTATCTACTTTCATTGCCATTTACATTCACCTCAACGAGTAAAAATTTCTGCTTTCAAAAGCTTTTCCATAAGCATATCTACAGCTGCGTCCGCATCCTCTTCCGCAATAATTTCGCTGTTAATTTCCGGCGGAGTCGGGGTGAAGGATTTTCTAACCTTAGTAGGAGAACCGCTAAGGCCAACCAGTTCAGGCTCTAATCCTAAATCTGCAATAGTCCATGTAGGAATCTTAGCCTTGCGCGCTTTCATTTTGCCTTTAATGCTGGCAAAACGCGGCTCTTTTTCTGCATTATTTACAGTAATCAATAAAGGCGCAGCGCAAGCCAGTGTTTCAGAATAATTATCAGTTTCACGTTGAGCTACAAAGCGGTCGTCAACATATTCCAATTTTAAAGTACCTGTAATCTGCGGCAGACCAAGGTGTTCGGCAATTTCCGGTCCAACCTGTGCTGTATCGCCGTCAACAGCCTGTTTGCCGCAAAGAATCAAATCATAATCTCCGATTTTTTTTATAGCAGCAGCTAAAGCAGTACTGGTAGCCAAAGTATCAGAACCGGCCAAAGCACGGTCACTAATCAGAGCTGCTTCATCAGCTCCCATAGCCAATGCTTCTTTCAGCACATCGGTAGCCTGCGGCAGACCCATGGAAATGCAGGTAACCTTTGCTTCATGCTTATCCTTTAAAATCAAAGCGGTTTCCAAGGCCTGCATATCAAAAGGATTCATAATGTTTTCTACACCCTCGCGCAGCAGGGTGCGGGTTTCAGGATTGAATTTTACTTTTTCCGTATCAGGCGTTTGTTTAATACATACTATAATATTCATTTGCAGCCTCCTTGCAATTGTTGTATACATATGCTTGTATATATTGTATCATTTTTCTGTATAGACTTGCAAGTCTATTATCTGGATAATCTTAATTTAGCGCTAATTATTTAAAATATCACGCAAAACAGTCACTGCCTAAAATTTTTTTCATAGCTTCTTCAAAGCCATCCGCCCTACTGTTAACCCAATAATTAGAAGTGGTTTTGATAATTTTGCGCGAACCCATCAGCTTAAGAAACACTACGTCATCCCCTTTAAACTTTTGAAAAGCCTGCATCAGCTCACGCTGTACCAAAGGATTTTCCAAATAAGCCGCTATTTTTAAACGTACCTCGACAGGTTCTTGGTTAGATAACTTAGCCACGGACATAGCAATAATTTTGCTTTCGCGTTCGTCGACGCTGTAACGTCCTTCGATAGATACAATATTATCCTGGTATATCTCCCTCACAAAGGCGTGATAAACTCTAGAAAAAACAATTACAGGAAAGCGTCCCGTAAAATCTTCTATAGTTATCAGAGCCATAGTATCGCCCTTTTTAGTAGTTTTAATAGTACATTCCGCAATAATACCGGCCACCTTTACCAACTGTCCATCAACAAAATTATTTTCGCCTACAAATTGATAGACAGGCATATAGCGTTCCAACAGCTTGCGGTAGTCGCTTAACGGATGATCGGTCACATAAAATCCTAAAAGCTCTTTTTCATTTTGCAATAAAATCGGCTTAGGCATTTCCGGAATATCCGGCAGCTTAATTTCTGTCGCTTCCAATGTAGTTTCTTCATCAAAAAGTCCCATTTGTCCGCTGGCCTGGTCCTTTTGAAAAGCTGCTCCCTGCTCTGCAGCTCTGTCCATAACCGCTAAAAGCTGCGAACGCTTAATACCAAAAGAATCCATAGCGCCGCTGCGGATAAGATTTTCCAAAGCTCGCTTATTCACTAAACGCATACTTACGCGATTACAAAAATCCGTCAGGCTTTGGAACGGGCCATCCAGTTCGCGCACGTTGATTATTTCATCTACAGCAGCGTCACCTAAACTCTTAATACCGGCTAAACCAAAGCGAATAGCCTTGCTGCCATGCACAGTAAAATCGTCGCCGCTTTCGTTGACGTCAGGCGGTAAAATATCAATTTTATCATTGCGGCAAACAGTAATATACCAGCTCAGCTTATCGCTGTCCCCGATTACACTGTTTAAAAATGCCGCCATAAACTGTGGCCGCCAATGAGCCTTTAAATATGCCGTTTGATACGCCACCAAAGCATACGCTACAGAGTGAGATTTATTAAAGCCATAGCCTGCAAAATGCTGTAACAGAGAAAAAATCTTATTGCTAAGCTCTTCCGGTATATTATGCTCTTTTTGCGCGCCCTGAATAAAGTCCTGCCGCATACTTTCCAGTACGGAAGCCTTTTTTTTGCCCATAGCACGACGCATAATATCTGCCTGGCCCAAGGTAAAACCGGCCAAAGCAGAGGTTATTTGCATAACCTGTTCTTGGTACAAAATAACGCCGTAGGTCTCCTCCAAAATAGGCTCCATTAAAGGATGCAGCACTTCTGCTGTACGCTGACCATGTCGGCCGGCAATAAAATCTTCCGCCATGCCCGTGCCCAAGGGTCCGGGACGGTATAACGCTACCAAGGGAATTAAATCTTCAAAGCTGGTAGGCGCCAAATCGACAACAAGTTTGGTAATGCCAGCTGATTCTAGCTGAAAAACGCAGGTTGTGTCGCCTTTTTGCAACATTTTACATGTTTTTTCATCAGCCAAAGGGATATTATCTATATCAATTTCTTCTCCAGTAGTTTCTTTAATAAACTGAATGCAGTCGCCGATAACCGTAAGCGTGCGCAGGCCTAAAAAGTCCATTTTTAACAGGCCAAGCTCTTCTACCTTATCCTTATCGTACTGGGTAATCATGCCGCCGTTACTGTCATCTGCGCCGGACTGCAAGGGCACATATTCATTTAAATCACGTGGAGCAATAATAACGCCCGCCGCATGGGTACCGGGATTACGCGGCAGACCCTCCACGCTTTTGGACAGGTCAATAAGCTTTTTGACTTCCGGTCTAGTGTCGTAAGCTTCCCGCAAATCCTTGCTGTTCAAAGCTTTATCCAAGGTCATGCCTAGCTCCCGCGGAATCATTTTAGCAATTTCGTCCACAGCAGCATAGGTCATGCCCAGCGCTTTGCCTACGTCACGCACCGCAGCGCGCGCCTGCAAGGTGCCGAAAGTAATAATCTGCGCTACTCTGTTTTGTCCGTAGCGGCTGACTACATAATCAATAACATCCTGACGGCGTTCATAACAAAAGTCGGTATCAATATCCGGCATACTAACACGCTCCGGATTCAAAAAACGTTCAAAAAGCAGATTATAGCGCAAAGGCTCTACATTGGTAATGTGTAAAAGATATGCCACAACACTGCCTGCGGCGCTGCCGCGTCCCGGACCTACAGGAATTTGTTTTTCACGGCAGTAATTGATAAAATCCCAAACAATCAAAAAGTAGGCATCATAGCCCATATCGTGAATGGTTTTCAGCTCATACTCCAAACGTCTACGGATAACATCGTTCACATCGGCATAACGCTTAGGCAGCGCTTCTTCACACAAATAACGCAAATAGCCTGCCGTATCATATCCTTCGGGTACGGAAAACTCCGGCAGCAATAAATGTCCAAACTCCATCTGCACATGACAACGATCGGCAATTTTATTAGTATTTTCCAAAGCCTCCGAACAATCGCCAAAGCGTTCCGCCATTTCCTCATAGCTTTTTAAATAAAAGCTGTCGTTGGGAAAACGCATCCTATTAGGCTCGTCCACCGTACTGGTAGTTTGAATACACAGCAAAATATCTTGGGCTGCCGCATCTTCACGCCGCACATAATGCAGGTCATTAGTAGCCACCAGCCCGATACCAAACTCTTGGGCTAATTCCTTTAAAGCAGCAGTAACTCGATGCTCCTCGTCCAAATCATGGTCTTGAATTTCCAAGAAATAATTATCTTTGCCAAAAATATCAATATGTTCTTGAATACAGCGGCGAGCGCCTTCCATATTTCCTTGTAAAATTAAAACCGGCAGCTCTCCGGCAATGCAGGCGCTCAAGCAGATGAGTCCCTCATTGTGCGCACGCAGTACATCCTTATCAATACGCGGCTTATAATAAAATCCTTCCAGCTGCCCAATGCTGACAATTTTCATTAAATTATGATAACCGATATCATTTTCAGCCAACAAAATCAAATGGTACATACCGCGATTATTTTTTTCTAAATGTGAACCGCTGGTCAAATATACCTCGCAGCCAATAATCGGATTGACGCCCTGCTTAGTGCACTCCTGATAAAATTCCACTGCACCGTACATTACGCCGTGGTCAGTAATCGCCAAGCTATCCATACCCAATTCTTTAGCATAAGCAACTAATTCATGAATTTTAGAAGCGCCATCCAACAGGCTATATTCTGTATGTACATGTAAATGAGTAAATCTTTTTGTCATTTTTATATCCTTGTAAAAATTTAGTTATTATCCTTATTGCCCCACCACAGGCCAATGGTCAGGAAAATCAAATTATATACTAACGCAGGAAATAAGCTGTTAATCTGCCACGGGCTGATATGCTTCCAAAAAACAGCTGCAAAAACACCTGCGCCCATAGCTGCAACACCCATAGAGGCACGCACCCTGTGCGAAAAAAAGACGCAGAAGGTTAAAGGTAAAAAGATACCGCTGCCGCGCAAAGCCATGGATAAATAGTTCCATTCCAATACAGACGAATCTAAATGGAAGAACACAAATACAATAGCAGCTGCCGCAGCCAGCAGCACACTAAAGCGGCTGGCCCACAAAAGATTGACCGAAGTGGCACTGCGCCAAAGCTTACTGATAATATCACGGGAAATCATAGTGCCAATACCTAATGCTAAACCAGCGATAGAACCTAAAGCAGATAACAGCAGCGCTGCCAAACCAATTCCGCCCAGCCAATCAGGCATATAAGTAGAAAGATACAGCGGCAAAGCGTCAATAGAATTTATCTGCGGCTGATTAGCGTGCATAAACATGCCAATCATAACGGACGGCAACCCTACCGGAATAACTATTAAAGCAGCAGTAACACAGCCGGCAGCAGCAGTTTTGCTGTCTTTAGCGCTGAAAAGAGCCTGCACATAGGTTTGTGTGGAAATAACGCCTACAATCATCGAGCATAGACTTACCAGGCCGTCCTCCACACCTCTGCCAAACAGGCTGAACCAGGGATGCGCAGGAAAAGCGGCAGTCAATCCGCTCCAGGCGCCCATATCAAAAAATGCTAAAATACCGCCTACAAAAATACTGCCGAAAATTAAACAAATCTTAATAATACCGGCCATACCGCTGCCACTGATACCGCCAAAAAAAACAAAACCGGCAGTAATCAGCAAAATCAAAAATGCCGAAACATATAAATTTACATTAAAAATGCCTGCCACCAAATGCAGGGCTGTTAAAGTGCTGGCGACAATACTAAAGAAGATACCGGCGCAAGAGCTTAAGGTTGCCAACCACCCGGCAGGCTTGCCGTAATTGGTTACTAAAAATTCGGCAACGGTAGTCAAACCACTGACGCGCAAAGGCTTAGCATAAAAGGCAGCCATAATGCACAAAGCGATACCGCTGCCCAACGTAAACCACCAAGCCGTTAAGCCTAAATTAAAACCTAATTGTGCCGTACCCACAGTTGCTGCTCCGCCGACAATAGTCCCAATTATACTGCCTGCTACCAAGCCCACACCTGCGCTACGCCCGCCAACATTATAGTCATCTGCCGACTTGATGCGCCTGGCTGCAATAATGCCGGGCAACATAGTCAAAACCAACGTCAGCACTAAGCTGACCATGTGTACAACAGAAAGCTTCATAAAGCTACACCTCTTTTTGCATGTCAAATGATTACTCACACCTATAATTTACTATTCTTCTAATTTGCAACTGAAAATTGCAAAGAAAAACTATTATAAGTATACCACATTCCTTTACCACAAAAAAGAATCTAGTCTATTCACTTGCTGTTATTTGGCTTTTTTTCACTAATAAGTAACTATGTATACACATATTCCTTATGTAAAATCTTGCAGAAATACTTTTTTTTGGGTATAATTTAAAGTATACCAGTATTTTAATTAGTGTATGCTTTTTAGGGAGGAATAATATGAGTCGTTTAAAAATTGCAACACCTGACCAAGCTCAACTAACGGTGGAACGCTTATATAAAGACCTTGAGCGACACATCATCGCCAGCCCTCCGGGACTGTGCCCTGTTGATTTGCAGCTCTCATTCTTAAAGGTCTGTCATGCACAGACCTGCGGCAAATGCGTTTCCTGCCGTGTTGGTTTGGCTCAATTACAAAATCTGATGGAGGATGTTCTTGACGGCAAAGCAACCATGGCAACCTTAGATTTAATCCAAAGTACCGCAGAAAACGTTGCTAACAGCGCTGACTGTGCTATCGGCTATGAAGCTGCCAAAATGGTATTGGCCGGTTTAGAAGGCTTCCGCGAAGATTATATCAACCATATCAAAAAAGGTAAATGCTCCGTGCATTTGCACCAATCCATTCCCTGCGTAGCACTGTGCCCCGCGCAGGTAGATATTCCCGGCTACATTGCCTTGGTTGGCGCAGGCCGTTACGCCGATGCTGTAAAGCTTATTCGCAAGGATAACCCCTTCCCCACTGCCTGCGGCTTAATCTGCGAGCATCCATGCGAATCCCGCTGCCGTCGTAATATGATTGACGCAGCTATCAACATTCGCGGTCTCAAACGTATGGCTGTAGACAACGCTCCCGGCAATACCGTTCCTGTTCCGGAAAAGCAACCCTCTACCGGCAAACGCATTGCAATTATCGGCGGCGGTCCCAGCGGATTATCTGCTGCCTATTATTTGGAGCTTATGGGCCACCATGCCGTAGTATTTGAAGAAAAAAGCAAGCTAGGCGGCATGCTCCGCTACGGTATTCCTGCCTACCGCTTCCCCCGCGAACGCTTGCAGGAAGATTTGGACGCTATTTTATCCACCGGCGTAGAAGTTCGTTTGAACAGCCGTATTGGTAATGGCGAAGGCGAAATTCCTTTCGAACAACTGCGTAAAGAATTTGACGCCGTTTATATTGCTATCGGCGCGCATACTGATAAAAAAATCGGCATCCCCGGCGAGGACTCTCAAGGAGTTATCAGCGCCGTAGAAATGCTGCGTGAAATCGGCGAAGAAAAAATGCCTGACTTTGCAGGCAAAACCGTTGTAGTTATCGGCGGCGGTAACGTAGCTATGGACTGCACCCGTAGCTCCATTCGCTTAGGTGCAAAAAAGGTTATCATTGCATATCGTCGCCGTCAAGACGATATGACCGCTCTGCCGGAAGAAATTGAAGGCGCTATTGCCGAAGGCGCAGAGCTTTACGGCTTAAAGGCTCCGCATCACATTGAAGCTGATGAAAACGGCAAGGTTGCCGCTCTGTGGGTAGAACCGCAAATTATTGGTCCTATTGACGCTTGGGGACGCGCCCGTCCTATTCATGCTGACGTAGATTTAAAGCGTATTCCCTGCGACATTATCGTTGTCGCTATCGGTCAAGGCATTGAGCTGCGACCCTTTGAAGAAGCAGGTATCAAGATTAAACGCGGTACTATCTCCGCTCTGTCCAGCAGCGAGCTGGCAAACAACGAAGGCGTATTCGCCGGCGGCGACTGTGTAACCGGTCCCGCTACAGTTATTCGCGCTATTGCTGCCGGTAAGGTTGCCGCAGCCAATATCGACGAGTATCTTGGCTATGAGCACACCATTACTTGTGATGTAGAAATCCCCGACCCCTCCATTGACGATAAACGTCCTTGCGGCCGTATTCAGCTTACCGAAAAGGAAGCCAGCGAACGCAAGCACACCTTTGCGCCCATGGAATGCGGTATGACTGTTCAGGAAGCGTGCCAAGAAGCCGGCCGCTGCCTGCGCTGCGATAAATTTGGCTTCAGTACATTGAAAGGAGGCAGAACCTTAAAATGGTAAACCTGACTATTGACGGCTTAAAAGTTTCCGTTCCCGAAGGCACTACAATTATGGAGGCTGCTGCCACCGTCGGCATTGACATTCCCCGCCTGTGCTTTTTAAAAGATATCAACGAAATCAGCGCCTGCAAAGTCTGCGTTGTAGAAATTCAAGGTCAAAACCGTGTTGTTACCTCCTGTACTACTCCCGTTCAGGAAGGTTTGGTAGTATTTACTAATTCTCCCAAAGCGCGCAGTATCCGCCGCACCAATGTGGAGTTTATCCTTTCCCAGCACGACTGCCTATGCGCAACCTGTGTGCGCAGCGGCAACTGCAGCCTGCAAAAATTATCCAACGATTTAGGCATTTACGATATTCCTTTTGAACGTCAGGTAGTTGATACTCCTTGGAATCAAGATTTTCCCTTAATCCGCGATTCTAAAAAGTGCATTAAATGTATGCGCTGCGTACAAATCTGCGACAAGGTACAAGCTCTGCACATTTGGGATGTACAGAACACCGGTTCCCGTACTACCGTTGACGTAGCAGGCAACATATCTATTGAAGATTCCGATTGCAGCCTTTGCGGTCAGTGTATCACCCACTGCCCCGTTGGCGCTTTAAAGGAGCGCAACGATGTGCCTAAAATTTATGAAGCGCTGGCAGACAGCTCCAAGGTAACTGCTGTGCAGGTAGCTCCCGCCGTTCGTACAGCCTGGGCAGAAGCCTTCAACATGCCGGAAGAAATGGCTACCGAAGGACGCATGGCAGCAGCTCTGCGCAGAGTTGGTTTTGATTATGTTTTTGATACCAACTTTGCTGCCGACGTAACCATCATGGAAGAAGCCAACGAGCTGTTAGAGCGTCTACAAAATCCGGACGCTCACAAATGGCCCATGTTCACTTCCTGCTGCCCCGGCTGGGTTAGCTATGTAACCAAAAAATTCCCTGCTTTTGTAGGTAACCTTTCTACCACCAAATCTCCCCAGCAGATTTTCGGCGCTCTGTTAAAGTCCTATTTTGCCGAAAAGAAAGGCTTGCAACCTAAGGAAATATGCTCCGTCTCCGTCATGCCCTGCGTTTCTAAAAAACGTGAAGCCGGCTTGCTTTCCATGCGCAGCAGCGGCACTCATGACGTTGACATCGTTTTGACCACCCGCGAATTAGTGCGCCTACTGCGTGCAGAACACATCAACCCCGCTACTCTGCCGGAAGAAGAATTTGATAATCCTTTGGGCAAGAGCACCGGCGCCGCAGTTATTTTCGGCGTTACGGGCGGCGTAATGGAAGCGGCTCTGCGTACCGCATATTTTGCCCTCACCGGCAGCGAAGCGCCTAATGACGCTTTCTTAGACGTTCGCGGCGAAGCGGGACGCAAAGTGCGTGAATTTACTATCGCCGGTAAAACCCTGCGCACCTGCACCGTCAGCGGCTTAGGCAATGCGGAGCGTCTTTTGGAAGATTTGCAAGCAGGCAAAGTCCATTACGACTTTGTAGAGGTTATGGCCTGCCCCGGCGGCTGCGTTGGCGGCGGCGGTCAGCCTATTCATGACGGCGAAGAACGAGCAGCTATGCTGGGTAAAAAGCTTTACAAATTAGATGTTGAACGTCCTTTGCGTCAATCCCACAATAATCCCGATGTAGTCACCCTCTACAAAGAATATTTAGACAAGCCTTTAAGTGAAAGAGCCGAGCACCTGCTCCACTCCGACCACTTGAAAGAGAAAAATTACTTAATATAATTTTAAAACGCTTAAAAGCCAGTGTTTCCTCTATTAAAAAGTGAAACACTGGCTTTTTTATTTTCTAAATTTTATTTGCATAAATCAACGGGAACTAAAGCTCTCAAGCCGTTGCTGCAGACAAATTCATCGGCCTGCACCTTAAACACCTCTGCCAATAGCTTGGAGGTAAGAATTTCTTTAGGTTCACCACAAGTTACTAAGCGTCCGGCTTTAATCACCGCCACATAATCGGCATATTGAATAGCATGATTTAATTCATGAATAACCATCACCACAGTTAATCCTAATTCTCTATTCAGCTTTACCAAAAGCTGCATAACCTCCAGCTGATGACAAATATCTAAATAAGTGGTCGGCTCGTCCAATAAAAGCACCTGCGGCCTTTGTGCCAAAGCCATAGCAATCCACGCCCGCTGACGCTCGCCGCCGCTCAAAGTATGCAACAAACGATGGCGCATACCTGCCATATTGGTTTGCTCCAATGCCCATTCTACATGCTTAGCGTCGTCTTTATCCCCTCTGCCCAAAAAGCCGCGATGAGGAAAGCGCCCCATCTCTACCAAGTCCTGTACCGTCAAATCAGTAGGTGCCTGAGGTGATTGAGTTAAAATAGCCATACACTGGGCAAATTCTCGATGGCTAAAGCTCCGAATATCTTTACCTTTAAAGGTAATACTGCCCTTTTCCAGCGGCCAAATGCGCGAAACAGCTTTTAAAGTTGTACTTTTGCCACAGCCGTTAGGCCCGATAATAGCCGTAATTTTACCTTCGGGAATATCTAAAGATAAATTGTGAACAATTATTTTTTTATTGATACCTACATCAATACCATGAGCAGATAAAATTGCCGTCATTAGATTTCCCTCCTTAACAAAAACAGAAAGAAGGGCGCGCCTAAAAAGGCCATAATAATACCTACGGGCAACTCAATCGGCGCAAAAATAACTCTGGCAAAGGTATCGCTAAAAGTGACAATAGCAATACCTAAAAGCGCTGCTGCCGGCAGCAGAAAGCGATAATCACTGCCAATCAAAAGCCGCGCTGCATGGGGCACAACCAAGCCTACAAAGCCTAAAAGGCCTACCACGCTGACAGCACTGGCTGCCAAAAGCGCTGCAATCGCCGTCATGACAATGCGTGTCACCTCTACGTTGATGCCTAAACCTCTAGCCATTTCGTCGCCTAATTGTAAAATGTTAAGATAAGCAGCGCTGCCCAAAGCCAAAACTAAACCTATGGCAGCATAAGGCAGAATAATATTTACATGAGGCCAGCTTCTAGCAGCTAAACCGCCAACCATCCACATTAAAGCGCCGTGCACCCTATCGCTATAAAAAATCATCAAGCCGCTGATACCCGCGCTCAAAAAAGCCGACACCGCGACGCCTGCCAAAATAATCCGCACCGGCTTAATACCATTTTTCCAAGCTAAAATATAAATACAGACCGCCGCCAGCATAGCACCCACAAAAGCCACGGGAGTAATTAAATATTCCAAGGCCGGAAATAAAATCATAATTACTACGCCAGCTAAGCCTGCACCGCTGGAAATACCGATAATATGCGGGTCTGCCAAAGGATTACGCATAATAGCCTGCAAAATCGCGCCGGACAAAGATAAATTGATACCTACCAAAGCCCCTACAATAGTACGTGGCATACGAATGTTCCAGATAATTTGGCTTTGCGGATCGCTGCCGGGATGCAGCAATATCTCTACAATCTGCTCCATAGTGATTACGCTGGAACCTTTAGTCAAACTCAAAAAGGAGCCTAGCAAAGCCAAAAACAAAAACAATATTAAAATGCTCAAACGCCAAGCAGTACGGTTAATACCAAAATGCTCCGCTGCTGCGTCCAATTCTTTATTTGCCATTCTTAAAAACCTCTGGATATACCTGTTGAGCCATATATTTTACAGCTTCCGGATAGCGCAAACCCGGATTGAGCAAAAATAACTTTTCCGGCAGCACATAAACCTTGCCCTGCTGCACAGCAGCCAGACTGCTCCAAGCAGGATTTTTCTTAAAATCCATACGTAAACGATTTTCTATTTCTTCTGCCTTGCCCATGGAGGTAATAAAAATCAAATCAGGATTTTGTCCTACAAGGCTTTCCATACTGTAAGGAGTTTTATCGGATTTACCATTTAAGGCAGCAGCAGCCACATTCTCAAATCCCAGAATATCGCTGACACAGCCTGCAATACTGTGAGAACCCTCAACTGTAACGCTGCTGGCAGTTGCGTGCATAATAACAATGCGCTTTTTGTCATTTGGAAGTTTGCTAGTTATAGCGCTTATCTGCTTATCTAAAAGCTCGTTTTCAGCCTTAGCTTTTTCCGGGGAACCGTAAATATCTCCTAATATCTTTACCGTCTGTTTTACTTCGTCAAAAGTTTTGGCGTCAAACTCAATAACATTTATTTTATTAGATTCCAGCAAAGGAACAAATTTTTCGTGCTGATTGCGTCCTGCCAAAACTAAGTCAGGCTTTAAAGCGACCAGGCTTTCCATATTGATATTAAAAACAAGGCCAACCTCCGGCGCCGCTTTCATAGAATCAGGAATAACGCCTACCTTAGAGGTTGCGCGGCCGACAATTTTGCCGCCTACAGCGTCAATCATTCCCAGATAAGAAGGACTAAGACTCACAACACGTTCCGGTTTAGCTTGTAAAACCACCTGCCGTCCCGCAGCATCTTTTAAAGTTAAATAAGCCTTACTTGTATCTACGGTCGTTTCCTTGCTGCCACCGCCGCAACCGACAGCCACCAATGCAGCAGCACACATACAAATGCAGGCTAGCTTTTTCCACAGCATATATTTCACCTCATATTATTGCTGAATGCCTCAACATAAATTACTATTTAGTTTATGATTAAGCTTTCAGCAACTCTAGTAAAAATTCTTATTAACACTTATATCATAATAGCATAAATAGCATATTCAGTCAATAAAGCAGACTGCTTCTTGCTCCCCTTCTCCTACTTTGTTATAATATATATAAGTATTTTTTGAGGAGTGACACTCATGGAAATAAACAAAATGATTGCCCGCATTAACGAGCTGGCACACAAAAAGAAAACCGCAGGCTTAACCGCCGAGGAGCAGGCAGAACAAAAAGAGCTGTATAAGCTGTATTTGGAAAATATCCGCGGACAGCTTAAAAACCAATTAGATAACATTGAAGTGGTTGACAAAAATCCCACTACGCTTAACTAATGACTGAACATTTTTTTACTCCCTGTTTAACACAGAGCATGATTGCTTTTGAGGACGATTATCTGTTAGTGATTGATAAGCCTGCCGGGATGCTGGTACATCCTACGGTCAACGAAAGTGGCTGTACCTTGTACGATTTTGTAAAAAATTATTACGCAGCTAAGCAAATCAACGCCGACATTCATCCGGTATCACGTCTCGACCGCAATACATCAGGCTTAGTGATTTTCGCCAAAGAGCCTGTTGTTCAGTTTTGGCTTAGCCAGCAGCAGGTGGTGAAAGAATATCTGGCGATTGCTCAAGGTCACGTGCAGCAAGCCACCGGTCTAATTGACGCGCCCATTGCCCGCAAGGAAGGCAGTATTATTGAACGCTGTGTGGATTTCCAGCACGGCAAAAGCGCGCAAACTGCTTATACCGTTTTAGGTTATTACGGCAAAAACACGCTGCTGCGCCTGCGTTTATTCACCGGCCGCACGCACCAAATCCGCGTGCACATGGCTTATCTTGGTCATCCGCTGGTCAATGATAATCTTTACGGCACTCCCGGCCCCCAAACCCGCCACGCGCTGCACGCTTACCGTTTGGCCTTTAGTCATCCCGTCGGTGACACGCCGTTGGAAATTACTCGCGATTTACCCAAGGATTTGCGAAAAATACTATACTAAAAAGCAAATAGTGTGCTATAATTAGAATATAGAAATAGCATAACTCAGCCGAGCTGCGCCTTGGCTGATAATTAAGGAGGAATTTTAATGCCTTTAGTAACATCTACTGAAATGTTTAAAAAAGCTTATGAAGGTCACTATGCAGTTGGTGCTTTCAACGTAAACAATATGGAGATTATCCAAGGTATCGTGGCGGCTGCCAAAGCTGAACAATCTCCGTTGATTTTGCAAGTCAGCGCCGGTGCGCGTAAGTACGCAAACCACATTTATCTGATGAAATTAGTTGAGGCTGCTGTAGAAGATACTGGTCTGCCTATCTGCCTGCATTTGGATCACGGCGAAGATTTTGAAATCTGCAAGGCCTGCGTTGACGGTGGCTTTACCTCTGTTATGATTGACGGCAGCAAGCATCCTTTTGAGGAAAATATTGAAATGACACGTCGTGTAGTTGAATATGCTCACGAGCGCGGCGTTGTTGTTGAAGCTGAATTAGGCAAACTGGCAGGCGTAGAAGACGCTGTTAAGGTTGCTGCTAAAGACGCTACCTACACTGATCCTGATCAAGCTGTAGAATTCGTGGAGCGTACCGGTTGCGACTCCCTGGCTATCGCCATCGGCACCAGCCACGGTGCTTATAAATTTAAGGGCAAACCGGAGCTTGACTTTGCTCGTTTGGAAAAAATCACCAACCTGCTTCCTGGCTTCCCGCTGGTTCTGCATGGCGCTTCCACCGTTATCCCCTCTTTCGTAGAAGAATGCAATAAATACGGCGGCAAGCTGGACGGCGCTCAAGGCGTTCCCGAGGACATGCTGCTGCGTGCAGGCAAATTCGGCGTTTGCAAAATTAACATCGACACCGACCTGCGTTTGGCAATGACTGCTTCCATCCGCAAGCATTTAGTAGAAAATCCTGCTGATTTTGACCCCCGTCAATATCTGAAACCTGCTCGTCAAGCTATTCAGGATATGGTTGCTCACAAAATCCACGACGTTTTAAACAGCAGCAATAGACTGTAATTAAAACATCAAACTAAAAATTAACCGCTGCCCTTACGCGAGGACAGCGGTTTTTATTATGCAAAAGCGCCCAGAGAATTTCCTCTGAGCGCTGTATTTAATGGGGAAAGCGAACTCTGCTCTCCCTCTTAGCTACCACTTAATTGGTACATGCTATCCATTTTGTCACAAAACAAGCGAATATCCACTTCACGATAGGAGGTGAAAAGCTTGGTTATTTTTTGAATCGGCACGTGCTTAACAATATCGGCAAAGCTGATATCATTCTGCCATTGATAAAAGGCCACTGCCCAGCCTGTCCAGTATTCTTCACTGCTGGTGCTTACATAATTAGGCTTGATACGCAGCATATTGATACCGGATTTTTCCAAAACCTCATAGGCTAAATCCTCACCGGACATGCCAACCAAAAGCTTTACTTCGCCTTTAGCAAAACGCTTAGCCACACCGGATTTAATAAACATATCAAAAAAGTCGCTGAGCTCGTACTTTAAATTATATACAGCAAAATCCAGCATTCTGCCTAACGCGATACGCGCCTTGTTCAAATACACCTTATCATAAGCATAACTCATGGGCCTTCACTCCTTATCCAATATGCTGTTTGATAATAAAGTAGTGTTTTTCTATTTATATTGTAGCACATTCTTATGCCCAATGAGTGGCAGAAGTGTAAACAAATAATATATAACTTATGAAGTACTGTTGACTTTTACGGCAAAAATTTTTATCTATAACAAAACCTCACCCATGCACAAACATAGGTGAGGTTTAATTTTTTTATTTCATTATTTCAGCATAGCTTCGATAATGGCAGGAGCCTCTGCCAAAGCAGCATCCACCTTGGATACGTCCTTTGCACCGGCCTGCGCCATATCGGGACGACCGCCGCCGCCGCCGCCGCACAGCTTAGCAACTGCTTTCACAATGTTGCCGGAGTGAGCGCCTTTTGCTACGGCATCTTTAGTGGCCATAGTGAGAATGCTTACCTTTTCTCCCATAACTGCCGCCAGCACTACTACGCCGCCAACCTTGTCGCGCATTTGGTCGCCCAGATTACGCAGAGCGTCAACGCTGTCAGCCTGTACCTTTTGTACCAGAACAGGCACGCCTTTAATTTCTTTTACCTGATCTGCCACGCTGGAAACCTGGGCTTTAGCAATTTCTGCTGCCAATTCGTCAGCCTTTTTCTGTACAGCCTTCATTTCACAATGCAATGCTTCCAAACGGCTGGGAACATCACAGCAGCGGCATTTCAAATCTGCCGCCAAAGCTTTAATC
>CAJKLD010000016.1 GCA_905200645.1 uncultured Phascolarctobacterium sp. | reverse complement strand
GAGGATAGAAAGCTGCCGGTTAGAAAAAGAACCATACCTATTGGTATGGTTCTTTCAGACTGTCGAAAAAGGTCGCCGAGAGGCGGCCTTTTTTCATACCATTTTATGCCTATATTTTGCTTGAATAGATATGCTGTTACAGAATACAGCTTCTAAATAAATTAACCCATGCTTCCCTAACAAAGAGAGAAACATGGGTTTTTCTACAGTCTGAAACCCCGTCCGTGAGGACGGGGTTAGCTTGTCTATTAGCAATGGAAAATGAGTAAGAAAATTTATCCCTACTGATTCAGGATAGGAAAGAATACTTGCGATAGAATTGGAGTCAAAAGTGGGCAAGGCGAGTATATTTTCACGGAGTGAAGATAGCGTTAAAAACTGCGTTTCACTAAGAATATATACAACTACTCACTTCTATTCCTCCACATAACTGGGCGAAAGTAAAAAATCGTTGCCGGGGCGGTTCAGCGCCTGCTCTTTTTGCAGCATACTCCAAATGTCGCTGGCCTTAATTTCTGCTTGGATTTGCAGCAGCAAATTCTGCGCTGCAATTTGCGCTTGAGTATCGGCGTGAGACTGCGCCGCGTAAGCAGAATAATTTTTGTTCAGCTTGGTAATAATTGGCAGCGTTGCAGTGACCTTCATTTGCTTTAAAAGCTGCCGTCCAGTATCGTTAAACGCTAAAACTCTCAAGTAAGCAGGCGCAGCCTGCTCAAAGGCCGCACGGGGAGAATCCAGCAAAAGCTGCATGAACAGGCGGCGAATGCGGCTGGTGCTGTAACGCTTTTTGGTGCAGAGCTGTAGTGCCTCGCTTAAAGAGTGACAAGCCGACGCTTGCTTTAATAGGTTTTCCAAGCCTTCGCTGCACTGGCAACGAGCCGCAATTTCTGCAGGCGACAACAGGCGCAGGCGGTAGCAGATTAGCTGCCACAGTAAATTTTCGTCGCAGCCTACGGAGCTTTGCAGCAAAGCCTGCAAGGTTGTCTTTGGCACGGCCTGCTGCCAAGAATTTTGCTGTTCCTGCATTGCCAACGCTTGCCTAATAGCAGTGGCGCTGGCTAAGTTGCCGCTAAATTCCGTGCTGTTATAGCCTTTGTCAATACGCTTGATAAAAAGCGGTTTGATATCGGTAGCTAAAAGCGCTTTAGCGTACTCCAAAGCTAAAATATCGTTAGGCTTATCTAATGCTTTTTGTAAAACTTCAGCGCAGGCCGTAGCGTAGCTGTGACCTTGGTTTAATTTCTGCCGCAGTAATTCCTGCGTTTTAGATGCGGTAATTATTTTTGCCAAGTCGGTAAAATTTTGCTCCGGTGATTCTACGCCGCAGGAGAGGTGTGAAACGCAGCCTGTGGCGTTTAAAAGCTGTACTGCGCCGCTGGCAAAATATTGGGCGCTGCGCAGAGAAAAATTTACCGGCAGCTCCAAAACTAAATCTATGCCGTTTTGGACAGCCAGCTTGGCGCGCAGCCATTTATTGAGGCAGGCTGGCTCGCCACGCTGCATAAAGCTGCCGCTCATAACGGCGATAACCGGTTGGTTGATAATTTTTTTCGTCGCTGTAAGATGATGTAAGTGTCCGTTGTGAAAGGGATTATATTCGGCGACAATGCCGGTTGCGTAAATCATTTTTTATCCTCTGCTAGCTGCTGTCAGCTAAAAATTTTGCTTAAATTTTCATTCACATTATTCCGCAAGGGTATATGTTCTGCTAAGCTCTGCGTTCGCCTGCGACTCCGCAATCGCTAAGCATTCATATTATATCATATTGGCGTGTATACATAAAATAAATCTGTTCATTTTCCGGTAAATAATGTATACTATTACTATGAATACCGCTGGCGGCAGTTGTCGGCGGCGAAAGATGTATAGCTTGAGCAGGAGGCATATTGTGATTGTATTTGTTGTAAACTGTGGCAGCTCCTCCATAAAATATCAGCTGATAAATATGGAAGGCGAAAAGGTTATGGCCAAGGGTCTTATTGAACGTATCGGCATGGAAGGCTCAACCTTAAAGCACACTCCCGCGGGAAAATATACTATTGATTTAAAAGAAGATATTCCTGATCATGTGGTAGGCATCAAAATGGCTATCAAGGCTTTAACGAACAGCGATTACGGCGTTATCAAGGATATGTCGGAAATTGACGCCGTAGGCCATCGCGTAGTGCATGGCGGCGAACGCTTTACGGACAGCGTGCTGATTACCGGCGAGGTTTTGAGCGGCATCAAGGCTTGCAGCGAAATTGCGCCGCTGCACAATCCGCCCAATCTTTATGGTATTGAGGCCTGCATGAATATTATGAAGGGTATTCCTCAGGTAGCGGTTTTTGATACGGCTTTTCATCAGACTATGCCTAAGGTCGCTTATCTTTACGGTCTGCCCTACGAAATGTATGTGAAATATGGCTTGCGCCGTTACGGCTTTCACGGCACATCCCATAAATATGTGGCACAGCGTGCTGCAGAACTGATGGGCGAGCATATGAGCGATTTGCGCATTATTACCTGCCATTTAGGCAACGGCGCAAGCATTACAGCCATCAAATACGGTAAATCCATTGATACTAGCATGGGGTACACACCGTTGGAGGGCTTGATTATGGGTACGCGCAGCGGCGAGATTGACCCGGCGATTATTCCTTTTTTAATGGAAAAGGAAAATATGACGGCGCAGCAGATTGACGATTATCTGAACCGCCGTAGCGGCATTTTGGGCATCAGCGGCTTGTCCAGCGACTTCCGCGATTTGGAAAGCGCGGCTAATCGCGGCGACGACCGCAGTCAGCTGGCTATTGACGTTTTTGCTTACAAGGTAAAAAAATATATCGGCGGCTATGTGGCGGCTATGGGCGGCGTGGATGCGATTGTGTTTACGGCTGGCTTGGGAGAAAATTCTCCCTTTATGCGCGATAAAATCTGCAACGGCTTGGAATATTTGGGCACGCGCGTGGACCCGGAGCTGAACAAGGTGCGTGGACAGGAAAAGGAAATCAGCGTGCGTCGCGCCAGAGTAAAAATTTTTGTTATTCCTACTAACGAAGAGCTGGTAATTGCTCGCGATACATATAATATCTGCCGTAGAATTATTAAGCTGTAAGGTAAAATTTTTACTCTGTTTGTTGTGTAAAAAATGTACGGAAAACGAGGTTTTTTCTTGACAAAGAGCCTCGATACCGCTATAATTGTAACGATTGGTGAAATATGATTAAGATAAATGTCGCACAAATCAAGAAAAGACTTGTCGGAGAAAAAAGCCTTGCTTTTGAGCTGACTCCCGCTGAACTGGAAATTTCGCCGCAGGAAATGGCGATTGACGGAACAGTACAGCTGACAGGCAGCATCAGCAATGCCGGTGACGTTTTGCTTTTACAGGCAGTAATGGAAGCCAAGGTGCAGCGCACCTGCGGCCGTTGCCTAAAAGAGTTTACAGGCGTTACTAAGGCAGAGGTTGTGGAAAAATTCTATCCGGCGAGTGCTGAAAATATTGAAAATGATGCTTTTGTTTACGATTCGGATGTTATTGACATAACAGAACCGCTTCGTGAAGGGCTGCTGCTTGCAGAGCCCATGCAGGCTCTGTGTAAGCCAGACTGCCGGGGGTTGTGTCCTGTTTGCGGCGCTGATCTCAACGATGGCGACTGCGGCTGTGACAGACTTACCGTCGATCCAAGGCTGGCGGCATTAAAGCAATTCATCAAAAATTAAATTCACTTCATAACACTGAGGAGGTGTATTGAGAAATGGCAGTACCTAAGAGAAAAATGTCCAAAGCTCGTCGTGATAGACGTCGTGCTAACTGGAAGCTGAGCGTTCCTGGCATGGTTGAATGCCCGCAATGTCATGAATTGAAAATGCCTCACCGCGTTTGCACTGAATGCGGTTACTACGATGGCAAGCAAGTCATTGCTGTTGCTGAATAATTAAAGCTGATTAAGTCTCTGGAGAGTAATCTTCGGAGGCTTTTTGCTTTAATTGCTAAAAAAAGAGTATTCCACAGAAAAATCTGCGGAATACTCTTTTTTTACGTTAAAAATTATTTGTTTTCTGCGTTTTCGGCAATGACCTTGTTGATGTCTTCAATGAGAGCGTCAACGTCTATGCCGTGAGCGCCTGCGCCTTGACCGATAGTTTCAAAATGAGCAGCCATGCAGCCAACGCAGCCTAATCCATACTCTGCAAAAACTTCCATAATTTCCGGATGGGATTGAACGGCTTCAATAATGCCGGTATCTTTAGTAATCATTGTGCATTTCTCCTTGATAAGTAAATTTTTTAGTGCACTCTTGGGTGCAGTTTAATTATAGCATTTACTAGGCTAAAAGCCAAATATGTTCCGGAAAAATTTTTGCGAATTATATGCAAAGAAAAAATTAGAGAAGACTAGACATTTGCCAACTTTTTATAAGGGAAAATTTGGGAAATGGTGAATATTGGCAAACAGTTCATAAAGGAAAAATTTGGGAAATGACGAATTTTTTTCACAAATTGTCGGAAATAAGTTTTTTGCTATTGCAATAGTCAAAAAATAAATGTATAATGGAGAAAAGTGGATAAAAGTGGGTTAAAAGGGGGCGACTATATGTTGTTAGGTGAATATGAACATACCTTAGACATTAAGGGTCGTCTTGCTGTGCCCGCAAAGCTGCGCGAAAGCTTGGGCAATAAATTTATTATTACCAAGGGGTTGGACGGCTGCCTTTTCGTTTACGATATGGAGCAATGGCAAAAGCTGGAAGCAAAGCTGGCAGCGCTGCCCATGAGCCGCAAAACAGCCCGTGATTTTACGCGCTTTCTGTTTGGCGGCGCCTGTGAGGGAGAATGCGACAAGCAAGGACGTGTACTTTTGCCGGCAAATTTACGCCGTCACGCAGGCTTGGAAAAGGATGCCGTGATTGTCGGCGTAGGCAACAGAGCAGAAATTTGGGACGCTCAAAGATGGGCTGAATATAATACGGAAAGTGCCGAGGACGTAAATGAGCTGGCAGAGCAGCTGGCTGATTTGGGCATCTAAGGTGAAAATTATGGAATTTAAGCATACAAGTATCCTGCTGCAAGAAAGTGTGGATTTTCTCATAACAGATAAAAATGGAATTTATGTTGACTGTACCATGGGAGGTGCAGGACATAGCTGTGCTTTTGCCGCTCAATTAGAAGCAGACGGTTTGCTTTTGGGAATCGACCAAGATGAGGACGCTGTTGCGGCAGCTTCTGAAAGATTGTTAGGAAAATTTACCTGCCAAACTATGGTGGCTAAAGCAAATTTCAAAGATTTTCCTTTGGTTCTGGATAATTTGGGAATTGATAAAATTGACGGAATTTTTTTCGATTTAGGCGTATCAAGCTACCAATTAGATTGTGCTGAAAGAGGCTTTAGCTACATGCACAACGGTCCCTTGGATATGCGTATGAATCAAGAGGCTAAACTGGATGCAGCTTATGTAGTAAATAATTATGCCGAAGCGGATTTAGCAGAAATCATTCATAAATACGGCGAGGAGCGCTGGAGTAAGCGCATTGCACAGTTTATCGTTGTTGCCCGCAAGGAAAAACCTTTGACTACTACTTTTGAATTGGTAGATGTAATCAAAAAAGCTATTCCTAAAGGCGCACGCATTGACGGACCGCATCCTGCTAAAAGAACCTTTCAGGCTATTCGTATTGAAGTAAATAACGAACTGGGAATTTTAGCAGAGACCATGGAAGCGGCGGTGAAGCGTTTAAAAAGCGGCGGGCGCATCGGCGTAATTACCTTCCATTCTTTAGAGGACAGAATTATCAAGCAGACTTTCGCTAGGCTGGTAAAGGGTTGTACCTGTCCACCACAGCTTCCGGTGTGTGTATGCGGTAACAAGCCGTTATTAAAAAAAGCAGGCAATACGGTGCCTTCCAAAAAAGAAATTGAAGAAAATCCACGTTCACGCAGTGCAAGACTTAGATATGCTATTAAGAGATAAAAAGGGCGTGTAAGAAATGTTAGCCAGAAAATATGATAATTACGCTTGGGAAGAGCAGCAATACGAAGAGCAGGTTCAACCTCAGCAACTAAAAAAAATAAATAGTGACCCTTTTAAAGGCTTGCGTCAGTTTGCTATGCTGACTATATGTATATTTTTGGCTACATATTTTGTAGTAGTATTGCGTAGTTTTGCTATGACTAATTTAGCACAGGAATTGATTACCATGCGCCAGGAAGAAACTATGCTGATAAATAAAAATAGCGAGCTAAAAATTGAAGTGGAACAACTAAAAGGGCCGGAAAGAATTATTGGCTTAGCAGAGCAGAACTTGGGAATGCAGGTTGCTCGCAGTAATATTTATGTTAAGGCTTTGGATGTGAAAAATAAAACAAACTCTTTAGCTGTAGCCGCTAAATAAGCATAGTCATACAGAGTGATTTGTGATATAATTTACATAGGAATTTAGGAGGAGGCAGCCGCAGCGGCTGCCCTTTCAATTTAGGAGGTTTCTCGTATGGAAAAGAGTTTAGCTTTACTCCTTAAATTATTGCCCACAGTAGAAATTTTTGGCAGTGCCGATAAGCTGATTACTGATATTACCGCTGATTCACGCACTGTACAGGCGGGCAGCCTGTTTATCTGCCTGAAAGGGGCGACTGTTGACGGTCATAAGTTTTTGGCTATGGCGGCTGAAAAAGGCGCGGTAGCGGCAATCGTTGAAGATATACCGGAAAATATTCCCGCAAACATTACTTTGCTTAAAGTGGCAGACAGCCGTGCAGCTATGGAGCTTGTTACGCCGTTTTTTTATGATTATCCCGGCAGACGCCTGCGTATGATTGGCGTTACTGGTACTAACGGCAAAACTACTACCACCAATATTATTCGCATGATTCTGCGCAAAGCAGGTTATAAAGTAGGTTTAATCGGTACGATTAATATTATGATTGAGGACGAGAAAACCGTATCTCACAATACTACTCCCGATGTAGTTGATTTGCAGAAAACTTTGTATGCCATGGTGTGTGCAGGCTGCAATTATTGTGTAATGGAGGTTTCCAGCCATGCGCTTGCTTTGAACCGCGTAGCCGGGATTGAATACGACTGCGCAGTGCTGACCAATATTACTCAAGATCATCTTGATTTTCACAAAACTATGGAAAATTACCGCGACGCTAAAAGCTTGCTGTTTGAGCGTTTGACTGATGGCGATAAGTCTAATAAAAATGCTGTTTTTAATATGGATGATCCCAGCTCTGCGGTTATTAAGGCGCGGACTCAGGCCAAAGTTTGGTCCTACGGTAAAGAGCATACTAACGATATTTATCCCTTAAGCTTTACTGTGGCACCCAAACATATGCAGCTAGCTTTACATACTCCGGTGGGAGAGATGAATTTAGAGCTGAAAATTACCGGCGAATTTAACGTTTATAATGTGATGAGTACCGTAGCTGCCATGTTGGCAGAGAATATCGCGAAAGAAACAATTATTGCTGTTTTGGACGGCTTTGACGGTGTTCCCGGACGATTCCAGCTGGTGGAGGCAGGCCAGCCCTACACGGTTATCGTAGATTATGCGCACACTCCCGACGGTTTGGAAAACGTACTGAAAACGGCGCGCTCCGTTACTAAAGGCAAGCTGTGGGCAGTTTTTGGCTGCGGCGGTGACCGCGACAATAAAAAGCGTCCAATTATGGGAGCTTTGGCTTTGCAGCTGGCAGATAAAGTGGTTGTTACCAGCGACAATCCGCGCACAGAAAATCCGGAGCTGATTATCGACGAAATTTTTACGGCTTTGCAGGATATTCCCGCAGGCAAAGAAGTTTTCCGCTTGGCCGATAGACGCGAAGCCATTCGTTTTGCTTTGGCTCATGCCGAGGATAACGACGTAATTATGATTGCCGGCAAGGGTCACGAAAATTATCAAATTTTGAAAGACAGAACCATTCATTTTGACGATAAAGAAGTTGTTACGGAATATTGGAGTGATAAAAAATGCTGAAGGCCAGTGAAATTATGGCGGCTACCAAAGCCGTGCGCGAAGATTTTGCTTTTACAGGCGTTACCACAGATTCTCGCGCTGTACGGCCGGGTGAGCTTTTTGTGGCTTTAAAGGGTGGCAATTTTGACGGTCACGATTATTGTTCTCAAGCGGTGGAGTTGGGTGCCGTCGGTGTAGTTATTTCTCACGAGATTGCGCCCCTGCCTGCAAATGTTGCCGTTTTTAAGGTGGAAGACACTTTGAAAGCCTATCAGCAGCTTGCTCATGCTTACAGAATGAGACAGCAGCACTTAAAGGTTTTTGCTATCACTGGTTCTAACGGTAAAACTTCTACTAAGGACCTTTTGGCTGCCTGCTTAGGCGCTAAATATAAGGTGCTCAAAACGCAGGGGAATTTTAATAATGAAATCGGACTGCCCAAAACATTGCTGGATATTCAGCCGGATACGGATATTGCGGTGGTAGAAATGGGTATGCGCGGTTTGGGGCAAATTGCCGAGCTTAGCCAAATTGCCGAGCCGGACAGCGGCTTGATTACCAATGTGGGTGAAACGCACATGGAGCTTTTGGGCAGTATGGAAAATATTGGCAAAGCCAAAAGCGAAATTGTGGAAAATCTGCCAAAAGACGGCTTTGCTGTTTTGAACGGCGATAACAAATATGTAGTTAAAGCAGCGGAAAAAACTAAAGCTAAAGTAATTTATTTTGGTATGGGTGCAAACTGCGATTACCGTGGCAGCGACATTGTTACGGCTGCTTTTGGCACAACTTTTACCTGCACGGAAAAAGCCGGCGGTAAAAGTGTTAAGGTGCATTTGCAGCTGATTGGCGAGCATAATGTTTATAATGCTTTGTCGGCGATTGCCGGAGCGGCCTGCTATGGCGTAAGCATGGAGGACAGCGCGAGGGCTTTGGCAACTGCTCGCTTAACCGGCAGCCGTCAGGAAATTATTTACATTGGCGACATTACTTTTATCAACGACGCTTATAATGCCAGCCCTGCTTCCATGGAGGCGGCGCTGAAAACTCTGGCGGAAGCCAAAAAAGCCGGTAACGGCAAAGGTCGTACTATTGCCGTGCTGGCAGATATGTTGGAGCTAGGCGCTATCAGCGAGGAGGCTCACCGCCGTGTAGGACGTTGGGCTGTAGAGTATGGCGTAGATTTTGTGTTGACTTATGGCCAAGAGGCTGCGTATATTACTGACGAAGCTGTTAAACGTGGCGGTAACGCTGTGCATTGCGCTAACCGGCAGGAGGCAGAGGATAAGCTGCGCTGCCTTGCAGATGCAGGCGACATTATTTTGCTGAAAGGCTCCAATACTATGCAGGTAGGCAAAATGTTGGAAATGTTTAAATAAAAGATAAAAATTTTTTTGAGGGGTAACAAAATGCTGAAGTTAGTTGCAATCCCGGCTACCGCTTTCATCGTCTGCGCATTGATCGGTCCGGTACTGATTCCGTTTTTACATAAATTAAAATTTGGACAATCCATCCGTGAATGCGGACCTGCCAGCCACATGCAGAAAAGCGGCACTCCTACTATGGGTGGTTTGATGATGTTGGCTGCGTTGATTGCGGCCTTGTTTTGGGGTAAATTTACGCCTGCTGTAATTATGGCGTTGGTGCTGACTTTGGGTCACGCGGTGATAGGCTTTATTGACGATTATATTAAAGTCGTAATGAAACGCAATTTGGGTTTAACGGCTAAGCAAAAATTTTTGCTGCAATTTATTTTGGCGGGCGCTTATGTTTATTTTGCTGAAACACATTTGCAGAAAACAGACCTGTGGGTGCCTCTGCTGAATATGACCTTGGATTTTGGGTGGACTTATTATGTTTTAAGCTTTATTCTGCTTGTGGGTACAACTAACGCCGTAAATTTAACTGACGGTTTGGACGGACTGGTTTCCTTTGTGAGCCTGCCAGTGACTTTGGCTTTTGCAGTGATTGCTTATATGCAGGGGATGTTGGACGTCAGCGGTTTTGCTTTGGGTTTGACCGGCGCTTGCTTAGGCTTTTTGTTATTTAACCGTCATCCGGCGCGTGTGTTTATGGGTGATACGGGCAGCTTGGCTTTGGGCGGCGGTGTTGCTGCTTTGGCGCTCTTGACGCATACGGAATTGTTGCTGGTAATTATCGGCGGCGTGTATGTAGCAGAAGCTTTATCCGTAATTATCCAGGTTACTTATTTTCGTTTGACCCACGGCAAAAGATTTTTCCATATGGCACCGTTGCACCATCATTTTGAGTTGGGCGGTTGGAATGAAGTAAAGGTTGTTTTTGTTTTTACTATAATTAGCTGTGTTTTAGCGGCTGTCGGTTTAGGTTTGTGGCTGACAGCAGTTTTATAGGAGGCAGCTTGCAATGAACTCTGTAAAAAAAGCTGTAATCGTATATGGCGCAGGCATCAGCGGCCGGGGAGCGGCAGAGGTACTGGCGCAGCATAACAAGCAGGTGTTTTTATATAATGATGCGCCTGTTGCTTTAGATGAAAATTTACTAAAAGCTTTGCAGTCTGTTGACGGCGGCTTAGCTGTTGGCAGCGATGCTTGGCAAAAAATTTTAGCTAAAGCCGATATACTGGTATTGTCGCCGGGAATTCCCTGCGACAATAAAAATGTACTTTTGGCCGAAGCTAAAGGATTAGAAGTAATCAGCGAGGTAGAGCTGGGTTATCGCCTTTACCAAGGACATATGGCGGCTATTACCGGCACTAACGGTAAAACTACTACTACAACTATTGTAGGCGAAATGTTTAAGCGTTTATCCGTGCCCAGTGCGGTGGGTGGCAATATTGGCCTGGCTTTATCAAAAGAAGTAAAAAATTTGCCGGAAAACGGCTGGTTGGCGGCGGAGCTAAGCAGCTTTCAGCTGGAAAAGGTTAAAAGCTTTTGCCCCGATATAGCTGTGGTTTTGAATTTAACTCCCGACCATTTAGAACGCCATCATACGATGGTGGCTTATGCGGCGGCGAAAAAAAATATTTTTCGTCGGCAGGGAGCACAGCAGATTACTGTCCTTAATTACGACGACCCGCAGGTGCGTGCCTGGGCTGTCGAAAGTAAGGGACAAATTTGCTTTTTTAGCAGAAAAACCGTTTTGCCCGCAGGAATTTTTATGCAAAACGGTAATTTTGTGATAAAATGGAACAATACAACGAATGTTGTTTGTAATATAGACGAGTTGCAGCTTTTTGGCGCCCATAATGAGGAAAATGTGCTGGCTGCCATTGCCTGCGGTTATTTTGCCGGTGTGTCCGTTAAGGATATGGCAGATGTGCTGCGTAATTTTCACAGCATTGAGCATCGCTTGGAATATGTCAAGACCGTTAAGGGCGTACCTTATTATAACGATTCCAAAGCGACCAATACCGATTCGACGATTAAAGCCTTAGAAGCCTTTGCTAAAGGTCACATTATTCTTTTGGCTGGCGGTCACGATAAGCTTACGGAGCTGGCACCCATGATGAATTTAGTCAAGGAAAAATGTGATGCGTTAGTTCTTTTAGGAGAGGCTAAGGAGCGCTTTTATGAGGCTGCTCAAGCAGCGGGCGTCAAAAATATTCTTTTGGCTGACTCTTTTGCAGATGCGGTATATAGGGCTTATAGCATTGCCGAGCCACCACAGGTAGTGCTGCTTTCTCCGGCCTGCTCGTCTTATGATATGTTTAAAAACTACCCTGAGCGCGGACGCTTTTTTAAGCAGTTGGTAAATGACCTGCCGCTCTAAGGGAGGAGGGAAACTTGTGAAGGTTATTCTTTCCGGCGGCGGTACCGGCGGTCATATTTATCCGGCTCTGACCATTGCCGACCAAATCAAAAAACTGCGTCCCGAGGCGGAAATTGTTTTTGTCGGTACTAAGCAGGGTTTGGAAAAGGATATTATACCCAGATATGGTTATCCTTTAAAATTTATAGAGATAGCAGGCTTCAAACGCAGCTTGAGCCTGGATACTCTGCGCAGCGTAGGCAAGCTTTTTGAAGGCTTGTATGACGCTTATAAGGTTATCAAAAAGGAAAAGCCCGACCTCGTGATTGGCACGGGCGGTTATGTGTGCGGTCCTGTTGTATATATGGCGGCGTTGCGTAATATTCCCTGCTGTATTCAGGAGCAGAACGCTATGCCCGGCGTCACTAATAAAATTTTGTCCCGTTATGTACAAAAAGTTTTTTTAGGCTATAAGGAAGCCGGAAAATATTTTCATGGTAAAGCCGAGCTGGTTTACACCGGCAATCCCATCCGTACCGAAATTTTGGAGTACGAGCGTAAAGCCGCTTTGGCGGAGCTGGGACTTGATTCGTACAAAAAAACCGTGTTGGTTTCCGGCGGTAGCCGCGGCGCCTGCAGTATCAATAAGGCTATGCTGGAGGCGGAGCTTGCGCTTTCTGACAGGCAGGAGGTGCAGGTGCTGCACTCTACCGGCGACGTTAATTACGAGCAATACATGACGGAGATAAAAAAACGTGGCGGTATAGGTAAAAACATTATTATCAGGCCTTATCTGCACAATATGCCGGTGGCTTTGGCTGCGGCAGATTTGGCTGTGTTCCGCGCCGGAGCTATTGGCTTAGCGGAACTGATGGCGAAGTGTGTGCCGTCGATTTTAGTGCCGTACCCTTATGCTACGGCTAATCATCAGGAATTTAACGCTCGCGCCGTAGAGGCCAAAGGAGCTGCTAAAGTTATTTTAGACAAAGAACTTAACGGCGAGCGCGTTTTAGAAACTATTGAACATTTACTGGTACACCATCAAGAATTAGAAAAAATGCGGGCGGCAGCCAAAAGTTTGGGCAAGCCGCAGGCAGCGGAGACCATTGCCAAGCAGGCTTTGGCTCTGATTAAAAAATAGGGAGGTTATCCTGTGGCTGACAATAAATTAGCTAATCTGCATAACATACATTTTATCGGTATTGGCGGTGCCGGTATGAGCGCCATTGCTTATGTGCTGATTAAACGTGGTTACGATGTAAGCGGTTCTGACTTAAATGCCGGACACATGTCTGCCCATTTGGCGGAAGAGGGCGCCATGGTATTTATGGGGCATGATGCCTGTCAAGTGGACGATGCCGACGCAGTAGTTGTTTCTACGGCCATCCATGACAATAATCCGGAGCTGCTGGCTGCTAAAAAACGCAATATTCCGGTTTTGCACCGCAGTGATGTATTGGCTGCTATTTTAAATGATGCCAGGGGTGTGGCAGTAGCCGGAGCCCACGGTAAAACTACAACCAGTGCGATGATTTCCTGCATTGCTGCCGAAAGCGGCGTTGATCCCACAGTAGTTATCGGGGGCGAAGTAAGCGGCATAGGCGGCAATGCTTTAAACGGCCACGGTCCTTTTGTTATTGCCGAAGCTGACGAAAGCGACGGTTCTTTCTTAAAATTTTATCCTCAGCTGGCTGTGGTGACTAATATTGAGGACGACCATTTAGATCATTACGGTACCGAGGAAAATATTTATCAGGCGTTTAAACAGTTTTTGGGCAACATCAAAGAGGGCGGCAAAGCAATTTTGTGCGCTGATAATCCCAAGGTGTGCCGTCTAGCCAAGGAAATTGATAAGGATGTAATTACCTATGGTGTAGAGGGCGAAAACGCCGATTATACGGCAAAAAATATTGCTTACGGCGTGGACGGTACTACTTATCAATTATATTATAAAGATGAATTTGTTACCGAGGTTCGTTTGATTGTGCCCGGACGTCATAATGTGCTCAATTCCGTGGGCGCGTTTGCGGCGGCTCGTGCAATGGGTATTGCTATCGACAAGATTTTGGCTTCGCTGTACAAATTTGGCGGCGCAAAACGCCGCTTTGAAACTAAAGGTAAGGTTGGCGGCGTATGGATAGTTGACGATTATGCTCATCATCCCACAGAAATAAGCGTTACCTTAAAAGCAGCACGCCAAACTAAACCGGAAAGACTTTTGTGCGTATTCCAACCCCATCGTTATAGCCGCACTAAGCTGCTGTTTGATGAGTTCTGCGAGTGCTTTAAAGAGTGCGACCAACTGATTTTAACGGATATTTATGCTGCCAGCGAGGCACCTATTCCCGGCGTATCCAGCGCTAAGCTGGCAGAAGGAATTGCTGCTGCCACTGGCCAGACAGTGCATTATATTCCGCGTTTGGCCAAAGCTGAAGAATATTTGCAGGAGCAGGTGCGTCCCGGCGATTTGATTATGACTATTGGTGCCGGTGATGTTTTTAAAATCGGCGAGGAATTAGTAAGAGAATTGGAGCGTAATGCAAAATGATGAAACAAGATGTAATTGCAGTTGTTTTAGGCGGACCTTCTGCGGAGGCAGACATTTCCCGCGTTACCGGCGGTGCTATTGCTGCCGCTTTGCGAGAAAAGGGTTATAATGCGAAAGAGGTAGAGCTGGTTCCCGACCGTCTGATCGCCACGCTGCACGCTATGGGTGCGAAGGTGGTTTTCAATGCGGTTCACGGTAAATACGGCGAGGACGGCCGCCTGCAAAGTATTTTAGAGGCTGCCGGCATTCCCTATACCGGATGCGGCGTTTTGGCCAGCGCTGTAAGCATGGATAAGGCGGCTACCAAGCGTTACCTGCAGTCCGCAGGCGTTTCTACTCCCCGCTGCTTGATTATCAGCAAACGTGAGGCCGGTGATTTGGCTGTTGTTAAAGCGCATATTTTGGAAGCATTTGGACTGCCGGTAGTAATTAAGGCTGCCAGCCAGGGCTCCAGTATTGGCGTAACTATCGCTAAAGAAGCTGACCAGATTGAAGCTGCATTAACCGACGCTTTTTCTTATTCCGATAATGTGCTGGCGGAAGAATGTATCCAGGGCAAAGAGCTTACTGTAGCGCTGATGGAAGAAAAAGGCGAAGTAAAACCGCTGCCGGTGGTATGGATTGCTCCTCACAGCGGCGCTTACGATTTCCATTCTAAATATACTAAAGGAGCTACCGATTATCATTGTCCGGCTCCGCTGGATGCGGCAGTTACCGAGCACGTGCAGAAGCTTGCCGTAGCTGCCTATAAAGTTTTGGGGCTTAGCGGCGTAGCGCGTATCGACGTTATGCTGAACGAGCAGGGACAGGGTTTTGTTTTGGAAGCCAACACTGTTCCCGGTATGACACCTACCAGCCTGGTGCCTAAGGCTGCTGCCGCAGTCGGCATCAGCTTCCCGGATTTATGCGAGCGCATTTTGTTGACCGCAAAATAATAAAAAACGATTATCTTCACTAAGTACAGCGCGCTTAACTAAATTGCTTTATATTTGTAAAATTTTTTTAAGGTATAAAACAACTAACACAAGGAGGAACAGGAATGACGCAGCAAAGTATCAAAGAACGCTTGCGACGGCATAAACGGCGCAGACGACTGCGTATTTTCCTGCGTCTTTTGTGCATCGGCATGGTGGGTTGCGGTCTGCATTTTGGCTTGAATTATATTCATCAGCCGGACTTTGCTTTTGGCAGCGTTACCGTTCACGGTACCAATCAACTGACGGAGCAAAAAGTTATTGAAATGGCAGGCTGCCGGGAGACATTTAATTTTTTCAATGCCAGCCGCAGCCGTCTGTTGGAAGGATTGAGCCATGATATTAGATTTCAAAATCCTAGAGTAGAGTATCATTGGCCGGCAGATTTTGAAGTTTACGTAGAAGAAAGAGAACCGGCGCTGTATGTGGCCAATTCCTACCGCAGTTATCTGCAGCTGGATTATAACGGCCTGATTATGAATGTGACCGTAGGCATTCCGGATGCCCGCGCGCCCATTTTGGTAGGGGCAAAATGCGGTAATGTTTTTCTTGGCGACAAGGTGGATAACCTAAACGTGTCTTATGTGCTGCAATTTTTACAGCGGCTTGATGGCGAAGCCCGCGATAGAATTGCCGAGATAAGCATTGACGACAGACAGAATATTAAAATTAGCCTGCGCAACAGCTTTCCGGTTCTATTGGGAGCGGCTGAAACGCTGGCTGGAAAAGCGCCTTTGTTTATGACTGTGTTTAATGAAATAAAAAATAAAAATATTAAAGCCGAATATATTGATTTAACCTTTGCTAAACCATACATTAAGCTGATACCTGAACAAAATAAAAAATGAAGGTGCAAGAATGAAAAAATTGATTACAATGGATTTGCAGGGCAAGGTTTTAGTTGCTATTGTGTTTATGGTTTTGGGCTTTATGCTGTCAGTGCAGTATAAGGTGACAGAACAGCAAAGGTCCATTCGTATGGACAGAGTGGAAGATTTGTCCGAGCGCTTAAAGGCTATGGAAACAGAAAATAAGCATCTATTGGAGGAAATCAACGAGTTGCGAAAAAACGACGTTGATAATCACAATGACCCAAGTCAAGAGCGTTTAAATCTGTTGGCCGGAACTACGGAAGTAGAGGGAGCCGGCATAGAAATTGTTTTAGATGACAGTAATATTCCTAAAAAAGCTAACGAAAATCCTAATTTGTATATAATCCATGACGAGGATTTGCTGCGTGTGCTCAACGAGCTGCGGGCTGCCGGCGCCGAGGCGATTTCTCTCAACGACCAGCGTATTGTAGCTATGAGCGAGGTGCGGTGCGCAGGACCCACGGTTTCCATAAATAATGTGCGCAGCGCTCCTCCTTACGTGATTAAGGCTATTGGCGCGCCCAAAACGCTGACCAGCGCTATGCGACTGCGCGGCGGCGTAGTAGAAACTTTTGAGTTTTGGGGTATTCAGGTAAAAATAAAATCTTCTGAAAATCTGCGTATACCTGCTTTCAAAGCTCATCGTGGCTTTGAATTTGCTAAGAGTGTTGCTGATAAGGAGGAGAAAAAATGATTTACGCTGCAATTATCGGTTTAGTTATCGGTCTTATCGCCGGTTCCTATTATCCTTTCAGCATCCCGCCTGAATATGCGCGCTTGCTGGCTGTGGCCGTAATGGCGGGCTTAGATGCTGTATTGGGCGGTATCCGTGCTTCTATGTCCAGCAATTATGATACTATGGTCTTTACTTCCGGATTTTTTATCAATGGCATTATGGCTTCTTTAATGTGTTATGCCAGCAACTGGATTGGCATAGATTTATACATGGTAGCTATTTTGATTTTTGGCATGCGTATGTTCCAAAATATTGGCGTTATCCGCAGATTATATATGGGAAAATAAATTTTTGGTTTTAGCAGGAAAATTGCATAGTTATGTGGAAAGATATTAAATCTGGAGTTTTTAATAATGATACCCAATTATTAAGGGGGACGTAAAATATGTTTGATGATGTAGAAACTACCTTTGAAAATTTAGCAAATATTAAAGTTATCGGTGTTGGCGGCGGCGGTAATAACGCTGTCAACAGAATGATTACTGCGGGCGTTCGCGGCGTAGAATTTATTGCTGTCAACTGCGATGCTCAGGCTTTGCTGCTTTCTAAAGCAGAAGCTAAAATTCAAATTGGCGAAAAGCTGACCAAAGGCTTGGGCGCAGGCGCTAATCCGGAAATTGGCGAAAAAGCTGCCGAAGAAACCCGCGAGCAAATTGTAGATGCTCTGCGCGGCGCTGACATGGTATTTGTAACTGCCGGTATGGGAGGCGGCACCGGTACCGGCGCAGCTCATGTAGTGGCAGAATGTGCCAAAGAGGTTGGCGCGCTGACTGTTGGCGTTGTTACCAAACCCTTTATGTTTGAGGGGAAACGCCGCATGAATCAGGCTGAAAACGGTATTGTTAAATTAAAAGAAAAAGTAGATACCTTGATTACTATTCCTAATGACCGCTTGCTGCAGGTTATTGACCGCCGGACCTCTATGCTGGATGCTTTTCGCATTGCTGACGATGTTCTGCGTCAAGGCGTGCAGGGTATTTCTGATTTGATTGGTGTTCCCGGCTTGATCAATGCGGATTTTGCCGACGTTAAAACTATTATGACCAACGCAGGCAGCGCTTTGATGGGTATTGGTACTGCTAAAGGCGAAGGTGGCGCTAAGGATGCTGCGGAAGCTGCTATTAAAAGTCCGCTTTTGGAGGCGTCTATTGACGGCGCGCAAGGCGTATTATTCAATATTACCGGCGGTAAGGAATTGTCCCTGTTCGATGTTACCGAAGCTTCGCAAATTATTACCGAAGCTGTTGATCCCAATGCCAACATTATTTTTGGCGCTGTCATTGACGAAACTTTAGAGGATGAAATTCGCGTAACCGTTATCGCCACCGGCTTTGAGAAGAAAAATCCTGCTTTGAAAAACGCTACTGTGATTAAAAATCCTGAATCTGCAAGCAAACAGGGCTCCGGCGTTATCAGCGGCTTTAACGGCGGTAACGAGATTCCGCCATGGCTGCGCAGATAATTTAGCTGATAGGTTATGAGGAGGAAAGCACATGAAGTGTCCGTTTTGCTCATATAGAGACAGCCGCGTTATTGACAGCCGTGCCGTAGAAGACGGTACTTCTATCCGCCGTCGGCGTGAATGCCCGAAATGCGGCCGCCGTTTTACGACCTATGAAAAATACGAGGAGACTCCCTTGGTAGTCAGCAAAAAGGATGGACGGCGCGAGCTGTTTGATTCTAAAAAGCTTTTGAGCGGACTGCTGAAGGCTTTTGAAAAACGTCCTGTTCCCTATGAAAAAGTGCAGGAGATAGCCGACAGTGTGGAACGTGAGCTGCGCATGAGCGGTGAAAACGAAGTAGTAAGCTCCAAAATTGGCGAGCTGGTGATGCAGCATTTGGAAGAAACCGACCAAATTGCTTATGTACGCTTTGCTTCTGTATACCGTCAGTTTGCTGATGTAAATAATTTTATGCAGGAGCTGGAACGCATTATGCATAAGGGAGACCAAACTAACAAAAAATAACAAGTAAACGCAAGCGCTATAAGTGTCGCTGAAAGTAGCGGCTTTATAGCGCTTTTTAATTATCTGTACTGAAAAGAGGTGCGCGGATTTGGAAAATATACTTTTAGGCGGCATAGCTGTGATAATTATTTTGCTGCTGGTTTTGCTAACGATACTTTTGCGCAGATCGGACAATACTCCTTTGATAAGGCAGGAAATTCACTTGCAGTTGACAGGTGTCAAACAAGATTTAACCAATATAGTGCAGGCGCTAAATAGCAGTAATATGCAAACTTTGAAGCAGCTGGGACAGCTTATGCAGCACAATCAAAAATTGTCGGCTGATTCCCAAAAGCAGCATTTAGCTGCTATGGAAGTGCAATTACAGACCCGGCTCACAGAATTTCATAAACTGCTGCAAACCCAGCACGAGCAATTAGAGCTTATCCGCAGCAGTTTGACTAGCGGCATGCAGGAGATGCGCCGGGAAAATAATCAGCAGCTGGAGGCTATTCGTGGCACAGTTGATGAAAAATTGCAAACCACTTTAGAAAAACGCATTAGCGAATCTTTTAAAACCGTCAGCACGCAATTAGAGCAGGTTTACAAGGGCTTAGGCGAAATGCAGAGCTTGGCGGGCGACGTAGGCGGGTTAAAAAAAGTGCTTGCCGGCGTAAAAACAAGAGGTATTTTAGGCGAGGTGCAGCTGGGCGCAATTTTAGAAGAAATTTTAGCGCCGGAGCAGTATGAAGCTAATGTAATCACTGTGCCGGGCTCACGCAATCCTGTAGAATATGCGGTGAAGCTGCCACATGGAGACGGTAAGGTGTATCTGCCTATTGACGCGAAATTTCCCGGCGAACGCTACACACAGCTTTTGGACGCGCTGGAAAACGGCGACAAGGTGGCTGTTGACGCAGCCTATCGAGCTTTGGAAACGGTTATTAAAAGCGAAGCTAAGGATATTCACGAGAAATATATTGCCGTGCCTTATACCACCAGCTTTGGCATTATGTTTCTACCCTTTGAGGGTTTGTACGCCGAGGTGGTCAACAGAGGTCTAGTAGAAATTTTACAGCGCGATTATCAAATCAACGTGGCAGGACCCAGTACTATGGCAGCCTTGCTGAACAGCCTGCAGATGGGCTTTAAAACCTTGGCTATTCAGCAGCGTTCCAATGAAGCGTGGGAGGTATTGGGAGCGGTAAAAACGGAGTTTGGCAAATTTGCTACGGCACTGTACAAAATGCAGGGGCATTTAAACCAAACGAGCGAGGATTTGGAAAATCTTATAAATACCCGCACTAATATGATGAACCGGCGTTTGAAAGCAGTGGAGGAGCTGGAGCCGGAGCAGGCACAAAGAATATTGCAAAGGGAAAAATAAAGCTTTTTGTAAATTTTTCGTTAAAATGCCGCCGGCTTACTTGCCAAAGTGCAGCAGCAGTGATAAAATCCATTATATAAAGTATCTTTAAAAATTGCATAGTAAAACTAAGTGATAACGCACAGGCCGTTTTTAGCTGCGGCTGCGTTTTCATAAGGTAAACCTTTGGGGCGGGGCGCAATTCCCCACCGGCGGTATAGTCCGCGAGCCTTAGGGCATGAACCGGTGTAATTCCGGTACCGACAGTATAGTCTGGATGATAAAAGGTGGCAAATTGTTTATTACCGCACGGGCTCCATCGGTCTATGCGGTTTTTCTTTTACTTTCTAAATTTCTAAATTGAAGTTTGCAGGTGATAACAAATGACTGATGAAGAATATATGCAGCGTGCCTTAGAACTGGCGGCCAAAGCCGAGGGCAATACCAGTCCAAATCCTATGGTTGGCTGCGTAATTGTCGGCGAAGACGGCAGCATTGTAGGCGAGGGTTATCATCACAAGGCTGGCGAGCCTCATGCAGAGATCAATGCTTTGGCCGAAGCTAAGCAATTTGCTCGCGGCGCAACTGCTTATGTTACCTTGGAACCATGCGCTCATTACGGGCGTACAGGTCCTTGCTGCGTAGCTTTGGCGCGGGCAGGCATTAAAAAAGTAGTGGTAGCCTGCACTGACCCCAATCCGCTGGTGGCAGGGAAGGGCATCCAATATTTGCGTTTGCAGGGTATTGAGGTGGTAACCGGTGCCTGCGCAAAAGAGGCTTTACGCCTTAATGAGCGTTTTTTTACGTGGATAAGCCAAGAGCGGCCGTTTATTACTTTAAAATACGCCATGACCTTAGATGGCAAAATTGCCGCCCGTACCGGGGACAGTAAATGGATAACCGGAGAAGAAGCGCGCACCTTTGCTCACCGCCTGCGCCGTCAGCATGATGCCGTTTTAGTGGGCATTGGCACGGTGCTTGCTGACGACCCAGAACTGACCTGCCGCATGCTGCAGGGGAAAAATCCTGTACGCGTAGTTTTAGACAGCAAATTAAAAATTTCATTAATGGCGACGGTTTTGAATCCAGCGGCAGACACGCTTATCATCACTGGTTTAGAGGCTGATAAAATTAAAGCCGAAGCCTTGGCAGCGCTTCCTAATGTGGAGGTAATCAGGCTGCCGGAAGAAAACGGACATTTACCTGTAGATTTGGTAATTACAGCATTGGCTCAAAGAGGCATTACCAGCGTTTTGGTAGAGGGCGGCAGCGCCGTGCACGGAGCGTTTAAGGATGCAGGCTTTGCCGACAGAGTGTGCGCTTTTATTGCGCCTAAGCTGGTGGGCGGCAGCCAGGGCTTTACGCCTATGGGCGGCGTGGGCAGCGATTATATTGCAGACGGTTGGCAGCTGGACGAAATTGAATACAAAATTTTGGGACAGGACTTTTTAATTACCGGTTTGGTGCGGAAGGAGGCACGCTGATGTTTACTGGTTTAGTAGCAGAGCTGGGAACAGTGCAGAAATTAGCCCGTCAGGGAAACTCCTATCATTTAACGGTAAGCGCCAAAAAAGTTATGGCTAATCTAAAAATGGGCGACAGCGTAGCCGTAAACGGCGCCTGTTTAACGGTGGTTAAGATGAGCGGCGATGGCTTTACTGCCGATGTTATGCCGGAAACCGTGCGCTTGACCAATATCGGCAGCCTAAATTGTGGCGATAAGGTTAATTTAGAAAGAACACTGCGGCTGTGCGACGGCTTGGACGGGCACATCGTGAGCGGTCATGTGGAGGGCTTAGGCACTATTGCTGCGCAAAAAGCTGATGGTATCGCTGTGGTAGTTACTATTGCTGCGCCGCCGGAGCTCTTAAAATACACTATCAAAAAAGGCAGTATTGCCGTTGACGGTATCAGCTTGACGGTAACGGAGGTTACGAGCAGCAGTTTTTCTGTTTCGCTGATTCCGCATACGGCGAAAGAAACTACTTTAGGCTTTAAAACCGTGGGCGATACGGTGAATTTGGAAACGGATATTCTTGGTAAATATGTAGAACGTATGCTGAACCTGTATAATCAGCAAGAAAAAAATACTACCAGCGCAGACAGCTTGAATAAAAATATGCTGCTCGAAAACGGTTTTTTGTGAGGTACAAAATGGAGACAAATTTTAAATACAATACTATTGAAGAAGCTATTGCTGCTATTAAGGCAGGCAAAATGGTTTTAGTTACGGACGACGAGGATCGCGAAAACGAAGGCGATTTAATTATGGCTGCCGAGATGTGTACGCCGGAAGCTATCAATTTTATGGCGAAAGAAGCCCGCGGCTTGATTTGTATGCCCGCCGACGGCAGCATTATGGATAAATTACAATTTGGCGCAATGGTCAGCAAAAATACGGATAATCATGAAACAGCATTTTCTGTTTCTATTGATCACGTGGATACTACTACAGGCATTTCTGCTTACGAACGCGCCTACACTATGAAAAAATGTGCGGAGGAAAATGTTCAGCCCGGAGACTTTCGCCGTCCCGGGCACGTTTTTCCGCTGCGCGCGCGTGATGGCGGCGTTTTAGTCAGAACCGGTCATACGGAAACCACTGTGGATTTGTGCAGATTGGCAGGCCTGCGCCCAGTTGGCATTTGCTGCGAGATTATGAATGATGACGGTCACATGGCGCGTACTCCCGACTTGATAAAATTTGCGCAAAAGTACGATTTAGTGTTTATTACTGTGGCAGATTTAGTGGCTTACCGGAAATCCCACGAAAAAATGGTGCACCGTGCGGCAGAAGCTGCGCTGCCCTCTAAATACGGTACCTTCCGTATTATCGCTTACGAAAATGATTTAGACGATTTATGTCATATCGCCATTGTTAAGGGCGATATTGCGGACAAAAAGGACGTGCTGGTGCGCGTACACAGCGAATGTCTTACTGGCGACGCTTTCGGCAGCCTGCGCTGCGATTGCGGCGACCAGCTGGCAACTGCGCTGCGTATGATTGAAAAAGAAGGCTGCGGCGCCGTAGTTTATATGCGTCAAGAGGGCCGCGGCATCGGTTTGGCTAATAAAATTCGCGCCTATGCTTTGCAGGATACGGGACTTGATACGGTAGAAGCCAACGTGCAGCTTGGTTTTGCGCCCGATTTGCGCGATTACGGTTTAGGAGCGCAAATTCTTTCCGACCTTGGCTTGACCAGTATTCGCCTGATTACCAATAATCCGGCTAAACGCATTGGCCTTAGCGGTTACGGCATAACTATTACGGAGCGTGTGCCCATTATCATGGAGCCCAATCAATTTAATGAGCATTATTTAGATGTTAAAGAAGAAAAAATGGGACACAGATTGCACGATTGCGGTTGTGCCTGTCACCATGTAGATAAATAATTGTGTCTAGTAAATATATAATAAAATTTTCAACGTACTTATAAGGGAGGATATTATAATGAACGTATTAGAAGGTAAATTAACTGCTAAAGGTATGAAGATTGGTATTGTGGCAGCCCGTTTTAACGAGTTTATTACCAGCAAATTGTTGAGCGGCTGTATAGACTGTCTGCTGCGCCACGAGGCTGCGGATAAAGATTTAACAGTAGCCTGGGTTCCCGGAGCTTTTGAAATTCCTATGGCTGCTAAAAAAATGGCGGAAAGCGGCAAGTATGACGCTGTAATCTGCTTGGGAGCGGTTATTCGCGGCGCAACTCCGCATTTTGATTATGTCTGCGCCGAAGCCTCCAAGGGTATTGCGCAAGTAAGTTTGCAAACCGGCGTGCCCGTTGCTTTTGGCGTGCTGACTACCGAAAATATTCAGCAGGCTGTGGAACGTGCCGGTACTAAAGCTGGCAACAAGGGCGTGGACTGCGCTATGGCTGCTATGGAAATGGTTAATTTGTTTAAAAATATGTAAACGAATTGGCAGAGGTAAGCAAAATGCAGGATGTTTTAACTAAAGCCACCGCTGACGGTGTGCGTATTTATGCTTTATGTACGACAAATTTAGTACGGGAGGCAGCCAAGCGTCACAACTGCTCTCATTTAGCCAGCGCTGCGCTGGGGCGCGCTATGAGCGGCGCGCTGCTTTTGGCGGCAACTATGAAGGACGCCGAGCGCATCAGCCTGCGTCTTAAGGGCGACGGACCTTTAGGCGACGTAGTGGCGGACGCTGAAGGCAATCAGGTACGCGGGTATGTGGAAAATCCCAACGCTTTTGTGCCTTTGAGAGACGACGGCAAGCTGGATGTAGGCGCAGGTATTGGTAAGGGAAATATTGTTGTGACCCGTTATTTGCAGAATGCAGAGCCCTTTACCGGTTACTGCGAGCTGGCAGACGGCGAAATTGCCAGCGATTTAACTAAATATCTTTATGTTTCCGAGCAAACTCCCAGCAGCGTAGCTTTAGGCGTGCTGGTTAATAAAGAGGGCGAGGTGGAAGCGGCAGGGGGCTTCTTTATTCAGGCTATGCCGGGCTGTTCCGACGAGGTTTTGGCTAAGCTGGAAGAAAATGTCAACAGAACGCCGTATATCACCCAGCTTTTAGAAATTGGTTTTACGCCGGAGCGCATTATCGGCATTTTGGGACGCGATTTGGATGTAGATATTAAAGAAACCGTTCCCGTGGAATTTAAATGCCGTTGCAGCCGAGCAGGAATTTTCAATGCTTTAAGCAGACTGGATAAAAAGTCTTTAGAAGAATTGGCGCAGGACGAGGTTACCGAAGCGCACTGTCAATTCTGCAACTCAACCTATACTTTTGAGCAAAAAGAAATGCAAGAGCTGTTGGCACAAAAATAATATAGGCAAAACTTCACTTGACAATTAGAACTTTTGTTTGTATAATAAGCGCAGAAGATATATTATGTTAGGAGGTTCCAATAATGGATGCTGATAGAAAAAAAGCTTTAGACATGGCAATGCGCCAAATAGAAAAGGATTTTGGCAAAGGCAGCATTATGAAATTAGGCGAAGCCAGCGCCAAAATGAATATTGAGGTTATTCCTACAGGCGCTCTGTCTTTAGATATTGCTTTAGGCGTAGGCGGTATTCCCCGCGGCCGTGTAATTGAAATTTACGGTCCTGAATCCTCCGGTAAAACTACTGTTGCTTTGCACATGATTGCCGAAGCGCAAAAGCTGGGCGGTTATGCTGCTTTTATTGATGCGGAACATGCTCTTGATCCCGAATATGCCCGTCATTTAGGCGTAGATATTGACAATTTGCTTATTTCTCAACCGGATAACGGCGAGCAGGCTTTGGAAATTGCCGACGCTTTGGTGCGCAGCGGCGCTATTGATATTATTGTTATAGACTCTGTTGCCGCTTTGGTGCCCCGCGCAGAAATTGAAGGAGAAATGGGCGATTCCCACGTAGGCTTGCAGGCGCGCTTGATGAGCCAGGCTTTGCGTAAGCTGACCGCCATTATTTCTAAATCTAAATGCGCTACAATTTTTATTAACCAGATTCGTGAAAAGGTTGGCGTAATGTTCGGCAATCCGGAAACAACTACCGGCGGCCGCGCGCTGAAATTTTATTCTACCGTGCGTTTAGACGTGCGCCGTATCGATACGCTGAAAAACGGCAATGACGTTATCGGCAGCCGCACGCGCGTGAAGGTTGTTAAAAATAAGGTTGCTCCTCCTTTTAAACAGGCAGAGTTTGATATTATGTATGGCAAGGGTATTTCCCATGAGGGATGCTTAGTTGATTTAGGCGCCGAAATGGATATTATCAATAAGAGCGGCGCTTGGTATTCTTATGGCGATACTCGTTTAGGTCAGGGCAAAGAAAAGGTTAAAGATTTTCTGCGTGAGAATCCGGAGCTGGCGCAGGAAATTGAAGCTAAAATCCGCGCTTTGACAGTGGTAAAGACAGAAGTTAAGGACGACGGAGCTCAAGAAGCAGCAGATGTGGAACCAATCTTCAAAGAATAAGGCTAAAGAAAAATTTACCAGCGCGCAGCAGGCATATGACTGCGCGCTGAATTTGCTTTCCTACCGCGATTTCAGTAAGCAAAAAATGCGGGAGCGTTTGCAGCAAAAGGGTGCCGACGCTGAGCAGGCTGATGCTGCCATAGAAAAATTGCAGTATTATGGCATTTTAGACGAACGGCGTTACGCTGTGCGCGTGTACGAAGGCTGGCTGAATAAACGCTGCTACGGCAGACTGCATTTACAGGCTGAGCTGCAAAAACGTGGCATAGCCGGGGAATTGGCGCAGGAAATTTTAGAGCGTTTTACGCCGGAGCTGGAAGCACAACAGGCAGAAAATGCAGCAGAGCTTTTTTGGCAGCGTAATAAAAATAAATTGAAACCGGGACAGCCGTTGGATAAAAAAATATATGGTGCGGCGGGACGCTTTATGGCTTCACGTGGATTTTCCTCAAGATATATGATGATATTATGGGAAAAATTGCAGGTAAATACCGATATATAGTGTAATTACTTGACATTTTTGGTAAATTTTATTAAAATATAATCGTACCATTGTGATTTTATCAGTGGAGATTTAGTAGGTAACTTTTAAAAGCTACCTTCTTTTGTGCCCTGTTTCAGAATTTTAATAGGTTAATTGCTATATTTATATAGATTTAATTGATTATATATTCAATGGAATAAGGACATTTATAGCAGACGCGAAGGCGCCTGCTGTTGTTATGCAAAAAATATAAAAATTTATGTATCAGGAGGTGAGGACGATTTTAGAAATTATAGGAACTGCCGTTGTAGTTGGTTTGGCTGGCGGTGCCGTAGGCTATTTGGTACGCAAAAATGTAGCCGAAAGCAAAATTGCTACTGCTGAAGAGCAGGCAATTCGCATTGTACAGGATGCCGAACAGGCAAGCGAGGCAAAACGCAAAGAAATGATGATGGAAGCTAAAGAGGAAATCCATCGTCTGCGTTCCGAAATGGAACGCGAAAATAAAGACCGACGCAGCGATTTACAGCGTCAAGAGCGTCGTCTGCTGCAAAAAGAAGAAAACTTGGACCGCAAAATTGAATCCTTTGAGCGTAAGGAAGAAAAGCTGGCTTCTAAAGAACAGCGCCTAAACGCTGCCCAGGAAAAAGCAGAGCAGCTGTGTCAAAAGCAGCAGGCTGAATTGGAACGCTTATCTGGTCTGACCAGCGATGAGGCTAAGCAGGAGCTGCTGCAATCCTTAGAGGATGAAGTTAAGCACGAATCTGCTATGCTCATTAAAGATTTGGAACAGCAGGCTAAGGACGAGGCTGATAAAAAAGCGCGCGAAATTATTTCTTTAGCTATTCAGCGCTGTGCTGCCGATCATGTTGCTGAAACCACTGTTTCTGTAGTTGGTTTGCCCAACGATGAAATGAAGGGCCGCATTATTGGTCGCGAAGGACGCAACATCCGCACGCTGGAAACCTTAACGGGCATTGATTTGATTATTGACGATACTCCAGAAGCGGTTATTATTTCCGGCTTTGATCCGGTTCGCCGCGAAGTTGCCAGAATTGCTTTGGAAAAGCTCATCAATGATGGCCGTATTCATCCGTCCCGTATTGAGGAAATGGTAGAAAAGGCGCAAAAAGAGGTTGAGCAGAAAATTAAGGAAGCAGGCGAACAGGCCACCTTTACTGTGGGTGTGCACGGACTGCATCCGGAACTGATTAAGCTTTTGGGTCGTTTAAGATACCGCACCAGCTATGGTCAAAATGTGCTGAATCATTCTGTGGAAGTAGCAAATTTGGCAGGCGTTATGGCTTCTGAATTAGGCGTGGATGTTGTTTTGGCAAAACGCGCCGGTCTTTTGCATGATATCGGCAAGGCCATTGACCACGAAATGGAAGGCTCTCACGTAGAAATTGGCGGCGAAATCGCTAAAAAATTCCGCGAATCCGAGCTTATTGTCAACGCTATTTTGGCGCATCATGGCGACTGCGAGCCTAAGAGTGTGGAAGCTGTTTTGGTATCTGCTGCTGATGCCGTATCTGCTGCCCGTCCGGGTGCTAGACGCGAAACCTTGGAAAGCTATCTGAAACGCTTAACCAGCTTGGAAGAAATTTCCGAATCCTTTAACGGCGTAGAAAAATGCTATGCCGTACAGGCCGGCCGCGAAATTCGCATTATGGTTAAGCCCGAGATTATCGACGATGCAGCAGCTGTGCTGCTGGCGCGTGATATTTCTAAGAAGATTGAAGCTGAAATGGAATATCCGGGACAAATCAAAGTGGTTATCATCCGCGAAACTCGTGCTGTGGACTACGCAAAATAATTCAAATAAATTTAAAGCACGCTTCTTAATCGAGGCGTGCTTTTTGTGATATAATAAGACATATATAGAATTTGGGAGGATAATTATGAGAATAGATGGCGCAGGCGCATGCTTTGACAATCGAGTTTATGAGCTGGATTTAGCGACTGCTTGGCAGATTGCTATGCTGAGCATTAACGAAATGGGCGTAACCTTTGATGAAATAGATGAAGTAAACAAGGTTATCCATTTTCATAATAAGCATAAAATTATGCAAGTAGGATTTCAACAGCTGGATGAAGATACCTTGCAGATTATTATGGATTCTACGGGTAAAAGATTGCAGATTTATAGCTGGAAACGCGAGGATAAAGAGGTAAATCTTTTTTACGAGCTGTTTGAAAAAAAACTGCGTGAATTCCAAGCCTTTATTCTGTGTCCGGCATGCTCTGCCAAAATTTCTTCTTTGTCTAAATTCTGCCCTGAATGTGGTTATAAAGTAAAATAAGCATAAAAAAAGAAACCAAATACCATTAGGTATTTGGCTTCTTTTTAAATCCGAAGATTAGATAGCGCGGTTAACTTTACCGGAACGCAGGCAGCGGGTGCAAACATTTACACGCTTTACGGAACCGTCAACAACTGCTCTTACTTGTTGGATGTTCGGGTTCCAAGCACGTTTGGTGTGTCTATTGGAGTGGCTGACGTTGTTGCCAGACAATTTTCCTTTACCGCAGATTTCGCAGATAGATGCCATAATTTCCCACCTCCTTAAACGTGATAAGACATAAGGCACATTCAAATTTAACATGAGTATCATACCATAAAGAGCGAAGAAAAGCAAGAGAAATTTACATAGAGGTAGGTATTTTATATGTGGTGGCAGGAAGCAGTAACAGTATTAAAGGGTATTGGACCGAAAAAGGCACAGGAACTGGCAAGCTTAGGTGTTTTTACCCTAGGCGAGCTGCTGGAATATTATCCGCGGCAGGAGGCTTATCTTGATTACGGCAATTTGAAAAAAATCAAGGAGCTGGCTGTGGACGGTTCACGGCAGATTTTTCGCGCGACGGTTTATAGTGTGCGCAACGGCTTTGGCGCTCATGGCAGACGTTATACTGTAGTAACTGTACGCGATGAAACGGCTTATGCCGCGCTGTATTTTTTTCTTAGTCAAAGATATAGCGCGCAAAAGCTAAAACCGGGCATGGAAGTTTTAGTTATGGGGCGGGTGCGTCCCGGACGCATGGCGCGCACTGTCAGCGAAGTGCAGGTGCAACCTTTTGAAGGACGGGAGCAGGAACAGCCGGAGATATTGCCGGTGTACGCTTTAAGCGGCAATTTGACGCAAAATAATCTGCGGCAGTGGATGCGCGAAGCTTTGCAGAAGGCGGAGCAGGATTTACCGGAAAGCCTGCCTGCGTCGGTTATTGCTAAATGTAAGCTGCCCAATCGTTTGACGGCGCTAAAAAATATTCATTTTCCGGACAGCTGGGATGCTTTAAAGCAGGCCAAACGGCGTTTTATTTTTGAGGAGCTCTTTTTATTGCAATGCGGTCTGCTATTTTATCGTCAGCAGAACCACGACCAAAGGCAGGGCGTAGCGCATGGCGTGGATAACGAAAAAGTAAAACAGGTGATGGCGCATCTGCCTTTTGTACTGACTAAAGAGCAGCAGCAGGCATGGCGGGAAATCAGCGCCGACATGGAAAAAGCTTTGCCTATGCACCGCATTTTACAGGGCGATGTAGGCAGCGGTAAAACAGTTATCAGCGCGTTGGCTTTGGCTAAGGCTGTAGAAAACGGCTGTCAGGGATGCATTATGGTGCCGACAGAAATTTTGGCGCAGCAGCATTTTGATACTTTGCGCGAACTTTTGCAGCCTGCGGGCATTCGCGTGGCCCTTTTAGTGGGTGGTATGCGTGCCAAAGCCAGACGGGAGCTGCTGTTAAATTTAGAATTAGGCTTAATTGACGTGTTAGTAGGTACGCACGCATTATTGCAAGAGGATGTGCGTTTTGCCCGTTTATCTTTGGCGGTTACGGATGAGCAGCACCGTTTTGGCGTGGAGCAGCGGGCGCGTTTGGCAAATAAATCGGCTATTGCTCCCGACGTTTTAGTTATGACGGCTACGCCAATTCCGCGTACCTTGGCGTTAACTGTGTACGGCGATTTAGATATTTCCCTCATGAAGGGCAGGCCGCCGGGACGTAAGCCGGTGCAGACATTGTGCTACAACGACGAAAAACGCCAAGCGGTGTACGAAGGGCTTTTGCGTCAGGTGCAGGAAGGGCGGCAGGCGTATGTGGTGTGTCCTTTAATCGAAGAATCGGAAGCCTTGCAAGTGCGCAGCGCCGAGAGTGTTTACGAAGAATTGAGCAGCGGCGTGCTGCGTGGCGTTGCTTGCGCGCTTTTGCACGGACGTTTAAAAAATGCGGAAAAAGAAGCGATTATGGCTGATTTTGCCGCAGGAAAAATTAAAGTTTTGGTTAGCACTACCGTTATAGAAGTAGGCGTAAATGTTCCCAATGCTACGCTGATGGTTATAGAAAATGCCGAGCGTTTTGGCTTAGCGCAGCTGCATCAGCTGCGAGGGCGCGTTGGACGTGGCGTGCAGCAGTCCTACTGCGTACTTTTGGCAGGCGCTGACGCACCGGAGGCGCTGGCTCGCTTACAGGTGCTGCGTGACAGCGAAGATGGCTTTTATTTGGCAGAAAAGGATTTGGAGCAGCGCGGAGCAGGCCAGATTTTTGGCCTGCGTCAGCACGGCTTGCCAGATTTAAGGATTGCTGATATAATTCGAGATACTGAAACTATTGTCCAGGTGCGCAAGCTGGCTCAAGAGGAGCTTGCTAAGCTCGGTGCATGGCAGGATATACAGCGGCTTGTAGAAATGCAGTTTGGACAACGCTTCGCCATGATTTTTAATACATAAAGAGGTTAGAACATTGAACAAGCAAAAAAAATGGCTGCAAAATCCCGATACTATTACTAAGCTGGTAGCAGCGCTGTTTTTAGTAATTTTAGTTTGCGTCATTCAATTCTTTGCAGATAATTTTTTTTCGACTACCTTTAAGCTGGCTGTGAGCGGTGATGTGAACGGTTTGGTGGATTATCTGCGTTCTTTTGGTCCGTGGGCTGTGGGCGTCAGCTTTATTTTAGATGTGCTTATTAATGCAGGCAGTATATTTCCCTCTATTTTTCTGTCCACGGCGAACGGTTTGATTTTTGGCTTGCCTTTGGGTATTCTTATTTCTTGGCTGGCAGAGACAACTGGTGTTGTTATCAGTTTTTTCTTGATGCGTTTCTTTTTTCGCAGTACGGCAGAACTTATTATTGCTAAAAGCAATGCCTTACAGCATATTGATGAAGCCAGCGGCAGGCATGGCTTGGAATGGATGGCTTTTGCCAGAACGCTGCCGTACTTTCCGTCGGGTATTTTAACTGCCGTAGGTGCGGTAAGCCGCATCAGCGCTAAGGATTATATTATCGCCAACTTAATTGGCAAGTTTCCCTCTACGGCGCTGGAGGTAGTTATAGGGCATGACATAGTAAATTTTCAGCAGCACAGCACGCGTTTAGGTATATTGGTTGTAGTAGTGGCGTTGATTTTTTGGGGCTATAAAAAGTATCGCGGAAAAAAATAAAGCCTGAACTTTTCGTTCAGGCTTTTTGCTATTCTATAAAGGTATTGGGTGAAATTACATTGCCGTCGTTAAAAGCGATGTAGGTTATTTGGATTTTACCGGTGATTTTACTTACATCCTGCTCCATAAGCTTTTTGTCGTCGGGCAGCATCGCGTTGAGCTTTTTGCTGGTGTTCAGCTCACGCACCTGTCCCGGTTCAATGGCTCCGCGGAAATGCTCGGGGTAGGAATACAGCGCTTCGCCTTTTTCGTTTTCAATCGTCACATCATAATACATGCGATTAATGGTGACGTTAGTCATATTTCTTACGGAAATAGCGGCGAGAAGTATTTTCTGCGGCTCTATTTCTTGAGCGTTATTGTCGGCAAAAATATTCAGGCGGATTTCGGCAGTGCTGACGGCCTTGTTTAAGCGTTCCATAACCGCTTTATTTTCGGCAGTTTGTTTGGCCTGCTTAACAGCTTCCAACTGAATAATAAGCTCCGTAAGATTGCTGACCTTTTTTATCTGCCAGTCGCCGTTTTCATTGTTTAGCATTTGCAGATTAACAATAAAATCCTTGTTCAGGTTGGCGTTACGCAATACTAAAGCAGCGGTAGCTTCAGCAGCGCCATGTTTGGTAAGCTTTAAATCTTTAAAAGCAAATTTGTCCAAGGGGATGTGGCGTTCTATATTGCGTCGCATAGCATCCGGAACGGGGTCAACGGCTTTGTCTGCCTGCTTAGGTTTAGCGGCAATTTTAGTAAGCGCTTCCTGTTTCATCAACTCTACTACAGAGGGCTTAAGCATGTGCAGAATACCTAAAGCAAAAGGATTGGCAAACAGGTCGTTATTAGTAATTTTGCTCTCGGCTTTAATGGCATCCTCAAAAGCGTTATCCATAACCGATTGTAAATCTACATAACGTTGAAATTTTTCAGTGTCATGCTGTTGCACGGCCAGTCGCGCTTGGTTTAGCGCATAAGCAGGCGTGCGGATGAAATATAAGAAATAAAAGGCCGCTCCTGCAAGCGCGGCAATAATGATAAGAATAAGTACAGCAGTTTTTTTGTTTTTCATTTTTTGCCTTCTCATACCTTATGTCACGATAAAAATAATTGTAGTTCAAGTGCTTTTACTAAAGTAAGCATTTTCACTCCCTATATTGTAATCATGTTGAGGTTAGATTTCAATACCTGCTGCTAAAATATTTTTCTGCTTGCGGGAAAACAGATAAATTTAGTATAATATAATAATGGATAAGAATAACCAGAGATTTTAAATAGATGATGGAGGTTGCTTGAATGCAAGAAAAAACATATTGTTTAATTAACTACGGCTGTCAGATGAATGAATCGGATACGGAACATTACGCCGGACAGCTGGAGGAATTAGGCTATAAGCCGGTTACAGATTACCATGGCGCCGACGTTATTTTAGTCAACACCTGCTGTGTGCGCGAGAGCGCCGAGAAAAAAATCGCCGGTAAAATTGGCGAGCTGAAGGCGGAGAAAAAACGCAATCCCCATAATGTTATCTGCGTGGCAGGCTGTATGGCGCAAAAGGACGGCGAGAAGCTGCAAAAAAAGCATCCGCAGGTGGATTTGCTTTTGGGCACGGCTTATGTGAACGACTTTAAGCAGCTGTTTTTGGATTATTTGGCGGAACGCAAGGGAGCTACCTATACTGATTTGACTGTTCATCAAAGCGAATTTGAAGGACATAGAGTGCGCCAAAGTCCTTTTGCGGCTTGGATTCCCATTATGTACGGCTGCAATAATTTTTGTACTTATTGTATTGTGCCTTATGTGCGCGGCAGAGAGCGCAGCCGCAGCGTAGAAAATATCGTAGCCGAAGTGGAAGCGGCAGTGAAGGAAGGCTACAAGGAGTTTACGCTGCTGGGACAGAATGTTAATTCTTATGGCAAGGATTTTGGCGAAAAGGACGCTTTTGCTAAGCTGCTGCGCCGCGTCAACGATATTCCCGGCGTGGAGCGTCTGCATTATATGACCAGTCATCCCCGCGATATGAGCGAGGAGGTAATTAAGGCTGTGGCGGAATGCGAACATATCTGTGAGAGCTTCCATGTGCCGTTTCAGTCTGGCAGCAGTGAAATTTTGCGGCGTATGAACCGCGGCTATACTAAAGAAAAATATTTGGCTTTGATTAAGATGATTCGCCAGTATGTTCCCGACGCTGCCATTACTACGGATATTATTGTTGGTTTTCCCGGCGAGACGGAGGAGGATTTTGCCGAAACCTTGGATGTGGTGCGTCAGGTTGGTTTTACTTCGGCGTTTACCTTTATTTATTCCAAACGCAGCGGTACTCCGGCGGCAAAAATGGAAAATCAAGTGCCGCTGGCAGTAAAAAAAGAGCGTTTGAATCGTCTCATGGCTTTACAAAATGAAAACAGCCTGCGCTGTCACGAAAAACTTATCGGCAAAACCGTGGAGGTTTTGGCAGAAGGCCCCAGCAAGCAGGCGGATATTTGGTGTGGACGCAGCCGTACCGGCGTGTTGGTGCTGTGGCCAGTGGAAAATAAACAGTATGAAGTTGGTCAAAAGGTGAACGTGCTGATTGGCACAGCTCAAACTTGGTTGGTGAAAGGTAAGGCGGTTGATTGATGGCTGCTGAAAATACGTATACGCCCATGGTACAGCAATATCTTGCTGTAAAGAAACAGCACAAAAACGAGCTGCTGTTTTTCCGGTTGGGTGATTTTTACGAAATGTTTTTTGACGATGCGCTGACGGCATCGCGGGAATTGAATATTACGCTGACCAAACGCGCCGGTGGTGCGGAAAATATGCCCATGTGCGGCGTTCCTTATCATTCGGTAGATGGTTATATTGCTAAATTAGTGCAGAAAGGGTATCGTATTGCTATTTGCGAGCAAATGGAGGACCCGAAATTTGCCAAAGGTATTGTGGAGCGCAAGGTCATTAAAATTATTACTCCGGGTACGGCGCTGAGCGAGCAGCTGCTGCAGGATAAGCATAACCGTTATTTAGCCTTGCTGCTGGAGCAAAACGATAATTTGTGCATGGCGGTGGCGGACGTTTCCACAGGCGAATGTCAGTGGTATCGCGTCGCAGGCGAAGAAAAATTGCTTGATATTACAGAGCAGCTTTATCGCCTGCAGCCTGCGGAATTAGTGTTGACCGAAAATTTAACACAAACGCAGCAGCTTTTGGAATGGCTGCACGCTAAACTGCCTGACTGTACTTTGACTAATTATGTAGAGGAAGCACCGCAAGCCGATTATTTTGCGCGGCATTTTCCAACTATTGATGCAGATGCCGTTGTGCGGCAGACGGTGGAGCTTTTGCTGCGTTATCTGCACGGCACGGTGATGGCTGATTTAAGTCATATTAACAGATTAAATGAAATTAAACGCGAAAGCTTTATGAATTTAGATGTGACAGCTATTCGCAATTTGGAGCTGGTGCGCAGCATGGTTGACGGCAGTAAGCGCGGCACCTTGCTGTCCGTTTTGGATTTTACCAAAACCAGCATGGGAGCGCGTCGTCTGCGCAGCTGGATTGAAAGCCCGCTGTTAGATATCGGCCGTATTTATGAGCGGCAGGAGGCTGTTGCTGAACTGACAACAAGTGCGGAGTTGCGCGACGCTGTGGCTGACCAGCTAAAAGCAGTGGCAGATTTGGAGCGTATTGTGAGCCGCATTGAGGTGGGCAGCGCTAACGCCCGCGATTTAGTCGCTCTGCGCAGTTCTTTGAGCGTTTTGCCGACGCTGAAGAAAATTTTAGCAGCCTGCAAAAGTAAGGCGCTGACTAAGCTTTATACGGAGCTTGGTGAGCATCGCGAGCTGGCTGTGCGGTTACAGCAGGCCATTGTGGACGAACCGCCGTTTTCCGTGCGCGAGGGCGGCATGATTCGCCAAGGCTATAACGCTGAGCTGGACGAATTACAGCTGATTGCAGCTGATAATAAAACCTGGATGCAAAATTTTGAACAGAAAATTAAGGAAGAAACCGGCATTAAAACTATGAAGGTTGGCTTCAACAAGGTTTTTGGCTATTATATTGAAGTTTCCAAGGGACAGGCGGGCAGCGTACCTTATTATTTTGTACGCAAGCAGACTTTAGTGAACGCCGAACGCTTTATTGTGCCAGAGCTTAAAGATTACGAAAATAAAATTCTTGGCGCTAAGGAAAAAATTCAAAATCTGGAATACTATCTTTTTGACGAACTGCGCACTTTAATTCGCGGCATGATTGCCGAAATTCAGGCGACGGCACGCGCTATTGGTGCTTTGGACGTGCTCAACGGCTTGGCAATCGCCGCTTATAAATATAATTATGTGCGTCCCGAATTAAATAATCAGGGTGAAATTAAAATTACCGACGGTCGTCATCCCGTGGTGGAGCGTTTGCTGGAAAAGGAAATTTTTGTGCCCAATAACGTTAATCTCAATAACGCCGACGAGCGCATGATTGTGATTACGGGTCCTAATATGGCAGGCAAATCAACTTTTATGCGTCAGGTGGCGCTTCTGGTTTTGATGACGCAGATGGGCAGCTTTATTCCGGCGCGGCAGGCAAATATCTGTCCCGTGGATAAAATTTTTACCCGCGTGGGCGCCAGCGACGATTTGGCAACAGGTCAAAGCACCTTTATGGTGGAAATGAACGAAGTAGCGCAGATTTTGCGCTACGCTACCAAAAACAGCCTGATAATTCTCGATGAGGTTGGCCGCGGTACTTCTACCTTTGACGGTATGAGTATTGCCCGCGCCGTCATGGAATATATTCACGATAAAATCAAAGCCAAAACTCTTTTCGCTACTCATTATCACCAGCTGATTGCGCTGGAGCAGAAATTGGGCGGCGTAAAAAATTACAGCGTTGCCGTTAAGGAGAGGGGCAGGGATATTGTTTTTCTGCGCCGCATTGTGCCCGGCGGTACGGACCGCAGTTACGGCGTGCATGTAGCGCGTTTGGCTGGCCTGCCAAAAAAAGTTTTGGACAGAGCGGAAGCCATTTTGCAGGAATATGACAGTGAAAACGGCCAGTCTGCACCGGTGCAGATTTCGGAGTCCAATAATATGATGGGTTCGCTGTTTACCAGCGCTATTACGGAGCAGCTATTAAAAATTGACGTTATGAGCTTAACGCCTATTGAAGCGATGAATACTTTATTTAAATTACAAGAAGAAGCAAGGAAGGAGAGCGGCCGCTGATGGCAGATAAATATACAGTACAAATTTTAGATACCAATACGGCTAACCAAATTGCGGCTGGCGAGGTGGTGGAAAAGCCTGCTTCTGTGGTTAAGGAATTAGTTGAAAACGCGTTGGACGCAGGTGCTACGCAAATAGAAGTTAAAGCCTTTGGCGGCGGCACGGAATATATTCGCGTGGTGGATAACGGCTGCGGCATGAGCGAAGAAAACGCTCGTCTAGCCGTGCTGCGTCACGCTACCAGCAAGCTGGCCAAAGCCGAGGATTTACTTAATTTGCATACCTTGGGCTTTCGCGGCGAAGCTTTGCCGAGTATTGCTTCCGTGGCCAAATTTACGCTGCTGACCCGTCCGGCGGAGCAGGATTTTGCTACCTCCGTGCATATTGATGGCGGCGCAGACATGGAGGTTAGCAGTACCGGCGGCAGCGCGGGGACTACTGTTGTTGTAGAAAATCTTTTTTTCAATGTACCTGCGCGACGCAAATTTTTAAAAACGGCTGCTACCGAAGGACGTTACATCAGTGAGCTTTTGACTAAGCTGGCGCTGTCGCGGCCGGATGTGCGTTTTAAATTGATGAATAACGATAAGGAAGTGCTGCACACTTCCGGAGACGGCGATTTAGCCGGAACCATTCGCTCATTATATGGACGCAACGTGGCAGATGAGCTGTTGACAGTGAATTTTTCTGACGCTGCGATAAAAATCAGCGGCTTTATCGGCAAACCTACGCTGTTAAAAAGCTCCCGCCAGTGGCAGACGCTGTTTGTCAACGGCCGCAGTATCGGTAATAAAATGCTGGCGAAGGCTATTGACCATGCGTATCAATCACAGATTCCCAAAAGCGGCTTTCCCTTTGCCGTTTTAAATATTACTGTGGATACAGCCAGCGTGGATGTCAACGTGCATCCGCAAAAAAGCGAGGTCAAATTCAGTGACGAAAGCTTGGTTTATAAGGCCATGTATAAAGCGCTGACCGACGCTTTGACTAGACCTATGAGCGCGCAGAAAACGGAAATTACCTTGCTCCCTGATTCGGAGCTGAATGCTTTTGTCAAACCGAAGCAAAATCTAACAGCGACATTTGAAAAAGCAGAAATGCTGCCCTTAAAGCAAGCTGCGGTACAGCTAGCGAATGCATTGCCGCCTCTGCATGGCAGTGTGAGTAGCAAAAATACGCGACCGGCTGCCTCCTCTTTAAGCGGCAGTCCAATTTTCAAGTCTGCTGCGGAGCCGATTTTTAAAACTCCGGAGCCCCAAACAGAAAGTATTTTTAAGGAAAATGAATATACCGCAGGCAGTAGAGAAACCGTTATCGGTGTGCACGAAGCCAGAGAGGAATTTGGTAAAGCCAACGAAACTACTGCCGGAAATTTTGCCCAAAATGCTGTTCAGCAAAATGTTGAGAACACTGTGGAAGCTGCTGCGAAAATTTCTGATAGGCAGACTATTCAGTTTACAAATACTGACAGCGGTATTGATACCATTTGGCCCATTGGTCAAGTGGATAAAACCTTTATCATTGCTCAATCGGAAGATACCTTGTATTTGATAGACCAACACGCAGCTCACGAGCGTATTTTGTACGACAAATTGGTAGCTTCTCATGAACAAATTCCGGCACAGCAGCTTTTGCTGCCGTTGTATATTGATATGGATGCCGAAGATATTGAGCGTATTGAAAATTTTCGCGAAGAATTTTTGAAGCTGGGAGTGGATGCAGAAGCCGGCGGCGAAAAAATTCTGCGCGTTTCCAGCTTGCCGACGGATATTAAAGCTGAGGATGCCGAAGATTTTATTCGGGAAATCGGCAAAATGCTGGGCGAGCTGCGGAATGTGAGCGGCAGCGACTTACGTCAAAATATTCTGCACATGACCGCCTGCAAGGCTGCCATCAAAGCCGGACAGCTTTTGAACATGCGCCAAATGCGCCAGCTGATTATTGATTTGTGCAATACGGAGCATCCCTTTACTTGTCCTCACGGCCGCCCCTGCATGATCGCTCTTGATAGCGGCAAGCTGTATAAAATGTTTAAAAGGACAGGCTTTTAAATGCTGCGAGGAAAAATTGGCGTAGCTATGGCGCGCAACGCCCGCGGCAGCGGTGCTATGGAGCAGGCGCGGGCTGTAGCTGACAAACTAGGCGCAATTTATATTGACCGACCTCATAATCATGGAGTAGAAGATGTTTTAGCTGCCAATAATTTAGTAGCTTTAATTGTGCTGGAAAAATCCGGCCCACGCATTCACAGCGCGGCTGGCGCTTTTGCTTATCATCCGGGTATGGCGGCGATTAGAGTGCAGCAGCTGGTGCGCGGGTCCGCCGATAATTTTGTCAAGGCTATGGCAATTCAAAAAGGTTCCCGCGTTTTAGACTGCACGCTGGGATTAGCCAGCGACGCTGCCGTAGCTGCCTTTGTTGTTGGCGGAGCGGGACAGGTTGTGGGCTTAGAAGCGTCGCCGCTGTTACATTTTGCAGTTACCTATGGTTTGCTTCATTACGAAACGAAAGCGCCGCTGTTAAATGCTGCTTTGCGGCGCATTAAAACGATAAATATTTTAGCGGAGGATTATTTAAAAACTTGTACTTGCGACAGCTTTGACGCAGTTTATTTTGATCCTATGTTCCGCCGACCTGTGGAGGGTTCGGTAGCTATGGAGGCTTTGCGCCCGCTGTCTTTTGATGAGCCTTTGTCTAAGAAAACTGTGGAGCTGGCGCTCAAAGCTGCGCCGAGAGTGGTTATTAAGGAGCGCAGCGAAGAGTTATTGGCGTCTTACGGCTGCACGGAATTTTTTGGCGGTAAATACAGCCGTGTAAAATATGGCATTTTAAGGAGGTGATGATGTGGAAACGCAGACTGCGAAGCTAAAGGAAAAGGTGCTGGTTATTCTGGGCCCTACAGCTACGGGCAAAAGCCATTGCGCCATAGAAATTGCCAAAAAATTTCGGGGAGAAATTATTTCCGGCGATTCTATGCTGGTTTATCGCTATATGAATATCGGCACTGCGAAACCTACGGCGGAGGAACTGGCTGCCGTGTCTCATCATTTGGTGAATATTTTGCCGCCGGACGCAGATTTCAGCGTAGTAGATTTTAAGGAGCAGGCACAGAAATTGATTCACGAAATCAACGCTCGCGGTCATCTGCCGATTATTGTCGGCGGTACGGGTTTATATATTAAAGCGCTGTTAGAAGATTATGCCTTTAATAATGTCTCGAATGATAGCGAGTTACGCCAAAAGCTGACGCTGGAAGCGGAAACGCATGGGGCGGCTGCGCTGCACGCTCGTTTGGCGGCGCTGGATGCCTCAGCTGCCGCAAGAATTCATCCGCATAATGTCCGGCGGGTGGTGCGCGCTTTGGAGGCTGCCTTGCAAGGCGAAGCTATCAATCAATATGGCGCGCCGGAAATGCCTTACGACGCGGTAGTAGTCGGGTTGAAAATGGAACGGCAGGCTCTCTATGAAAGAATAAATCGCCGAGTGGATTTAATGCTGGAGGCAGGCTTAGAGCAGGAAGTGCGCGAACTTTTAAATCGCGGTGTAAGTCCGGACTGCCAAAGTATGCAGAGCATTGGCTACCGGCAGATGGTTTGGTATTTAAACGGCAGTATGCCTTACGCGCAGGCTGTGGAAAAAATCAAGCAAGCTACTCGCAATTTTGCTAAACGGCAGATTACCTGGTATAAAAAAATGCCATATATTTGCTGGCTGCCCTTAGAGACTCAACCAAATTATGCAAACGTAATTGGAAGAATTTGTGAAATACTTGTAGAAAAAGATATTTCGTTGTAAAATTATAAATATAGAGATAAAATCGGAGGGGATTTTTATGATTAATTGTGCAAAACCCGCAATGAATTTACAAGACAGCTTTTTAAACCACGTGCGTAAAGAAAATTTGGGCGTGATTATTTATTTGATGAACGGTTTTCAAATTCGCGGCTTAGTACGCGGCTTTGATAATTTTACAGTGATTATTGAAAACGAAGGCAAGCAGCAGCTTGTTTATAAGCACGCTATTTCTACTATTTCTCCGGCGACGAATATTACTATCATGCAGCCGGAGCGCAAAGAGTAATATTATTTTTAGAAAAACGGCGCTTGGGCGTTGTTTTTCTTTTTGAGGTGCTTCGAGCTATGGTTGATTATCAACAGCTTTTTGAAGATTATTTATTGGTAGAGCTAGGCGTGTCGGAGAACACCCGTGCCGCCTACTGCCGCGATTTGCACGTTATGCAGAAATCTTTGGAAATCAAGGATTTTGAAAGTATGCTGCATATTTCGCGGCTGCAGCTGCGTGATTATTTATCTAAGCTGAAGGAAGCCGGACGCAAGCCTGCGACTATTGCGCGCAAACTGGCAGCGATTAAAGCTTTTTATAATTTTTTAACTAACGACGGTTATATTGAGCAAAATCCTGCGGAAGCATTGGAAGCTTCGGCTAAAGGCATTGCACTGCCCAAGTTTTTAAGCTTGGAGGAAGTAGAAGCTTTACTGGACCAGCCTAATTTAGGCACTCTCAATGGGTATCGTGATAAGGCCTTGCTGGAAACTATGTACGCCACGGGGATGCGCGTTTCTGAGGTCGTTAATCTGCCGCTGAAAAAGCTTGATTTGCCAAGAGAATATGTGCTGGCCGTAGGCAAAGGCTCTAAGGAAAGAATAATACCATTAGGCCGTGTAGCGATTAAATATTTAGAGCATTATCTTAAATTTGTGCGGCCGCAGCTTTTAGGCAGGCATCCCGACGTAGCGGAGGTTTTTATTACCGACTGGGGCGGACCTATGACGCGGCAAAGGGTCAACGAGCTGATTGATGCTTATGCCCAAAGCGCAGGCATTACCAAGAAAGTAACGCCGCACATGTTGCGTCATTCCTTTGCTACGCATCTTTTAAATCGCGGCAGCGATTTGCGCGTAGTACAGGAGCTTTTAGGGCACGCAGATATTTCTACCACACAGATTTATACCCATTTGGATGTAGCGCGCTTGCGTGAGGTTTACGATAAAACTCATCCGCGGGCTTAAAAGCGGATAAAGGAGTACAAAAAATGGCAAGAAGAAAACGGAAAAAATCTTCCGGCAGTAAGTATATAGTTTTAGCTTTAATTGCCGTTATCGCCTTGCTGGCGGTAGCGTGCGGCATGTTCTACGCCAACGACCGCAGCAAAAAGGATGTGGGCGACAGTGAAAGCAAGGCTCCCGCTAAGGAAATCAGTTTGCTTAACGAATCTGTTGAAGCGCAGCGGTTGGTGGATAATATCTTGCTGCAAAAGGATAATTGGCAGCTGATTGAAAATGATCACAGCAAAAAAAACATCGAGGTTGAAGAATCCGGCGCTAAGGTAGAAATTAACCAACGTAATTTGGCTGTGGGCGTGCCCAACAGCACCAGTCTTACCGGCGCAGGCGAATGGCTCAAAGAAAAAGTTGAGAGCGCGGGGCTGGTATTTATTTCCGGTAATATGAGCAAATATAAAAAATGGGATGCTTATAAAGCAGAGGTTGGTATTAAGGTGCAGGCCGGCTCAGGCAGCAAAAGCTTTGTAAGCGATACTATAGTTTTTTTCCATAACGGCAATTTAAAAAAGCAGGATAAGGATGTTAAGGATTTGCCGGAAGAACCGGTGGCCGAAATTAAGCAGTACCAAGGCAGGCTGGCTGTTGTCATTGACGACTGCGGTGCCGATATGAGCGCCGTGCGCGGTTTGCTCAATACCGGCTTGCCCTTTAGTTTTGCTATTTTGCCTGACAAGGATTTTTCCAGCGACGTACTGGAAATGGTAAGAAGCAAGGGTAATGTTGCTATGCTGCATCTGCCTATGGAGCCGTTGAGCAAAAGCGCTATGAGCGAAGGCAGCCGTACAGTTTTGGTCAGCCAAAGCGCTGCACAGCAGCAGGCTTTAGTGACCAAGCATTTAAACGGCTTGTCCGGTGTGGCAGGTGTCAATAATCATCAAGGTTCCAGAGCGACTGCCGACAAAAAAACTATGCAGGCAGTTTTACAGACGCTGAAACGCAGAGGACTTTTCTTTGTGGACAGCAGAACTAATTCTGCTTCAGTGGCGCGGGATATGGCCAAGCAAATGGGCGTGCCTACTGCCCGCAATGATATTTTTTTAGATAACAGCAGTAATGTAGAAGATATTCGCAGGCAAATTTATAAAGCTTTTGCTATGGCCGAAAAAAACGGCAGCGCTATTGCCATTTGTCACGCGCGTACCAATACAGTAAAATGCTGGCAGCAATACGCAGACGAATTTAAAAAATCCGGTATTACCTTTGTGCCTGTAACTAAGTTATTGTATTGATAATTAGCAAAAAATCCCCTCGCTGTTTGATGAGTGAGGGGATTTTGTATAAACATACGAAAATTAAATAAGAATATTATAATGAAAGGTCTTTACGGGGGGGTAAAAACGTGCTAGAATATAACTATGTTAAAATATATTTGCTATCAAGCAATATTATTTAGACAATAAAACCCAATGTGGGATATGTTCCAAGGAGTCAGCATCATGATAAGTGAAAAAACAGCCAAGGTAGGTTTTAGAATTAAAGATATTCGTATAACTAAACATTTGTCTCAAGTGGAGCTTGCTAAAAAAATTGGGATTAGCCAAGCGCACATGAGTAATATTGAATGCGGTCGCAGTCATTGTACCTTGGAAAATCTTATTAAGCTAAGTGAAAATTTGGAATGTTCTGTGCGCGTTTTTTTTGTAGATATTGACGGTCCGATAGAAAAATAAAGCGCAAAAGAAAATTTTTTGCTAAGACGAAGCTTAAAAAAATTTGTAAAATTTTTTATTTCCTCACTCGGAAAAGGGTGAGGATTTTTTGTTTTTGCAAGGTAAGCTTTTATTTGCAAAAGCAGAGCATAAGACTGTTGCAGCTTCTAAAATGTGATATAATGTAAATGCTTGGTGATTGCGGAGCTGTAAGCCAACGCAGAGCCTAGCAGAACATGTATCCTTGTGGTATAATATATAAGGTTATGCAGCAACGAAAGGCACAAAGCCTAAATTATATAATTACGAGGTAATAGAAAATGTATGTAGAAGAAACAATCGCTAAATATGAAAAGTATGTCAATCCGGCGCAAGCCAAACTATTCCGCTTTATGGGTCTGGGCAGCATTGAAGCCAGCGCCGAAGGCTGGACGATTACGGACAGCGAGGGTCAGCAGTTTATTGACTGCTTAGGCGGCTACGGTATGTTTGCTTTGGGACACCGTCATCCTAAAGTTGTAGAGGCTGTGGAAAAGGAACTGCATGCCATGCCTATGTGCGGCAAAGTTTTGTTTAATCGCCCTATGGCAGATTTAGCCGAAGCTTTGGCTGAAATTACTCCCGGAGCTTTACAATACAGCTTTTTTGTCAACAGCGGTACCGAAGCTGTTGAGGGATGCTTGAAAATTGCGCGCCTGGCAACTAAACGCGCCAAATTTGTAGCAGCAAAAAATGCTTTTCACGGCAAAACCTTTGGCAGCTTAACGGCAACCGGCCGCGAATTATATCGAGAGCCTTTTAAACCGCTGTTAAACGGTTTTACGCATGTTGAGTTTGGCGACGCAGACGCTTTGGCAGCGGCTGTGGATAAAGATACTGCTGCGGTAATTTTAGAGCCAATCCAAGGCGAGGGCGGTATTGTTATTCCTCCGGCAGGTTATCTGCGCAGAGCTAAAGAAATTTGCGAAGCTAAGGGCGCGCTGTTGATAGCCGACGAGGTGCAGACCGGTATTGGCCGCACCGGCGCTTGGTTCGGCGTGAATGATGAAGGCGTGGAGCCTGATATGATGGCGTGCGCTAAAGCCTTGGGCGGCGGCGTGATGCCAATCGGAGCGATTATCGGTACGCCGCGCGCTTGGCAGGGATTGATTGAAGCGCCGTTTCTGCATACGTCTACTTTTGGCGGCAACCAGCTGGCTTGCGCTGCCGGCGTAGCTGCCATTAAAGCAATTAAAGAAGAAGATTTATTGCGTCGCGGCAAAGAAGCAGGAGCTTACTTAAAAGCCGGGTTGGAAAAAATTGCCGCAGAATTTCCGAGCGTTATTGCCGAGGTGCGCGGTCGTGGTATGATGCTGGGTATTGAACTGACTAAAGAAGGCGCGGGCGGTATGCTTATGAGCCTAATGATTATGAAGCATATTATTGTTGCTTACACCTTAAACAATCCTAAGGTAATCCGCATGGAACCGCCGCTGATTATGCCCAAAGAGGTTATTGACCATGTGCTGGAGGAGTTCCGCGATGCCGTTAAGCAAACTGCCGATGTAATCGAAGATTTATAATTATGCGAGGAGAAAAATTATGCCGTATGTAGAAACCAAAGCTGTAATTAAAGCTGAACCGCAAAAAGTTTATGATATTGTAAAGGATATGGCTGCTTATCCTAATTTTATGAAGGATTTAGTCAGCGTAGAAATTTTGGAACGCGGTGAAAATTATACTATTTCCCACTGGGTAAGCAATGTTGACGGACGTAAAATTATTTGGACGGAACGCGATATTTTTTATCCCGAAGAAAAAAAGATTACTTACGCGCAGACCGAGGGCGATTTGAAAAAAATGGAGGGCGCATGGAATATTGTTCCTCAAGAAGACGGCTGCGAAGTAACACTGGCTGTAGATTTTGAATTTGGTATTCCCATGATTGCCGGTCTGCTCAATCCTATTTTAAAGAAAAAAATTCGTGAAAACAGTGAAAATATGTTGACATCTATCAAAGAGCAAATTGAAAAATAAAGCAACTCTTGCTATAATAAAAGTAGTATGTGATACACTAAAATGTTGTATTTGTTTTGAGGAGGATTTAGTTTAATGAAAACAGCTATGCTAATGACACTGATGACTTTGCTTTTAATGGTCATCGGTGATTTCTTTGGTGGGTTGCAGGGCATGACCGTTATGCTGGTAATCGGCGTGGTTATGAACTTTTTCACCTACTGGAACAGTGATAAAATGGTTTTGGCACATTACAACGCCAAACAAGTGGACAGAAACAGTGCGCCAAGGCTTTACGGTATTGTAGAGCGTTTGGCAAAAAAAGCGCAGCTGCCCATGCCTAAGGTTTATATTATTGATAGTCCTATTCCTAATGCTTTTGCTACCGGCCGCGATCCAGAGCATGCTGCGGTTGCCGTAAATACTGCGCTGGCAGATATTTTGGACGAGGACGAATTGGCTGGAGTTTTAGGGCATGAGTTGAGCCATGTTAAGCACCGCGATATTTTAATCAGTACAGTTGCCGCTTCTATGGCAGGTGCAATTTCTACTATTGCCCAGTGGGGCATGTTTTTGGGCGGCGGCCGTGATGAAAACGGCGAAAGCCGCAATCCTATTGCTGCTGTTTTGGTAATGCTGCTGGCTCCTTTAGCTGCGGCGATGATTCAAATGGCGGTATCCCGCTCCCGTGAGTATATGGCTGATAAATCCGGCGGTGAGCTGTGCGGCGACCCTAACGCTTTGGCAAGCGCGCTGCTGAAAATTGAAGCTTTTGCCAAGCGCCGCGTAATGCCCGGCGCTACGGAAGCAACTGCCCACATGTTTATTATCAATCCGTTTTCCGGCGTCAACATGAAACAATTATTCAGTACCCATCCGCCTACGGAAGAACGCGTGCGTTTACTGCGCGAGCAGGCTCTGGCTATGTATAAATAAAAAACTTTATCTGTTACTTGTCTAAAAAATATATTTCAAGTAAAATAGTAGAGAAGCTTTTGCTTAATATGATTGAGGGGCGTTCGCCAATCAGTCTGTTAGATAAAAATTTTTATAAAAATAAGGAGAGATTCCAATGGCTATTGAACAAACTTTAGTATTAGTAAAACCCGACGGCGTAAAGAAAAACCTGATTGGCGACATTATCGCTCGTTTTGAACACAAAGGCCTGCAAGTTGCAGCTCTGAAATTAGTTAAGGTTTCTGAAGCTCAGGCTAAATTTCACTATGCAGAACATGAAGGCAAACCTTTCTTTGGTGAATTGGTCGACTTCATCACCGGTTCTCCGCTTGTTTGCGCAGTAATCCGCGGCGAAAACGCTATTAAAGCTGTTCGACAATTAAACGGCGCTACCAATCCTTTGGAAGCCGTTCCCGGTTCTATCCGTGGCGACTTTGCTTTGAGCATCGGTGAAAACATTGTGCACGGTTCCGACAGCCCGGAAGCTGCTGCTCGTGAAATTGCTAACTTCTTTGCTCCTGAAGAAATCTACTAAGATTAACTAAAAAGCTTGCTTAGGGCTGACTCGTCAGCCTTTAACGACACTCTCACGTCCATTATAGAAAGGATGGTGCAGAATGAAAAAAGCTGCTGTTTACACCCGTACCGGCGATAAAGGTACTACCGGCCTGTATACCGGCGAGCGTGTGTCTAAACAATCTCTGCGCGTAGAAGCTTACGGCACTGTGGATGAAATTACTTCTGCTTTGGGACTGGCGCGCGCGCAGGTAACTCGCGAGGATGTTAAGGAAACTATTTTTAACGTACAAAAGCTGCTCATGGGCGTGATGGCTGATGTTGCCAGCTTAAATCTTCCCGAGCCTTATATTAAGGAAGAGCACGTTAAAATGTTTGAAAGCACTATTGATAAGTTTGACGCAATGCTACAGCCCTTGGGTCATTTTATAATTCCCGGCGATACTGTTGGCGCTGCTGCGCTGGATATTGCCCGCACTACTACCCGTCGAGCAGAGCGTTGTCTGTTGCGTTTAGCTGAAACTGAGCCTGTTAATCCGCAGGTTCTTATTTGCCTGAACCGACTGTCTGACTTGTGCTTTATTTTAGCCCGCGTAGAAACCGAAGTGAAATAAAATAAGACCTGTAGCCCTCCGTCATTTTTGGCGGAGGGATTTATTTTTTTGTAGTAACATGTGAATACTTAGCGATTGCAGAGCGAAAGCGAATGCAAAGCTTAGTACCCTTGTGGTATAATATTGAAAGATAAATTTTGTGAAAGAAAAAAATTCTTTAGTTTGCTACAAAGGAGTTGTTAAGATGCAAAATATTAAATGCCCCAAATGCGGAGAGGTTTTTCAGGTTGACGAGGCCGGATATGCTGCTATTGTAAAGCAAGTACGTGATAAGGAATTTAATAAAGAGCTTCAGGAGCGGGAAGCGCAGCTAAAAATCGCTCAAAATAATGCTGTCAGTCTGGCTAAGGTAGAAGCAGAAAAAAATTTAAAGGAAAGCTTGCATCAGAAAGATAATGAAATTGCTAATTGGCAAATAAAATTTAAGGATGTTGTCGCTAAGGGCAAGGAAGAAATTGCAAAATTAAACGCTCGAATAGAAGCTAATAAAAACGAACAGGCAATGGCTGTCAAAGATGCCGTTGCCGAAAAGGATAAACAAATTGTGGCGCTCAACGCTAAAATTGACGCTAAGGAAAAAGAAAATCTTTTGGCTATTGGCGAAGCCATTGCTAAAAAGGATAACGAAATTATAGCCTTACGGGCGCAGCTAAACGCTAATCAGCAGCAGCTGGAGCTGGCTGTCAAAAAAGCCGTTGTGGCAAAGGACGCGCAGCTTACCGAAAAAGATATTCACATCACTAAATTAGAAGGCGATATCAAGGCCTCGGAAAAGGAATATCTTGTGAAAGAAAAAAGTCTTATTGAAGGCTACGAAAACAAGCTTAAAAGTAAGGACGAGCAAATAGCTTATTACAAGGATTTTAAGGCGCGCCAGTCTACGAAAATGATAGGCGAGAGCTTGGAGCAGCATTGCAGCACCGAGTTTAACAGACTGCGTCCTACTGCTTTTGCCAATGCCTATTTTGAAAAGGATAATGACGCCAGAAGCGGCAGCAAGGGCGATTTTATTTTTCGCGATTATGACGATGGCTTAGAATATATTTCCATTATGTTTGAGATGAAAAACGAAGCGGATCAAACGGCTACCAAGCATAAAAATGAGGATTTTTTTAAGGAATTGGATAAGGACCGCAAGGAGAAAAATTGCGAATACGCCGTGCTGGTATCCTTGCTGGAGGCGGACAGCGAGCTGTATAATTCCGGCATAGTGGACGTTTCCTATCGTTATCCCAAAATGTATGTTATCAGACCGCAATTTTTTATTCCCATTATCACCTTGCTGCGCAACGCGGCCATGAATTCGTTAACATATAAAAAGGAATTGACGGCTATTAAAAATCAAAATATAGATATTTCGCATTTTGAAGCCGATATGAACGAGTTTAAAGAAAAATTTGGCCGCAATTATCGCTTGGCCAGCGAAAAATTTAAAAAGGCTATTGAAGAAATCGACAAAACTATCGAGCATTTGCAAAAAACTAAGGAAGCGCTGCTGTCCTCCGAAAATAATTTGCGTTTGGCTAATAATAAGGCAGAGGACTTATCGATTAAGCGTTTGACGAGAAATAATCCGACGATGGCTGCAAAATTTGCCGAGCTGAAGCAAGGGGAGTAGGCGATCAGCAGATTTTTCTTTACCGAGCAGGCGGCTTGTGATAGAATAAAGCTTATCATTTAAGCGTAAAATTTGGAAAGCGGAGGAATTTGTATGCATTTATTGGAAGAAAAAATTCTTAAAGACGGCGTAATCAAAAGTGGTAACGTGCTCAAGGTTGACAGCTTTTTGAATCACCAAATTGACGTGCCTTTTATTGCCGAGCTGGGTAAGGAGATGCAGCGTCAGTTTGCCGATTGTCCCATCAACAAAATTCTTACGATTGAAGCTTCCGGCATTGGCATTGCTTGTATAGCCGCCATGTTTTTTGGTGTGCCCGTAGTATTTGCTAAAAAATCCAGCGGCAGCAATATGGATAAGGACGTTTATTTTACTCAAATTTATTCTTATACCCATAGCAAAACCAACGACGTAGTTGTTTCTAAAAAATATTTGAATAAGGGCGACCATGTTTTGATTATCGACGATTTTTTGGCAAACGGCTGCGCTCTTGAGGGCTTGATGGATATCGTGCGGCAGTCCGGCGGCGTTGTTGAGGGAATTGGCGTGGCTATTGAAAAAGGCTTTCAGGGTGGCGGCGACAAGCTGCGTTCCATGGGCGTAAATCTTCATTCTTTAGCAATTATTGATGAAATGGACGCTGCAACCAGAACAATTCGTTTCCGTGAGGCTTAAAAATTATGACGAAAGTAGTCAACCGGTAAAAATGTTTTTGCAGAAAACTGCGTTGCCGTAGTATTTATTATGGCGATGGTGCTGAATCTTATTCTGCCCCGGGATAAGCAAGAAGCATAAGCTGAAAAAGAAGCGTTGCAAATGAAAATAATTGATGTATTATAAATTGAGGTGACAAGAGTGGGACAACCAAGCATTACAGAAATTGAAGCAGGCTTAAAGGAATGGGATTTGTTGGTAAATCTGCCTGCGGAAATTAACGGTTTCAAGCTGGTTGCGGGAACAGGGATTAAAGGTCAGATATTGAATATTGCGGCTTATGTCAACGATGCTGTTCACTGCCGTTTAGATATTACCTATACTTCCGAAACTTTTGATTATGTTCCTGTAAAAACGGTTGGCCTGCATAATTTTCGTGATGAGCGTTATTTTTGCCGTGAACGTGATAAATTTGCCGATATGCTTTTAGAGCATCTGCCGGATATTTTACTGGATATGGATCGGCAGCAGCTTCATACTATGGATTTTGAGGCTGCCGGACTGAATTTTCCTCAATGGGACTATTGGCGTTCGCTTCCTAAACAAATAGGCAATTACGAGCTTTTTATTACTCCGGATAATCCTTTGGCATATATCAACGGTTCGTTTATTTTTTTAGATTATACAGATTTTAAAAACGGTAATCAAATTTATTTTTCTTACAATATTTTTCGCAACGAAATTTTTGCTGAGAAAAAGCAGGGTTATCTGCCGTTGACCACGGATATTTTTGATGTGCCTGCTTCTGTGTGTGACGATCGCAAACTTGCTTTGCTTGCTGATTTAATGCAGCTGCATTTACGGCCAGTAATGGCAGAGCTAGAAAAAATAAAATAATCTATTGACAGGCAAACGGTTTTAGGTTATAATATCAATGTTGATTGGCCTGGTGGTTCAGTTGGTTAGAATGCCGCCCTGTCACGGCGGAGGTCGTGGGTTCGAGTCCCATCCGGGTCGCCATTCTGCCTCGGTAGCTCAGTTGGTAGAGCAAAGGACTGAAAATCCTTGTGTCCACAGTTCGATTCTGTGCTGAGGCACCATTTATGCGGAAATAGCTCAGTGGTAGAGCACCTCCTTGCCAAGGAGGGGGTCGCGAGTTCGAATCTCGTTTTCCGCTCCATTTAAAGGCGACATAGCCAAGCGGTAAGGCAGAGGTCTGCAAAACCTTTATCCCCAGTTCGATTCTGGGTGTCGCCTCCATTTTTATTTTCTTTTTTAGATTGTCTGCCGCGGTGGCGGAACTGGCAGACGCAAGGGACTTAAAATCCCTCGGGTAGTGATACCCGTACCGGTTCGATTCCGGTCCGCGGCACCAAACGTTCGTTTACAGTTTGTCCAAAACTGTCTAAAATATCTCCATGCGGTTAAGCATGGAGATATTTTTTTCTCCAACTACGATTTTATCCACAAAAGTATTTAGGTTCTTTAACTAATTTTGGGGTTTTCTACTTCCTAAAATAAAAAATAATATA
>CAJKLD010000015.1 GCA_905200645.1 uncultured Phascolarctobacterium sp. | reverse complement strand
TGCCAACTTTCTCATAAGGCAAATTATCGGCACATTTGCGGATAAAGGGAGCGGAGTTTTTCTTTTCTACCATGTAGCAAAAAAGCGAGATGAGCGAGTGATAATATAATCGCCGTTATATTTCTTAAACGTATGAATACTCCTTCATGTCACGAAACGCGACGGGAACAAATGTTTGCAATAAACTTTGTGCTTTGCCTCGCCAAGTCACCGAAAAATATTTCGCCAAGTCGCCGATTTTTGTTGATTTCCGCAAGTATAATAGTATAATAAAATTTACATAATTCCTATCGGCTGTTTGAAGAATTAACGATTTTGTTTGCAAATCTCTCGGCAAACTGCTAAAATATCAACAAAATGTATTTTTGCAAGGGGCGTATAAGCATGACTGGTAAAAAAATTATAGATATTTTAAAAACGGATAAGGTAAGCATTTCCTGCGAGCTGTTCCCGCCTAAGCAGGGCACGGAGCTGCAAAATAGCTTGGAAATTGTCAACAAAATCGCCAAGGTGCATCCCTCCTACATGAGCGTGACCTACGGAGCGGGCGGCAGCACGGTTGGTTATTCGGCGGCGCTGGCTAGACAGGTGCAGGACAACGGCATTCCCGCGCTGGCGCATTTGACCTGCGTTAAGGCTGATGAGGAAAAAATCAAGGCTGCTTTACAACAGCTGCGCGCTAACGGTATCGAAAATATTTTGGCTTTGCGCGGCGATATTCCCGCGGGCATGGAGCAGGACAGCATTGTGAGCTTTCCTCACGCCAGCGATTTGATTAGCTACATCAAAAATAGCAGCGATTTTTGCGTGGGCGGCGCGGCTTATCCCGAGGGACATCCGGAATCCGGCAGCCTGGCGCAGGATATTGCCAACACCAAATATAAGGTGGACGCAGGCGTAGATTTTTTGGTTACGCAAATGTTTTTTGATAATACGATTTTGTATAATTACATGTTCCGCCTTTTGAAGGCTGGCATCAACGTACCCGTAGTGCCCGGAATTATGCCGGTGACCAACGCTAAGCAGATTACCCGCATCTGCCAGCTCAGCGGCACGAAGCTGCCGCCCCAGTTCCGTGCCATGGTGGAAAAATTTGCTGATAAACCCAAAGCCTTGCAGCAGGCAGGTATTGCTTATGCTGTGGGACAGATTATCGATTTGGTGTCCAACGGCTTCAGCCATGTGCATATTTACACCATGAACCGTCCGGAAATTATCGGCGGCATTATGGATTATATGTCGGAAATAGTTAAGGATTAAATGATGGAATACAAAAGACGCGAAGCGCTGCGTTATCTGCGGGCGCGGCAGGATGACGAGACTGTCGGAATTTTGGCGGACACGGTTTATTTAAAGCTGCGCAACGAGGTGCAGGCGCGGCATGTGCTGCAAAAGCATAAAATTACTGTGGATGAAAACGGCGTAACGCTGGCGAGCGGCGTGCGCTTTAACTCCCGCGCTTTGGCGCGTCACTTAGAGGGCTGCGAAAGCGCGCTGCTTTTGGCGGCAACCTTAGGCAGCAGAATCGACGCTGCCATTCGACGTTTAACCTTGGGCAGCCTGGCAGAAGGAGCGGCGGCGCAGGCAGTAGCGGCAGCGCTGATTGAAAGCTATTGCGACGATGTGCAGTCAAAAACAAATACGGACGGGTTGGCGCAAAGACCGCGTTTTTCGCCTGGTTATGGCGATTGGAATTTGTCCGAGCAAAAAAAAATATTTGCCGTGCTGGACTGTGCTAAACTGATTGGTTTGACGCTGACCGACGGCTGCATGATGGCTCCGGCCAAATCGGTGACGGCGCTAATCGGTTTATCCCGGGACGTTAAATGTACGTGGAATAAATGCATGACCTGTGCAAATATCAACTGTCCCTATCGTGACGAGAGCATATAAAGTAAAAATCAATTGAGATAAATTTTATTGAGGAGAAAAAAGATGACCTTTCAAGAGTTATTAGGCAGGCAAATGCTGTTTTTTGACGGCGCAACGGGCACGCAGCTGCAGGCGCGCGGCTTACAGCCCGGCGAGCTGCCCGAAAGCTGGAATTTTACGCATTCGGAAATTGTGGAGGCGGTGCATCGCGGTTATTTGGAGGCAGGCGCAAATATCGTCAAAACCAATACCTTTGGCGCTAATCCTATTAAGCTTAATGGCAGCGGACTGGACTGCCAAAAAACTGTTGCTGCGGCAGTAAAAATTGCTAAGCGTGCCTGCGGCGGGCTGCAAAATAAATTTGTGGCGCTTGATTTGGGGCCTACGGGCAAGCTGCTGGCTCCCTACGGCGATTTGCCTTTTGAGGATGCCGTGGCTGCTTACGGTGAAATGGTGCGTTGCGGCGCAGCTGCCGGAGCAGATTTGATTTTGATAGAAACCATGAGCGACACCTACGAAATCAAGGCGGCGATTTTGGCGGCGAAAGAAAATTGTGATTTGCCAATTTGCGTCACTATGACCTTTGACGAGGACGGCAAGCTTTTGACCGGCGCAACAGTGGAGGCTGCCGCTTTGCTGTGCGAAGGATTGGGAGTGGACGCTGTGGGCTTTAACTGCGGTTTAGGACCCGTACAGATAGCTAAGCTGCTGCCGCAAATGCTGGCGGCCGTTAATCTGCCTATCATCATCAATCCTAACGCTGGTCTGCCAGTGGAAAGGGACGGCAAAACCTGCTTTGAAGTTGACACGGAGGAATATGCGGAGCTGATGTATAATTTGGCGCAGCAAGGCATCAGTGTGATGGGCGGCTGCTGCGGCACAACTCCCGCGCATATCGCAGCCATGATTGCCAAGTGTAAAAATTTGCAGCCGGGCGGTTGGCGCGCGGGAAATTTGACTGCTGTTTCCAGCTACGGCAAGGCAGTTCATTTGGGCGCGGACCCCGTGATTATCGGCGAGCGTATCAATCCTACGGGCAAAAAAAGATTGAAGGAGGCGCTGGCGGTGCAGGATATGGATTATGTGTGCCGCTTAGGCTTGGAGCAGATTAACAGCGGCGCGCACATTTTGGACGTGAATGTGGGCACGCCGGGAATTGACGAGCCTGCCATGCTTGCCAAAGCTATTCCCGCGCTGCAGGCAGTTACGGACACGCCGCTGCAAATTGATACTTCCAATTACGAAGCTATGGAGCAGGCTTTGCGCTTGTATAATGGCAAGCCCATGCTAAATTCTGTCAGCGGCAAGGAGGAAAGTCTGCGCAAGGTGCTGCCGCTGGCGAAAAAATACGGTGCTGTGTTGGTTGCTCTTTGTCTTGATGATGACGGTATTCCACCTACTGCTGTAGGACGCATTGCTGTTGCAGAAAAAATTATTGCCCGCGCGGCAGAATTTGGCATTGCCAGCCGCAATATTGTGGTAGACCCGCTGGCGCTGACAATTTCTACCGGCGCAGAAAATGCAGCCGTCGCCTGCGAGGTTATCCGTGCCATGAAGGCCCGCGGCATCAATACGGTGATGGGCGTTTCCAATATTTCCTTTGGTTTGCCGGGACGCGACGCGGTCAACAGCACGTTTTTCACGTTGGCGCTGCAGTCCGGTTTATCCTGCGGCATAATCAATCCTCAAAGCAAGCCTATGCTGGACGCTTTTTACGGCTTCCGCGCGTTGACCGGTTTGGACGAAGGCTGCAAGGAATATGTGCGCCATTACGCCGACGCGCCCAAGGCCGCGGCAACAATGGTCAGCGAAATGGGACTTTACGACGCCATTGTCAAAGGATTGGCGGAGGCGGCGCGTAAGGCTGCAAGTGCCAGCCTGCAAAAGGAAAAGCCCTTAGAGGTTATCAATAAATATATGATTCCCGCGTTGGATTTTGTAGGCCATGGCTTTGAGCAGAAAACCTTGTTTTTGCCCCAGCTGTTAATGAGCGCCGACGCGGCGAAAGCTGCTTTTGAAGTAATTCGCGAGGCGGTCGGCGTGGGTGAAACCCAAGGCGAAACTGTGATAATCGCTACCGTGCGCGGCGATATTCATGATATAGGCAAAAATATCGTCAAGGTGCTGCTGGAAAATTACGGCTACAAGGTGCTGGATTTAGGCAAGGATGTGCCTGTAGAAACCATTGTGCAGGCTGCTAAAGCAAGCGGCGCTAAGGTGGTGGGCTTGTCCGCCTTGATGACTACTACTGTGAACGCTATGGAAGAAACGATTAAGGCGTTGCAGGCTGACGGCGATTATAAAATCGTAGTCGGCGGCGCAGTGCTGACGCAGGAATACGCCGACCAAATCGGCGCCAGTCATTACGCGCCTAACGCCGTGAGCGCCGTAAATTATGTAAACAGCGTGTATGGTAAGTAAAAAGCTTCCTGATAAGTAAGCAGGATTTACGCCGTCGATAGAGAAATAATATAGTAAAATTTGGCGGTTGATTGCTTACGCAAGGAGGGCGAGCTTATGAATATTTATCTTTGGCGGCACAATAAAACCTATCACAGTCACAGCATGATTGACGAGCCTTGCTTGAATAACGAGTTTTATCTTGACGCGTTGGCTATTGTGGTGGCAGGCAGCTTGGACGAGGCGTTGGCAAAGCTGGCGGAGCAAAATGCAGGCTGGCGTATTGATGATTTGCGGGCGCTGCCCTGTCAGATAATTCCTGCGGATAAGGCAGGGGTGGTTTTTACCGAATTGCGGGGCATGATAAATCATTTGTAAGCAGTGTTGGGAATTTTTAGAAGCAAAAATTAAAATAAAAAAGCAGAACCGACTCTTGCGAGCTGGTTCTGCTTTTTTTGGCGTGCAAGCGGCACGCCAGCGCATTTTTATATTCTTCTTTGTAGCCAAAGAAGAATCAAGAAAGCTCGCGCTTTTCAAAGCGCGGCAAAGAATAGAGCTTCAACCCTTAACAAGCGTCGCCTTTATTCGGTCGCGACCGGGCAATGGCTCCCACAAGGCTAGAAATTCAAGTTTATTTCGGCTCGCAATGCAGAGCTTTGGCGGTCTACCGCAAAGTAGTTTGTACGCCAGCGTGCTAACGTAAGAGAACCATTTATCACTTATTCAGCGTGCTACCATAGGCATTATTGCTGTGGTTGTTTGTTTTGCGAATTGACGTTATCATGCCGAAGCGCGTGGGACTTACTGCCTGCAAGTAAAGGCTCTTTTTGCATACTTTTTACCCTAAAGGGCACGCGTCTTGCCTAAAGAAAAAGTGTGATATTTTACCAGATGCTTTTGAGAATCGGTAATAAAATTGGCGCGAAAATAGAAGTTGCAATACCGGTCAGGGCAATCGCTACTCCGCCAATGGCCAACTGCACGGGGCTGACGGAAGCGCAGGCGCTGGTACCCAGACCATGGCTGGATGCGCCAATCGCCAGTCCGGCGGCAATATCATTTTTGATGCCGAAAAGCTGCAGCAGCTTATGATTAAAGGTTGCGCCCAAAATGCCGGTGAAAATAACGGCGGCTGTGGTCAGCGCGGGAATGCCGCCGATAGTTTTGGCTATGTCAATGGCAATAGGCGTGGTAACGGATTTGGGAATTAGGCTCAAAAGCACCTGCTCGCTGGCGCCTAAGCTTTTGGCGCTGAAATAAACTACCACAGTGGCGATTATGGTAGCTAAGGTGACGCCGCCTATAAGCGCCGCGGCTTTTTCCTTGATAATCAAACGATTTTTATATAAGGGCAAAGCAAGCGCAATAGTGGCAGGACCCAGCAAAAAATTGATAAACTCGGCACCGGAAGCATATTTTTCGTAGCTGACGTTAGGGGACAGTACAATAATGGCGATAATACCTGCGCACGCCGGCACAAATGGCGGTAAAATACGCAGGCTTAAGCGGTCTACGAAAATTTCGCTGAACGCATACAAAATAACCGTCAAGCCAATGCCGAACAGCGGCGAATTAACTAAGCTATCGGGAAACATTTAACGGCCTCCTTTGAGTACGGTTTCTAAAAATAAAGCGGTTGCGCCTAAAACGATGACGCTGCACAGAACAATCGTCACTAAAATCGGCAGCCACTCTGCTTTGATAACATCAATATAAAGCAGCACGCTTACTCCGGCAGGCAAAAACAGCATGCCCATTTTAGAAATTAAAATGTTGCAGATACCTTCTACTGATTGCGCAGGAATAATTTTACCGCACAAGAGCGCCGTCAACAGCAGCATTCCTAAAAGTGACGGCGGAAAGGGCACGCCTAAAGCGTTAATAACTAAAGTAGAAATCCATTGTAAAAATAATAGCAGCGCACATCCTCGCAGTAGAGAAGTTGGTGACATTTTACTTCCTCCTTTATGAAAAAAACAAAGCTTAATGAAAAACGATTTTTATTTTCCCACACTTGCATAGGGATGTCAAGAAGAGTATAGAAATAATTCACTGAATTAACAAATTTATCTATTTGACTTTTTGACTTTTGCTGTTATAATACAGATAGTAGAGCTAATAAAATTTGATAAGCCGAGCCGCTTACTGCGGCAGGCTTCTTGCATAAGCATGAAAGATGTTGATAAGCTGAAGCTGGAGGAGGAAAAATTATGAACGAAAATTACAGTGAAGAATTAAAAGCTATATTGGAAGCAGCACAGCAGCAGGCTGTGATGCATTATCATCAGGAGCTGACGACTGCTCACGTTTTGGCGGCGTTATGCGGCAGCGAGGGCTTTTTTAAATATCTCTTGCAAAATCTGCATGTTGACGAAGCTGCTTTTACTAAAGAAGCAAAAGCTTTGGTAGAGAAAATTCCCGGCGTTAAAGGCCAGGATCGCCAGCTGATGATGGGCACAGGCTTTGCCCGCGTGATGGCTTTGCTCAACCAAAATGCTAAGGGTGAAATTACTGTGGGCGATATGGTTGCCACTATGGCCGGCGACGGTGACAGTGATGTGGTAGCTTTAATGAAGAAACACGGCATTGACAGAAAAAAAGTAGAAGCAGCTTACCTGCAGTACCAGAATACTGCCGCTGACGAAGAAACCAAAAAGGTCCTGGAAAAATTTGGTCAGGATTTAACAGCCAAGGCTAAGGAGGGTAAATTAGACCCCGTTATCGGCCGTGACGAAGAAATCCGCCGTGTGGTAGAAATTCTCAGCCGCCGCAAGAAAAATAATCCTGTGCTGATTGGCGAGCCCGGCGTTGGCAAAACCGCCATTGCCGAAGGCTTGGCAAGGCGTATTGTGGCAGGCGACGTACCTGAAAACTTAAAAAATAAAACCTTATATGCGCTTGATTTGGCGGCTTTAGTTGCGGGAGCAAAATATCGCGGCGAGTTTGAGGAGCGTTTGAAAAAGGTGCTCAAGGCTGTGGCTGACAGCGCCGGTCAGATTATTATGTTTATCGACGAGCTGCACACCGTGGTTGGCGCAGGTGCTGCCGAGGGCGCTATGGACGCAGGAAATATTTTAAAGCCCATGCTGGCGCGCGGCGAGCTGCGCTGCATTGGCGCTACCACCTTAAACGAATACCGTAAATATATTGAAAAGGACAGCGCTTTGGAACGTCGTTTTCAGCCGGTTATGGTTAAAGAGCCGGGCGTTGAGGATACAATTTCAATTCTGCGCGGTTTGCGCGAGCGTTATGAAGTGCATCACGGCGTAAGAATTAAAGACGCTGCTTTGGTAGCCGCCGCCGTGCTGTCTGACCGTTATATTAACGACCGCTTCCTGCCGGATAAGGCTATTGACTTAGTTGACGAGGCTGCTGCGCGTCTGCGTACAGAGATTGACTCTCTGCCTACGGAGCTGGACGAAAGCAAGCGCCGCATTTTGCAGCTGGAAATTGAAGCGCAGGCTTTGGGCAAGGAGGACGACGATGCTTCTAAAGAGCGTTTGGCTAAGCTTAACGAAGAGCTTAACAAGCTGCGTCAGGCTAACGACGAGTTGGTTAAGCGCTGGGATGCCGAAAAAGCTGCTATCGCCCGCGTGCGCGAGGTAAAAAAAGAAATTGACGCTGTGAAACAGCAAATGGAGCAAGCCGAGCGCGATTACGATTTAAATAAAATGGCAGAGCTGAAATACGGCCGCCTGCCCGCTTTGCAAAAGGAATTGAGCGCTTTGTCTGCCAAGGATGAAAAGGGCAACGACAATGTGCTTTTGAAAGAAGAGGTTGACGAGGAGGATATTGCCAAGGTTGTCAGCACTTGGACCGGCATTCCTGTTTCCCGTTTGGGCAGCGGCGAGCGCGAAAAGCTGATTCATTTGGAAGAAATTCTGCATCAGCGCGTTATAGGTCAGGATGAAGCTGTCAAAACCGTCAGCGAGGCTGTGATTCGCGCTCGCGCAGGCATTAAGGACCCCAATCGTCCCATAGGCTCCTTTATTTTCCTTGGCCCTACCGGCGTCGGCAAAACCGAGCTGGCAAAAACCTTGGCGGAGGTTTTGTTTGACGACGAGCGCAATATGGTGCGCATTGATATGAGCGAATATATGGAGAAGCACACCGTTTCCCGTTTGATTGGCGCGCCTCCGGGATATGTGGGTTATGACGAGGGCGGACAATTAACCGAGGCTGTACGCCGCCATCCTTACAGCGTAATTTTGCTGGACGAAATTGAAAAGGCTCATGCCGACGTATTCAATGTGCTGCTGCAGGTGCTGGATGACGGACGCTTGACCGATGGTCAAGGCCGCAGCGTAGATTTTAAAAATACGCTGATTATTATGACCAGCAATTTGGGCAGCAGCGAGATTATGAAAAATCAAGGCATCATGGACAGAGAAAAGGTACAGCAGATGTTGATGAACTTCTTCCGGCCGGAATTTTTGAACCGCGTGGACGATATCGTTGTCTTTAAGCCCTTGCAGGCTGAGCAGATTAAGGATATTGTTAAGCTGGTGCTGCACGAATTAAGCGAGCGTCTTAATAAGCAGCTGGAGCTGACCTTGGCTGCCGACGACGAAGCCGTAGAATTTTTGGCGCAGGCCGGTTTTGATCCTGCCTTTGGCGCAAGACCGCTGAAACGTTTGATTGTGCACACTGTAGAAAATATTCTGGGCCGCAAAATTGTGGCCGGGGAAATTAAAAACGGCGACCATGCGCAGGTTGTGCTGCGTAACGGAGCTGTGGATGTAGTCGTTCAATAAAAAATTTACCGTCGCTTTTTCAGCGGCGGTATTTTTTCGTTAACAGCAGTGTGTGTGCTAGAAAGCGCAGAAACTTTACATGTATACATTATTTATTCCTTTTTTGGCTTGCTTTTTTTACAATTATATAGTAAAGTAATAGTAATTTACGAGAAATATTCCCTGGAGATAAGGAAAGGTGTGTGTGGTATGAATTTAAAGAAATATGCTAAATTAGCTCTCTGCTGTATGATGGTAGCTGCTATGGCTGTTATGGCCGGCTGCGGTGGCGGTGATAAAAAAGCTGAAGCTCCGAAGAAAGTTTTGAAGGTTGGTATGGAATGCGCTTACGCTCCTTACAACTGGTCTCAAACCTCTGCTGAAGGCGGCGCAGTAAAAATTGCCGGTTCTAACGAATATGCTTATGGATACGATGTTATGATTGCTAAAAAACTGGCAGATTCCATGGGCGCAACTTTGGAAGTTCATAAAATTGAGTGGGATGGCCTGCCGCCCGCAGTTGTAAGCGGCAAAATTGACGCTGCTATTGCCGGTATGTCCATTACCTCTAAACGTAAAGAAACCGTTGACTTTACCAAACCCTACTACTATGCAACTGTTGTAGCTTTGGTTAAAAAAGATTCTCCGCAAGCTAACGCTAAAAGCGTTGCCGATTTGAAAGGCTCCGTTGCTACCTCTCAGCTGAATACAATTTGGTACGACCAAATCGACCAAGTTCCCGATGTTAAAAAATTGCCTGCTATCGACACTGTTCCCGGCATGATTGTTGCTTTGAAATCCGGAAAATGCAATTTGATTGTTACCGATATTCCTACTGCTAAGGCTGCTGCTTTTGCTAATCCGGAATTGGTTATGGTTGAATTCCCCGAAGGCCAAGGCTTCAAAACTTCTCGCGAGGACGTAGAAATTGGTATTGCTGTTAAGAAAGGCAACAAAGAATTGACTGCCGCTATGGACAAGGTTTTGGGTGGTATGACCGAAGCTGATTTCAATAAGATTATGGATGAAGCTATTAAAAAACAACCTTTAGCAAAATAATACGCTTATTTTAGGGGGCGGCAGTTTGTCGCCCCGTTTTTGCGTAGAAGTATAATATGTTTGCAAAATAAATTAAGGTGGTGTACTTTATGCCAACTACATTTTTTGGTTGGGTATTCTTCCTCATGGAAAAGTACGGTTCCGTTATGCTTAAAGGCGCCGGCGTAACCTTGCTTTTGGCTGTGGTTGGTACTTTTATCGGGTGTTTGATAGGTTTAGTTGTAGGTGTTATCCAAACTATTCCTTTAGAAGATAACGACAGTGCGGCGAAAAAATTTTCTGTGCGCTTATTGCAGCGTATTTTAGACGCTTATGTAGAGGTTTTCCGCGGTACTCCTATGATTGTACAAGCCATGGTAGTTTACTATGGCGCTATGAGTTTGTTTAATATTGATATGTCGCCTATGTTCGCAGGCTTTTTTGTTGTTTCTATTAATACCGGCGCTTATATGGCAGAAACAGTTCGCGGCGGCATTGAGTCTGTCGATTTAGGTCAAAAGGAAGCTGCGATTGCTATTGGCATGGATCATTTTCAAACCATGCGCTGCGTAATTCTGCCTCAGGCTCTGCGCAATGTTATGCCGCAGCTGGGCAATAACCTTATCATCAATATTAAAGATACTTCAGTTTTGAACGTTATCTCTGTAACCGAGCTGTATTTTGCTTCTAAATCTGCGGCCGGCGTTTATTATAAGTATTTTGAGATTTTCTTCATTACCTGCGTGGTATATTTTATTATGACATTTACTGCTTCGCGCCTGCTGCGCTGGGCAGAAAGCAAAATGGACGGGCCCAAGGATTATCAGCTTGTTACCTATGACCCTATGATGGATCCTTGCGGCGCAGTTCCTCTGCCTACAAAAAAGCAGAAAGGACGGTACTAAGCTATGGATAAAGAATTATTGGTTTCTGTCTGCAATCTGCAAAAATCCTTTGGCGAGCGGCAAATTCTGCGCGATATCAGCTTTAATATTCACCGTGGCGACGTAGTCTGCGTTATCGGTCCCAGCGGCAGCGGCAAATCTACGCTGATTCGCTGCGTCAATTTTTTGGAGCATCCTACGGGCGGTCAAATTGAATACCGCGGTCAAAATGTTATGGACGCTTTCAAAAAGCTTACCTTGTTCCGCACTAAAGTTGGCATGGTTTTCCAATCCTTTAATTTGTTCAATAATATGACAGTTTTAGAAAACTGTATGGTAGGCCAGGTTAAGGTTTTGGGCAAAAACAAAAACGAAGCTAAAGCGACGGCTTTAAAATATTTAAAGCATGTTGGCATGGACAGCTACGTTAACGCCAAACCGCATCAGCTCAGCGGTGGTCAGAAGCAGCGTGTGGCTATTGCCCGCGCGTTGGCGTTGGAGCCGGAGGTACTGTTGATGGACGAGCCTACCAGCGCCCTCGACCCGGAAATGGTAGGCGAGGTGCTGCGCGTTATCCGCGATTTGGCTAAAGAAGGCTTAACCATGGTAATCGTAACGCACGAAATGGCCTTTGCCCGCGACGTTTCCAATAGAGTAATTTTTATCGACCAAGGCGTTATTGCCGAGGAAGGCACACCGGAGCAGATTTTTGCTAATCCGAAAAATCAAAGAACCCGCGACTTTTTATCTCGTTTCCAAAATAATTAGTTCGTGTATGGACATTTCTCCTGTGTTAGGCAGGGGGAATGTCTTTTTTGTAGTTTGTTTGTGATTTTTCTTTAACCTTGCTTAAAGTATAGAGGAAAAAAACTTTGGCTGGCGAAATATATAAAGCAAAACATTTTATGTAGAGGTGAATCATCATGCGAGCATTCCGCAGATTTTTCTTTTTCCTGCTGCTTTTGCTGTGCCAAACTGCGTGGGCAGCTAAAGGAACAATTTTATATATCCCTATGGATAATAGGCCTGTTTGTCTTGATTATACGGTGCAGACCATGCAGGCGGCAGGATGGGATGTGCAGACTCCTCCGACGGCTTATATTGCCAACGAAAAAAATATGGGAGAGCCGGAGCAGCTGTTTGCGTGGTTGGAAGATAACATGGAAAATTCTGTTGCCGTAGTGGCTTCTTCCGACGCTTTGCTTTACGGCGGCTTGGTAGCCAGCCGCACCCATACCATTCCGTTGGAGATTTTGCAAAAAAGAGCGGAGCGCTTGGTAGACTTAAAGGATACTTATGGCGACAAAAATATTTATATTTTTACCACGATTATGCGTTCCCCTAAAGCCAGCGGCGCGCCCGTCGAGCCGGAATATTATAAGGAATGGGGACAGAAATTTTTTCGCTTGGGCGAGCTGGAGGATAAACTGGAGCTGAAAGCCATTAAACGCCGCGAAATTAAAGAGCTGGCAGATTTGCGTGCAGAACTGCCTTTAGAAATTCAGACTGATTTGTATACCCGCCGCGCTCATAATATTATGGCTACGGAGCTATTGCTGCACGGCGTAGAAAGCGGCGATTTTGATTATCTGCTGATTGGACGCGACGATACGGCGGAGTATTCGCAGGCCCACCGCGAAGCGCGCAGCATGGATATTTTGGTCAGAGAGCTGCCTAAAGAACGCATTCGTTTTTTCGCCGGAGCCGACCAATTGGGCTTGGTTTTGCTGAGTCGTGCTGCTAACCGTTTGCAGTACAAACTGCCGTTGGTAAATGTTATCTATGCTGCGGGAAAAGGCGGAGCAACAGTGCCTTCCTACGAGGATAATACGCTAGCTGATAGCGCTAAGCAGCATATTTATGCGGCAGGCGCTTTTCCGGTGCGTTTGCGCCGTCATGCAGACTTAGTTTTGGCGGTGAATACGCCTACAAACGGCGTGACTATAGAAGCTGGCAGCACTGCCAACAATGGTGTACTAGCGCCGGAAACAAAGAATTTTATTCGTAAAGTGGAACGTATAGTTCAAAATCAGCCTGTTGCTTTAGCTGACGTAAAATACGGCAACGGCGCAGACAACGCTTTAGTAAAGGGTTTATTTGAAAATAAATTGGCTTATAAATTAGCCGCTTACGGCGGCTGGAATACGGCGGGCAACAGCTTGGGCTTTGCTTTAGCGCAAGGACTTTTAAGCAAGGATTATGATGAGGACGCCAAAAAAACTTTGCTGGAGCAGCGTTATCTTGATGATTGGGCATATCAGGCTAACGTGCGCATGACAACCTATACGCAGCTTATTTGGCCTAATTATTGGCCCAACAGCGGTCTTGACGCAGAGCAATGTGCTGCTGCTGAAAAATTTATTACCCGGGAAGTATATAAAATTAGCGCGCCGTATTTGCAAACGGCGGCAGAAAAATATCAGTTTACTTTGCCGTGGAAAAGAATGTTTGAAGTGAGGGTGACTAAAGTCGATGAATAAAAAAATATGTGTGAGAGCTGCCGTGCCAAGTGATGCAGATCGGTTGCTGGAAATTTATACTCCCTTTGTAATCAGTGAAGACAGCTCCTTGAGCAATGTGTCCTTTGAATTAGAGGTGCCGGGCTTAGAAGAATTTCGTCAAAGAATTGTAGATATTTCTGCGCAATTTCCTTATTTAGTGGTCGAGCAGGACGGAAAAATTCTTGGCTATGTATACTGCCACCCTTATCGTGAGCGCTTGGCTTATCAGTGGGCGGTAGAGGTAACAATTTATCTTGCTCCCGCAGGTCAGGGCAAGGGCTTAGGGCGCGTGCTGTACGAAGCTATGGAAAAAATTCTTTGTCTGCAAGGCGTTACCGTGGCTTATTCCTGTATTACGCTGGGAAACGAGCACAGTATTAAAATGCACGAGGCTCTGGGCTATAAATTGATTGGCACCTTTCATTATTCCGGCTATAAAAATAAACAATGGCTGGATACAGTGTGGCTGGAAAAGCTTTTGCAGCCTTGTCCTCCCAATCCCCAAAATATTATTGGCTGGCGCCAGGTACCGCAGGCAGCTCTGGCAAAAATTTTGCAGCAGGCCAACGCAAGCATAGAAAAACTACAGTTATAAAGCTTTTATGATCTTGTGCGCAGATCTTTTATTTGAGGTAAAATTATGGATTTAAAACATTATCAGGAAAAGCATAAGCCTAACAGCAGAGCAGAAGAAATTTTGCGTTATATCGGCCCCGGACTTTTAATTACCGTAGGCTTTATCGATCCAGGTAACTGGGCGTCAAATTTGGCGGCCGGTGCGGATTACGGGTATCTGCTGCTGTGGATGGTTACTTTATCGACAATTATGTTGATTGTTTTGCAGCATAATGCGGCGCATTTGGGAATTGCTTCCGGACTATGCTTGTCGGAGGCAGCTACTAAATATTTGCCTAAATGGGTCTCTGTGCCGATTCTGCTTTCGGCAGTAATGGCTTCTGTAGCCACTTCGCTGGCAGAAATTTTAGGCGGCGCTATTGCCTTGGAGCTGCTGTTCGGCATACCCTTGTGGCTGGGCAGTATTTTGATGGCTGCTTTGTGCTCCTGGCTGCTGCGCTCTAATTCTTATAGCAAGCTGGAAAAAATTATTATTGGCTTCGTTTCTATTATAGGGCTTTCTTTTTTGGCAGAAATTATTATGGTGCCGCTTGATTGGGGCGCTGCCGCTAAAGGCTGGGTAACGCCCTGCATTCCGCACGGCTCGCTGCTGGTTATTATGAGCGTTTTGGGCGCGGTAGTAATGCCGCATAATTTATTTTTGCATTCCGAAGTAATTCAAAGCCGTCATTGGAATTTAGAGGACGAAAAGATTATCAAAAAGCAGCTGAGTTACGAATTTCTTGATACCTTACTGTCGATGAGCATTGGCTGGGCTATTAACAGCGCCATGATTTTGGTAGCTGCGGCAGTATTTTTTGCCAACAATGTTAAGGTTGACGATTTGGCGCAGGCTGTAGATTTGTTAAAACCGCTTTTAGGCAATAGCGCCGCGGTTTTATTTGCCGTAGCGCTGCTGTTTGCCGGCATTTCATCGACGGCGACGGCAGGCATGGCTGGCGCCAGTGTGTACGCGGGTATTTTTGGCGAGGGCTATGACGTTAAGGACCCGCACTCCTGGCATGGCGTATTGTTGACCTACTGGTTGGCAGTTTTGATTATTCTTTTCATTGACGATCCGTTCAACGGTTTGATTTATTCGCAAATGGCTTTAAGCGTGCAACTGCCTTGGACTATTGGTCTGTTGATTTATTTGACCTCGTCGAAAAAGGTCATGGGAAAATTTGCTAATTCGACGCGCTTAAAAATTGTTTTGGGCGTTATTGGCGTGATTGTTATTGTGTTGAATATTATGCTGCTGCTGGAAGCCTTTGGCATTATGAGCTTTTAGAAGTAAAATAGTAAAAAAACCACCTGCCGTTGATCTGCAGGTGGTTTTTTGTCGTTAGTGAATTTAAAATGTTCCTTGTACAAGCTGAGCAATGTTTTTGGAATGGTCGCTGACGCGTTTCATATTTATTAAAAGCTCCAGCATTACAAAGCCTGCTACGGGGTCGCAGCGGTGCTCGTTAAGGCGCGTAATATGGTTTTTGCGGATTTCTTTTTGGTAGTGCTTAACCTCGCGGCAAAGGCGTACTGCATCTTCGGCAATGGCTTTATCGTTTTTCTCCAGTGCCTCCAGCGAACGGCCGCTGGCGCACAGCACCATTTGGCTAAGCTGTGCTAGTTCGTCTTTGGCCTCTTGGGAGAAGTGTACCTCGTCTTCAAAAATCATACGCGATTTTTTGGCTAGTGTTTCACCGTGGTCGCCAATACGTTCAATATCATTTATTGCGTGCAAAAGACCCGTGTGGCGAACGGAAAGACTGTCATCCAGCTGTGCGGTACTCATATCCGTCAAATAATCGGTGATTTCGCGTTCCAAAGAGTCGACTACCGGTTCGTGCTCCAATACATATTTTACTTTGTCGGTATCAAAGGTGTGAATGGATTCCATGCCTAAGCGTACATTTTTGCAGGCTAAATTTCCCATACGTACCACTTCTTTTACTGCCAGGCTTAGGCCGATAGACGGAGTGTTGAGCATGGTTTTGTCCAAATATACGGGACGCAGAGAAATTCCTTCGGCATTGCCGGGAACAATGCGCTGGATAAGCTTGATGAAAGGATTTACAAAGGGCATAAAGAGCAAGGTGTTGATAATATTAAAAGCAGAGTGAGCGTTAGCGATTTGGCGGGCAATATCACCGGCGGGAGATACATAGATAACGATTTCGATAAACCACCGCATAAAAATTACGAAAATAATACTGCCGATAACATTAAAAAGTACGTGGGCAACAGCCACGCGTTTTGCTGTAATGTTAGCGCGCAGAGATGCCAGGACTGCCGTAATACAAGTGCCGATATTGTCGCCTAAAAGTACGGGAATAGCGCCCTCCAAAGGAATCAGACCTTGGCTGGCCATAGCAATTAAGATACCGATGGTAGCGCTGCTGGATTGAATAAGCACGGTCATGACGGTACCAATAAAAATGCCTAGCAGCGGATTGCCCGAAAAATAGCTGATAAAATCCACGAAGCCGGGATAAGCGCGCAGGGGCATAACGGCGCGACTCATCATATCCATGCCCATCATTAAAATACCAAAACCTAAAATTACCTGACCGAGGTATTTGCCACGGCGGCGTTTAGCTAGAAGCTGCATCAAAAAGCCGATAAAGATTAGCACTGTAATATAATTGGAGAGCTTAAAGGCAATTAGCTGTGCCGTAATAGTTGTACCAACGTTGGCTCCCATAATAATGCCGAAGCCTTGCTTAAGCGTTAAAAGCCCGGCGTTGACAAGACCTACGGTCATAACGGTGGTTGCGCCGCTGGCCTGTAAAACAGCTGTTACAACAGCACCTAAAAGAATACCCATGGCCAGTACGCCGGTCATAGCCTCTAAAATTTTTTGCAGCTTAGCACCAGCAGCTTTTTGCAGACCGTCGCCCATAAGCTGCATGCCGTACATAAATAAGGCAATGCCGCCTAAAAATCCCAAGAAATATACTAACATAACTACACCTCTGCCAAATTATTTTTTTAATTACATTATACAGTAAAAAACACTCTTCGTAAAATTTTTATAGCAAAATAAAAAACACACTGCACTTTTTTGGGAAGTGCAGTGCGTCTAAGGAGAGGTGTATGATGAAAAGATGTGTTTAGGGGAGTTGGGAAAGATTCCTTTGCGTGCTTTTGGGATATCTTTCTTGCCTCAACTATATTTTAGCAAACGGTTATGACTAAAGTAAGACTAAGTAGTAAACTAATTGTGAACAATAACGCCGCCGGAAATTTTTCCGACGGCGTTGATAGCGTTATTTTATTTGAGAATTACGTTTAAGAATGCTTTGAGCCGCTCGTTTTTGGGGCTGTCAAAAATTTCTGCGGGCGTGCCTTGCTCCTGCACGCGGCCGTCAGCCATAAATACTACCTTAGTCGCTACTTCTTTAGCAAAGCCCATTTCGTGAGTTACCACAACCATGGTCATTTTTTCTTCGGCCAGCTCGCGCATGGTTTTTAAAACCTCGCCGGTAAGCTCCGGGTCTAAAGAGGAAGTGGGTTCGTCAAACAGCATGATAGCCGGTTTCATTGCTAATGCTCTAGCAATAGCTACGCGCTGCTGCTGTCCGCCGCTTAATTTACGGGGATATTCGTCGCGCTTATCCGAAAGGCCAACTTTCGATAAAAGTATTTCTGCTTCTTTAATAACCTCTGCCTTATCGCGCTTTTGTACGTTTACCGGCGCTTCAATAAGATTTTCTAAAACAGTCATGTGCGGAAAAAGATTGAACTGTTGAAAAACCATGCCCATTTTGCAGGCAATGCGGCGGATATCGTTTTTGTTGACGTATTCCGTGCCAACAGATGTTTCATGGCAAAGCTCTTCGCCGTCAATAACAACTGTGCCGCGGTCAACAGTTTCCAGCTTGTTTAAACAGCGCAGTAGTGTGCTCTTGCCGCCGCCGGAAGGACCGATAACGGCAACTACTTCGCCCTCGTTGACCTCTAAATCAATGCCTTTGAGCACTTCCAGTTTATTAAATTTTTTCCAAATATTTTGCGCTTTAATTTTATTCATAATCTGGCTCCTTATTGCTCGTATCTGGAGAAATGTTTTTCCAGATGCTCAAACAGCACGGTTAAAATCAAGGTGGCTATTAAATAGAAAACAGCTGCTACGATAAAAGGCGTAATATTAAAATCACGTTGTACTAAATTACGGGCAGTTCGCATTAAATCGTTCATGGCTAAAACATACACTAAGGAGGTGTCCTTGACCAGCGTAATAGTTTCGTTGCTGATAGGCGGCAGGATAATGCGGATAACCTGCGGCAGAATAATACGGCGCATGGTTTGCAGATAATTCATGCCCAAGGTATGAGCGGCTTCGTACTGGCCTTTGGGAATAGCCTGGATACCAGAGCGGAAAATTTCGCAGAAGTAAGCGGCGTAGTTCAAAACAAAAGCTACTAACGCAGATTCAAAGTCCGGCAGGCGAATACCGACGGAAGGAAGCACAAAGTAAACAAAGAAAATTTGCAGCATTAAAGGCGTGCCGCGCATAATCCATACATAAAAACCGATAATTTTCTGCAAAAGCTGGCTTCCTGAAACACGGCCTAAGCTAAGTAAAACGCCTAGAGGAATACTTAAAACAATAGTAATCAAAAAAACCTGAAAGGAAACAAGACAGCCGTCCAACATTTGGGGGACGATTCTAAAAACGTAATCCATAATCTTCTCCATAAAAATTAGCTAAAATTTGCACTGGCACAAGCAGATTGTATTCTGACCAGCTTACTTTATTGTAGCACTTTACTAAAGTGTTGACAAGGTAAAACTATTTTGCAGTAATAAAAAAGGGGACGAATTGCTTCGCCCCTTTTTGCGTATTAAGCATACTGCAAGTTAATATTTGATAATGTCGGCACCCATCCATTTTTCGGAGATTTTTTTGCAGGTGCCGTCTTTTTTCATTTCGTCCATAACTTTATCAATACGTTGCAGGAATTCTTTATCGTCTTTACGGAAGGCGATGCCAACAACTTCTTCACCCATATTTTCTTCCAAAATTTCATATTGACCGGGTTTTAGTTTGTCGTAGTAGCCGCGTGCCAAAACAGCGTCAACGATAGCGGCGTCAATACGTTTGTTATCCAGCTCCATGTAAATAGCTGCAAAGTCAGGATATTTGCGATAATCTTTCAGAGAATCTTTCAGCTCTTTGTTTTTCGGCAGCTCTAACAGATAGGAGCCGGTGGAGTCGTCTTGAACGGCAACTACCTTGCCTTTTAAGTCAGCAATCTTTTTAATGGAGGAGCCTTTGGGAACAACTACCAATTGAGCGTTGAGCAGATAGGGCTTGGACATGCCGTAAACTTTTTCGCGTTCGGGATTGATAGTGAAGCAGTTCCAAATTGCGTCGATGCGTTTGGATTTTAACTCTGCTTCCTTAGCGCCCCAGTCGATAGGCTTGAATTCAACTTCCATGCCCAGACGTTTGCAGGCTTCGCGAGCCAAATCAATGTCCATGCCGACGATTTCGTTTTTCTCATTGCGGAAGCCCATGGGAGCAAAGTTATCGTCTAAGCCGATAACCATTTTTTTAGGCCCGCTGTTGCCGCAGCCGGCTACCATCATTAGCATCATCATCAGACTCATAATAAACACTAGTAACTTTTTCATTTTTACACCTCGTATAAAATATTCTGCTTGGATAAGCAATTCTTAATGAGTACATTCATATTATACTTTAGCGTGTTAAATTTGTAAAGTGGTAACGTGAGAAATTTTTAAATTTTTTGTACTGTATTTCTTACTCATAAAAAAGAACGCCGCTCAGTGCCGGCGTTCCTGTAAAATGCTATGTGCGAATTATTTTTTTAATAGGCTGCCCAAGATACCGCGGGCCAAGGAGCTGGCAATGGTACGGCCAAAGGTTTGCAAAGCGCTGGTAGCAACTTTTTCTACCATGCTTTGGGGTTGGCGGGAAGAACGCGTACTGCTGCTGCGCGTACCTGCACTGCGGGCAGCAGTGCTGCGTCCGGAAGAACGGGGAGCGTTGCGGTAAATTTCTTCGCGTAGGCTGTCGCCTTCTTTTAGAGCAGTAGCTTCTTTTGATTGTTCGGCGCGTTTTTGTAAAATTTCGTAAGCCGATTCTCTGTCAATAGTTTCTGCATATTTAGTATGCAGCGGCGTTGCGTTAATAGCCTTGCGGCGCGTTTCCTCCGTGCAGGTGCCAAGATAGCTTCTGGGAGGCATTACATAAGCGCGCTGTACCATGGTGGGCACGCCTTCTTCGTCCAGCAAGGAAACGAGCACTTCGCCGGTTCCCAGTTCACCTAAAGCGCTTTCGGCATTTAATTCAGGATTAGGACGGAACGCCTGCGCGGCCGCCTTTAAGCCTTTACGCTCTTTGGGAGTGTAAGCGCGCAGAGCGTGCTGCATTTTATTGCCAAGCTGCGCCAAAACGCTGTCGGGAATATCCGAAGGCTGTTGGGTAATAAAATAAATGCCAATGCCTTTGGAGCGAATTAAGCGCACAATTTGCTCTACCTTATCCAAGAGAGAACGGGGAGCGTCCTTAAAAATTAAATGAGCTTCATCAAAGAAGAAAACCATTTTTGGCTTATCCAAATCGCCTGCTTCCGGCATCATTTCGTAAAGCTCGGAAAGCATCCACAAAAGGAAGGTGGAATACAGCAGAGGATTTTGGAACAGCTCCGTGCAGTGCAGCAGATTGATAACGCCGCGACCGTCAGTGTCCGTAGCAAACCAATCCTTAATATCCAGCGCAGGCTCGCCAAAGAAAATATTGCCGCCCTGATCCTCCAAGCGCAGCAGCGCTCTTTGAATGGCGCCGATGCTTTGGGTAGAAACATTGCCATACTGCATTTTGATTTCTGCGCTGTGGTCGCCAACGTACTGCACCATGCTGCGTAAATCCTTAAAGTCCAGCAACAGCAGGCCCTGCGAATCGGCTACACGGAAAATAATATTCATCACGCCGGATTGAGTATCGTTAAGCTCTAACAAACGGCTTAAAAGCTCGGGACCCATTTCGGAAATGGTGGTGCGTACAGGCAGACCCATTTTGCCGTAAACATCCCAAAAGCGCACGGGATAACCGGCAAATGCCCACTGCATTTCTAAACCAAGCTTATTTTTAATACGCTTTTGGAAGCCTTCGCTGTCTTCGCCCGGCAAAATCATGCCGGAAACGTCGCCTTTAATATCGGCGAGGAAAACAGGCACGCCCATTTCGCTGAAGCTTTCGGCTAAAACCTTGAGCGTCACGGTTTTGCCAGTGCCGGTAGCGCCGGCAATCAAGCCGTGACGGTTAGCCATTTTGGGGGTTAGATAAATACCGCCTTGACTGTTTTGGCAAAGCCAAACCTTGTGCAGTTTAGGTAAATACATACGAGAAACCTCCTTAATATGAACGCTTGCCCCAAAGAGGGTGCGAGCAGGGCTTGAGCGTTAAATGCTGTACTTCGTAGGCCGCGTCTTCTAACGAGAGGTCATGGCGCTCACCATCGCGCTCCAGTACGCAGAGGGGATGCTCGCTGCCTACCTCGCCTCCGGGCAGATAGATATATTCGTGATTATCGCTGTCGCCGAAAATAATACCGGCGAGCAGCTTTTCTGCAATTACTTTGGACATATAAACTCCTTGAGCGGCTTTTAAAATTTAGAACATGCGCCGCTTCCACAAAAGCCAGGCGCTGCCAATGGCTACGACAAAGGCAAAGCTGCCGACAATGGCAAAGCCGTAGGGACTGTCGGCAAAAGGAACATGTACGTTCATGCCCCAAAGGCCGCTGATTAGTGTGGGAATAGCTAATAAAATGGTAATGGAAGCCAAAAATCGCATAACAAGGTTCAAGTTGTTGCTGATGATGCTGGCGAAAACTTCCATCATGCTGTTAAGAATGTGGCTGTACATTTCTACCATTTCCACAGCCTGTTTATATTCGATAATAACGTCGTCCAGCAAATCCTCGTCCTCTTCATATACCTTGATTAGATGCTGGGTTGCGCTGGCGTTGCGCAGACGCAGCAGCCTTTCCATAACAATGGAATTGCTGCGCAGAGATGTAGAAAAATACGTCAGGGATTTTTGCAAATCCAGCAGATTAAACAGCTCACTGTTTTCCATGGACTGGCGCAGATGAATTTCCAATTCGTCGGTACGGCGAATAATGATACGAATGTATTTTAAATACAAAGTAGCGGATTTATACAGGATTTGGAATAAAAAGCGCGTTTTTTTAAACGTACTGAATAGGCGGCTGTTGTGGCTGCCGAAGTCGGCGGTAACGCCGTTGGCTTCCAGGCAGATGGTGGCGATACCTGTTTCGGTCAAAATAATACCTAACGGCAACGTATCGTATTCTTTATTACTGCGGAAGAAAGGAATGTCTACCAAAATCAAAATTTGGTCATCCTCAACCTCAATACGGGATTTTTCTTCTTCGTCCAGTGCGGCGCTCAAAAAATCCATTTGAATGCCTGTGGCCGCAGAAATTTCCTGTAGCTCGTCTTCAGAGGGCGCAACTATGTCGAGCCAATAGCCTTTTTCTAAATTATCCAGCTCCAGTTCTGTTAAACCGTTGTCTATGCTTTTTACGATTTTGTACATAGTGTAATCCCTCCTTCCTTTTGGTTGTCTAAATTTTGTTTACAGAAAAGATAAAATTGCTTTGGAAAGCTGGTCGGCGCAGCTTGTTCCACGCAGACCGCAGGGATTGCCAGCCAACATTTCTGCAACTTGGCGGGCGTCCATGCCTTCAACCAGCTTACCGATAGCAATTAAATTACCGGGGCAGCCTCCGGTAAAACGCACATTGTGCAGTTTACCGTCGACAATATCAAAATTTATTTTACGGGAGCAAACTCCTTGGGGCGTGTATTCAAACATTATAAAACCTCCATGCATATAACATACATTAAACATTTCGACATAAAAAAATAAAATCCTTTTTCTAAGCGGTTAATAGCGCAAAATTTTATACAAAAATTTTGTGGGCGGCGTTTATACCAGCTTTTTCTCAGCAAAGGCTTTTAATTATAAGATATAGTTGGTATAATAAAATATATTATTACTGTGCAGCGTTGTAGTATGGCTAAGCTGGCAGATATTTTTGCGTTGAAGCATGGAAGAAAGGTAGTGTATTATTTTATGTCCATTCAGTTAGTTATCGTTGTTCTTTACATTGTGATGCTCTTTGGCATCAGCTTTTGGGTTAAGCACCGTGCAGACAAGGGCTCTACAGAATATTTGTTTGCCGGACGCAAGCTGGGCAGCGCTTTGATTGCTGTTAATATTACCGGGTTGGCTGTTGGCGCTGCTTCTACCGTTGGCGTTGCTGAACGTGCTTTTTCTATCGGCATGGCGGCAGGCTGGTATAATGCGGCTTGGTCGGCAGGCGCTATTGTGATGGGACTTGTGGCAGCGGGTAAGCTGCGTGCATTAAAGGTTTCTACTATCCCGGAATTTTTTGAAAAATACTATGATACTAAAGGCCGCGTTATCAGCGCCATTGGTCTGATTATCATTATGTGTGTTATCACTGCTTTGCAATATTTGGCAGGCGGCGCAATCTTGTCCTCTTTGCTGCCGAATATTTTTTCCTTTAAGGGCGGCATGCTGATGAGTGCGGTGGTATTTATCGGTATTACTTTGATTGGCGGGTTGTGGTCCAGCGGTTTGGCCAATATTGTCAGCGTTACCTTAATTTATTTAGGCATTATTTATTCCTGCGTGGAAGCTGTGATGCAGGTTGGCGGTATGGAAGCTTTGGAAGCCAATCTGCCTAATGCGGCTATGATGATGAATCCTTTAGGAGGTATTCCTATTGTGGTTATCGTCAGCTGGTTTGTGGTTATGATTACCCAGGCTATTACTGCTCAGGGACCTGTACAGATTGCCTGTGGTGCCAGCAATGAAAAAACTGCCCGCAACGGTTTTGTTTTAGGCGGTCTGTTGATTTTTCCCATAGGCTTTTTGTGCGCTGTTTTAGGCTTGGTTGCTAAAGTAATGTTTCCCGATATTCCTGTGGAAAAAGCGGCAATGGCCATGCCTAAGGTTGTTATGGGCTTAAATCCTATTGCTTCCGGTGCAACCTTGGCAGCCTTGTGGGCGGCAGACGTTTCCACCGCCTGCACTATTTTGCTGGGGGCAGGAACCTTATTTTCTCAGGATATATACAAACGTTTCTTTAATCCTACGGTAAGCGACGAAAAATTTGTAAAAATTAACCGTATGATTATTTTTGTTATCGGTTTGGTAACTTTGTGGTTTGCGTTTAATGCAGCAGGTATTTTAAAGACTATGATTGCCGGTCTGTCCATGACTACTGCCTTGACCTGCATCTTTTTCTTTACGGTATTTGCTCCCGGCGTATGCCGCCGTAGCAGTGCTTTTTGGACTACGTTAGTTGGCATTGTCGGCATTGTGCTTTGGTATATGCCCGGCAATGTTCTTGGCGCTATCAAGCCGGTTTTTCAAGAAGTAGTATATTTTGAATGGGTTATCTGCATTATTACTTTCTTGTTGGTTTCTGTGTTTGACAAAACCAAAATTAAAGAGGTAGAAATGGTAAAAGAGGATTGATGTTATGTTTGAAAATGGCAAAAATTCTTTTGCAAAAGCACCTTTAAGCAGCATAGAAATTGGGCGCGCTGCTTTGCGCATTGCTATTACTGCTAATCGCACAGAGGAAATGCGCGTTAAGGAATTCTTGGCAGAACAGGGAATTCGTGCTACGGCGGTGGATTTTGGCGGCGAATTTATTATTTCCATTGTAAAAATTATTGAGCGGGCAGTAGTAGCGGCACAGCGTCAGGGTTTGGTTACCGAAACGCATGTAGGCGCCGGAGCTGTGGCAGGAGCGGCTCATGAAGCTTTAGAGCAGGTGAAAAACAAAGCCGTTGGCTTTAACGTAGGCGGCAAAATTGGCTTGACGCGCTGTGGCGAGCATCTTTGTGTTGCTATTTACATGGGTGTTGGCGTTTTGAATCTTAATGAAATGTGCGTGGGCTTAGCTCATCGCAGCTTAGCCAGCGATGAATAGGGAGGATTAGCATGAATTTGATTGATGTTATCGGTCCCGTTATGATTGGTCCTTCAAGCTCGCATACGGCGGGAGCAGTACGCCTTGGCCTTTTGGCGGCAAGTATTTTAGGCGCCAAGCCTGTTAAGGCAGAAATTCATCTGCATGGCTCCTTTGCTGAAACATATCAGGGGCACGGAACGGATATGGCTCTTTTGGCGGGACTAATGGGCTGGATGCCTGATGATGAACGTATTCCCTGCGCTGCAGAATATGCTAAGGCAAATGGCTTGGTATATTCCTATTATAAAATAGATTTAGGCAATATGGCACATCCTAATACAGTGCTTTTTAAGCTGACCGGCGTTGACGGCAGTTTTTGTGAGATAGTTGGTTCTTCAGTAGGCGGCGGTCAGGTAAAGGTAACGGAGATAGACGGCTTTCCTGTGGAATTAACCGGCAGGCTGCCTGCAATTTTAACTGTACACAAGGATACTCGCGGCGTTATTGCTTTAGTTACCAGTACCTTGGCTAATGCAGGCGTAAATATTGCTACCATGCGTTTATTCCGCAGTGATAAGGGCGGTATGGCATCCATGGTTATTGAATGTGACCAAGCTGTACCGCAGGAGATTCTCAATTTGATAGGCGCTTTGCAGCAAATTCATTCTGTGCGCTTTATCGCCAGTGTTTTATAAGGAGCGTAAAATATCATGAAAAAAGAAATGCTTTCGTTAAATAACTGGATTGAAGAAGCTACAAGCAGGCAGCAGAATTTAGATGATTTTTTGCTGGAATATAATACACGGGAGTTGGAATGCAGTCAAAATGATTTGCTGGCGAAAATGTATTCCATGCTGGAAGTTATGGAAAAATCGGTGCAGACCGGTCTTATGGGTGTACGTTCCCGCAGCGGACTTACGGGCGGTGATGCCAAAAAGCTGGTAGAAGCTGTAGGATGCAGTCAGTTTATTAGTCTTTTAGGCGACAAGGCCTTGGATGCCGTTATTTATGCTATGGCTGTTGGCGAATGTAATGCGGCTATGGGCAGAATAGTAGCTGCGCCTACGGCGGGAGCAAGCGGCGTCTTACCAGGAGTGTTTTTTTCTTTAAAAAAGCATTGTCAGCTTAGCGATGAAATCTTGGCCCGTGGTTTGGTAGTTGCAGGCAGCATTGGATTGGTTATTGCCGAGCGTGCTTCTTTGGCAGGAGCAACTGGCGGCTGTCAGGCAGAATGCGGCAGTGCGGCAGCTATGGCGGCAGGTGCGGCAGTTGCTATGTTGGGTGGAACACCGCGGCAGGTTGGCACAGCTGTGGCTGTCGTATTTAAAAATATTTTGGGCTTGGTATGCGATCCTGTTGCAGGCTTGGTAGAAGTTCCCTGCATTAAACGCAATGGTTCCTGCGCGTTGCAGGCATTGCTGGCGGCACAGTTGGCTTTGGCTGGCATTAGCAGCTTTATTCCCGCGGATGAAGCCATTGACGCGATGAAAAGTGTAGGCGACAGCCTGCCTTGTGCCCTAAAAGAAACAGCAGGCGGAGGCATGGCAATAACTCCTACGGCATTGGCTTGGGCAAAACAGTATTTTGCTAAGGCTCGCGGATAAATTTTTTCACATGGTTCTCTTAAAAATTTTAAAGGAGTGAATGATTATGAAAATTATTGCAAGCAGTAAAGCTCCCGAAGCTTTAGGTCCTTATTCTCAAGCTGTGCTGGTTGGCGGAACTTTGTACATGTCCGGACAAATTGCCATCAACCGCGAAACAGGCGAATTTGTTCAAAGCAGCATTGAAGCAGAAACTGAACAGGTTTTGCATAATATGGAGGCAGTGCTGGAGGAAGCAGGCTACCACTTCCAAAATGTAGTAAAAACAACTGTTTTTGCAACAGATATCAACGATTTTGCTGCTATTAACGGCGTATATGCTAAGTTTTTTAAAACTGAACCGCCGGCTCGTTCTTTTGTACAAGTTGCTGCTTTGCCTAAAGGAGCAAGAGTGGAAATTGAAGCCATTGCGTATAAATAAGCTGCTTTAGACAGCTTGCTAAAAATTTTGTAAAAAAACTAGATTTGTTTTGTAAAAAGTATTGACGAACAGTCACTTATATAGTATAATACTATTCGTCGCCAAGCTATTGGGTTTGGAAACAATTTGGTGGCTGTGGTGAAGTGGTTAACACGGCGGATTGTGGCTCCGTTACGCGTGGGTTCGACTCCCACCAGTCACCCCACCTTAAAGGATGCCAAGCGTTCTGAGGTTAACCATTTATTTCAAATTGGGGCGTAGCCAAGTCGGTAAGGCACGGGACTTTGACTCCCGCATGCGTTGGTTCGAGTCCAGCCGCCCCAGCCATGTGATTCACTAGCTCAGTCGGTAGAGCACCTGACTTTTAATCAGGGTGTCCGGGGTTCGAATCCCCGGTGGATCACCAAATGCAAGTAAAGCCGTTCTTCGCAAGAAGAACGGCTTTTGTATTTTCAAAATAAAAAACTGCCGGTTTTAAATCAGCAGTTTTTGTTATTTACGCTTCCCGCTTATCAACTGTTTTAATAACTAGAGCCTGCAAAATTAAATTCTCTTTGGCATTTGCGGGATTCCCTATGGAATGGCCTTCACCGTTGGGGCAATGCGCTCTGTCGCCTACATGCAGAGTTTTTATAGTTCCGTTATCATTGTAGTCTGCAATTCCCTGCAACACAACGATTGTTTCGCTGTTGCCTGTGTGAACATGATAGCCTAAATTGCATCCCGGCTTTAAGGTGACCTTAGCATACATAATTACTGTATCATTCAGCAGATTTTCGTCGATATAATGTTCAATAATCACATCGCCGTTGCCGCCAAAGCGGTTGGAGCAAATATCTTTTTTCATTGTAGATAATAACATATAAAAAACCTCCTCTGATTTTGCTTATATTATACTACCATTGAGAACCGCGGAAAAGATTTTGTGTATATAAAAAATATACGGTTATATGGTTGTTTTGGAAACTCTGTAAAAATTACAAGATAGTAGTAATAAAATTTGATTGAAATATATAGCATGTAAGCATAATTTGAAAAAATGAAAATATATGTTATAATAAGACTGACTAAATAGTCAGTAGAGGTGGAGGATTATGTTTCGTATGGATAAATGGTTTAAAATTGGGTGGGCTTATTTTTTTGTAATGTTTTTCTTAGAAATGTATTTGCCGGAGTGGGTGGGCAAGGAGAATGGCATTATAGAAAATTTGCAGATGTTATGGCTGGCAGCAGGTATTTTTTACTGCTTTTCAATGCGCAAAAAAAAGCAGATAAGTTATGGGGGGGAAGTTTCCAAACTGTGGTGTAGTGGTATGATATACTATTTTTTGCTTTTTATGCGGGAAATAAGTTGGGGACGTGTGTTTTTTACAAGTTCTAGCGGCGGTATCATGCAGTACAGTGAAATGGGTCTGTATGGCAAGTTGGTTCATCCTATAGTTGTGTGTCTTATTATTATAGCTTTGGTTATGTTGTATTATGGAAAGTTATGGAGACCATTAGCTATTATTAAGCTGCCTATTAAATCTTTTGTTTTATTGTTGCTGTTTATTTTTATGGCATGGGTTGGCGAAAGAACTAATTTTACAGGGTTTCATGGGCAAGTGGCAGAGGAACTAGCAGAATTTGGCGCTTATATGATGATGTTCTATATTACACGTGATTTAGGAGAACGCATGCAGCAAAAGCTTTGAGTAATACATATAATTTCATCAAGAGAGTAACGTGATTTAAAAGGAGGTCGTGATACAACCTCCTTTTTTGTGTGTAAAATGTATACATAACATAACACTTGCATATTAGAAAAACTTATGTTACAATAAGCGCATGATATTTCACGCAAAACTCACAAAAGCTTACAAAAATCTTTCCAATGGTAAGTAAAGTAGAGGAAACAAGGCAACTCTTACAGGAAAGCCACTGAGGAAAATTTATGCAAGTTTTGCTGAGTGCCGGGAAATTTCAAATTTATATCTCTTATTGGAGGAATTTATAATGAAAAAATCCTTAGTACTCGCAATGGCAATGGCTCTTGGCGTAACTGCCAGCGCTTATGCTGCAAATCCGTTCTCTGACGTTCCTGCCGGCCACTGGGCTTATGACAGCATTTCCAAACTGGCTGCTGCCGGCGTAATCGAAGGCTATGGCGACGCTACCTTCGGCGGCGACAAACTGATGACCCGTTATGAAATGGCTCAAATCGTTGCCAAAGCAATGGCAAAAGGCGCTAACGTTGACAAGCTGGCTGCTGAATTCGCTGACGAACTGGATAACCTGGGCGTTCGCGTAGCTAACCTGGAGAAAAAAGCTGACAACGTAAAAATTACCGGTCAAGTTCGTGCTCGTTATCAATCCCATGACAATGGTCATGACTACGGCGATCTGCGTACCCGTCTGTGGGTTACCGGTCAAGTAAACGATGATTGGACCTATACTGCAATGCTGCAAAATACTCAAGAATTTGATAACAACACCGGCGACGAAGACGTTAAATTAAACCGTGCTTATGTTGACGGTCGCGTAGGCGGTTTAATGGTTCATGCCGGTCGTTGGGATGAAGTTACCGCCACCGGTTCCATTTTGGATTCCTATGTTGACGGTATTAAAGTTTCCTATGGCGATAAAGTAAAGGTTTGGGGCATGGTTGCTAAAGGCTCCGACCCTGAAGGTGAACAATTAACTGCTCAATCTTCTGACCGCATTTATGTTGCTGGTGTAGAGGCACAAATTGGCGTTGTTAACGCATATGCAAACTGGTTTAAAGCTTCTGAAGCCATTACTGGTTCTATAGCTGAAGATAAGGATAAAAACATTCCTTTTACAGTAACAAGAACTGATAAAAAAGAAATTTATAATGTAGGTTTTAACTTTGACGTTGCTAAGGATTTAAACCTGGCATACGAATATATGTGGTCTGATAAAAAATATAAAAAAGAAGTTTCCAAAGACGGCTTTGTAGCAACCTTGGCTTACAAAGGCGCTGACGCTGCTACTCCGGGTTCCTATGGCCTGCATGTAACCTACTATGATCAACCGGTAAATGCTTTCTTGTTCCCGACCTATGATGCTACTTGGAATTATAGAGTAAACAATGAATTGGTTGGTTACAAAGGCTTCAACGTAGGCGCTGATTATGCACTGGCTAAGAACATTACCTTGGCTGTTAACTACTATGATACCGAAGCTAAGGTTGGCAGCGAAGACGATCAATCCATCTTCACCGAGCTGTTCTTCCAATTCTAATCTTTTTCTGCAAGAGAAAATATATATTAGAAAAATTCAACAGGGTCGCTTGTGCGGCCCTGTTTTTATATGGAAAATTTTACTTTTTTGTTGTGTATTTTTCTTGCTTTGTGTTAAAATATACACATATTTATTTTTCTGTTAGGAGGGTTTATTCACATGAAAAAAATGTTGCGTTATCTTTTGTTGACCGTTTTAGCTGTTTGCTTTACTATTCCCTGCCTGGGCGCTGCAGAGGCTGCAACCGTTGCTCTGCTTCCTTTGGTGAATCATGTGGAGGGCAACGAAATTGCTAATCAGGTATATTATAAGCAGGCTATTAACGCTATTAAAGCGCAGCCCGGCTTTGTGCTTGTTGAAAGCGATAAGCTGACCCTGGCTATTGAAAATTCTAATTATGCCATTACGGGAATTAACCAAAATGTACTGGAAAAAATTGCTAAGGAAGGCGACGTAGACGTAGTCTTTGCATTGGAGCTGAACAAGCTGGCTACTAAGCCTATGAACCGCACCGGTGAGCGCGTTATTAAGCTGGATATGGATGGCAGGGCTTTTGCTTACAATCGTTTAAATGGCGTTTTCTACAACCATAATGTAAGAAGCGACAAGCAGATTGACGAGGCCTTAACTGCCCGCTGGGACTGGGCTCACGAAGAGTTTGGCCGCACTGTACGTCAGGAAATCAGCCGCGCCTTGAGAGCAAAATAAGAGAATATTTGTAAATAGTAATTATTAAACCGACCTTAAAAAGCGGGAGTAAAACCGGCTTGGAGAAGGCCGGTTTTTTTATAGCAAAAATACGCAGCAGAATATGATATCCGCTGCGTATTAAAGGATGATAAGCTCATTTTGTAAAATTAAATTTTTAATATAAGGCGGCAAAGTTTTTTATGGCACCAACGCAAGCTCTGCCGCAAAAACGACGGCGCAGCAGCAGCAGGCTACATGAAAAAGGCTTAAACCGCGCCAAGCGGCTGCAATACCTACTGCCAAAGCCAACGCTCCTGCTATGGGACTTTGTGTGTCGTTGATAATGGCGGGAAAGGTCATTACCGCCAGCGTAACATAAGGCACATAATATAAAAAGGAGCGAATAAAATTATTCTTAATTTCTCTGCGGATAAAGGCCAGCGGAATAACGCGGATAGCATAGGTGACTAAAGCCATGATTGCAATGTAAAGATAAATATTTTTCTCCATAGCTTAACCCTCCTTGCTTTGTTGGACTTCATCTTTAACGGGATGCAGCAGTGCCGCAGCGGCAGAAATAGCTACGGTCAAAATAATTGTGCGCGTACCGCTGCTGAATGCTGCCAGCGCAGGCCAGGTGCCTGCTACAAGGCTGGCGGCAAAGCTGGTCAAAACTACTGTCAGAATTATCCTGCTTTGGCGTGCAGGGGGAATAATAACTGCCAAAAACATGCCAAAAAGCGCTACGCTGAGCGCGCTGACAATGCGGGTAGGCAGCTGGCTGCCGGCAATAATGCCTAGCGCGGTACCGCTGGACCAGCCGGGAATCGCCATGGTCATAGCGCCGTAATAATACCAAGGATTGAGCGTTCCGGGTCTGGCGACGGCAATGCCAAACAGCTCGTCGGTGACAGCAAAGGCAACGGCTAAGCGGTGGGCCATGGAAGCTTGAGGAGCAAAACGCTGGCTTAAAGCGCAGCTCATCAATAAGTAACGCGCGTTGGCGATAAAGGTTACCATGGCAATTTCCATGTAGCCGGCACCGGAGCCGATAAGCGTAATGGCTGCAAATTCACCGGCAGAAGTATTATTTAACAGACTGACCAGAAAACCCTGCAAAACCGAGAAACCGCTGGAGCGGCAGATAATGCCGAGAGAAAAGGCTACGGCGAAATAACCCAGTCCAATGGGAATGCCGTCATGGAGACCGTCACGATAGGCTTTGCTGTTAGCGGAGGAAGCAAATTGCATGATAAACACCTTCAACAAAAACTTATGAAAAAGCCCGCAGGAGCAAGCTATGTTTGTGTAGCTGTGCTTGCGGGCTAAGTTTTTTTATCAGCAGTTAATTTGATGGTTGAAATACTCGCTGAAATTTTTTATTTTAAAAGCTCCTGGGCAACCAAGTGACCCATTTCGGAGGTAGAAACTTTATGCAGACCTTCTGCATAAAGGTCGGGAGTGCGGTAGCCCTGCTCCATAACTGCATCAACGGCAGCTTCAATAGCGTCGGCAGCAGCGCCTTGATTTAAGGAGTAGCGCAGCATCATGGAGACGCTTAAAATAGTTGCCAGGGGATTGGCAATACCTTGACCCGCGATATCGGGAGCGCTGCCGTGAATGGGCTCGTACATGCCGGTGCCGTCGCCTAAGGAAGCGCTGGGCAGCAGACCGATAGAGCCTGCGATAGTGCTTGCCTCGTCGCTCAAAATATCGCCAAAAATATTATTAGTCAAAATTACGTCGAATTGCTTGGGGTTTAAAACTAATTGCATAGCGCAGTTGTCAACATAAAAATTATTCAATTCGATTTCCGGATAATCCTTAGCCTGCATTTCGGCAACAATTTTGCGCCACATACGGCTGGAGCCTAAAACATTGGCTTTGTCTACGCTGGTCACTTTACCGCGGCGTTTTTTTGCCGCTTCAAAGGCAAAACGGGCAATGCGCTCAACCTCCGGACGAGTGTAAAGCTCTACGTCGCTGGCTTCCTCGATACCGTCTGCGTTGAGGTGCGCTTCGTTGTGCTCGCCAAAATAAATACCGCCGGTCAGCTCGCGCACGATTAATAAATCAGCGCCTTGAGCATTTTCTGTTTTGAGCGGCGAAAGATGAGCGGTAAATTTAGAAACAGTCATAGGGCGTAGATTGCAATACAGGCCTAAAGCCTTGCGAATCCCTAAAAGGCCTTTTTCCGGACGGATGGAAGGCTCTACGTTATCCCATTTAGGGCCGCCGACAGCGCCTAAAAGTACCGCGTCAGCAGCTTTAGCTGCAGCAACGGTAGCTTCCGGCAGGGGAACGCCGGTGGCGTCGATAGCGCAGCCCCCGATAAGCTGCTTGTCATATTCAATGACAAAACCAAATTTTTTTGCGGCAGCGTCCAGTACTTCAACAGCCGCATCTACGATTTCTATGCCGATACCGTCGCCCGGCAGTAAGCAGATTTTCATTATTTGTTTTCTCCTTTAACATAATTGATCAGGCCGCCGCAGTCGGCAATTTTTTGGATAAATTCCGGCAGCGGTTTGGTTTTGATAACGATATTTTTGTTGATGATTTTGATTTCACCCTTAGCCATATCTACGTCGATAGTATCGCCGGGCTCGATTTGTTCTACGTCCTTGCCAATTTCCAGCACCGGAAGGCCGATGTTGATAGCATTGCGGTAGAAAATGCGGGCAAAGCTGTCGGCAACAATACATTTAATGCCTTTAACCTTTAACACTACGGGGGCGTGCTCGCGGGAGGAACCGCAGCCGAAATTTTTGCCGGCTACAATATAGTCGCCGGGTTTTACCCCGGCAGCGAAGTTTTCTACAAGATTTTCTTTAGAGTCTTCCATAGCATGTTCTGCCAGTTCGGTAAAATCGGCAATATTTAAATATCTTGCGGGGATAATTACGTCTGTATCGATGTGGTCGCCATAACGCCATACTTTACTCATTTTACTACCTCCTCGGGGCTGGTGATATAGCCGGTAATTGCGCTGGCAGCTGCGGTATAGGGGCTGGCCAGATAAACCTCGCTGTCTACATGACCCATACGGCCGCGGAAATTGCGGTTGGTAGTGGAAACAGCGCGCTCGCCTGCTGCCAAAATACCCATGTAGCCGCCTAAGCAGGGACCACAGGTAGGCGTGGAAACAGCGGCGCCGGCTTCGATAAAGGTGTCGATATAACCGCGGTGCATAGCTTCTCTATAAATTTCCTGGGTAGCGGGAATAATAATCATGCGTACATGGCCGCAAACCTTGCGCCCTTGGAGAATTTCGGCAGCCTGCTCCAAGTCCTCTAAACGGCCGTTGGTGCAGGAACCGATAACAACTTGGTCAATTTTAATACTGTGGCCTTCTTTGGCAGGATGAGTGTTTTCTGGCAGATGCGGATAAGCGACAACCGGAACCAGTTCGTCCAGCTTAATATCCAGTACGCGGGAATATTCTGCATCGTCGTCAGCAGTAACGGCTTCCCAAGAACGGGTAACGCCGCGTTCTTTTAAGAACTCGACAGTTTTTTCATCAACGGGGAAAATGCCGTTTTTGCCACCGGCTTCAATAGCCATGTTGCAGATAGTCAGGCGGTCAGCCATGGAAAGCTGGCTGACGCCTTCGCCGTCAAATTCCAAGGATTGGTAGCGTGCGCCGTCAACGCCAATCATGCCGATAATAGTCAGAATAATATCCTTACCTTTTACATATTTAGGCAGCGTACCGGTAAGGTTGACTTTGATTGCTTGCGGAACCTTGAACCAAGTAGTGCCGCTAGCCATAGCACAGCCAATATCGGTTTGACCCATGCCGGTGGAAAGAGCGTTCAGCGCGCCGTAGGTGCAGGTGTGAGAATCGGCGCCGATAACGATTTCGCCGGGAGCAACTAAGCCTTTATCAGGCAGCAGTGCGTGCTCAATTCCCATGTGACCAACCTCAAAATAGTTGGTGATATTATTTTTGCGGGCGAAGTCGCGCATTTGCTTGCACATGGTTGCTGATTTAATGTCTTTGCAGGGAGAGAAATGGTCGGGAACAAGCGCAATTTTGTCCTTGTCAAAAACAGGCTTGCCGATTTTTTCAAATTCGTTGATAGCCGGAGGACCGGTGATATCGTTGGCTAATACTAAATCAACTTGGGAAACAAGCAAATCACCGGCGCTGACGCTGTCGCGATGAGCATGCTTAGCAAGAATTTTTTCTGTCATTGTCATTCCCATAGAATCAAACCTCCAAATTAAAAATGTATGTAAGTATAAATTGAAAACTAAAAAAGCCCCTACCTGCGTTCAGCAGATAGGGGCGAAAGAACTTCGCGGTACCACCCTAATTTTTTACTTCATTGATTTCCGATAGTCAAATTCGGAGACGTAACGCTGCCTGGCGTCCGCTTCTACTTTGTTCAAAACGGCTGCTTGCGGGTGAGCTTCTTTTTCTGATTGGCGGCGGCTTGCACCTAACGCCGTCTCTCTAAAGCCTTGCGTCAGAAAAATTTTCCCGTTCATTGCATTTGGTGATGAGTATTAAATTTTGGCAACAACACTGCACTGTGTTCTTTACATTATGACAATAGCAAGCTGATTTGTCAAGAAAAAAATCAAAAACTGTAAAATTAAATTACAGTGTACATTGATAGTGGATTGTGTATAATGACAAAGTAATGCGGTTTATTTTGCGTGCGGATCTACAAGCATTATAATGTCCTTCTATATTCGTTGCCATAACAGCATATTATTTTCAAATATTACACTTAATCTGCCAGTGTCTTTCAGCCATGCCAGATAGGATCGGACGGTGCTGCCAACTAAAACATATTGCTCAAAGTTCATGGCCAGTTCATAATCTTTAAACAGCTTTTGCAGGATTTTTTCAAAACAAAGCGGTTCTTGGCAGATGCTAGAGATTTTGTCCGCAATCTCTAATACCTTGTTAATGTTGTACTGAGCAAGATCGACTATGTTTTCGGAAGCTGCGGCGTGGGCTGGAACGAACATTTTGGCTCGCAGGGATTTGACCGTTTCCAGCGTTTTCAGATAGGCGGCAACATCATAAATGAAGCTAATTTGATATTTGTCCAAGGTCTCTACGCTGGATAGGCAATCTGCTAAATAAATCACATCATCAGGCGTCCTAAAGCCTACCATATCAAAAAAATGTCCCGGTAGGGGAATGATTTCAAAATCTTGCGGCAAGGCTTCTTGGGTAAGCTCTTGTGCGTCACTTTCTTGAGCCATGAGAAATTTGTGCCGCAGTTCTTTACAAGGGCAGCCACCGTACAAAAAGGACGGCTCCAAAATTGGGTGACGGGTAAAAGCGCAGTCAATTCCCGGTGCATAGATTTTGCACTTGGTCTGGTTCTGTAAATATTTATTACCGCCGATGTGGTCAGCGTTGGAGTGAGTGTTATAGATGGCGGTTAGATGCCAGCTGTTAGCATCTAAAAGTTGCCGTATTTTACGTCCGGCGTCCTTATCGTTACCGCTGTCAATTAAACAAACATCATGTTCGTTCAGCTTTACAAGACCGATTTTAGCTGGGCTTTGTAGGTAATAGCTTTGTTCTGAAACTTGAATCAGTTCATACATAATGATAAATCTCCTTTAGCAGCTTGGATAAAAAATAGTGTTATAGACTGCGCATTCGGTCTTAGATAAATTTTGATAGGTGTGAGGAATATCAGCTTGGAAACGGATAGTCTGCTTTTCACCTACATCAACTGTTTTGTCACCCAAAACAAGACGTAGCATTCCTCGCAGAACAAAGATATGTTCTTCTACACCATTATTATGCTTTTCAGAGGAGTGGCAGCAATTAGAATCAAATTCAATGTAGAAGGTTTCTACGCTCCGAATTGGGTCATAGGTGAACAGAGGATAGGCTCGCATTTTTCCGTTGTCGCCTAAAATTACGTTGGCTTGGTCCGGGCTGACAATAGTGTATTTTGCTTGCTCCACTTCTAAAAAGTAGGATAAAGGCGTTTTCAGGCCTGTGGCAATTTTCCAAAGTATGGTTACTGTTGGGACAGATTGATTCCGCTCAATCTGTCCTAACATAGGTTTACTTACGCCAGTTAAAGTGGAAACATCATCTAGAGACATATTGCGGGTGTTGCGTAGTGTTTTTAATTTCTCACCAATTTTCAAATTCATAGGTTGCATGATTATAACCACCTTGTATGCTTTGACGTTTATAGTAATGTTATAACATACACAACAAAGAAAAGTCAACATCCTAAAATTATTCTTTAATCTCTAAATGCGGCAATTAGTAGTAAAATACTGGCAGTAAAGGATAAAGAATACCGGAAACGGCAAAAAACAAAAGAAAACATGTGTATAAAAATTTGGTATATTACCTATGATGATATTATGGAAGGCTTAGAGGGTTTGCTAAAATATTTAGGCTATTGATGCTTTGCGGCTGTTCTTCAATGTGAGGAACAGCTTTTTTATTAACAAAAACTGTGTTGCTAAAAATTCACTGCCTATACCATTGCATAAAGTTGGCGTTTCAAGATATAATATGTATAAGTGAACCTTTCGCTATTTTTATTTGTTGCAGGCGATATCTTCACGGTAACCTTTTATTCAATTTAGTTTTATTTTTGTATTATTATAGAGGAGAAAAATAAGATGTTTATTGACAGAGCGAGAATTTATGTAGAAGCAGGTAACGGCGGCGACGGCATGAGCAGCTTCCGCCGCGAAAAGTTTGTAGAAAAAGGCGGCCCCAACGGCGGCAACGGCGGTCGCGGCGGCGACGTTGTTTTGGTAGCAGATAAAAATCTTAATACGCTGATTGATTTTCGTTATAAACGTAAATACGTAGCTAAACGCGGCGGGCAGGGAGGTACGAAAAACTGTACTGGTATGCGCGCCGATACGGTTTATGTTAAGGTTCCTATGGGAACCCTGGTGCGCGACGATGCAACCGGCACTGTAATGGCCGATTTGGTGGAGGACGGTCAGCAGTATGTAGCTGCTAAGGGCGGTCGCGGCGGCAAAGGCAATGCCTGCTATGTTACCAGCACCAATCGTGCGCCGACCTTTGCCGAAAAAGGCGAACCCGGTGAAAACCGCTGGCTGAAGCTGGAGCTGAAGCTTTTGGCTGACGTTGGCTTGGTAGGCTATCCCAGCGTTGGCAAATCCAGTATTATTGCGCAGGTGAGCGCTGCCCGTCCGGAGATTGCCGCTTATCATTTTACTACGCTGACCCCGGTGCTGGGCGTGGTGCGTTTGGACGAAGAACGCAGCTTTGTGCTGGCAGATATTCCAGGACTTATTGAAGGCGCTCATGAGGGCGTAGGTCTAGGTCACGATTTTCTGCGCCATGTGGAGCGCACTAAAGTGCTGCTGCACATTGTGGACGTAGCAGGTGTTGATGGACGCGATCCTATCGAAGATTTTGATAAAATCAATACGGAGCTGTCTGAATACAGTGAGCGTTTGGCGCGCCGTAAGCAGCTGGTAGTTGCTAATAAAATGGATTTGCCCGATGCTCAGGGAAATTTTGCCCGTCTTAAGGAATATGTAGAGGCTAAAGGCTATGAAATCTTTAAAGCCAGCGCTGCTACCGGCGAAGGGCTGCGGGAACTGATGTATAAGGCTTATGATTTGCTTCTGCAATATGAGCCTGAAGAGGATGAAGAAGATTTGGCGCGCTTTGACGAGGTTGACCCGGACAGCTTTGAAATTGTGGCGGGCAATGATACTGATTGGGAGGTTCGCGGCAAGAATATTGAGCGTCTTGTTGCTATGACTAATTTTGATAATGACGAAGCTCTGTATCGCTTCCAGCTGATTTGGAAACGCTTGGGCATTGATGAAGCCTTGAAAGAAAAAGGCGTTAATGAGGGTGAAAGCGTGCGTATTCGCGATATGGTATTTGAATATAAAGATAACTAATTAAAAGCGGGTGAAGCTATGAATGAAGCACAATCTTATCGTGAAGCATTAAAAAAAGCTAAGCGTATTGTGGTAAAGGTTGGCAGCAGCACTATTACTTATGCCAACGGAAAGCGTAATTTTAGTCAGATAGACAGACTGGCGCGGGAGCTTAGTGATTTACAGAACCAAGGTAAAGAAATGATTCTTGTTTCCAGCGGTGCAGTAGCCGTAGGCGTAGACCGCTTAGGACTGTCTGCCAAACCGGCAACTATTCCCGGCAAGCAGGCTGCTGCGGCTGTTGGGCAGGGGGTTTTAATGCATACCTACGAGAAGCTGTTTGCCGATTATGGCCAGACGGTGGCGCAGGTGTTGATTACCCGAACGGAAGCTATCGACCGCCATCGCTATACCAACTGCCGCAATACCTTTATGGAGCTGCTGCATCAGAGAGTAATTCCTATCGTCAACGAAAACGACGTAGTAGCGCTGGATGAGTTGAAAATCGGCGACAACGATAATATGTCCGCTTTGGTAGCGGGTATTATCGACGCGGATTTAGTAATAATTTTATCCGATATTGACGGACTTTATACTGCCAATCCGTCCGTTGACCCTCATGCCGAATTGGTACATACGGTTTACGAAATTACGCCGGAAATTGAAGCCAGCGCCGGCGGCGTGGGATCATCACGCGGTACGGGCGGTATGGCGACAAAAATTCAAGCAGCTAAGGCGGCCACCAGCAGCGGTATTCAGTTGGTTATTGCCAGCGGTACCGAAAAAAATGCTATTCCCCGTATTTTGCAGGGAGAGGAAATCGGTACTCTGTTTGTCAGCCGCGAAAACCGTTTGCAGTTCCGTAAGCGTTGGCTGGCTTTTGGCGCAAAAATTCAAGGCAGCATTGTGGTAGATGACGGCTGTGCTAAGGCTATTCGCAAGGCCGGAGGTTGCAGTATCCTGCCGGCAGGTATTTATCAGGTAGTGGGCGATTTTCAAACCGGCAGTACCGTCAGTGTTATCGATAAGGAAGGTCACGAGCTGGCTCGCGGCTTGGTGCATTATACTGCCTGCGAGCTGAATAAAATTAAGGGCTGTAAATCCGGCGATATAGCTGAGATTATAGGCCATAAAAATTACGACGAGGTTATTCATCGTGACGATTTAGTAATTTTGCAGTAAAAGCAGATTTGGGCACGAGCATAAAAGAGGTTAATTTATGGATACTTATGAATTAGTGAAGAATAAAGCGCTAGCGGCAAAAAGAGCTGCGGCTAAGCTTGCTGTGACTAGTACAGACGTAAAAAACAAAGCGCTTTTGGCTATGGCGCAGGCCTTGTTAGAGCATCAGCAGGAAATTTTAGCGGCTAATAGCTGCGATATGCAGCAGGCTGCGGCTAAAGGCATGAAAAGCTCTATGTTAGACAGATTAAAGCTGACGGCGGAGCGTATTGAAGGCATGGCGGACGGACTGCGTCAGGTTGCGGCGCTGCCTGATCCTGTAGGCAGTGTGTTGGACGGCAAAACTCTGCCTAACGGTCTTTCTGTTACTAAGGTTCGTGTGCCTATTGGCGTTATTGGTATAATTTACGAAGCGCGCCCCAATGTTACGGCTGACGCTGCCGGTTTGTGTTTAAAATCCGGTAATGCGGTAATTTTAAAGGGCGGCAGCGAAGCAATGGAGTCCAATAAGACGGTAGCAAATATTTTGAGCGAAGCTGCTGTGCAGGCAGGTATGCCGGAGGGAGCAATTCAATTTATTGATACAAGCGATAGACAAGCCGTGCAGGATTTAATTCACATGAACGGTTTGGTAGATGTGGTTATTCCCCGCGGCGGCGCAGGCTTAATAAAAATGGTAGTGATGAACGCCACGGTGCCTGTAATTGAGACGGGCGCAGGCGTGTGTCATACTTATGTGGATGCTTCCGCTGACGTGGATATGGCAGTAAAAATCGCCTACAACGCCAAGGTTCAGCGTCCGTCCGTGTGCAACGCTATGGAAACCTTGCTGGTACATCAGGATATTGCCGCTGAATTTATGCCTGCCATGCTGGCCGAATACGCCGAAGTAAAAGTAGAAATTCGCGGCGATGAGGCAGTGCAGGCCTTTGACAGCAATGTAGTGCCCGCAACCGCAGAGGATTGGGCAACGGAATACGGCGATTTGCGCTTATCCGTAAAAATTGTGGCGTCCATTGAAGAAGCCATGGAGCATATCGCCCGCTTTGGTACCGGTCACAGCGAATGTATTGTAACCAATGATTACAGCCAGGCGCAGCTGTTCCAAAAAACAGTGGATGCAGCGGCGGTGTATGTAAATGCGTCCACGCGCTTTACGGACGGTAATGAATTTGGATTTGGCGCCGAGATTGGTATCAGTACGCAGAAGCTGCATGCCCGCGGACCTATGGCGCTGCCCGAACTGACCAGCACCAAATATTTAATCTGCGGGAACGGCCAAATAAGAGGCTGAAAAAACGCTAATTAAAGTAAATTTGATTAACAAGGCTGTGCTTACAAGGTGCAGCCTTTTTCTATCCGCAAATTTCACATTTTTTTGTTTGAAATACTTCTTTAGGGTATATGCTTTAGCGATAAATTTTGATATAATTAATAAGATTAAAAAATGGAATAGTGTTGCTACACATAAGAGATGGAGGGAACTTTTTTGGAAGAAATATGTCGTGAAGAATCTGGTACTACGTTTGGCCGTAAGGTGATTGCTTTTATAGCCTTGATGCTTATAGGCTGTTTATATACCTATGAGTGGATGCAAGTGCAGGAAACTCGTCACTTGAGCATTGCCGGTTGGGGCTTGGATACGGTGCTATTGGCTTTGTGGTTTTGGCGTGTATCCTTTAAATATACGATTATTCTTTACAAGGATCATCGCTTAGAGGTTATCACTCGAGGTATGATTTTTATTAAACGCAGTTATGTGGTAGATTTGACCAAGGTAGAAAGCTTTACCAATAAATACGTGCGCAGCTTTTTCCGCAAAACTAAAATTAGGCATTATATCCATCGTTATAGCTCTCTTGACCCTAATCCTCAAAGATTGTTGGTATTTACCGAGGGTAAAAAGAATAATAAGCTGGCAGGCTTGCTGTTTAAGTGTAGCGATGATTTCCTGAAAAAGCTGCAAAGACAGCTGCCTGATAAATATATTCAACTGTAAGTTAGTGGAGGTAAAAAATGACTGGTTTGGAAAATGTTGCCCCGACGGCTGTTTGTAGTCGTGTAATACAGATATTTGTTGCATCATTTTTTTATATTTTTTGGATAGCTAAATTAGTAGGACCGGAAAATAAAATGGCGTGGTTCAGAAAACGTAAAAAATATACTTTTTTTAACCGCCGCGGTATTTTCGGTGAAGATATCAACTTTGGTTATCCTGTTACCTGGCAGGGAATTTTAGTGTTCTTTGCTATTTACGGCGTGATTTTTAGTGTTGGCTACTGGTACATTTTTGTTCACGCATATTGATTAAAGGAGAGATTGTTGTTTTATGGCTGAAATTAGAGGTATTGTAGTAAAAAAGCAGGGTGAACGGGCAGAGGTAAAGGTTGATAAAACCGAAAGCGAGCTCAAAGGCCTGCCTAAATATCTTGACTGCTGGAATCCGGTAGGTGCAAAAACAGGTGATGTTGTTGGCGCGGAATACCGTGATTTTGACCAAACTAAAGCTAAAATGATTATGTACGGTCTGCCGGTAGCAGGCGTGCTGGCTGGTTTGGCGTTTGGCAACAGTTTAGCAGTTTTTTTTCACATGGATAAATGGCCGTTTTTAATTGGCGGCGTTATTTTATGGGAGATTGTAACTATCAGCTATGCTCATGTTTTTAAACGCGACGCTGTGCGCCAGGGCAGACAGCCTGTTATTTTTGAAATTCAGGCAGAAGAAATGGTTATTGATATGAACAAAAAGTAAGCGGAGCAGAAGGAGAGATTATTGTGGAGGTTGTTTTAGCATCTGCTTCACCCCGACGTTTAGAGCTTTTGCAGCAAGTTGGCATAGCTTCCCGTGTACGTCCTGCTGTTTTTGATGAAGAAGATGGTCAAGCGGGCGATGCTCAAAGGCTGGTTCTGCATAACGCTTTGGGCAAGTGCAGAGCTGTGGCGGCAGCAGAGGGTGATGCTGTGCCGGTGGTAGCTGCCGATACGATTGTAGTTATCGACGAAACTATTTTAGGCAAGCCGGTCAATAAGGAAAGCGCGGCAGCAATGTTGTCCCGCCTTTCCGGACGCAGTCACCAGGTTATGACGGGTGTGGCTGTGCGTTATCAAGGTAAAGAAAAGACGGCTGTTTGTATAACTAAGGTTTATTTTCGTAAGCTTACTGCCGCTGAAATTGCCGCCTATGTTAATACGGGCGAGCCTTTGGATAAGGCCGGCGCTTACGGTATTCAAGGCAAAGGCGCTTTATTAGTGGAAAAAATCGAAGGCTGCTATAATAATGTAGTTGGTCTCCCTTTAACGATGCTTTATTCTATGTTGATAGAATTAGGAGTAAAAATGACTGAATGAAAAGCTGCGAAGGCAGTGGCTGTTGCTTAGGCGATAGGAATAATTTTAGCAGTATCAAGCAAAATTTACATCAAGAGCGTATCCAAGAAACCATTAAAAATTTGCCCATGGAGGAAAGACCGCGGGAAAAAATGTTTTTGCGCGGTGCCGGAGCGTTGACAGATGCAGAATTGCTGGCAATCTTGTTACGCACGGGAACAGCGTCTAAGTCGGCGCTGACCATAGGTAGAGAAATGACTGCTGACGGCGGTTTGTATAAAAGACTGGCAGGTATCAGCAGTTTACAAGAGCTTATGCAAATAAAGGGTTTAGGACAGGCTAAGGCGGCCACAGTGCTGGCGGCTTTAGAGATTGGCAGGCGTTTGGCGTCTGCCCGCCCTTTAGATAAATTCCATTTTGGTTCACCGCAGCAGGGAGCAGCTTTTTTGATGCCGCGTCTGCGTTATGCCAAAAGGGAGCAGTTTATAGTGATTTTATTAAACAGTAAAAATAAGGTAATAGGTACGGAGCTGGTCAGCGAAGGAACGCTGACAGATTCTTTAGTACATCCGCGGGAGGTTTTTCGGCCGGCGATTTTGCAGCATGCAGCATCCATTGTAGTGGCGCACAATCATCCGTCCGGCGATCCTTATCCCAGTGAGGATGACTGCAATTTGACGCAAGTCTTAATAGAAGCGGGCAAAACCTTGGGGATTCCTGTGCTGGATCATTTGATAATCGGCGACGGTACATATTACAGCTTTCAAGAGGATGAAGCTTTAGAGATTTAGGAGGACAGGTGGAGATGAGATTTACATTCCCGAATATAAGTATTTTTAACAATATGTCCGATGATATGGGTATAGATCTTGGCACAGCCAACACTTTGGTGCATTGCAAGGATAAGGGAATTATTATCCGCGAGCCTTCAGTTGTGGCTGTGGAAAGAGATACCAATGAGGTTTTGGCTATCGGCGCGGAAGCTAAACGTATGATTGGCCGCACTCCCGGCAATATTATAGCTATTCGTCCTATGAAAGACGGCGTTATTGCCGATTACGAAATTACTCAGTCCATGCTGAAATATTTTATTAAGCAGGCTATGAATAACCGCACCTTTGTGCGTCCGCGTATTTTGGTAGGTGTGCCTTCCGGCGTTACGGAGGTAGAAAAGCGTGCTGTTATTGACGCTACTATTGAAGCCGGTGCGCGTGAGGCTTACTTAATTGAGGAGCCTATGGCTGCGGCTATTGGTGCCGGTCTTCCTGTGCAGGAAGCTACCGGCAGCATGGTTGTAGATATTGGCGGCGGTACCTGTGAGGTGGCGGTAATTTCTTTAGGCGGCATCGTTGTCGCTAAAAGCGTACGCTGCGGCGGTGATGCTATTGACAGCGCTATTGTACGTTATGTACGCAAAACCTTTAATATGTTTATTGGCGAACGTACTGCAGAGAATATTAAAATTGAAATCGGTACTGCTATGAAGGTTGATAATCCCGCAGTTATGGAAGTGCGCGGACGCGACTTGCTAAGCGGTCTGCCTAAGAGTATTGAAGTAAATGCTAACCATGTCTGCGAAGCTGTAGATGAGCCCGTAAGCATGATTGTAGATGCAGTTCGCAATACCTTGGAGCGCACTCCGCCAGAGTTGAGCGCAGATATTATGGACCGCGGTATTGTTATGACCGGCGGCAGTTCCATGCTGCGTAATCTTGACCGTTTAATTTCTCAGGAAACCGGTATGCCGGTGTTTGTATCCGACGAAGCGCTTAATTGCGTAGCTTTGGGTACAGGTATTGCTGTGGAAAATATTGATATTTATCGTAAAGGCTTTATGACGTCTAAATAATAGGTAAACAGCATGAGTAAGAAGGTAATGCTGGGCGTTCTCTTTGTCTTTGTGCTTTTGGGAATGCTGGCTATGGCTATTGCAGGCGGCAGCCGTTTTCCTTTAGTAAATGCGGCAGTAGCAGCAGTGGTGCTGCCTGTGGAAAGCGGTCTCAACAGCTTGGGAAATACCGGTAATAGTCTGCGCGGCTATTGGAAGGCTTTGACTGTAATGCAAAGCGAGAACGCACAATTAAAACAGGATAATATTGAACTGCGCAATGCCAATATTCAAATGGCGTCTATTTATGCGGAAAACAAGCAGCTGCGCGAGCTTTTGGAATATAAGGAACAGCATAAAAGTCAAAAGCTGCTGGCTGCTAAGGTTATTTCCCGCAGCTATGGCGATTTGCGTGATTTTATGTATATTGATGCAGGCAGCGATAAGGGGCTGCGCCGGGAAATGGCTGTGGTCAACGGCGGCTTAGTCGGTGTTGTAGATGAGGTTTATAGCTCTTATGCGCGCGTATTGCTGCTTAGTTCCCCGCGCTTTAAAATTGGCGCGCGGGTGCTGCGTCATGATTCCCGTGCTGTGGGCGTTATCAGCGGCAGAACTGCTGCGAATGGTATGCTGATTTTGGAGCATGTGTTCCGTAAAGCAAGTCTGCGCGAGGGTGACGTTGTTGTTACCAGCGGTTATAGCGGCAGTCATCCGGAGGATATTTTGATTGGTACCGTAACTAAAACCCGTATGGACAGCGTAGGCCTTTTACAGGAAGCGGATGTAAGTGCGACGGCAGATATTGCTGACGTAGAGCATGTGCTGGTAATTACCGATTTTACACCGGCACCCAAAATTGAATTTGATAAGCAGGGAGGACAGGCAAAATGAGGAGACTGATTTGGCCCGTCCTGTTTCTGCTTTTAATGCTTTTACAAGGTGCGGCTTCTGCTTTCTACACCGGTTGGCTGGCCTTTGATTTACCGCTGTTGGCGCTGTATGTCTTTGCTATGCTGTTGGGAGAAAAGCAGGGAGCTGCTGCCGGGTTGGGTATTGGCTTTTTACAGGATGCCATGACAGTGGGCGTGTTTGGCTATCATATGCTAAGCCGGATGGCTTTAGGTTATGCGGTAGGATTGATGAAAGAAAAGGTTGTTAAGGACAATGCCGCATTTCATATTTTGGCAATTTCTGTGTGCAGTACGGCGCTTAGATTTTGCTATTGGTGGCTGGAACTGCTGCGTAGCGGCGGACGCTGGAATATTTTTTTTGACTATTGCTTGAATAGTTTAGGCTTTATTATTGGTAACGCATTATTGGTGGTGCCGGTAGTGCTTTTGGTCAAAAGAGTTTATCAATGGATAAAAGAGGAAGATATTTCCTATTAAAATGAAAGGGGGCAGAGTGTCCGTTATGAATCAAAAACAAACAGACAGAGATCTGCGTCTGCACGTTATGCTGGGCATCTGCCTTCTGCTTTTTGCAATTTTATTGGGACGCCTTGTTTACTTGCAGTTGTGGCGCGGCGATTATTATACTAAGCAATCGGACGGAAACCGTCTGCGCCAATCTAAAATTATTGCGCCTAGAGGTCTTATTTATGATAAGGACGGCAAGGAATTGGTCAATAATTTGCCGGGATATGCTGTGCTGCTGCAAAAACAGTCGGAGTATAAGTCGGAAACCTTGCAGGCTATTAGTCGGCTTTTACAGATTCCTTTAGAAGAAATTCAAAAAAAAATTAAGGATAACGCCGATTATTACGAGCCGGTTTTGTTGAAAAGTGATTTGACGCCTAATATGGTGACGCGTGTTGAGGAACAGCGGCGCTATATACCGGAGCTGATGCTTCAGGTACAGCCCATTCGCAATTATCCTTACCATGAATTGGCAGTACATGCGTTGGGTTATGTAGGCGAAGTAAGCGCTTATGAAATAGAAAATGGTTTATTTAAAGGTATTACCCAGGGAAGCATCGTCGGCAAGGCGGGCTTAGAAAAAAGCTATGATAAAGTGCTGCGAGGCGAGGACGGCGCGTTTATGGAGGAAGTAGACGTAGGCGGTAATGTGGTCAAGCATTATGATGCAGTTAAGCCTACGCCAGGTAAAAATTTACAGTTGACTATTGATTATCGTCTGCAAAAAGCTTTAGAAGATTTTACGGATAAGCATTTGGCTTATCTGCGCAGCAGCGGTATTGCTCCTAAAGCCCGTGCGGCTGCCGTGGTGGCTGTTGACCCGCGTAACGGTGCGGTGCGCGCTATGGTCAGCCGTCCGGATTACGACCCGAATCTGTTTGTGCATGGTATTTCTTCTAAAGATTGGAATAAAATCAATAATGATGACAGCTATCCGTTGAACAATAAAGTTATCAGCGGTGAATATCCGCCGGGTTCTACCTTTAAAATTGTTACCGGCAGCGCAGCTTTTGAGTTGAACAAGGTGCGCATAGATGAGCCTATTTTTGACGGCGGCTTTCATCCGTTGGTACCTACTATGGGTAATGCAGGCGGAGAGGTTTTGGGCTGGCTGACTTTTATTTCCGGCTTGGCCATGAGTGATAACGTATATTTTTACGAGCTGGGTTATCGTGTCGGTATTGATAATATCGCTAAATATGCGCGTATTTACGGTTTTGGCCAAAAAACCGGCATTGACTTAGAGGGAGAAAGCAACGGTTTAGTTGCCTCTAAGCAGGTAAAACGCGAAATTTGGAACGAGGATTGGCGTTTAGGCGATACTTTTAACGCTGCTATTGGGCAGGGCTTTAACCTGACTACGCCTATGCAGCTTTCGGTAATGCTCAGCGTTGTTGCTAACGGCGGCATTAAATATCAGCCGTATTTAGTAGACAGCATTTTGAATGCCGACGGAACACTGTTTAAAAAACCTAAACGGGAAGCAGGCCAGCACATTGATGTCTCCCAGCAGACCATTGACTATATGCGTCAGGGTATGAGCGCTACGACGCAGGAGGGCGGTACCGCTTCTTATTTCAGCCAGTTGTCCAAGCCCATTGCCGGTAAAACCGGTACGGCGGAAAACTCGCACGGACGCGACCATGGTTTGTTTGTTGCATACGGACCGGTTGATGACCCTGAGCTGGTAGTTGTCTGCATAGTGGAGCAGGGCGGCTTTGGTTCTACGGCAGCAGGTCCGATTGTTTATAAAGCGTTTGAAGAATTTTTTAAGGAGCGTGGCTGGATGCCGGAAGACGAACCGGAGCAGCAGTCTGCGCAGCCGGAGCAATAAGGAAGGAGCAGCATTGTGGATATTAAACGTATCCTGAAAAATTTAGATTGGTGGCTGATTTTTGCTGTGCTGATGCTTATGGGCTGCGGCTTGGGACTTATTGACAGCGCTACTCATTCCTTTGTGGTGAGCACGGGGAAATCCTGGCATGTGCAGCGCCAAAGTGTTTTTATGGCTTTTGGCATTCTTATGGTGACTGTTTCCCTGGCTTTTGATTATCGCATGCTGAAAAATTATGCTACAAAGCTTTATATTTTTAACATTATTCTGTTGATTGCCGTTATGCTAGTAGGCCACAGCCAATTAGGCGCGCAACGCTGGATTCAGATTGGCTCTTTGTCTTTTCAACCAAGTGAATTTTCCAAGGTGTTTTTAATCATTTGTCTGGCAACCTTTATGGATAAGCGTATTGAATGGTTGGAAGATTTTAAGGATTATCTGCCGGTATTTGCGTATATTTTTGTGCCGTGGTTTTTAGTAATGCGTCAGCCGGACTTAGGCACCTCGCTTACTTTTATTGCTATTTTGACCGGCATGATTTTTGTCAGCGGTTTTAAATACAAATGGTTCTTTCGTTTAGGCGTAGCTTTTGTGGCATTTTTGCCGGCCTTTTGGCTGATTTTGAAGGATTATCAAAAAAACCGTATCCGTGTATTTTTAAATCCGGAACTGGATCCTTTTGGCAGCGGCTATCATGTTATTCAGTCCAAAATCGCTATCGGCAGCGGCGGCTTGACAGGTAAAGGCTGGCTGGCCGGCACTCAAAGCCAGTTGAATTTTCTGCCGGAAAACCATACGGACTTTATTTTTGCCGTAGCCGGTGAGGAGTTTGGCTTTTTGGGTGCAGCGGTGATAATTTTATTGTATTTAATAATTATTTGGCGCGGTATCGCTATTGCGCTGGATGCCGATGATAATTTTGGGACTTTATTGGCAGTAGGTGTGACCAGTATGTTTATGTTCCATGTGATGGTAAATATTGGCATGACTGCCGGTATTATGCCGGTTACAGGCGTACCGCTGCCGTTTTTAAGCTACGGGGTAAGCTCGCTGACTACCAATCTTATGCTGGTGGCAATTTTACTGAATGTTAAAGTGCGCAAGCAAAATCTGCAATTCTAAGGAGGATTTATGGAAAAGGAATTAACCATTGATATATTAAGCAGCGTGCAGAAGCCTGCGCGTTATACCGGCGGTGAGTTTGGCAGTGTGATTAAGCCTGCGGACCAGGTGGAAGCTACCATTGCGCTTGCTTTTCCCGATGTTTACGAAGTGGGCATGAGCTATTTAGGCTTCAAAATTTTGTATCATCTGCTTAACCGGCAGCAGGGAGTGCAGGCCGAGCGCGTGTATGCTCCGTGGATAGATATGGAAGCAAAAATGCGCGAGCGTAACATTCCTCTGCGCACGCTGGAAAATAAAAAGAGCCTTAAGAATTGTGATATCGTTGGCTTTACTTTGCAATATGAGCTTAGTTATACTAATATTTTGAATATGCTTGATTTAGGTGGTATTCCTGTGCTGGCGGCAGAACGCACGGAAGCAGATCCGCTGGTAATTGTTGGCGGACCCTGCGTTTATAATCCGGAGCCTTTGGCTGATTTTTTTGATTTTGCCGTTATCGGCGAAGGCGAAGAGGTTATGCTGGAAGTAATGGAAGCCTATAAAGCTTGGAAACGTGCAGGTAAGCCGGGTGGTCGTCAGGGATTTTTACATAAAGCAGTAAAAATCAGCGGTATTTATGTACCGTCCTTTTACAAGCCTGTTTATAATGAAAATTTGACCTTTAAAGAGATTGTTCCTGTGGAAGAAAATGCACCTGCTGTTGTCTACAAAAGAGTAGTTAAGGATATGAACAGTATAGATTTTCCGACTGCTCCGATTGTACCCTTTGGCGAAATTGTTCACGACCGCATTATGCTGGAGGTATTCCGTGGTTGCAGCCGCGGCTGTCGTTTTTGCCATGCGGGCATGGTGTATCGTCCGGTGCGCGAGCGCAAGCCGGAGGTGTTGAAGAGGTTAGCGCGTAAGCTGGTGGATAATACCGGTTATAACGAAATTAGCCTTGTATCTTTATCCAGCGCAGATTATTCCTGCTTAGCGCCTATGGTGCATGATATGATTGACGAATTTAAGGACGATCGTGTGAGCGTTTCTCTGCCCTCGCTGCGTATTGACAGCTTTTGCGTAGCGATTGCCAAAGAGATTCAGGCCGTGCGCAAAAGTGGTTTAACTTTTGCTCCCGAAGCGGGCAGTCAAAAAATGCGTGACGTAATTAACAAGGGTGTTACGGAAGAAGATTTGATGAACGCCGTAGGCGCGGCATTTGCTTCGGGATGGAACAGTGTTAAGCTGTATTTTATGATTGGCCTGCCTTTTGAAAATGATGATGACGTACTGGCGATTGCTGATTTGGCGCGCAAGGTACAGTATAAATATTATCAGATTACCGGCAAAAAAGGCTGCAAAGTTACGGTAAGCGCTTCCTTCTTTGTGCCTAAGCCTTATACCGCCTTTCAATGGTTTGCCCAGGATGATTTAGAAAATATACGCCGCAAGCAGTTTTTGCTCAAGGACGAAATTAAAACAATTAAAAACGTTACCTTAAATTATCACGACAGCAAGACCGGTATTATTGAAGCTGTTTTTGCCCGCGGTGACCGTCGCTTAGGCAAAGCGTTGCTATTGGCTTGGCAAAAGGGCGCGCGTTTTGACGGCTGGAGCGACTGCTTCTCCTATGACCGTTGGCTGGAAGCCTTTGCAGAGGCCGGTTTGGACAAGGATTTTTATGCCGCTCGACAAAGAAGCGAAAACGAAGCTTTTCCCTGGGAGCATATTTCTCCGGGCGTATCCCGCCGCTTTTTGTGGAACGAATGGCAAAAGGCTTACGCACAACAGCTTACCCACGACTGTCGTCGTTCCAATTGTACCGGCTGCGGCGTATGCCAAAAGCTGGGCGTCAGCATAATAGATTACAAAGGGGAGGCAAAGCAATAATGAAGCTGCGTATGCAAATTACTAAAGATCCGGAAATTCGCTTTATCTCTCATTTAGAATATGTGCGCACTATTGGCCGTGCTATCCGTCGCGCTAAGCTGCCGGCAGCTTACAGTGAAGGCTTTAATCCTCATTTAAAATTCAGCTTGGCATCTGCTTTGGGTGTAGGCGTAGTAAGCTACACCGAGTTTGTTGAGATTGAGCTGGCTGAACCAATGGAAGTAGAAAATGCGGCGAGAGCTTTGGATGCAGCGCTGCCGCGAGGTATTCGCGTATTGGCTGCTGATGCGGTAGATACGCATCATGCAGCGTTGATGAGCCAGGCTGCCGGAGCCGGCTATCGTGTTACTCTGCCCTTTAGTGAAAACGTCAGCGATGCCGTTGCCCAATTCAATGCCTGTCAAGAGCTGCCGTTTAAAAAGGCTGCGCCTAAAAGTAAGGCTGGCTTTAAAGAAATTGACGTTAAGTTTTATATTCCTCATTTGGAGGTTATGCAGGATGAGGAAAAAACAATTTTTACCTTTGACTGCAAAATTACGTCTACGGGCAGCATGAAGGCTGTGGATTTGCTCAACGCTTTAAACGAGCAGTATCAGCTGAATTTGCCTGTGGCTATGGCAGATATTGAACGTCTGCGCTTGTACCGCTTAGGCAAAAAAGGACAGCAGCTGCCCATGCTGAATAATGATGCGGTAAAGCTGAGTTAATAGTTTGCAGATTTATTTGCGACTTAAAGAATGAGCTTTTGGAGGCTGTAAATTATGAAGAAAATTGCTATTTTACGCTGCTTAAAAACCTCTGCGTCCTGCGCGGGAGCAGGCTGTCTGCGGGTAATGTATGATAAAGAAAAAAGCTTCGCTCAATATGGTGACGAGGAGCTGCGCCTTATGGCTATGTGGACCTGCAATGGCTGCGAAGGCTCCATGCTGGAAAATCAAGAGGGAATTACGAAGAAAATTAACCGCATGAAGGAATTACAGCTTGACGTGCTGCATTTAAGCAACTGCACCAGCAAGAAGGATGCGTCCGGTGAAAAGCATCTTTGTCCCACCATCAAAGCGATTGCTGACGAACTGGCGGCCAGCGGTATCAAAATCGTGCAAGGTACTCATTAAAACTAAAAAATAGCAAACAAAAAGCGCTGCTTACTTTTACGTTAAGCAGCGCTTTTAAATATCTAGTTTTTTTGCTTGTTTGGGAATTACCGATTCGATAAAAGCTTTGACAATCGCCGGGTCGAAATCAAGACCTGCTTTATCCTGCAGCTCTACAATAGCATCGGCGTGAGTTTTTTGCCAATGAGTAATGCAAGGATTGATATTGCGGTCGTAATAATTAGCTACGGCTACAATGCGGGCGCCAATAGGAATATTCTGGCCTTTTAAGCGTTTAGGATAGCCTGTGCCGTTCCATTTTTCATGATGGCAGCGGATAATGTCTATAATATAGGTGAATTCCGGAATATTTTCCAGCATGCTGGCTCCGGCAATACAATGACGCTTATAAATGGACATTTCTCTGGTAGAGAGAAACGGCAGTTTAGCCAAAATTAAATTTGGGACGGAAAGCTGACCAATATCATGGAGCAGTGCTCCCGTTTTGATTTGCGATACCTCCGAGGCAGGTAAACCAAGCTTCGCTGCGGTGCTGGCAGCGTAGTTAGCTACCTGCTGGCTGTGAAGGTAAATATCTCTGTTTTTAATTTCGAGCATTTTTAAATAGAACTTACAAATTTCCCTTGTAAGGTGGATATCTGAAAAATCCAAGCATTGAGGTATGGCAATCATAGCAGCTTTCCTTTAAAATGTAAACTAACTTAATCCGAACAATGTAGCATATTAAGTATAACACTTTTTTGTCAAATATTAAAGCAAAACCTGCACAAAAATGTACGCAAGCTAATGTTGTGTTTTGGTGTTTATTCTATCTTTATTGCCAGCTGAGGAAAATTATGACGTTATTCTGTGTTGCCACATGGATACCGTTTTTCCTGACGGCACTGTAAAGGAACGTCCCTTTTCTGTACAAGGCGATCGTGCTTACGGTCCCGGCGTAAGCGACATGAAATGCGGCTGCCTGCAAGCTACCCATGTGTTGAAGGCTATGGAAGCTAACGATTCTCTAAAAGATTTAAAGGTTTGCTTAGCATTTAATTCTGAAGAGGAACGCGGCAGCAACAACACTCGTGCTTGGTTGGAAAAAATTGGCTCGCATACCAAATACTGCCTGGTTTTGGAATCTGCACGTGCCAGCGGCGCAAGAGTTTTGACGCGTAAAGGTCTTTTACATTATATTGTTGATTTTAATGGCAAAGCTGCTCACGCGGGCAATAACCATAAAGATGGCCGCAGCGCTATTAATGAAATGGCTTATTGGATTTTGCAGTTAGCGGCTTTAACCAATTATGAAACAGGCTTGACCGTTAATGCCGGTGTTTGTAGTGGCGGCACCGTATATAACAGCGTAGCTGCTTATGCGCAGCTTGACCTTGATGTGCGTATTGCAGATAAGGCTCAGATTCCTTTTGTTGAAGCAGCTTTAGCTAAACTTAGCAAGCATGCGGAAGCTGCCGAAATTGCTGTAAATATCATCAACAAGGGTAAGCAGGCGCCTATGGCTGCTACTCCTGATACTGCTGCCTTGGTGGCGGTTATTGATGCTGCCAGCAAGGAATATGGCGCTTCTACTGAATGGGTTAATGCGGGCGGAGCCAGCGACGGCAATTATACTTCCGGCGCAGGTGCTACCACAGTTGACGGCATTGGTCCTGTTGGCGCAGGCGGACACAGCGAAAGCGAATATTTGGAGCTTAATTCTATCGAACCGTCCCTGCATGTTTTGGAAAAGGTGCTCTAGATTTACAGTCCATGCTTTACAAATAATTTTTCAACAAAAAGTCGGTTTCGGCCGGCTTTTTTTGTAGCAGTTTACTTACGCGACGGTAAAAGCAGGTTCAACGTAAGTGAGTTGTTTCGCTGATAGGTAAAATGAAAGGATATATTATGATTAAGGTTTTAAAAAACGCTCAGGTTTACAGCCCTGCTTATTTTGCTGATGTGTGATAAAGAAGTAGTAGAAGTGTAAAAAATTTTGCCGTTCC
>CAJKLD010000014.1 GCA_905200645.1 uncultured Phascolarctobacterium sp. | reverse complement strand
TTGGCTCTTATTATTAAAAGAAATATTTTGACTTGGCCGTGCGCTTTCGCGCTCGACCCGCACATTCGCTTTTTTTAGGTTAATTGTTCAGTTTTCAAGGTTCATTTTTGGCTTCGATAAATTGTCATCTTCTTCGTCAGCGCTTCAATTTTCTCACTCGATATACTTTAGTATTATCTCGTTCGTAAATTTTTGCGCTTCCTCGAATATGAGCAATTTTTCTTTGCCAAATCCTTTTTTGTCTAGCGATTTAGGCTTTAATTTGTTGCCTTATCGCGTCGACTTGTATATAATACCACAGCGTTCTAATGCTGTCAACTCTTTTTTTGCGATTTTTTACTTTTTTCACTAACTCCTTACAATCAAAATATATGACAAACTCCTTTTAAAATGCTATAATAATAGTGCTGTCTATTGTTATAGATATTAACAGCTAAATTTTATATAACGAGGTAAAGTATGTTAAAGGCACTTAAATTTCTAGTCATTTGCATTATCTGCCTGATGGTCATGGGCGCCTCTGTGCTTTATGGCTTTTCAAGTTTTTTTTCACCACCTAATATGGATGAAACGTTAATTCCTGATGCAGCTTCTCAATTCTTTGATAACAAAGGTAATGTTATTTATACCACTTTATCAGAGGAACGTCGCATACCTGTCTCTATTGATAAAATACCTAAGCATGTGCAGCAGGCTTTTATCGCAATCGAAGACAATCGTTTTTATGAGCACAGCGGTATTGATTATCGCGGCACTGCCCGCGCGCTTGTTTCCACTTTAAGTGGAAGAGAAGTACAAGGCGGCAGTACTATTACTCAACAGCTTGCAAAAAATGCGTTTCTTACACAAGAGCGTTCTATTGTAAGAAAAATTAAAGAGGCTTTTATCGCCAAAGAGCTAGAGTACAAGTATACTAAAGATGAAATTCTTTCCATGTATCTCAACCGTATTTATTTCGGTCAAGGAGCTTATGGCATTGAAAGCGCTGCTATGTATTATTTTGGTAAACATGTACAGGATCTTAATATTGCAGAAGCAGCCAGCTTAGCAGCTATTCCTAAAAGTCCTAATTACTATAATCCTTTTGAAAATCCTCAAGAAAGCAAAAAACGCCAAGAGTTAGTTATCGACCAAATGGTTAAATATGGTTTTATCAATGAATCGCAAGGCGATCAAGCAAAAGCCACGAAAATGGTCTATAACAATGCTCATAAAACGCAAAATAATCCTAGGTCATATTTTTTTGATATGATTATTCAAAAAGTTATTGATGAAGTCGGAGCTGACGCGCTGTATAAAGGTGGTTTGAAGGTTTATACCACTCTTGATACAGATATGCAGAAAGCCGCAGAAAATGCTATGCATTTTCTGCCTTCTTATTACACAGACGACAACAAACTGACTCAACCACAAATGGCTTTAGTTGCCATAGAACCCAAAACAGGTTATGTCAAAGCCATGATTGGCGGTCGCGGGAATGATAAGTTTAATCGTGCAACATTGGCTGTTCGTCAACCTGGTTCTTCTTTTAAACCCTTTGTTTTTTTAACAGCTATGCAAAACGGCTTCACTCCGGCCAGCGTTATTGAAGATAAAGAAGAAGAATTTGCTCCCGGCTGGAAACCGCAAAACTCCGATTTATCTTGGCATGGTAAAGTAAGCCTGCGTACTGCATTGGCTCGTTCAATTAATATTCCTACTATTAAGCTGGCGCGTGAAGTCGGCGTTAATAAAATTATCAATAATGCTGAAAAAATGGGCATTTCCACCTTGGTAGATTCCGGCGCTTACAGTGATGTTAACCTTGCTATGTCCATCGGCGGATTAACTAAAGGCGTTAATCCTTTAGAAATGGCTGCTGCTTACGGCGTTTTATCTACTAACGGTATTTATTGCAAACCGATTGCCCTGCTCAAGATAGTTGACCGCAGCGGCAAGGTATTGTATGAAGCAAACACCCAATCCAAACGTGTTATTGACGCTAAATCTGCTTATCTAACTACTAATATGCTGGAAGATGTTCTTACCCGCGGCACTGCCGGCGGTATGGGTATTGGCCGTCCAGCTGCTGGTAAAACCGGTACCACCGATACCTTTATTGATGCTTGGTTTGTAGGCTATACCCCTGACCTCAGCACCGCTGTATGGGTTGGTGACGATAATAACAAGCCCATGAATCATATGTACGGCAGCAGCACCCCCCTTTCAATTTGGCATGAATTTATGGTCAACTCTTTAGCCGCTACCCCTCACAGCAGTTTCGTCAATCCCGGCGTAAGCATTCCTGCCGAGCCTGAAATCAAACAAGACGAGGACGATAAAGATAAAAAAGAAGCTGATAAGAATAAACCAGTTGATGCTAAAGCTAAAGTAGAAAGTAAAACTAATACCGAGCCTAAACAACCAGTAGTATCTACCAAACCCAGCAAGAAAAATAAAAGCATGAAATCCCGCATTAACGAAATTTTAGGCAAGCCCACTGTAAGTACACAACCTACCAACAATTAAAGTTCACCGTATAAACAGCTCCATTTGTAGTTAGAAAAAAACTAGTTATAAATGGAGCTGTTTTTTCACACATTCTTGTATACAGTATCCAACAAGATATGTTATAATAATACCATAATATATGTAAGGAGACAGAACTATGGACAAACAAGCAGTAAAAATAGTTGAAACTGTATTGCGCGACGGTCATCAATCCTTAGCAGCTACCAGAATGAGAATGAAAGATATGCAACCTGCATTAGAGCGGCTTGATAATGTTGGATACTATGCATTGGAAGCTTGGGGCGGAGCTACTTTTGACTCCTGCCTTCGTTTCCTTAACGAAGATCCGTGGCAGCGTCTGCGTACACTCAAAAAGCATTTACCAAAAACTCCCATTCAAATGCTGCTGCGCGGTCAAAACATCCTTGGCTACAATCATTATGCAGATGATGTTGTACGTGAATTTGTAAAACGCTCTGTTGCTAACGGCGTTTCTATTATTCGTATTTTTGATGCGCTTAACGATACCCGTAATTTAGAGTGTGCTATGCGTGCTGCTAAAGAAGCCGGCGCTCATGTACAAGGCTGTATCGTTTATACCATCAGCCCCTACCACAAAGACAGTGACTTTGTTAAATTAGGTAAAGAACTGGCGCAAATGGGCGCTGATTCCATTTGTATTAAGGATATGGCAGGCTTGCTCCGTCCTTATGCAGCTGAATCTCTTGTGCGCAGCCTGAAAACAGAAGTTGGCCTTCCCGTTGACCTGCACACTCACTTTACCAGCGGTATGGGCGACATGACGCTTTTGAAAGCAGTAGAAGCAGGCGCTGATATTATCGACACTGCGCTTTCTCCTTTCGCTGAATCTACCAGCCAGCCCTGTACTGAATCCATGGTAGCCACTCTGCAAGGCTCTCCCTTTGATACAGGCATTGACCTAACTAAACTCAACGATTTAGCTGACTATTTTAAAGATGTCCGCAAAAATCTAACTAATGATTTCAATTTGAATACCAATATTCCTATTGATCCCAAGGTTTTAACTTTCCAAATCCCAGGCGGCATGCTTTCTAATCTGCTCAACCAAATGAAAGAAATGGGTGTTGCCGATAAATATCCGCAATTACTTGAGGAAATGCCTCGTGTTCGCGCAGAGCTTGGCTATCCGCCGCTAGTTACTCCTACCAGTCAAATCGTTGGCTCCATGGCAGTGCTGAACGTAGCTTTAGGACGCTACAAGATGATTCCGCGCGAAGTTAAGGATTTAATTTTGGGTAAATACGGACGCACTCCGGGTCCGATTGATCCTACCGTGCGCAAGCTGGCTATTGGCGATACCCCGCAAATTGACCACCGCCCTGCTGATGATATTGCACCACAGCTGAAAAAACTGCGCGAAAAATTGGCAGAAGAAGGCTTCCCCAATGCACCTATTGAAGATGTACTCAGCTACGCTTCCTTCCCCGATGTTACGCTTAATTTCCTGCGTCACAGCAATATTGGCATGCACTTTCACGACATGTAATTTACACCGCATAACAAAAAAGCCTGCTCCCTAACGGGAACAGGTCTTTTTTGTTAAATATGTTGAATGTCGTCAGGATATTCCTCCTGCAATTCTTCATGGATATTTTCCGGCTCATGCAGCAGCTGGATTCTTACGCGCGTAATACGCATTTTGGCAACTTCCTCAACAGTAAATTCCGCCTCCGGTGTTTTCACCCTATGTCCTACCTTAGGCAGATAGTCGATTTGCGCATAAACCCAGCCGCCAATAGTATCGCAACCCTCAGTATCAAGCTGGAGCTCAAAAAAGTCGTTAATGTCGTCTAAAAGCATCTTACCATCTACGGAATAGGTCTTGTTGCCTTTATCTTCTACCTCCGGACGCTCCTCGTCAAATTCGTCCTGAATTTCACCGACGATTTCCTCCAAAATATCCTCAACCGTTACCATACCGGCAGTACCGCCATATTCGTCTATAAGCACGGCTATTTGACTGCGATGCTTTTGCAGCATTTTAAGCAGCTTACTAATAGGCAAGGATTCCGGAACCAAAAGTACATTACGAGCAAGACTGCGCAAATCCGTCGGTTGACCGTCCTTTAAAGAACGCATTAGATCTTTAATATGCAAAAAACCGATTATATGGTCTTTATCCTCCTCGCAGATAGGATAACGGGTCATACGCTCGTTAAGAGCAGTTTCAATACTTTCCTCTACCGGATCTTCCAAATACAGGCAAATCATATCAGTACGAGGCACCATAATATCGCTGGCGCGCCGGTCAGAAAAATCGAAAACATTATCTAAATAAGTCAGCTCAGTTTTATCGATATAACCATGTTTATGACTTTCTTCCATTAGAATACGAATTTCATCTTCGTTATGAGCTTCTTCCGCTTCACTAGCCGCTTCCACACCCATACGAAGCAAAATCCAGTTGGCCACATGGTTCAAAAACCATACCGCAGGATACATCAGCTTATCGAACATCAGCAAAGGCCAAGCAACAAACAGAACAATTTGCTCCGTCTTTTGAATAGAAAGAGATTTAGGAACCAGTTCGCCCAAAACAATATGCAACGCAGTAATAACGCTGAAGCCGAGCACAAAAGCGATTGTATGCTCCAAATGCTCCGGAATATTTATCAAAGCAAAAACAGGATGCAGAATTTTTGCCACTGTAGGCTCGCCAATCCAGCCTAAACCTAAGGAAGCAATAGTAATACCCAGCTGAGTTACGGACAAAAACGCATCTAAATGCTCTGTAACTTTTTTGGCGTATACAGCCCGGCGATTGCCTTCTTTAAGTAAAGCATCAAGACGCGACGGACGCACTTTAACAATAGAAAATTCTGACGCCACAAAGAAACCGTTCAGAGCAACTAAAAATAATACAACGATCACATTAAACAGTATTATAAGATAATCCAAAAAAATCTGCTGCTTCTTCCTTAACCGAAGCCGGCAGTTTCACCTCCATAAAAATATATCGTCTCTATTTTACCATAGCTTACGCCAAATGCAAAACATTATTTCTCAATCCTCTAAGCAAATTCTCTATGCTTGCTAGAAAAAGCATTTTTATACAAAAATTTATTATCAGTATTTTTCTGCCAGCCACTTAAGCAAAACAGGCGCAGCGTACATACCCATCGCCTCATAAGTTTTAGCCAAAGGATGCACACCGTCTAAGTACGCTGCCTTGCGCGCAGCTACGTCTAACCCGATAGCAGGCTGCATATCTAAAAGCAGAGCCTTTTCCGTATAAAGCTGTTCAATGCTTTGGCGTAAATCCCATAAATGGCGGTTCAAATATTCGTCAGCACTAAGCAGCGGTAAAACCAGGCAAAGACGATAATTTTTTTCATCACACCACTGCAATAGCCGCTTATAATCCTCTAAAATGTTTTCTAAGCGCCTGCCTTGTAAAATATCATTAGCCCCACCTAAAAACAGTATATGCTGTACATATTCCGGCAGAATATACTGACGTATACGAAAAAGGATATCGTCACAGCAATCGCCGCACAAACCGTAATTAAGCATTTTTATGGGCGCAATCTTTTCCACTACCGCCGTCCAAGAATATTTATTGCCGAAAGGAAATCCCTGCACCAAGCTATCGCCGTAACATGCTATGTATTGCATATATTTCACAACTCCTTTTATCTAATTAAGCTAATTATAGCAAATATATACTGTTAGATGCAATCACTCCCTTTTACTGCCTATTATTTTACAAAAACAAACCGCCGTGCTAAAATAAAAACAGTAACAGAAAAGCGAAGCAATAGCTGCTTTCGCAAAAGTTTAACCAATAATTTTTCAGGAGGATAGCTATGTATAAAAAAGAAAAGTTCGAATTTTTCGCACCTAGCAAAGTTCTTTTTGGCAAAAATGTTGAAACACAGGCAGGCACTATGTGCAAGCGTTACGGCGCACATAAAGTTTTAGTACATTTTGGCGGTCAAAGCGCTAAAAAATCCGGTCTGCTGAACCGCATCTGCGCCAGCTTGCAGGAAACAGGCTTGGAATATGTACTGTTAGGTGGAGTTGTACCCAATCCTCTGCTGAGCAAAATTAACGAAGGCATTGAATTGTGCCGCAAAGAAAACGTTGATTTTATTTTAGCAGTTGGCGGCGGCAGTGTTATTGACAGTGCTAAAGGCATCGGTTACGGTTTAGCCAATGAAGGCGATGTTTGGGATTACTATACCGGCAAGAAAAAAGCTACCGGCTGCGCTCCTATCGGCGTAGTTTTGACCATTGCGGCTGCCGGCAGCGAAATGAGCAATTCCTCTGTGGTTACTAAAGACGAAGGCATGCTCAAACGCGGCCTTACAACCGATTACTGCTATGCAAAATTCTCTCTGCTCAATCCGGAGCTTACTTATACCTTACCCGCTTACCAAACAGCCAGCGGCTGCACGGATATTATTGTCCATACTTTGGAGCGCTACTTTACTACGCCTGCTTTCAAGCAGCTTGATTTAGTAGATAATATTGCTACAGCTTTGCTGCGCACTTTAACGCGCAATGCTAAAATCGCGCTAAAAAGCCCCACTGATTACAATGCCCGCGCAGAAATTATGTGGAGCGGAACCTTCTCTCACAACGGTGTCACAGGCGACAGAACCCTAGGCGACTGGGCCTGCCATCAGCTGGAACACGAACTCAGCGGTATGTTTGGCGTAGCTCACGGCGCTGGTTTGGCAGCAATTTGGGGAAGCTGGGCACGTTATGTTTACCAAGAAAATCCTGAAAGATTTGCTAAACTGGCTGTTGATGTATTCAGCCTTCCCTACAATTATGCTGACCCCAAAGCCACTGCTTTAGAAGGAATTGCTGCTATGGAAAGCTTTTTCCGTCACATTGGCATGCCAACTAATATTCACGACCTTATCGGCGCAGAACTTACCGATGCACAAATTGCTGAATTAGCCTATAAATGCAGCTTTATGGGCACTCGTGCCATAGGACAATTTAAGGTGCTTACGCAAGACGATATGGTGAAAATCTATCGGTCTGCCAAATAAGCAATAAAATTATCCAAACCATTCATTGTAAGCAAAAACTCCGACTGCCAAACAATATGTATCCAAAATTCCGGGGACATATCAAAATACAGTCGGAGTTTTTTATTTATATATCAGCAATAAAAGTACCAATAACTAACGCAGGCCAAAGCAATGCGATACCAAGCAAAGCTGGTTAAATCATATTTGTGTAAAAATTTAAGGAACCACAGTACTGACCAATAGGCAACAACAAAAGAAACTGCAAAGCCAATACCCAGCACAGTTAAATCATCTGCATTTAAATTATGAAAATTTTTCAGTAAATCATAAATGCAGGCTACAAACATCAAAGGTACAGCAATTAAAAACGTATAGCTAGCAGCCGCCTGACGCGAAAGCCCTACTAAAAGTCCGCCGGCGATAGTGCTGCCGCTGCGGGAAAACCCCGGCCACAATGAAAGGAACTGATAGATGCCTACCCACATTGCCTGCTTCATCGTAATTTTATCCACATCATCTACCAGCCGCTCTTCTTTACCTTTAGTCATATTCTCAGCAAACATCAGCAATAAGCCGCCTAAAACCAAACCAATAGCAACGGTCAGCGGAGAAAAAAGATATTTTTTAATCAAAGGATAACAAATATATGCCACACCCATAACCGGGACAATTCCTGCAGCTATATGCCACACGGACAAGCCTTTGTGCATATCCCAGCCATCCTTGGTAAAAAAGCGGGCAAACCGCTCTTTATAAATAAAGATAACCGATAAAATCGCACCAAGCTGTACAAAAACATCAAAAACATCTGCTACCGGACCGTCAAAGCCCAGCATATGTCCTACAATAATCATGTGTCCTGTAGAAGAAACCGGCAGAAATTCTGTCAAACCTTCAACGACACCTACAACAACTGCAATAAGATACTGATCCATATTAACATCCTTTCAAAATGTCATGCTGTTATATTATACGCTATTTTATAGCATTAAGCAATTGTCTGACACATATTCTCACATTAATTTTTCATTACTGCTAAAGATAAAAATAAGAGACAGCCACATTGACTGTCTCTTATTAATACGTTTTAAATGAATCAAAAATTAACTGGTGCTTCTTAATCGCCAAAACAAATACCAAGCTGACGACCTGTACGGATAATTTCGCTATCCACAGGCACCTGCCGCGGTTTTGACGCTGCCTTTTGGATATAAACTGTTACAATTTGGTCATGATACAAAGAAACCATTACATTATACTCGCCACGCAGACATGCTTCTGCTGCAGCAACGCCATAACGGGTAGATAAAACTCTGTCAAAAGCTGTCGGTGAACCGCCGCGCTGTAAATAGCCTAAAACCGTACATCTTGATTCGATTCCTGTACGCTCTTCAATTTCGCGAGCCACCTTTTCGCCAATTCCACCCAAGCGGATAGGTTCAAAACTACCCTTAACCATACGAGCAACAGACATTTCGCCGCCCTCAGGTTTAGCACCTTCAGCAACAACAACAATACTAAAACTTTTGCCCGCGTCTACACGCTGCTGCAATTTAGTTACAATGCTGTCCAGCCGATAAGGAATCTCCGGCAGCAGAATAACGTCTGCGCCGCCTGCTATACCGCTATGCAAGGCAATCCAGCCTGCATAACGACCCATAACCTCTAAAACCATTACCCTGTGATGAGATTCTGCAGTAGTATGCAGCCTGTCCACAGCTTCTGTAGCCATTGCCATTGCCGTATCAAAACCAAAGGTGCGTTCCGTGCAAGGCAAATCGTTATCAATAGTTTTCGGAACGCCAACTACTTTAACGCCACACTCTCTCGCCAACTGCGCCCCAATATTTAGGCTGCCGTCACCACCGATAACAACTAAAGCTTCAATATCATACTTTTGCAGATTTTCCAGCACTTTTTCCCGCATATCCTTATAGATTATGCTTCCATCCTCTTGTTCAATGGCAAATTTAAACGGATTATCACGGTTAGTAGTGCCTAGAATAGTACCACCGCGGGGCAAAATGCCCGAAACCTCAGCATAACTTATCTTTTTTAAATTGTCGTTGACTAAACCGTTAAAGCCATTATATACGCCATAAACTTCGCAGTCATTTTGCAAAAAAGTCTTTACTACAGCTCTAATAACGGCGTTTAAGCCAGGGCAGTCGCCGCCGCCCGTCAGCACTGCAAAGCAACGCTTTTTTTCAGTCATACTTTGCCTCCGAATTCAATAGGAGAAAAGAAAAATTAATCTTCTACATTCCAAATCTTAAAGCCGTCCGGGCTGATGCGGATAGCTTCGGTGCCATCAAATTTATCATAGCACAGATTGCCGTTTTCCAAATAGCCGGGCCATGCAGTAATAATGGTGAACTTTTTGCTCAGTTTACGCATCAGGCTATCGGTATTAATATGGAATACAGGAACGAACAGAGTTTGCAGTCTGTCAAGAATGATAACGTCAGCATTGTAGCTAGCCAAAATTTCTGCAAACATATCTGGAGCATATAAACCCCTGTCTGCTGCCGGAATAGCTAAAAATTCTTCGCTAATCAGCATACGGCAGTCAACATAAGTCCATTTTTTAATTTCTGCAGCTTCACGCAATACTTTGCTCTTGCCGCTGCCCGGTTTACCGGTAACGATAACTACATTACCTTTGTCAGCCTGCGCTGCTTCTACAACCTTCAACAATTCTTCTACTTGATTCATTTGAAAAACCTCCTATGACACCGAAGTGTTAATATTTCAATCTAAATTGTTACCTAGTATATTCGCTGAATATCTCTAAAATCCTTTTAAAAATATACACCGTTCTGAAAATTTCCCAACAGTGCAGCGTAATGTTACACATTTATCAATAATTATCAGTTTTTACAATCTTTGTTTTTAAAGCGTTCATAAGGATCTATTGCTAACAAACCGCTGTAAACAGTTCTGAGGTCAGTAATCTCTCCCTTGCTGATAATATTTTTTTCTAATTTACGCTTTACGCGCTGCAGCGCGTTATCTATGGATTTAATATGACGGTTGAGCTCTACGGCTATTTCCTGATAAGATTTGCCGTCCAAATAACTCATCAGCACTTTCCACTCTAAATCGCTGAGAATATCATTCATTTTATTCTCAATATCGCTGAATTCTTCCCTGCTGATAACCATATCCTCGGGATTAGCTACTCGCACACCGCTGATAATATCCAGCAGCGTTCTATCGCTGTCTTCCTCATAAATAGGCTTATTAAGAGAAACATAAGAATTCAGGGGAATATGCTTTTGACGCGTCGCTGTTTTAATTGCAGTAATAATTTGTCTTGTTACACAAAGCTCCGCAAAGGCACGAAAGGAAGACTGTTTATCATTTTTGTAGTCACGAATTGCCTTATACAAACCAATCATGCCCTCTTGAATAATATCTTCCCGTTCTGCGCCAATAAGAAAATAGCTGCGAGCTTTAGCTCTGACAAAATTTCTATACTTGTGCAGCAAATATTCCTGCGCCAGTACATTGTCATGCAGCTGAGCATCTGAAACGATTTCCTCATCCGTCATTTTTGCAAAAGTATCATACGGTTCGTTTTTATTTACCGTATCCGTAATCATCAAATACATGTCCTCCATGTGGGTTCTGTAATAAGAATACGATTTTATTATATCCCGTCAAGCCCTTGCCGTCAACTTTATCGACGGCGCATTTTTTCCAAATGCTCCAAAATAGGCCCATTAATACGCCCGCCAAGTTCGTTGCGGTTTAAAGCGCCGCGAGGAATACGCAGACGCTCGGCTATCTGCCGTTTAGTTTTTTTATAGTCCTCACGAAATTCTCTAGCGGAAACACGATAGGCTCCGGCTCCCAAAACATTTATCTGCTCCGCATAATCACTGGTTACTACAAAAACCTTGGATTTCTGCGGTCCATGGCCTAATTCGTAAGCACGCCTTTCAATCCAGGAATCAGCGGTTTCTCCCTCACTGGTATAGACCACCTGAATGCCGTGAATAGTTTCCACTGCCGCATTGCCTGCTACATCTAGCGCATCAAAAACCACAATGGCTTTGTAGCCTTTAAAAGCCGCATATTCACTTACACCAGCCACTAAAAGTTCACGGGCATGTTCTAAGCTTGTTTGGCGCAGCTGGGCAAATTCTTTCCAAGCATTGATAACATTATATCCATCAACAATTAAGTATTCGCCCATACTTCACCTCATTGGAACGAATGGCGTTGACGCACCACTTCATACATTAAAACTGCTCCTGCATTAGAAGCATTTAACGAATTAACACCGCCGTGCATTGGCAGGCTGACTATATCGTCACATTTTTGTTTTACTAAGCGACCCAGACCTTTACCTTCTGCGCCGATAACCAACACAATGGGGCCCGTTAAATTGGCAGCATAAAAATCTACGCCATCCATATCTGCGCCCACCAGCCAACAGCCGCGTTCCTTAAGCTCTTCCATAGTTTGGACAATATTGCCTATCTGCACCACCGGCACATATTCCACAGCGCCTGCGGAAATTTTTGCCACCACGGCATTTAAAGGACAGCTGCGGCGGCGCGGCAGCAACACTCCATGTACACCGGCGGCATCGGCAGTACGAATTAAGGCGCCCACATTCTGCGGATCCTGCAGCTCGTCTAAAAGCAACAGAAACGGAGCTTCGCCTTTAGTCGCAGCCTTAGCGAACACATCGTCCAAAGTTTGAAACGCGATGGGCGCAGCCAGTGCGACTACACCTTGGTGACGCATTCCCGGAGCCAGCTTATCCAGTTTTTCTGCCTTGACAGTTTCTACCGGCACGCCTTTATTTTTTGCCAACGCCAAAAGCTCGCCTAAGCTGCCCCCGTGAGCCCCCTCCTGCACATACAGCTTGTTCAAAGGACGCTGACCTTTTAAAGCTTCACTGACAGCATTACGTCCGGCAATTACCTCATTTGCTTGCTGAGTCACAGGCAGCCTCCTTTATTTACCGGCATTTTCTTTAGCCTTCTGCGCTAAAATCACATGCAAGCGACCACAGGACATAGCACCTTCGTGACACACGCCCTCGGAAACACAGGTAGGTCCGGCATTTTCAAAAATAACAGGAGCGACCTTTTTGACTTCTGCCAACATTTTATTAGCCAACGCACGAATTTCCCATTGCGCGCGGGTACAGCAACGCAGGCTGAAAAAGTTCAGCAAAGAGCGAGCGTTAAAAGTGCAGACTATTTTCGTTTCCGCTGCGTTGGGCAGAATATAGCGAGCGTCCTCTGCCAAAATGCCGGCTTCGGTAAACTCGTTATACAAGGCTTGAATTTCTGTCATCAAAGCTTCAAATTTAGCTTTAGCTTCAGAATTTTGGGCAATAGAAACGGGCATAATGGTTTCAAAATCATGCTCTTTGACATAGCGCTGGGACTGCTGCGAATAAGAAGCTATACGATGACGCACCAACTGATGCGTCAAAACACGGGAAACTCCTTCAATGGCAAAAGTAAAAGTTACATGTTCTAAAGTAGAAAAATGCCCCATACTTACCAGCTTGCGCACTAAATTGGCAGCCTGCTCGTCACTAATGCGTTCTTCCAGCTGAGCAGCACCAATAGGTGAATAGCAAAGTCTGGCACTCATAGCCACAGTACGCTCCGGCTCCGGCGTATAACGCACCAGCTTAACCTGCATAGTCATAAAAGCTCATCCTCCTTTCAGATGAATTATACTTAATTTTTCTTTACTAAATTTTTCCTAATAATATTAAAGGAAGCGTCTAAAATTTCTTCCAGCCGCTGCTGTTGTTCTTCTAAAAACAGGTATCCCAACAACGCTTCAAAAGCTGTTGCCATACGGTACTCATGCACCGACGCACTTTTAGGAACGGTGGATTTAGCATTGCGGCCGCGGCGAAAAACCGCCGCTTCCTCATCATTTAAAACAGCTTCTAATTCTGTCATAGCCTGGCACTGACACACGGCGGAAACAATCTTCATACTTAAATCGCTGAGCACCCGCACATGTCCAGAAGCCGGCAGCAGGCGCAGACGCACATACATAGAAAAAACTACGTCGCCGATATACGCCAAAATAATGGGATTCATCTGCTTAGCGTCTGGCTGTTTAGCCCCCTCCGCTGCACAAACAGCCAGAGCGTGCTCTTTCAAGAATTGATATTGTTCAAATCTCATTGCTTAGACCACTTTACGCCTTGAGGAGTATCCTGCAAAACAATACCGATACCGCTCAATTTATTACGCAGTTCATCTGCCAAAGCATAGTCTTTCGCCTTGCGGGCATCCTGGCGCATAGCAATCAGCATTTCCACAAGCTCTGTTTCTTTATTATTGCCTGCTTCTTCATTAGCAGCAGGAGCGGCAGTTTTTTCCAAAACGCCGATAATAGAAGCAAATTCTGCAAAAACATCTGCCAGCAAAGCAACTAATTTGCCGTCGGGCTTTTGCCCTGCGTCGGTAATGTTTTTATGGTATACGTTAATTTCTTTAGCTAAAGCGAACCAGTAGCTAATAGCTAAAGCAGTATTAAAGTCGTCGCGCATTGCTTCCATGAAAGCTTCGCGCAGCTCGGTTACTTTCGCACGCAGAGCCAAGCTTTCCTCGGTAGGGCCTGCGTTCATCATAGCCTGCAGTTCACCCAAAGTTTCTTGAGCGCTGCGCAGACGAGCCAAACTCTTTTGCGCTTCTGTTAAACGAGCATCGCTAAAGTCCAACGGACTGCGGTAATGAGTGGAGATAATGAAGAAACGCAAAGTTTCTGGATCATAATGCTCCAAAATATCAATAACCATAAAGAAATTGCCCAGAGATTTAGACATTTTTTCTTCATTTACAGTTATAAAGCCGTTATGCAACCAGTAATGTACAAAAGGATGGCAGCCTGTGCAGCCTTCGGATTGAGCGATTTCGTTTTCATGGTGAGGAAAAATCAAATCGCTGCCGCCGCCATGAAAGTCAAAGGATTCGCCTAAATATTTCATGCTCATGGTAGAACATTCAATATGCCATCCGGGACGACCATTACCCCACGGACTTGGCCAAGAGGGTTCGCCGGGCTTAGCAGATTTCCACAAAGCAAAATCCATGGGATTTTTTTTACGATCATCTACATCTACGCGAGCGCCAGCCAGCATATCCTCTAAATTGCGGCCGGAAAGTTGTCCGTAGTATCTAAATTTTTCTACGCTATAGAAAACGTCGCCGTCAACTACATAAGCATAACCATTGTCAATGAGAGTTTGCACAGTACCGATAATATCTTCAATATGCTCGGAAACACGTGGATATACATGAGCCCGGCGCACATTAAGCTTATCCATTACTTCAAAATAAGAATCAATATAACGGTTGCAGATATCATACCACTGCACGCCTTCTTTGTTGGCAGTATTGATAATTTTATCATCTACATCGGTAAAATTCTGCACATGAGTTACATCAAAGCCCTCATGCTCCAAAAAACGGCGGATAACATCCCAGGTTACAAAGGGACGCGCATTGCCAACATGCGGATGATTGTACGGAGTAACGCCGCAAACATAAATATTGGCTTTACCTGGAGTCATGGGGACAAAGTCTTCTTTTTTATTATTCAGAGTGTTATATACGCGAATAGTCATAATTATTCTCCTATCTTCAAAAGAGCCGTTCGCAATTTTATGCTTCGCTTTTTACTCTTTTGCTTTTTATAAGGTAACTCCAGCCTTGAGCAAAGAATTTTTAATTCTTTTAGCAGTACGCTCAACGCCCAACAGCGGTACCATAGCTGCCAGTTCCGGACCATGCTGGTTACCGGTCAAAGCTACGCGGATAGGCATAAATACGTCTTTGCCTTTCAGCTTGGTTGCCTTTTGAATTTGTTTGAACAAAGCTTTAACAGCAACGTTATCCAGATTTTCAATTTTCGGCAGTTCTTCCAGCAGCATCTTGATAACCATAGGAACGGTTTCTGCCTTCAAAACGGCTTCTGCTTCTTCATTTTCAAAAGCAAATTCATCGTTAAAATACATTTCTACACAAGCAGGAATTTGTGCAGCGAAAGAAACGTGCTCTTGAGCGGTAGCTACTACACGCTTCAGCCAGGCAAGCTTTTCGCCTTCTTCTGTGCCCGTCATATAACCGGCTTCAATCATATGCGGTTTTGCTGCTTCAAAAAATGCTTCTACATCTAATTGACGCATATAATATTGGTTAATCCAGTTCAGTTTATCAATGTCAAAAACTGCCGGATTTTTAGCAACACGTTCCATGGAAAATTCTTTAATCAGCTCTTCAGTGCTGAAAATTTCCTGCTCGCTGTTAGGAGCCCAACCCAAAAGCGCTAAGAAATTGTTGATACCGGCAGGCAGATAACCAAGCTGACGATACTGGTCAACACTGGTAGCGCCATGACGTTTGCTCATTTTAGTATGGTCTTTGCCTAAAATCAAGGAAATATGACCAAAAACAGGCTGTTTAAAGCCAAGTGCATCATAAATCAGACATTGACGCGGAGTATTGGACAAATGCTCTTCAGCGCGGATAACGTGAGTAATGTGCATCAACGCATCGTCAATAACAACAGCATAATTATAAGTAGGAATACCGTCAGATTTTACAATAACAAAGTCGCCGATATTATTGGAATCAAAAACAACATTCCCGCGAACCATATCCTTAATTAAAATTTGTTTATCGGCAGGCACACGGAAACGCACAGTCGGCTTACGGCCTTCAGCTTTGAATTGAGCAATCTGCTCCTCGGTCAAATTGCGGCATTTGCCCATGTAACGAGGCATTTTACCTTCTTTAATCAAGGATTGGCGTTCTTCTTCCAATTCTTCGTCAGTGCAGTAGCAATAGTAGGCTTTGCCTTCAGCCAGCAGCTGGTCGGTATATTTTTTATAAAGCTCCAAACGCTCCATCTGATGATAAGGACCATATTCGCCGCCAACATCTACGCCTTCATCCCAATCCATACCCAGCCATTTTAAAGCAGCCTTAATATTTTCTTCGGATTCCGGAGTGGAACGCTCTCTATCAGTATCCTCAATACGCAGAATCAGCTTGCCGCCGGTTTTACGAGCCAATAGCCAATTAAACAGAGCGCTGCGGGCGCCACCAATATGAAACGGGCCGGTCGGGCTCGGTGCAAATCTTACTCTTACTTCTTCGTTATTACAACAACAACACATCTTATATGCTCCCTCCAAAATTATTCAGGAATTATCCTGTTATAGTTTTACAAATTTATTCAGCAGACTTGCTAAAATTTTTACAGCAAATACAGCAAAAACTGTACTATGAATTGCATAGTCTGTCAATTTAATATTATAGCATAGGATGCCGGTAAAAGAAACAAGTTTACTAGCAAGAGTGTAAAGAAAGTGGAGAATTATAAGACGCGAGCTATGCAAAAAATAACGCCTCAAGCATAACAGCACTTGAAGCGTAAAAAATGATTTTTTTAATTTGCTTAAGCTTTAACTAAAGATGCTGCAGCCTCAGCAGCAATACCTTCACCGCGCCCGGTGAAGCCAAGCTTCTCCGTAGTGGTAGCCTTTACATTTACTGCATCCTCATCAATTTGCAGTACCTGCGCTGCTTTAGAACGCATCTGCGGAATAAACGCCGCCAATTTTGGACGCTGGGCGATAATCGTTATATCAACATTATTTATCTGCCAGCCTTTCGCCGCCAAAAGCTGCGCTACATGCTCTGTCAGCTTCATGCTGTCCGCACCTTTAAAACGCTCGTCGGTATCGGGAAAATGCTTGCCGATATCACCTAAAGCAGCAGCTCCCAAAAGCGCATCCATCAACGCATGCAGCGCTACATCCGCATCGCTATGCCCTAAAAGTCCCAACTCATAAGGCACCTCCACACCGCAGAGAATTAATTTGCGCTCCGGCACCAATTTATGCACATCATAGCCGCAGCCTACGCGAAAAACGGGCATTACCGTTTTACTTTCCATGTTTCAGTTCCTCCTGCTTGAGAAAATATTCCGCCAAAATCAAATCCTCCGGCGTAGTGACCTTAATGTTTTCGTAGCGTCCTTCGGCAACCGCCACCTTATTTCCTAAAAGCTCCACTACGGAAGCATCGTCAGTAACAGCCGTAGGATGCGCCTGCAAAAAAGCGTAAGCCTGACGCAGCAGCTGCGCCCGAAAAATCTGTGGCGTCTGCACAGCTTTTAACATTGCACGCACAGGCGTACTAACCACTAATCCATTATCATCTATTACTTTAATGGTATTTTTCACTGGTACGGCCGCAATAGCAGCGCCATATTTTTTTGCCATCGCCAAGGTTCTGGCGAAAACATCACGTCCCGCAAAGGGACGCGCGCCATCGTGCACGGCAATATATTCTGCATCCTTAGGTACGGCAATCAAAGCATTAGCTACGCTGTCCTGACGTTCGCTGCCGCCCAGCGCTATTTTAAAAGGCAGATTGGGAAAATATTTTTCTTGATATGAAACCAGCAAGCTGCCGCCGTCCTCGGCTTCCTCAGGAGCTAAAACCACTATAGCTTGGCGCACCATCTGCGTTTGCTCAAGCATAGTCAGGCAATGCACTAAAAGCGGCGCACCGTTTAGCTTCACAAAAGCTTTATTGATTCCCAATCCCAAACGCTTGCCTGAACCTGCCGCCGGCACAATCGCAACCAAATTCTCCATAAAATTCCTCCATATTCAAGTACAGACTGAAACATAACGCTTCAGTCTGTAAATCATGTCGTTGTTTAATTATAATGAGCGGCCTTAGCAAAAATCATGCGCCCCGCAGCCGTCTGCAAAACAGAAGTTACTATTACCGCAATGCTGCTGCCAATATTAGGTCGGCCATTTTCTACCACAATCATAGTGCCATCGTCAAGATAAGCCACCGCCTGATTATGCTCCTTGCCTTCTTTTACCAAATACACACTCATTTCCTCACCGGCGATGACCACAGGCTTAATGGCATTAGACAATTCGTTAATGTTAAGCACCTTTACGCCCTGAATTCCGGCTACTTTATTCAAATTATAATCATTAGTAATAATATCCGCATGAGCCTGTTTAGCCAAACGCACTAATTTAGCGTCTACTTCGCTGATATCGTCAAAATCATTGTCTACTACAACAACTTGATCTTTGTAGCTGATGCGCAAATCCTGCACCAAATCAAGGCCGCGGCGTCCTTTAGCACGCTTCATTCCATCAGAAGAATCTGACAGCTTTTGCAGCTCTTCCAGTACAAAATTTGGCACTACCAGCTGTCCATCTAAAAATCCTGCCGCAATGATATCCATAATGCGTCCGTCGATAATTACACTGGTATCCAGCAGCTTATTACTGCTATACAAACGGTCGCTCAAAGGTCCTGACACAACATCCGGCTGTTTTTCTTCCGGCTTAATTGCTTTGCGGGTAGGAATACGATTAAAAAATCCTACAATATCATTATGCTTGCGCAAAGCTAATTTTGCGCCGACTACCGCCAGCACCAAGCTTAAAAAAATAGGAATATAGGAACCAATAATAGGTAGACGCGAAAAAGGTCCGCCAATTAAATTTGCCAAAATTAAGCCAATGCCAATGCCAAAAACCATGACCAAAATATCGCTGGTAGGAATTTTTGACAACGAAGTAGTTAAAATCTCAGCATAATTAAAAATAGAATTAGTGATAAACGGCGCCAGCACCAATGCCAACCAAGAAAAAACAAACAAGCTTGGCAAAGCTAAAATAATATTGGCAAAGGTAATGCCAAAGATACCGTTATCATGCAGATCATAGCCAAAGTATTCCGACATATACGGTAAAGCGAAATCTGTAAGTATGAGTCCGGTAATAATAATTATTAACGAAATAGAAAGGCTAATAAATTTACGAAACATAGCTTTTTCTCCTTTCTTCTAAATTTGACAAATAGTTCTGCCTACTATTTTATCTATTATATGATACAGCGAAAACGCTCAAAAAACAAGCAATAAGGCCTGGTAATTTTGTCGTCTTTGTAAATTTTTTACAGAGAAAAAGCAACAAAAAAGACTGCCCTAAAAACTAGGACAGTCTACAATTTTTATTCGCCGCAGCATTTTTCCAACCAACCGCTTGCTTTTTGCGCATCCACATCACGAATCAGCATAACTTCGCTTTGAAGAATCTGCCTAGTACTATGCAGTAAGCGGCGTTCGCCCACAGAAATTTTTTTACTGCGCTCCAACAAGGTTAAAAGCTTAAAAATTTTTGCTACCTCAATTACGCTGCCACTTTTTATTTTTTCCATATATAACTGAAAACGGCGATTCCAAGAAATACTTTTCACGGCCTGCACATCAGGATTGTCACGGAGTACGGCTTCAATGGCTGCCAAAGTGCTTTCATTGCCGATAGTGCGCAAGCCCAGCTTTTCGGCGCTGGCTACGGGCAAAGCGACCGTCATGCTCTCAAAAAGCATTTGCAGGATATAATAATCCACGTTTTTACCATCCTGCACCCGCTGTTGCACTTCTTTAACTATAGCGCCGCCATGCAGCGGATAAACTACGCGGTCTCCTGCAGCAAACATTTTTCACCCTCCCACTTGAAATTATCAATAGCTTTCTAAACCCTATGAATACATTGTATCACCCATTTTAATAAAAGTCAAAAAATGTATAATTTTACCATGCAATTTTTCTTATGTCAATCACTATATTATGCAGATAAGCACTTCGTATCTTTTCTGCTCTACCAATCTTACATTTCTTCCTAAACTTCACAAATATTTAACTGTTTTTATGCTGTTAGTCACAGAATAGCACTTGCAAAAAGTCCGGCTTTCTTTCATAATTAAATTATAATAATAAAATATTCCAAAGGAAGATATGATTATGGAACAGCAAAATTTACAATTATTAGACACACTGCGCAGCAAACAGGGCTTTATTTGCGATATGGACGGCGTTATTTATCACGGCAACCGTCTGCTTCCTGGTGTAAAGGATTTTATTGCCTGGCTTTATGAAAACGATAAACGATTTTTATTTTTAACAAATTCTAGTGAACGAAGTCCCAAAGAATTACAGCAAAAGCTGGAGCGCATGGGTTTAGAAGTTGATGAAAGCCATTTTTATACCAGCTCTTTGGCTACGGCTAAATTTATTCACTCACAGGCGCCCGGATGCAGCGCTTATGTCATCGGCGCTCCCGGCTTGGTCAACGCCTTATATGACGCAGGCATTACTATGAATGATGTAAATCCCGATTACGTTGTCGTCGGCGAAACAAACACCTACAATTATAATATGATTATCAAGGCCTGCCAGCTTATCAATAAAGGGGCTCGTTTAGTCGCTACCAACTCCGATTTAACCGGACCTTCCGAGTTCGGCATCATTCCCGCCTGCCGCGCTTTAGTAGCTCCCATTGAGCTGGCCACCGGACGTCAAGCGTACTATGTAGGCAAGCCTAACCCTTTAATGATGCGTACCGGCCTGCGTCTTTTGGATGTTCATTCCCAGGATGCCGCTATGATTGGCGACCGCATGGACACAGATATTATTGCCGGTACAGAAAGCGGTCTCATGACCTGCTTAGTACTAAGCGGTGTCAGCACCTTAGAAAATATCAAGGAATTTTCCTATCGTCCCGCAATTATTTTGGACGGCGTAGGCGCTATTCCGAATAAATAATGACCGCCAAATAAGCGCAGTTTCGGCTGCGCTTTTATTATAATATTGTGTGTTCACGCATATTTCACTTATATACACTTGACTTAAAGCTTGCTGCAAGATGTATAATGATGTGAATAAAAATTTTAGGAGCTTTCAGTATGCGTATTATGTTTTTTATCGGCACTGTAGAATTACTGCTCAGCGTCATTGCTTTTCTTTATTATCGCTACCATCTGCCCTTCGGACGCAGCGCTGCTTTCAGCCTTGCCTATCTGCTGCTGACGCTTAACTCTGTTTTCAGCAGACCTATTTCGCCTTTTTTGCCGCATTTTTTAGTAAAAATTTCTGCCTGGCTGGACGGTCTGTGGCTTGCTTTTGGTTATTATACACTTATTTTTGCTTTAATCCATTTTATAATTTGGCTCTGCACTAAATTTTTTTCCGTACAGCTCCCCACTGCTAAAATTGCCTGCACCTTTTTAGCCTGTACCTTGCTTTTTGTAGCTTGGGGCAGTTATCGAGCTTTTAATCCTGTGGTGCGTACGGAAAAAATTCTCACTGAAAAATTGCCACCCAACAACAGCTATCGTATAGTGCTTGTATCAGACATCCATTTAGGACGTATTTTAGGACGCAGCTATGCAGAAAATTTAACGCACAGCATAAATCAATTGAATCCGGATATAGTTTTGCTGGCCGGTGATTTACTGGACGAAAAAATTGCGTATATATTGGAAGAAAATTCACTTGCTCCTTTAGAACATATCCAAGCACCAAAAGGTATTTTCATGGCTTTCGGCAACCATGACTATCTTGATACTCCAGCTCTTTGGCAAAGCATGGTAGAAAAGCAAAACATCACCGTACTACGTGACCAAAGTATAGTGATTGATAAAAAAATAAAAATCACCGGACTAAACGATTTCAGCCGCAATCGTTCTCTTGAATCACTTTTACAATTATCCAGCGACAACGAAAAATATTATAGTATACTTATTGACCATCAGCCCCGCAAAATGATGGCCGCTTCCCGCGCAGGCTACGACCTTTATGTAGCGGGCCATACCCATACGGGACAGTTGTTCCCCAACCGCCATATCACTAAGCGTATGTATCCTTTAGATTTTGGACGCAGTGAATGGGAACAGCTAACAGCAATTACCAGCGGCGGCTATGGTTTTTGGGGGCCTCCCGTGCGTACGGAAGCTGCACCTGAACTTGTGCTCATCGAATTAGTAGGCAAATAAAAAGGGATGCTGCTCGTTGGAACAGCATCCCTTTTTATGCGCAAATCTTATTCTTTAGGTTCAACAACAACAATTTTTGCATCAACAGCATTCTTTTTGATAGATTCAATACCGTTTTTGCAGCCTGCCATAGCCTTGTAGCCTTCACCGGTAACAATAATTTGACCGTTAGTTGCTTTAAGACGGAAACGATATTCACCGGCTTTATCCTTATAAATTTCAAATTTAGGATGTTTTTCTTTGGCAAAATCTTCAACAGTTTGATCCTCAACAGCAGCTTTGGGAGCATTTGCAATCACACTGGCGATACCTTTACGGCAATATTTTTCTGCCTTATAAACTTGAGAGGATGCAATAATCTCTCCGTTACCAGCCTTCAAGTTAAATTTTACACCTGTTTTTGTTTGGAGAATTTCAAATTTGCCCATTTTCATGCCTCCTAAAAATACAATTAAGGTTTACACCTTTATTGTATGCTATCTGTTTTAAAAAGACAAGTGTTTTTTGTAATCGTGCTGTAAAAATCACACATTTTTTTAATTCAAATGATTTTCGCCGCTTAATTGCTCTAGCTACGCCAGCTCCACGCACCATCCCACATAATTCTGTAATAATTTTCTGCATCTGTAGCGCCTTCCGTAGAAATACATACAGCCACAGAATTTTCGTTAAGTTTAATACTATCTGCCAGTCTCTTTAACTGCTTTTCACGCAGTGCTGCCGCCAGCAGGCCAACGCCTGCTGCACCGCTTTCGCCTGAAATAATAGCAGTATCTCCCGGTAACGGATTACCTAGAATACGCATACCCAAAGCAGCGGCTTTATCTGGCATAGAAACAAAATAATCTGCGTAAGCTGCAAGCTGCTGCCAGCCCAAACTGCAAGGTTCGCCGCAGCATAGGCCGGCCATAATGGAATGCAAGGCTCCGCCTACATTATGCAGTCTGCCATCGTTTGCTAATGCTGTGCGATACAAACAATCAGCATTATTAGGCTCTACAACAACAATTTGCGGACGTTCTTCCTTATAATAATCGGCAATAAACCCTACCATAGCACCTGCCATAGCGCCCACGCCGGCCTGCAAAAAAACATGCGTAGGCTTTACATCGCCATACTCTTTGAGCTGCTGCATAATTTCATAACCCATAGTAGTATAGCCCTGCATAATATATTGTGGAATTTCATTATAGCCTTCCCACGAAGTATCCTGCACTACTACGCCGCCGTGAAGCTTAGCATAATTTTGCGCCATGCGCACCGCGTCATCATAATTCACGTCAGTAATGGAAGCATCAGCACCTAATTTACGAATATTTTCTAAACGCTCCGCCGCCGTGCCCTTAGGCATAAACACTACTGCTCGCTGCCCTAAACGCTGTGCCGTCCAAGCAACACCGCGTCCGTGATTACCGTCCGTAGCCGTTACAAAAGTCAGCTCGCCTAATTGTTTGCGCACCTCCGGTAATACTAATGTTGCATAATTAAGTTCGCTCTCCGGTAAACGCAAACGCTGACCTATTTCCCGGGCAATAGCGTAACTGCCGCCCAAAACTTTGAAAGCGTTCAAACCAAAGCGATAACTTTCATCCTTCACATAAAGTTCTTTAATGCCTAATTCCCTCGCCAAATGTTCTAGCTTTACCAAGGGGGTAATGTTATATTCCGGAAAGCTTTGATGAAAGCGCAAAACCTGCGCTGCCTGCTCCACTCCAAAAGCTGCCGTAGACACTTCTCCATAAGGTTTTTTATGTTTTAATTTTACCAGATGAAAGTTTTGCACGGGGATCACTTCCTTTGCGTTAAATAAGCTGATAATAGCCTCTATGTATCGCCTTAAACTATCTTCCGCTGCTATAATAGTAGCGGAAGTAGAGCTGTTAGTGTTTAGGTACGGCATGAGCGAATAGAGCTTCTCGTTGCCTAAAGCATTAGCAGCTCTGCTTTTGTTTATATACAACAAGTTACCATTTTCAATCTGCTTTACAAACCACGCATTTTAGATACACGTCATAAGAAAATCAAATCATTTCTAAATTTACGCTAGCTAAAAAAATTTTATATTTTCTGTGGGTCCACTTTATTAATAGCTTCAACAAAATCTTGTAGCACAGGTGAAAAGTTCATCTTATCTATATCTAATGTAATAATATGTATTTTCTTTTTATTTCCTTCGTATTTCTCTAGATTCTCAATTTCTTTTTTTAACTCTTTTTGCAAACTAATATATATTAATTCTATTTCACCCTTTCCCTTTTCATATATTTTAATAAATTTATTTAATCCTTTTTTTATTTCTTGACTAACTGCTTTTTTATTTTGTATATTTAGATCGCCTTTATTTTCGAGTAATTTATTTTTTAATCCAAATTCATCTTCTGCTCCCAACAATTTAGCTATTTGAAAAATGTATTTTCCAGTGCCACTTATAATAGAAAAATGACCTCCAATATAATTATCAATAGCCGATTCAACATACTTCTCGTATATTCTCTCATAAAATCTAAACAAACTATATTCTGTATCTAGTTCTTCAATTCCATTTTCTTTCTTTAAAACTCCTTTTTCATTTCCATTCATTATTCTAATATAATTTTCAAATTGCTCAACATCAAAACTTGAATTAGTCGTTTTTAATTCCACAAGATATATTTTCGGTTTTTCCTCATCCCCATATTCAAGTAAATAATCAACTTTATTGTTACGCAAAGAAAAATCCTCTTTTGTATTATCAATAGGAAACTCCTTTGCCAACAACTTAATATTTTTGGCTTCTTTATTTAAATAATTTGCAACTATTTTAGTAATATACGGCGTCAGCAGCATATCTAAAATAACCTCCGCCTTAATACCAGGGTTAAAATAATCACTTACAGTCCACTTTTTAACGTTCTCATAAAACTTTTTATAATCAATTTTAGCTTCACTCATCATTGCTACCGCCTTTCACATTATTAAAATTACCCACATAATTCTTTAACGTACCAAAAAATTCCTGGTCGATATCTAAATTTTCAGCTAATGTTGGCGACTAAATCAATAAAAATATAATCCAATACCATCTGTTCATTTCAATACTACTTTGTATGCTTCACATTTCGACACACAAATAGTTTTTACGTCCTTCTTATCACGATAAATTTTCGTATCAATTATATAGCTAAGATTATCTAAACAAAACTGCTGCGCCATACACCCAATGGTTGAAATATCTCCATTGAGAATAAATTGCAGACCCAAGCAGGTAGATGTTTGTGACATCATCAATGATTCTGTCCAGAGCCTCGTGGTTACTCACTGCCTGTCCATATTTTTCTGAAAAAGCGTGACCACAGTCCATTTCAAAACCGAGAGCTGCACAATCATCAGCCATAAAATGGTCAACCAGTTCTATATAATTGATATTCTGGTCACGAAACTTATCGCACCATTTAACAGCAAATCCATGTATTTTTTTCATCTCTGCCATTGTGGTACACCTCCTGTTTTTATGATTTTGGATTTATATAAGTGATTGGATTTTGTGCACCTTGGTTCAATTTCAATCCTGCTATAGACTTACCATAATAAAACATTTCATTTTCATCAAGCGGCAAGCCATTTTCAAAATCCTCATCCACAAAGAAAATGCGATTTTCAGTCTGGGGTGTCAAAATCTCATCCTGTCTTGGTCGTTTTTCCGGTGCCTTTTTACATTTATACCATTGGGTAGGCTTATAAACAGCTACAATTAAAGAATTATACACACCGAAAACATAATCAACAGATCTGGCATTATTCATTGATGCTCTCCACACACCGCGCACGGAATCATAAAGCTCATCCGCAGGTATGTTTCTTCGATAAAGTTTATTGATTTTGATAACAAGAATTTTATGTTTAATATCTGCCTCACACAATTCTTCCGCACCATGTATTTTTTCAAAATCCTCTACGGATAAAGCCTCTGCCGAATGATGTCCTGCTACAATATTTGTAAGACCAACATCACTTACATAGTTGAACGCATTAATCAACGCAGCTTCTGCTGCAAAAGCCTCTGCTTCCGTAAGACTGCTGTTGATAATAATTTTTTTGACACACAATCCAAGAGAATGGATTTCAGAAATGATCTTTAATTTCAACTTGTCACTATTTGGACTATTCAAACTTTCTTTTTCATGTTCAAAAACTCTATTTCCGGTACCTTTACCAATATAAAATATCTGATTTGTTCTTGGGTCGATTAATCCATATACATAATAATCACCCAATGAAAGTAAACTTTTCTCTGAAAATCCTTCCATAACAGCAATCCCTTCCATTAATCCATGCTTCCACTGCCTCTATTACCACCAAATTCACAGCCGTGAACATAGTCATGCCCATAATACCATCTTCCATAACGATAACCATAATGTGGTGGACAATTCGCACAATCGCCGTTACATCTGCCGTTATGTCTTTGTTGGCTGCTATTATCAATTGAACCAGCTGCTCCAAGCACCGCAAATAATGTCCCCAAAAATCCGAGTTTTTTCGGTTTCTCATAAGTGAAGTCACCAGTGTAGGCATCGACTTCTTCCAAAAACTCTTCTTCCTCGAAGTCTGATTCGTCTTCTTCACGCAAATCTTCAGGGAGAGTCAGATTGCGCTTAGAGCAGATTTCTATAATTATTTCATCATCAACCTCTCCATAGAGGTCTTCCATATCTTCAGCAGTTAATCGGCTGGCTGAATTACGAACCGCTGCAGTAGCCAATTTCTTGTCATTTGTACAAAGAAATTCTATCAAATCATATGCTGAAAATTCCAACTTTACTTTTACTGCCTTTTTAAGAAGGCGATTAGCGGCGGGAACATTGCATTGTAATTCGATAATAATTTTTCAAACTTCATCGGCAGAACCAAGAGAAGTCAATGCAGAAAGATTGCGAACCTGTGTACTTTCTGCCCAATCATAGAATTTTTCGTAATATTCATCCCAAGTATATGTACGCAATCAATCCACCCCCAAGCCAATTTATCTTATGCTCCAAAGAATGCTATCAATTTTCTTAATGTTTGAAATCCCTTTATAAGTGGGTAACACACGGTCAAATCTCTGATACACTCTTGACCTTTCCCCGAACCTAAAAAATCTGCATACCATTTTTCCATATCGGCATAAAGAATTATGGCATTCTTTAATTTTTCTTCTTTAGTCGCGCCTGTTAACTGCATATTCAGATTTTGGACAACATAGCGGTCCCATATCGGCTTTTCAGGAAAAATCGTTGCAAACATTTTACTCGAAAAAGACGGTTCAATATTTCCAGTACATTCGTATAAATATGTAATTATGCTTTCAAAAGTAGGACTACCAGTCTTGATATTTTCAAAATGCTCGTAATAGCATTTTCTCCACTCTTCGTTTCTTCTGACTATATAAAAACCATTAAATATACGCTGAAAATCTATATCTGTAGCAACATTGACATTATTTACTCGTTCCATAATATATCGGTATTTATCCAGTCCCATACTTGCTGCCAAGCGGTCTTGAAATACTTTGCCGACATCAAAACTCATATCCATAGCATTTACCTCGTCAAATTAGAACCTATCCCTCTCTTTTCACATATGTCAGTTCAATATCATATCCCAAAGCCTCAAGCATCTGCACGAAGGTCTTATTCACAACACCATCCTGCTTTTTGATAATGCGGTTGACATACTGACCTGTCGTTCCGATGGTTTCCGCAAGCTGTGCCTGGGTGGTTCCGTTCTCTATACATTTGACTTTTACATCTACTTCTATATTGTTCTTAATCATATATTCGCCTCTCCTATTCGCAACCCTTGTTAGTTCTAACACAGATAAGATAATTTATTATACTATATAATCCAACAAATTACAATATTCGCAGATGAATCAACAATGAATTTTTTGTAACAAAAAACACCCCACCGAAGCGAGGTGCCAATAAGCTAAACTGTATTTACCTGTGGACATCCACACTTGTGCTAGATTTGAACTCTACCATGACCAACTCATCATAGACCGAGATTTTCTCAATCAGCCTGCGAACCAACTAAAGTGCTATAATAAAGTTGTAACAGGAGTGGCTAATAAGATATAATAAAAATCACAAAGAAAGAGGTATCTATTATGCCACAAAACTACACGCCCGAATTCAAAAAGAAGATTGTCCGCCTCCATGAAGAAGAGGGACGCACCTACAAAAGCATCACCGCAGAGTATGGCGTTTCCAAAGCCAGCATCTCCAAGTGGTATAGTGAATTCAGTAAAGAATGCTAGGCAAGCCCCATAAAGTATTTGAGAATAAGCTAAAGCAGGACTTCCATGCGGACAAGCCGAACCGGAAATGGTGCACGGATTTCACATATCTGTTCCTAAAAAATAGGGATGTGCGTTATAACTGTACCATCATAGATCTCCATGACAGAAGCGTAGCAGCGAGTATAACGAACCGCCATATCACCAGCGAACTTGCGGTCTGCACGCTGCAGAAAACATTGGAATCCCAGCGTCCGGCAAACGACAGTCTGATCCTGCACAGTGACCAGGAAAGCCAGTATACGTGAAAAGCTTTCATAGAGTTCTGCGAATCTGCCCATGTGGCCCGGAGCATGAACCAAGCCGGATATCCATATGACAATGCGCCAATGAAGAGGGACTTCAACACTCTAAAGAACGAATGTATAAATCTGTACAAATTTCGGACGGAGGAACAATTGTATCAGACCGTGGAGGAATTCGCCTATGTTACCTACAACCATGTGCGCCCGCACAGCGGTGCGAAGCACCATTGATAAAAGCTAACAGCTCCGATAGCATCCAGGCAACAATCCAATAAATTTTTTAGCCACAAGTGTTACAAAAAGGCTTGACCACTACACCTATGAGTTAAAACAGCTAATCTGTATTCTCGACCTACTGAAAGCAAATCTGTATCCTCAACCCCTACCGAACAGAGCGGTTAATTTGTTTCCGAGATAACAAAAAAGGGATTTCCGCCGTCCGGCATTTGATTGCCTGAATAGTAGAAATCCCTTTATTTCTGGGCATTTTCGCCCTTTATTTGCTTACTCTTGTCATCAATACAACCGTCTCGACTGTTGTTTCATTGTCCCAACTCATTTCCTCTATCTCCTTTCCATTAAAGTAGACAGGAAATCTGAATTTAATGTGCTTCAAGAAACGGCCATCCGGCTGCTCTTGCTCGTAAATATCAACTCGTTCAATGAAGCTGTTAAGAAATTCTTTCTTTTCCGCATCGCTGAACTTATCATACAGTTTATCAAAATACAGAAGAAATTGATATATGTTGTCACCGGAAATTTTCTGCTGGCGCACGTTATAGATTCTGGTTTCTACTTCCTCGATTTCTTCTTCCACGGAATCAATATCGTCGTATAGTTTATACAAACGTTCTTCCATATCCTGATACTTTCGGTCATAGTGCTTGTCCGTCACATCAAGGCTGTCCATCTGCTGTCCCAACTTCGACTTCGCACCGTTTAACTGACGAAGTTTCTTGCGAAGCTGTTCCAGTTCTGTTTCCAATTCATCCGTATCAATTCTTGAACCAATCTTCTGACGGATCGCCTGTTCAAACTTCGGATTCGTAACCAACTTTCTGATTACTTCTTCCACGGCAGCATCCACCATTTCCTGCTTCCACTGTCGTTTGTATCCACACCTATGACCATTTACAGTAGTGCGGTGCTTACAATGGTAATAGTAATAATCCTTATATAAGGTTCCGTCCTTTTTCTTCTTGCGATTTACATTGCCGTACATCGCAGCACCACACACAGGACAACGCAGAATACTGGACAGAATATTTTCGTGCTCCTGATTGTAAATCTTCTCGCTTTTTACACCTGTTTCCTGACGTTTTCTCTGTGCCATCTGCCACATTTCTTCTGGAATAATAGCCTCATGCACACCTTCATAAACTGGATATTCGTCCTGCTTTACGATATGATACTGATTGCGGGTTCCTGCAATTTTCTCATTCTTGCGACGACCATAGGCGAGTTTTCCGCAGTAAACTGGATTATCCAGAACCAGTTTGATAAAATGTGCTGAGAACATATCCAAGGTGTTGTTCTGACGTTTTTTCTTCACATAACCATGCTCATTCAGATAATTCGCCACCGCTGACGCACCCATTGTGGTATTAACGTATTTATCATAGATAATGCGTATAACTTCTGCTTCATCTTCTGCAATCAAAAGTTCTCCATTCTCCAGTTTATATCCATAAGGAGCAAAACCACCGTTCCATTTACCTTCACGGGCCTTCTGCCTACGTCCTTCCATCGTCTGAACAAGGATATTTTCACGCTCAATTTCTGCAACCGCAGATAAAACCGAAATCATCAGTTTACCGCTGTCTTTAGAGCTGTCAATGCCATCTTCTACGCAGATCAGATTGACGCCAAAATCCTGCATACGCTGTAGGGAACTAAGTACATCCGCTGCATTTCTTCCAAATCTGGAAAGTTTGAATACCAGAACAAACTCAACTTTATCTTTTCCTGATTCAATATCTTTCAGCATCTGCAGAAACTGCGGACGTCCTTCGATATTCTTACCGGATTTACCTTCGTCAGAATATTCACCTGCAACCACTATATCCTGAAATTCCGCATATTTTTTCAGCTTGTCTTTCTGCGCATCCAGACTATATCCATCCACCTGCATCGAGGTAGATACTCGTGTATATATGTAACATCTTCTTGTTTTCAATTCCTATCCACCTCCATCCATAGGGTGATATGTAATTGTGCCACGGTCTGTGGCACTTTTTACTCCAGTTCTCTTTCGATTTCTTCGATAGATGGCAAGCTGCTTTTCAGTTCTTCCGGAAGTGCTTTTACCATCTGATTTTTCCATTCTGCTACCCCAATCGGATTCTGATATCCCGCAAGGGAATACTCAACCACCGTCTGGTTTTTACCTTTTACTAAAAGCAAACCAATGGTAGGATTATCGCTCGGATGGCGCAGAATGTCATTTACTACATTCTGATACATATTAAGCTGGCTGATAAATCCAGGCTCAAAATCGCAGGCTTTCAATTCGATTACCACATAACAACGAAGTTTCAGATGATAGAACAAAAGATCAATATAAAAATCATCTCCGCTTACTTCCAGATGTACTTGTCTGCCCACGAACGCAAATCCCTGTCCCAACTCCAAAAGGAAGTTCTGGATATGTTCGGTCAGCTTACGCTCAATCTCTACCTCACGCCTCGGCATATCGGTACCGAGAAAATCAAACAAATATGGGTCTTTGAAAATCTGATTTGCCATATCAGAATCCGCTGGCGGCAAGGCAACAGGGAAGTTATTTACACTTTTCCCGGTTCGCTCAATCAATCTGCTCTGAATCTGTAAATCCAGAATCGTGCTGCTCCAACCATTTTCAATGGTTTTATGTGCATACCAGATTCTTTCTTCCTGCGTATCCAATTTATCAAGTAACAAGCGATTGGTACGCCATGGAATTTGTGCCACGACCCGTTGCACAATTTCAAAGTCAGACCAACATTCTGCAAATTTTCTCATGTACTTGATATTTCTTGGAGAAAAACCGGACATATCCGGAAACGCATCTTTTAAGTCTTTCGCCATGCGGTCAATGACTTTAGCACCCCAGCCTTCTTTCTCCTGCTTTTGCAGAATAGCTTTACCAATATTCCAGTAGAGGCAGATCATACTGGAATTTGCATTCAGCACAACCTTTAATCTCTGGTTCTCAATCGCTTTTTTGATTTCTTCTATAAAATCCAAATAACTATCACTCATTTCGGAAAGATTTGGAGCAACAGGGAATATCACTCCATCTTTATCTTTCCCCATACGTTTTCTGCTATCCATAATCACTGCCTCCAATTATATTCTATATGGCATATATTAAATTACCGTTTCAATTCTTTGTCCCAACCTTATTATACCATTGATTTTCAATTTTTCAATATATTCATAACATAAAAAATGGATGCCGACATTCCGACACCCATTTACTATTAGAACCCCAAGAAACTTGCAATTGCACGTCCCGCTGATTTAATGCCATTTCCGATAGCTCTGCCAGCAGACTTAATACCATTCCACGCTGCTTTTGCCACAGTTTTTGCAGCTCCTGCCACCTTTTTTCCAGCAGAATATACGGCATCACCTAATTTTGATCCACCAAAATATCCTACCATTCCGCCTACAAACCCGGTAACAACAGCCAGTCCAGGACCTATAACAGGAATCCAACCAGTAAGTTTTGCACCTATTGCAGCACCCTTTGCCATACCCCAAAGACCTCCAACCATAGAAGTCGTTATTCTTCCCATTTGGTCAATTCCTTTGGTTACAGATAATTCTCCTGATGCGATTTTCGCCAAAATTTTTACATTTTCAATACCAACACAAGCTATATTGGCAATCACACCTGCAGGCGTCGCTTTTGGTATAAATTTAATAATTCCTTTTCTGATTGCAACCTGTAATGTACCGGCAGTTACAGTTTTAATAGATGTGTCAGCACCTGTTTTAATTGCAACTTCTACCAATTCGTCTGCATCAACTTCTTCACCTTTAAAGATTTTCGCAGCAACATTTAAGCCAGTTGTTACTGCCGCTGCTTGCAAAGCCATTACTCCAGCATTTTTTCCGATATTCATAGCCAAATCTTTTGTCTGATAATGGCTATAATCCATTTCCGGAGCAACGCCCTCACTTTGAGCTTTTTCTTGAAGGGCTTTCATTTCTTCCTTTGTAAAAGATTTTCCTTTTGCCCCCCATGCATCAATGTGGTCAGTAATTGTTTTTGAAGAACCCTTTTCCCTAAAATATGCTTGCACCTCTTCAAGCTGTTCTGATGGAACTATAATCCTTTGATTATTATAATTTCCTCTTTCCAGTAACTCGATGGTTGCTTTGGCATCTTTTCCAAACTTAAGCTGATAATTCTGATATTGTCCTGTATCGTGATTAATTGCTCTTACATCAACAGAGTTTGCAGCGTGTGATTCCAACACAGAAACAGAAATATTTTTTCCTTGCAAAGAAGCACTCAATTCCATTGTTTTGGCAATCATGTTTTCAGCAATATTGCCATCCAAATTCGGACTCATCATTATATGACCATCCGCACTTCTCGACAAAGCATCAGCTAATTCTGCATTTTTAGCATATAAAACATTGTCTATCTGCTGTAAAGTTCTTCCGTATTCATTCACAGCCATTCCAACAGATGCTTCCTGAATCTTATCCGCTAACCAGCTTTCCTTGGACACACCTCTTTTTGACGCTTCAGTACATGATGCAAGATTCTCATCAAATGTCTTTATTGCCGTTACAATTTCTTCAGAATCCTGCTTAATCTCATCTGCTTTCATTTCCGGAAGCTCAGTTCTGAATAACTGTTCAAGCCATTCCTGATCAGTCATGTTTGCATCTTTCTCTTTGTATGATTTAAGATACTTTTTAAACATCTCTTTGACAGTAAGGGCTTGTTCTTCCGTCAAGTATTCTTGTCTCTTTTCTTCCATAAATCGTATCCTCCTATTTTGATGCACTCTTGAACTTCCTGTTTTCATACTCTTTCGTCATTTTTTCTAATGCATCTTTCATAATCTCTGATAGTGAATGAGTATCTTTAATTGCATCAATCACATCCGCAGTTTGTATGGATACTTTGTCTTCTGCAAAAGCCGATTCGATTGCATCTTTTACCACGCCTTCAATATCGGCACCACTAAAGCCTTCTGTTATGGAAACCAGTTCTTTAACTCTGATATTTTTCAAATCTTGTGGTCTTCTTTTCTTTATATGAATATTAAAAATTTTTTCACGTTCTTCTTTATTCGGAAGACCAACATAAAAAATCTCGTCAAATCGTCCTTTTCTGAGAAGTTCCGGCGGCAATTGAGTAATATCATTCGCTGTAGCAACAACAAATGTAGGACTATCTTTTTCCTGCATCCAAGTCAAGAAATTGCCAAATAATCGAGTTGTAACTTCAGCTCCACCACCAGAGCCACCAATACCTGCAAATGCTTTTTCCAATTCGTCAATCCATAGTACACATGGAGAAATAGCTTCTGCCAACGCAATAGCATTACGGAGATTGCTTTCTGACTCTCCCACATATTTTCCCATTAAACGCCCCATATCCAGACGTAACAATGGTACTTCAAACAAGTTTGCAGCAGCTTTGGCATTAAGCGACTTTCCGCACCCGGGAACACCTGCAATCAAAACACCTTTTGGCATATCGACTCCATATTTTTTTGCATTGTTCATATTCTTATATACTTTCGCCTTTTTAATGAACCATGCTTTCAAATTTTCGAGTCCGCCTATATCGTCAATAGTTTCCTTTAGCGGAATCATTTCAAGAATCCCTGCTTTTTTAATCATCTGCTGTTTTTGATCAAATATCAATCTAAGGTCTTTTCTCGTCAAATCACCATCATCAGCATAAGACAACGCCAATAAATTAAGAATTTCAAATTCTGTTAGTCCTTTAAATGCAAGAGCAAATTCTTCAATCAATCTTTCATCTACCTGCTGATTGAGATTATCTTTAACGAATCCTCGGATAATTATTTTTATTTCATCCGTGTTAAGATAATCCATTTCCAAAATAGTGACATACTTTTCGATGTCTTTTGGAATTACCAAAACTGAAGAAACTATGATAACCGTAGCATCTACACCCTGATTTATCATACGGGCTAACCCTTTAACTTTCGACACAATTCTCGGGTCGTCCAAATAAGAGGTAATATCCTTAAAAATCAGGATTTTTCTATCCAATAAGTCCGGTGTTTTCAGCTGATCAAGCATTCTCTCCAAAGAGCAATCTTCCTGAAGCGGAGCCTTTGTTTCAAAATCAATATATCCATTGGTTTCATTCCACTCATAGACTTCTTTTCCGGAACTAATTTCTGGAATTAAAGAATCGACTTTATCTTCCTCAAAAGTGTTGATATATATGATGGGAAATCCCGCATCTATATATCGAACTAATTTTGCCTTAAAAGTTCTATCTTCCATTTTCACCCTCCACTTTAATTAGTATCAAAAGTTCTACTCAATATCTTGTCCGCTATACATATTGAAAAGAGAACCCAAAACAGAAGGAATATTTTCAGATTTAAACACATACTCTGTCGTCACTTCATTGTAAACGATTTTTATCGTCTGAATAATGTCCTCAAATTCATCTTCTGTAATTCTAAGTATTTTTGCAAAGTCGCAGATGAGAGCAAGATGATCTTCTGCGTCAGTTTTATCAACAGTCAAAATCATTAACGCCCAAAAAACAAATTTATATCCTTCTGTAGAATTTATCGTATTTCTACATAACTGAATCAATTTTTTAGATGCGTCAATTCTTCTTTTTATATCTTTGAATTCACCATATGTAGGATAATCTCTTTTCCATAAATCAGTAGTTACATCATCTGAGGTATTAAAAACCAAAGTAGATTTATCCATGATTACTTTTGCATACTCATTGCACTTATCATAATCATAAATCAATGCCAATGCAGTATTACCTGTTGAGTTACCCCCCGCAGCCAATGCTCTTGATATTCCAAATAATCCCCCAAAAAGACCTCTGCTCTTTTTAATGTTTGAATTAATATCTTCGATCAGTGTTTCATACTTTGCCATTCTCATGTCGCTCATTTTCTTTTCCTCCATATTTTTGTGATACATTTAATACATAAAAATTCCATATGCAACTGTCACTATAATTCGCTGATATATCTGTCAGCTATTCCGATTAACTTATTATCATGCACCAATTTTTTCATTTCAGCAATATCCGCATCAGCATCATAGTTCAAATTCTCAACAGTTGCTTTTGCTAATGTATACATCTTCTTCGTTGTTTCTCTTTCTGACATAGGTACCATAAAACTCAGATACGTCTTTTCCGGTGCTGTTCCGATAGAAACATTTTTTACAGCCTGTTTCTTTACTACTTCCACCAGCTTTTCATATAAAACTTCTTTTGTAGCATTCGCACTATCTACTACTGCCTGATATTTTTCATCAAATCTAACCGCTTCAAGTATTATCCCTTTTGCTAACCAATCTACCTCTGTTTTGGAATCAATTACTACAATAGGATTGTTAATACCTTTATATGAAACACCCTTAACTGACAAAGGAATCGCAAATCTGTCACCACAAAGATAGATTTCAGTTACTTCCTCATCAAGCAAATCATACAATTCATCCTGATCAAATGCCACTTTATCAATTATATCAGCATATTGCTTTTCATCGGTAAATTCTTTTAAACGTCTAATTTTTTCTGTTCTTTCCGCTGCTCGCTTTAAATCATCTTCTGACTTTTCATCATATGGAACATCAAAAATATCGCTTACTTTTTTAGGAAGTTCAGAATCAGTCTTGTCCAATTCTGCAATCGCATCAGCAATATTATTTTCATACCTATCCCTTAACCATGTGATTAATTTTTCATTCTGGACATACTCCAACACCCTACTTAAAGAAAAGTTGTTACGAAGTTCTTCCATACTACGAACTTCTACACCATTATCCATTTCCAATGGAAATCTGATTTTCTTTGCCATCAATCTCTACCTCCGTATAATTTTAATATTGTTTGAGCCTGTGAAACAAGCCTGTCCTTAATGTGTGATGGTTTAATTATTGTTACTGTCTCAGGCAAACCGATTAAATACCAGTGAACAAAGTCATCTTCAGCTACGTTAAGTCTGATTTTAAAGAATCCATTCCCTTGCCACAAGATTTCTATGTCATCAAATACATTCTTTAAAATCTCATAATCGTCGTATATGCATTCAAGGATTATCTCTACCAAATTATTGTTTGATTTTGGAAAAACCTTGCTGCTGTCTTTCATTATATAAGCATTTACTTTTTTTCTTTCAGCGATAGACTGACTGCGCAAAATTTCAAAAGAGTGTATCTGTTGCAGTTCTATACAGGTAACATTACCTTCGCCGTCAATATATCCTACAAGCCATAGATATCCCTGATTGTACTTAATAACACAGGGAACGAAGTCGCATGTTTGCGTCGCACCAATATCATTTTGATACACCATCCTAATATATTTTTGACTTCTTATTGCCAATTCCAAATCACCATGCACTTTTAGTAACGCTTTATTATGTTTTGGCGGTTTATATGGGAGGCTTTCTTCATCAAGTAATGATAACATTTTAGATGAATCCCTGGTGCTCATAAACAAATGCTGCTTTAAAATATCAAATTCATCTTTTCGCAAGACAGATGTCTCTTTCATTATTTTCTCAATAAATAAATACTCCATTACTTCCAGATCCTGTTTTTTTGAACCATTCATGTAATATGTGTTGTTAATTCTGTTATATTTAAGTTCTGACACACTATAAACTTCACTCAAAAACAGTCTGATATCTTCTATATCTCTATCAAACGAACGTGGAGAACAATCATTTTCAAAGCAGAACATCGTTTTATTAATTTCATCACCATTCATCAGTGAAGAATATAAAATTAGCATTCGTGTTATCTTGTCCATCATTTTCTCCTTTCATTCGACATTATTATATCATATCTCCACGCCATTTTCTGACGTTGTTTTAAATTTTATTGCCGTAAATTTTAATATCTTTATACATGGCCATTCATGACAACAAATCAGTATAAAAATCAAAAAGCAAGAAAAAACACGACTGTAACTTCAATTTCGAAACAACAGCCGTTTTTTTTTTATCGCTCGTATTCTTTTTTCTTTGGATTCTTCACTTGCTGGTCGTGATTCGGTTCTCGCTTCAGTCGTTCACTGATAGACCTCGGCTTCACATAAATCGACTTTTCCCGCAATTCTTTATCAATCATCGCATCCGCATCTCGGAAAGTATCGTACTCATATCGTTGCTGATATATTTCCTGTAATCGTTTCAGAAGATTTCTTCTTCCCTCCGGGCGAATGGCAGCACGTTCAGCATGGACAGCTTCCATATTCTCCGGTGCGATACCAGATTTGATTTCCAGATACTTTTCTTTGTCTTGTTCTTTCTGAGCAGACAATGCAGTATGCTGTATTTCCAGACGTTCCTGCATAGCGTCCAGTTCTTTCAGTTTACTGTCAAATCCTTTGACCTCACTTGCCTGACATCCAATACGATTCAATAGCATCACCTTTTGAGATTTCAGTTCTTCAATATCTTCTGTCAGAGTGGTAATCTGTCCTTCCAGTTTTCCGGCACGGATAAAATGAATACCGCAGTTTTTCTTTTGCTCCATTAGTTCCTTGCGTTCAGTTGTTTTCTCTTTGATGGAAGTCTGCACTTCACGATATTCTTTCAAGATGCTGGAAATAATATCTTTTCTGGAAGAAATGCTATCCTGCTGAGAAGCATTGAAAAGCAACTGATATTGAATCAAAACCATGTGGTCACGCAGACTTTCCAATGCTGAAGCAAGGGCAGGAATATTTTCTTTGACTGCTTTCATCAGTTTTTGTACCTGCTTTTTCAATTCACGCAGGAGCTTATTGTCTGCCCTGATCTGACGGTTCAGCTCACAGCGGTCAGACACAATTCCCATAGATTCCAGTTTTCTTGCGTGGTATCCTTCGTGTACCGTAGGCTGTTCAGTTAGCCCTCTGGCAGCATGACTGCGACAATCCACACGGTCAGCAATACCATGACGTTCCTGTTCTTCATTGATAATCATTTCCCAACTCTTACGCCACGCAAATATCTGTTCTTCGCTGTTCCACAGCTCTGTAAGAGGATTTTGTCTCCCGTAGCGGGTATTTTTAGGTGTCTTTGATGTTCTGCTACATCCCTCTATTTTCTCAGCTTCAGACGGGGTTAAATACTCCTTTTTCTCCCCAAACTGATACATATACTGTTTTTCCCAGCCCTGTGTTTTGACAGTCTTGAACTCATCAGCGGTAAAACCACGTTCTTCTTCGCCACGTTTACAGAGGTATTCTTTCTGGGTCTTTGCCTGCCACTTGCCGTGTTCATCCAAAGGGCGCATCGTGAAAAGTATATGGCTGTGTGGATTATGCCCCGGAGGGTACGGGTCATGGATATTGACATCCGCACACATTCCAAGGTCAATGCCTTGCTCACGAACAAAACGCTCCAACATACTTTTCCAATCATCCAAGAACAGTTCCGATGGCAGGGCAACCACAAGTTCTCTTGCCAGTCGGCTGTCCTTTGTTTTTTCTACAGATTCAACAGCTTCCCAAAGCAGCTGTCTGTCTTTCCATTCCGGTGGTGCAAACTCTGGCAGAAAAACTTCGCTATACAGACAGCCATGTTTTCGGGTGTAATCGTGGGTCAGGCCATCGTAGTCATTATACAGTCTGGAGCAGGACGCATAAGCCGCTGCTGCTATGACAGATCGACCAGAACCACGGCTCACAACTTTAGCTTCTAAATGAAAATAATCCATCGTTCATTTCTCCTTTCTGTGCCGTAGCACATTTTTGTTTCTTTTTCTGAAAAAGAAAATAGGTGCGTTGAATGCTGCTCCTATCTCTGCGATAAAACTGCCGGTGGCAGATTTTCGCAGGCAGTTAGCGCAAGGTGGGGTACAATTTGTACCCTGACTGACAAACGCATCAGCGGTTGTACTTGCGAAAACTGCATGGACAATGACAGCAATTTGAAAAAGTGTGGCATTGTACATAAGGCTCCAAAGGAGCCGCAAAGCCTCGCAGAGCGCACGACCCCGAAGGGGATACACCGCCCATTTTATGGGTGGTGAGTAAGTGCGCCCTTCGGGATAGCAGCGAAGTTGCCAAGGCTTATGCCTTCAATCGTTCTTCCGTATTCAATCGTCTTTTCAGCTCCATCTTCACATCGTCAAGCTCCATAGTCTGAACTTCCGGGAACACGCTCTCCAACACGGCTCCCATCTGGATCAATCGTCTGGTTCTTGCCTTTCGCTCTTTCTGGCGGTTGCGGGCTTCAATCGCTTCCATTCTGTGCTGTGCCTGCAATAATTTCTTTTCATCTTCAGTCATAGGTCTGTTGTTTGCCATAAAATCTCCTTTCTGGTATCGCGATGGTACTGTAATCCGGTGTAGATGGTGCAGATACAATTTGCTTTGCAATCTATAGGTTATCTGTGTACTGACAGGCGAATTATTCAGCACCATCGGCTGTGAAATTAAGTACCGAAATTTAATATTTTTCGTGCTGCCTGCATATTGGCGGCTGCATTCAACTCTCGGATATTCTGATTGTTGATTTTTAGAGGAACACAACGCTCCAACACTCGGCCATAAATTCTGGCTCTCGCCAGATCTTTCGGATGTTTCAGTTCATCCAAGGTAAGATTGGTGGTTACAATCAGCGGTTTCTTGCTTCGGTAACGGCTGTCAATCACATTGAATACCTGTTCCAGAGCAAATTCCGAACTACGCTCAATGCCCAAATCATCAATAATCAGCAGACTGTATTTGTTAAAGCTGTCAATGAACTGGTTTCTGTCATCGGAATACATTCCAGTCAGCGTATTCAGGATTCTGGAAAAGTTAGTCATCAGAACCGGAATGCCTTTGTCCAACAATGCATTTGCGATGCATCCTGCGAAAAAAGATTTACCGGTTCCCACATCTCCCCAAAGAAGCAGTCCCAAGGATTTCGCTTTCATTTCCTCCCAATGTGCCACATAATCATGGGCTTTCTGCATTTCCGGGTTATAGCCTTTATCATTGGAAAAGTTGTAATCATGCAGAGATTTGTCCTGCAAGCCGTTTGCCCTAAGTCGTGATACCTGCATGAGAAATTCCTGATGCTTACGTTTAGCTTCTTCTTTGTCGTATATTTCCTGCTGACAACGGCAGCGAACTGTAGGGAGGAATACTCGTTCCTTCAGTTCAATTCGGTGCTGTCTGGGGGTATGGCATTTGGAACAATAGATTAGCCCGTCAGCCTCATTCAGATATTCATCCTCTATAAGCTCTCTTGGCTGAAACAGATCGTCCACAGCGTTGTTTATTGGTTTCATAGACTTTCATCCTCCTTACATTCATAGGTTCTTTTGACAGGAGCAGGATGGTCTTGTAACGCCCAGCTTCGTATGGTGGCTGCATGACTGGCATATTGCTTGCCGCTGGATGTCATATATCTGGACAGCTTTTCAATGTATTCCTGATAGTGGGGGACTTCACTTTGCAAAGTTGACAGTTCCTCCATGGTCAGGAATACATTTTGATAGGAACCATAGGCGGTGCAATTATCCTTACTCTCTGAATTTGTTCTTTTTATATTGTTCTTCTCTTTATTACTACTGGACAGTTTTCTGTCTGTTACAGAGACAGATTTCTTTCTATCAGTAGGACAGTTTTCCATCTGTCTTACGGAAAGATTTCTGTCCGTCTGAACCAGCGTTTCCGGTGGCACTCTTACATAAATCCTGTTCGGAAATCCGGCACCCTGACGTTTTCGTACAATCAGAGATTCTTTTTCCAGAGCTGTCAACGCAGTTTTAATGGACATTTCGCTTTTGTGCATGACTTCTGCCAGATTCTTGATGGGAAAGAGAATGAACACATGACCTTGTTCATCCGTCCATCCATCATTTTTCTGTGACAGCCTTGTTCGGTCGAGCAAAATTGTATAGAGAATTTTTGCAGTTTCGCTCAGTCCTTCCTTATCCAGTAAAAATCTTGGAAATGCCATATAAGGCGGTATCAGACTATCCTGTGTCAGAAATTGTGTCATGTGTTCACCTCCCTCCCGTGAGATCAGCTTGGAGAAAATTTATTCTCCAAGGAAATCCCAATCCAGTTCCGCATCTGGTTCCTGCTGTGTGACCAGAGCTGCTGCAACAGGCACTTGCGAAAGTCCTGCCATACAGCCTGCAAGAAATACCGGAAGTGTTTTCTCCATGGCACTTTCTACAGAGGAAATAACCTGATTTACAAATCGTTCCTCACGTTCTCTGGTTTCAAAGTAAGGATCATCCTGACTGCGATAATAGCGGTCAAAATATTCCACCAGAGCTACGGCAATTACATTGCTGTAAGATTTGAAATGTTGCTTGTCCATGGTCTGAAGATACTGCCACGCTCGATTCTGGGTGTCCTTTTCCAAATTGAAGCGAAGATTTGTGCTGCGGATATTCTTGCTCATGGTTTACTCCTTCCTGCGAAGGCTGGCAAAGGCGAGGTATTCATAGCCTTTGGCTGTCGCACAAATGTCATCCAGAATAGTCACTCGGTTTTCGTCGTACTGTCCGAAGTGCTTGACCAAACAGCCGCCACCACCGACGATATACAGACGCATCAAATCCGGATTGTATTCGTAGCGTCGAAGTGTAGCAAAAATATCAGCCACATATCGTCTTGCTACGGAAGTAATACAGTCCAGATACGACTTGCTGATTTCAGCAGTTCCGAAACGAAGCACCTGTTCAATGGTAGATTCCTCGATTTTCACGCCGAAACTGTCCAGCACCGCATTCTTGGCAGCAATCATGCACTGATTGACACCGAACTTTTCTGTCCAACAACGGATTTCCACAGCCTTTTTGTTGTTGATATACAGAATGTTCATGGTGCCGTTTCCGATGTCTGCCAGAAGATTGGTTCCTTTGAAATCTCCCAAACGACTGACGATGGCGGAATAACCCTGTGGGAACAAGCTGCATCCAACAAAGCGAATGTGGTAGTCCTTGCCATTGAAACGGAAATTCACTTCCTTGTTGCGGAGAAGATAACTGCGGAAATCCTCACGCTGTTTGTGAATCCAGGTCAGCGGCAGACCGGCAGCCAGATGCACATCCGCTTCACGGATGCCGTATACATTCAGTTCTCTGGCAACTGCCATAAGGGTCAGAATGTAGTAATCCTCATCCAGTGCCTTATCTGCGATAAATTCCTTGTGTCCTTCACCAATGCGATAATAGGTGCCGCCATATTCCAGAATGTTGCCGGAGAAGATTGGCTCGGTTTCATAGGCGGTCACTCCGGTTGGTGTGACAGTGTTAGCTGTCTTGATATTGCCGTAACCATGATCAACGGCAATGATTTTGATGTTGTTCAGTTCTCTCATTTGCTCTGTACCTCCTTGTGTTTGTTTGCGTTCATAAAAAATGTCCCTTTTCAGTAGATTTGCTTTGAAGTGGCACCTGATTTTTTGATTTGGTGCTGTTTTCATTGCAATTTCATTCTACTGAAAGAGGACGCAAAACACATTGAGCATGAATTGAGTGCAAATTGAGCAAAAAGAAAAGCAGTCACACACCGAAGTGCATGACTGCATTGTATTATCCATTTTTAGTTGGCATTGACTGAGAGTCTCCTATTTGTCGATTCTTTATAATTAGGATTAAAACTTCTGGTTATTCATTGCTAATAAGCTTAATTAACATTTTTTCCAATACATCCTGTTTATCACTAAGTTCTGACCCATCATCCACAAACCTGTTTCTTTCCGATGAAAAAATAAAATCTATTTGGCTCTTTCTCTCCTCAGGAATAGTACCAATTCCTATTAAAAAGCTCATTATTGTTTCAGCAAATACAATCAATTTAGAAATTTGCAGTCCCCAATATGATAAATAATCAATGAGTCCATTCTCTGTTGAATAAAATATATCGGGTTGAACATCTTCTTTATCCATCGCATCCGTAGTCATGACCTTAAATAGTAAATTTTTCTTATCACCAAAGACCAGACAAGTAGCACCATCATGTATTATAAAATCTCTGTCTATTCTAATACCTTGAAACCACTCCATATTTAAAACAGAATTTGTGTCATCAATATTGTCGGCTACATATTTTAACAGAAATTTAAATTTTGTATGAGCTTTTTTGCGAGTTTCATATTCTTCTCGTTGAGTATCATCAAATTTAGGTGGTATACAAATCTCCATTATTTGTTGAATATATTCCAACACTACACGATATTTTGCAAATAGATACTCAATGAAACATCCCAATTCTTCGGTTGCCTGATTTTCTCCAATAGAATAGTACGTTGAAGCAAATTCGTTTTTCTGATATTTCAAATATGTTGCATCGATGCAATTCATTATAACCAAAATTTTGGCAAAGTCTTGTCTGATTGCTTTCAACTTATAATCCAATCTAATATAATCTTCTTCTGGTACATTTTCCCAAAAGCAATTTTGCAAATACCCTGTACTTCTGTGGAAAACATATTCATTTTTTATAAGGGAGTAGGCTTTTTTTATAATCTCAATATTTTCATTTGTCTTCATTGTAAATACATCTCCTGTTCAACCTTTAGTTTTTATAAAGTAAATTCTGCCCCAAATACAATCCCGCCTGCGTATAAGTCTCCAACAATGCCTGTTTCTTCGCTTCAATCATTTCTGACTCCGCTTCAAACACTGTTTCATAAACCGCCATGGCTTTCTTAAAATGTGCGGTTGCTTGCTGAACTTCTCCAATGGTCAGGCAGATATTTCCCATCGCTTCCTGAACGCTGGCATAGTCGATGGTCTGATCTGAATTATACTCACGGATTACACGAGACAGTTTTCTTAAAGCAGAAAGTCCAATGTCCGGCTGTCCCATTTCAGTAAGCAATACCGCATAGTTCGTAATCTGAGGGATGCTGTCATGGTAAGGTACAAGTTCGAATTGCTCCAACAATTGCATTCCTTGCTCCATATGCTGCTTTGCCAGTTCATGCTTTCCAGACTGACGATACATACCACCAAGATTTGCGTGGAGGTTCGCAGCCAGAAGTGCGTTATCCGAAGTTATCTCGGTAAGCATAGCAACAGCATCCTTTTCCAGTTTGATTGCTTTATCCGGTTTCTTTTCAAAACAAGCACGGTAGTCCATCAGCAAAGCACGATCCGATATTGAACCAACTGTATCATCCTTCAAAAGTTCCGTAAGATGCTTCAGCACAAGCTCCATTCCCTGAACATAATGGAATTTTTCCATATACGGGAACACATTCTCCACAAAGCGCAGATAAAATGGCATATCATCGTTATCAATCAAATTGATAATGGTTTCAATGGTCTGGAACAGTTGCTTATAATAGAAAACTTCTTCTCCGTGACGCAGACAAATCTGCTGTAAGCTGTCAAGCAAAGTACGGCAAGAAGTAACAGACGGTTTGATTTCTTCAACAGCCACTTCCTGCACCATTGGATGTAAAGCAATTACATGACCTTCCATTGCCTGCACAAAGCCTTTTTCAATCAGATCATTGACAGTGTTCATGTCACGCAATTTCAGCCAGTTGGCAAACAACCTGCCACTGATACCTGTAACCGGAAGTAATGAAAGACTTCTCATAACCTCTGTTTCCGTATCCGACAAATGGTACAGAGAAAACAGGGTGCGGATATGATGATAGTAGGTTGCTTTTTGGCTTTTTCCGTCCTTGGTAATGCCAATCGTATCGGTTGCATCCAGACCTACTTTTTCTTCTTTTAATTTATTTAACAGGAGCATTGGCTCCATGATTCCGGTTTCCAACAAACGGGCTGACATTTCTACAGCCAAAGTATGACTATGAACCGTTTGGATGATTTGCTCCAAAATCGGACGATACTTTTCTGCGTGGGAGTAGAAGCACCCTGTCAAACCAACTAATGCTTCGGTATCTGAAATCTCTTCCAGAGTCATGAAAGTATAATTGTTAAAACGGCTGCGTGTAGTAAACAAAATACGGCAACGATATTTCATCACAACCGATAGCAAGCTATCCTGCGTAGCGGTAACATTGAAATTATCAATGATAAGTAACGTATCTTCTTTCAAGGTGCGCAGAAAACGGTTGTGTTTGCGAAAACGTTCTTCATCATCGTCATTTGGCAGATCATCCGCAAAATCCATATTAATAATATCCTGCTTCAGATCTCCGGTATAGGCAAGGTAAAGGATATTGGTATATTCTTTGTTGTGCTGCTTCGCATAGGCTTTTGCCAGTTCACTTTTGCCAATACCGGCAATGCCCTGGAGAAAAACTTTTCCATGGTCGCACAGCGACTGATGTAGTGTGGTAAGTTCATTGTCTCGACCACAGAAATGACGGCAAGGTTTCGGAACACCGCTATCATATACAAAATCTTTCACAATAGGAGAAAGATTTCCGGCAGACAACAGATTCTTGGTATTTGTATCTCGTTTTACAAAAGTACGTTCCATGCCAAAGCACAACGCAGAGGTAAGGAACATCGCTTCATCCATTTCCGTTTCACAAGGATAGTTCTGAAAAAGCCGATTCTTTAATTTATCTGATATGGTTGTATCCTGCACCAGAATATTATAGACGTCCTGCACCGCCATAGCACTGTCATACATCAACGGAAGTACATTCCGGTGCATATCTGCTGCAAGCTGATTGCGCTTGTGATTGTCCATATAGTATCCGGTAATTCGAGGGCTGATTTTTGCCTGACCATTAAACCAACGACAGACCAGACCATTATCAAAATCAAAATCCTGTGATTCTTCCGAATCTAAGAAACTGACAAATAACTGATACATTATATCAATCTGATTCATGTTATGAGCATCACTGATATATTTGCGAATGGTGGTAATGACTGAACTGAAATCTAAATATTCCATAGCCAGCTCTCCTTCCTGAAAAGTAGTCAATTTGCGCTCAATCGGCACTCAATGAAGTTTAAGGATATTTATCCTAAAATGAATGTAGGTTGATGAAAGCGTTCTGATAAACATTATAGCATGGCTTTCAAATCAACGAAAGAGTAGAGAAGAATGATTTAAAAGGAGGAGCTCATGGAACAGAATATAGCATTTAACCGTTGCGTAGATTTTCTGGCTCGCATGATTGAAAAGTATGGACAAGAGCTCCTCAATGAAATCAATACGGATACAGAAAAAGAATCGGAATCGAAAATAGAATCTGTAAAATTGCAATCCTTTAAAAACTGTATATAAAAAGTCACAGCTATCGCTCCCTCTGGAAACAACAGCTGTGACTTTACTCTTTGTTAGCAATAAATTAATTCATTCAACACAATTTCTTCTGCCGCATTACAGATATTATTCATAGCACCGACCCATGCCATCTGGTCACGAGCCTTTAACGCTTCATTTATGCCATGGCGCTCCTGCATTTGCAGGGTCAGCAGTTCCATTCTCTGGTTGGCGGTATCATCTACCTCATTCAGATGTTCCACCAGCTTTCCATCCAGCAAAAGTGTGTTGTACAGCACCTTTCGGTGTTCTTTCAAATGATGCAGGCGCATCCTGCCGTATTTACCATAGTGTGGTTCTTCTTCTGGGAGTGCGAGATTGGGATAATACATTCCATCTGCACCCAATGTATAGGTTCCGCCCATTTCTTCGAATAATGACTTCATATGCTATTCCTCCTTGAAATCAGCAATGATTTTTAGATCATCGCAAAATGTTCAAGAGCAGCTCGGATAGCATCTTCCTTTTCTTTTGGGCATTGCGGTACTTTCTGATTTTCTTTCTGAGAGATATTGTAATGCTCTCCTACATCAATACCACATTTGCGTTTAATCTGGGAAATATATAATGTTGAAACCTTTAAGCCAAATTCTTTCAGCACATAATCTTTGATTTCCTGATAGGTTGCTTTTGACTCAGCAGAGGTAATATCCAGTTCATCCAAGTCCAAGTCGACCTCAATCGTATCATCCGGAGTTGTTCTGGACAAAAGAACAACCGTCTCCACGTGCGCGCACATCGGGAACATATCAACAGGCTGCACGGCTAACGTCTTATAGCCATGATCTTCTAAATAACGCAAATCTCGCGCTAAGGATGCCGGATTGCAGGAAACATAAACAATTTTCTGCGGAGCTACGCCGCTGATTGCAGCCAGCACCTTTTCCTCACAGCCGGCGCGGGGCGGATCTACCAATACTACATCAGGATTTACTCCGCCTGTCAAAAGCTTGGGCAGTTCCATCGCTGCATCACCCAAAATAAATTCTGCGTTAGAGCATTTATTTTCTTCTGCATTTTTCTTGGCGTTTTCAATGGCCGGAGCTACAATTTCAATGCCATAGACCTTTTTAGCATGACGCGCCAAATACAAAGAAATCGTCCCAGTACCGCAATAAACATCTACCACAGTTTCATTGCCATTCAAAGCAGCGAACTCCAGCGCTTTATTGTACAGCTTTTCTGCCTGCTCGCTGTTAACTTGGAAAAAAGCCTGCGCCGAAATATTAAACTGCAAGCTGCCCAAGCTGTCTTTAATGCTATCGCTGCCCCACAAGATACGCGTCTTGCTGCCCATAACTACATTAGTCTGCTTTTTATTGATGTTCTGCACCACGCTGACCAAACCCGGAACATATTGTTTAAGCCAATTTACTAACGTCGCCCTGTGCGGCAAATCGTAACCGGAAGTTATAATTACCGCCATAACCGCGCCGCTGTGCACGCCTACGCGTCCCATTACATGGCGTACCATACCTTTACCGGTTTTTTCATCATAAGCACTAATATTAAAATGCTTCATCCACTTACGCACGGTAGTCAAAATCGCGTTGTTAGCTTCCTTAGAAATTAAGCAGCCCTCTGTATTGATTACGTTGTGAGTTGCAGCAGCGTAGCAGCCGATTTGCAGCTCGCCTTCCGCATTCAACGCAGCCGGAAACTGCATTTTATTGCGATAATTCCACGGCGCACCAGTTCCCAAAACAGGTAAAGCTTCTATATCCAAATGCCCGATACGCGTTAAGGCGTCCTGCACCTGCTGACGCTTGCACGCTAACTGCCCTTTATAGCTCAAATGCTGCAGTTGGCAGCCGCCACATTCTGCATAAATGGGACAACGGGGTTCCACCCTTTCGGCAGACGCTGTAATAATTCTCTCTAAAAGGCCGACTGCATAACTTTTTTTCACTAGAGTTATTTTCACCTGCACTGTTTCTTCCGGCAATGCACCTTTAACAAATACAGTAAAGCCTTCATATTTGCCAACACCCTCGCCGCTAGAGCCTAAGCCGTTAATTTGAATTTCTATATTATCGCCTAATTTTACGGGTAGCTGAATGTTCACTTATCGTCACGCTCCTCATGCTAGTTATAATTATCCTTTATAAATTATATCATGTTAAAAAGCAAAAAGAAACGGTAAAGCCACAGCCTTACCGTTTCTCTATTAACAGCTTTTTATTATTAAAATTTTACTATACAGACGCTTATTTTTCTACCCACAAGCCTTTTTCATCTTTTTGGTAGCCGGCAAATTCGATAGCCAAAGCAGCCATAACTTTAGTAGCATCTTTAATCTGCACGTTCAATTCCTCAGCTCTGATGAAATCATCATGGCACATTTCACTGGGGCTTTTACTGGTTAATACAGTATATTCGTTTTGCATTTCTACGAGCATTTTAGCTTCTGCTTTAATCTTTTCCATGTAAATATTCTCCTTTAAAATAGATAATTTTTTTACGAAGTATAACGGCGCTTATAACTCTTTTACTGTACGATAGCGTTCAAATCGCCAACAGCATGAGTAACATCCATAACTGCTGCCAAAAGCGCCAGACGATTATTTTTTACCTTTTCATCGTCAACCATAACCATAACGTCATCAAAGAATTTGTTGATGGGTTCTACCAAGAGAGCTGCTTGCTCTAAAACTAAAGCGTATTCATATTTAACTGTTGCAGCCAAAACTTCCTTGCTGGCAGCGATAGCAGCTTGATGCAGCGCGTTTTCTGCTTCAGTTTCAAAAAGCTGTGGGTTGATAGCAGTTTCTGCTTCAATTTTCTTGCACAGGTTAGCAACACGGGTAGCAGCCTGAATTAACGCAGGCGCTGTTTCGCTGGCAATAAATTTATTGAGCGCTACGGCGCGAGCATGCAAATCGGCAAAATCGTCGTTGCGTTTTTCTGCCAAAACTGCGTCAACTACGTCATAACGAATGCCTTGGTCAATCAGCATATTGCGCAGGCGCTGTTTCATAAACTCAACAATCTGCGGTACCAGCTTAGCTGTTTGCTCGGGAGCAATTTGCAGAAGATAGAGCATACCGGCAACAACCTTATACAAAGAAATATGATAATCGGCGTCAATTAAAATATTGATAATGCCCAAAGCCTGACGACGCAGTGCGTAAGGATCTTGAGAGCCAGTAGGAGCCAAACCGCGGCTGAAGGTTGCGCAGATATTATCTAATTTATCGGCAATACCTACGATACGGCCGATATCGGTTTGCGGCAGCTCGTCGCCAGCAAAACGCGGCAAATAATGCTCGAAAATACCCAAAGCAACTTCCGGAGCTTCTCCGTCCAGTTTTGCGTATTCGCGGCCCATAGTGCCTTGCAGTTCGGTAAATTCAACAACCATACCGGTTACTAAATCGCATTTGCACAGCAGTGCTGCGCGGTCCAGCTTGTCCTTATCAACCTTAGCGTTGATGGCCATAGCCAGCATGTTGGCAGCCTGAACTAAGCGATTGCTCTTGTCGTTCATATTGCCTAAGCCTTCTTGGAAGGAAACGGTTTTGAGTTTTTCCAGACGGTCAACCAGCTTTTGCCTGCGGTCTTCGTTGAAGAAGAATTCTGCGTCGCTCAAGCGTGCACGCAGTACGCGCTCGTTACCGTGAGCTACAACTTCTAAATGGTCGCTGCCGCCATTACGCACGGTAATAAATTTGTTCAGCAGAGAGCCGTCCTCAGCCATAACAGGGAAATAGCGCTGATGGTCGCGCATAGGAGTGATGATACATTCTTTAGGCAAAGCCAGGAATTTATCTTCAAATTTGCCGCACAAAGCAGTAGGCCACTCAACAAGATAATTTACTTCTTCCAGCAAATCCTCGTCAATTTCGACATGACCGCCTTCGGCAATACCAAGGTCGGTAACCTGCTGACGAATCAATTCGCGGCGGGCATCTTGGTCAACCATTACAAAATTGTCATACAGAGTTTTTTCATAAGCATCGGCATTAGCAATTTCTACTGCGCCGGTAGCGCCGATAACGGCAGAAGCAACAGTATTTTTTACCTTGCTGGCAGCCGTATCAAAAATAGCCTTAGCGGCGTCAAATACAGATTCGTGCTCCTTACCGGCGGTTACAGCGGAAGGACGCAGGAAACGATGGCCGCGGCTGAATTTGCCGGATTTAACGCCGGTAATTTCTACGGGAATAACCTCGTCGCCAAACAAAGCTACCAGCCAGCGAATCGGACGAACAAATTTAAATTCGTGGTCAGCCCAACGCATATTTTTAGGGAAGTTCAGGCTGTGCAGAATGTCCAGCAACAGCTCCGGTAGCAAAGCCTTAACTTCAGCGCCGGCCAAATGCTTAACGGCGTAAACATATTCGTCACGCACAACCAAATCCTTTACGTCCACACCCTGACCGCGGGCAAACCCCAAAGCAGCCTTAGAGGGAGAACCATTAACAAAAGCAATTTTTACGGAAGGACCTTTAGCCTCCACGGTGCTGTCAGCCTGCGCTTCGGCAACGCCGCTGGCAATAAAGGTCATGCGGCGCGGAGTGCCATAAACCTTAACAGCTTCAAAGGGAATGCGCAGCTCAGCCATTTTCTTTTCGGCCATTTCTTTTAACTGCGCCAAGATGCCGGGCATAAATTTCGCCGGAATTTCTTCGGTACCAATTTCAAAGAGTAATTTTTCCATTATTTATTCTCCCCTTTCTTCAGCAGCGGGAAGCCCATTTTTTCACGCTGTTCCACATAAGCGGCTGCGCACAGACGAGCCATAGCGCGCACGCGTCCAATATAAGCGGTACGTTCGCTGACGCTGATTGCGCCGCGGGAATCCAGCAGATTAAAAGTATGAGAGCATTTCAAAACATAATCGTAAGCAGGACGGATATAGCCAAGCTCGATAACGCGTTTTGCTTCTGCTTCATATTTATCAAACAAATCAAACAGCAGAGCAGTATCGGCAATTTGGAAATTGTAGAAGGACTGTTCTACTTCGTTAGTGTGGAAGAAATCGCCGTAAGTAATATCGCCGACCCATTTTACGTCGTAAACATTTTCCACACCTTGAATGTACATTGCCAAACGCTCCAAGCCATAGGTAATTTCTACGGTTACAGGCTTAACGTCAATACTGCCAACCTGTTGGAAATAGGTGAATTGGGTAATTTCCATACCGTCCAGCCAAACTTCCCAGCCAAGGCCCCACGCGCCAAGAGTAGGAGATTCCCAGTTGTCCTCTACAAAACGAATGTCATGCTCCTCTTGACGAATGCCAAGCTCTGCCAAGCTTTGCAGATACAGCTCTTGAATATTTTCCGGAGAGGGCTTTACGATAACCTGAAATTGATGATGCTGGAACAGACGGTTCGGGTTGTCGCCATAGCGTCCGTCAGCCGGACGGCGGGACGGCTCCACATAAGCAACACGCCAGGGTTCAGGTCCCAGCACCCGCAAAAAGGTGGACGGGTTCATAGTGCCAGCGCCCTTTTCAATGTCATAGGGCTGCGCCATAATACATTTCTGGTCAGCCCAGAATTTTTGCAGCTTCAAAATAATTGTTTGAAAATCCATGTTCTGCCTCCTATATAATGGTTACAAAGACGAAAGTGAAAACAAAAAAGCACCTACGCCCCGGTAACACAAAATGTTACAGGGACGAAAGTGCTATCAATTCGCGCTCCGCGGTTCCACCCTGCTTGACTGCAACACTTGCAGTCCGCCTCAATCTATAAACTTTTACGGCTCCAAAGCGCCTTCACCCGCTGTGCCGTCTTACACCCTCACGGCTCGCTAACTGCGCAGGCTACTACTCTTCTTCTTAGCTTAGCAAATAGTATATAAAAATGCGGGACGTTTGTCAAGGTGAAAAATAAAAGCTTCATTTTTTAATCAATAAATAACTTTTTCTACACCAAACCATTGTGCAGAATCAGACCAAGGGAATTGAAATTCTCCTTCCGGTACGCTTACCTTTCGGCAAAAACTGTCCCACATCACCAACGCTTTCACTAAAGGCTTCACCCACTACAAGAATATCAGCTTGCATAGAGCTGGCTACCACAGATTTATCTACTAAAGTTCGGGAATCAATAAATGTGCCAATAACATTTTCTACAGCGTTACGCATTGCATCACGCACTGCGCTGTCTTTATCCATGCCAACTCCGTCAACAGTAGTAATCTGCGCCAAGGCTGTATTTCCTATCAACAATAAACCGCAGCATAACCCTAATAATTTTTTCATTTGTAAAACTCCTTACCGGCAAATTGTGAAATCAGCAATATATCAGTTTGCAAACTAAAATATATTTATTGTTGCTATTAGTATTGCTGCTTACAGTAATATCCATCTAACACGCAAAACAGTTTACCATTGTGTTGTTACAATGTATAATATTCCACTTTTTTCATTATACAACTTTTAAAGATTTACATCAAGTGCCAATACAATTTTTTATGACTCATTTTTCACATCAAATATCATATAATTAAATATGTTGGAGGTAACGCTATGTATGAAGATTTTGTTGCTGCCAGAATAGCGCAGCTTCGGCAAGAAAAAAAGGTTTCGGCTCGTGAAATGAGTTTAGCTATTGGGCAAAACGTCAATTATATAAACCGCATTGAAAACAAGTTAAACCTGCCGTCGCTTCAGGGTTTATTTTATATTTGCGAATACTTTGGCATTACGCCACAAGAGTTTTTTAAAGGTACAGAAAAATCTTTGCCCTCAACGCTTTTGCTGCACAAAGCAATAGACGAATTATACAAGTTAGATGACTACAAACTTGCGCTTATTATTGAGGTAGCAAAAGCCATGCAAAATAAAAATAACCAACCAAGCTAGTTAATAAACTATACATTGGTTGGCTATTTTTATTTTCTGTATTAAATTATGTCAATTAAATCTTATTCCACCAGCACTAAGCCATAAATTTTCAGTTCTTTCACCGGACCCGTGATAACCTCCATCTTAAAGCCGTTATCGTTAGCCAAGGCAAAAACGTCAATGCCGCAGGCTTCTAACGAGGGACGCGCTTTAGTAGGATTAACGCATTTTTTTAAATTACAGGTGTCGCACAAGCGGCAGCGACCGCCCTTCAACGCAAAGGACCGATAATGATTCAGCAAAAATGCTTCGCGTTCTACACTCAATAAAAGCTCCAGCAAACCGTTGCTGATTGAAGCATCCAACTTAGCATAATCCTTCGGATCAGTGTTTTCAATATTCACCGTATACTCTACAATAATACCATATTTATATTCTGCCAAAAATTTTTGCGTCTGCTCGTAATCAGGCGTATATGGCGGACAGCACAATGTTGCACCGTAATTAGGGCAACCAAACTGACATTTCATACGCGTCCATGCACCTGTTTTAATTTTGGCTACCTCCGCTATTTTTGTGGCACTGGCGCCGGCCTCCATAGCCTTAGCCTGCAATTTTTCTAAATCTATCGCTAACTTTTTCTTCATTATCAAAAACCTCCCTGCAAATATTTTACATCATGTAACTGCGGTAAAATTTATCTCAACACTACCTTTATTATACCACACTACACCAAAACCAATGCAAAAGTTACAGGATTTTTACTGCTAAATCACCTTAAATGTGTTACAATAAATACCTAAGTAAAAATAATTATAACCATAATTTGTAGTTCCAATACAGCAGGAGGCAGCTATGCATCAATATTTATTTTATATCGGCGATTTTCCCATCCGCATGTACGGCTTGGTTCTGTGTACGGCAATCTTTTTAGCCACCGGTACCGCATATTTTTTGGCAAAGCAGGACGGACGCTGGCACGAGCATGTGCTGGACATTGGCATTTATGGCGGCTTTGCCGGCCTGATTGGCGGCAGGCTATGGGATGTTTTCTTTTTTGATTGGGATTATTACAGCGAGCATCTTTTAGAAATTCCTTTTGTCTGGCAGGGCGGTATGGCAGTGCAAGGAGGTATGTTAGCCGGTATTGCCGCAGGTATTGCCTACTGCAAGCTGCACGATATTGACTGGGTGACTTTTGGCGATATTGTTGCACCTTCGCTTTTGATTGGTCAAGCTATTGGCCGCATGGCAAATTTACTGAACGGCGACGCCTTCGGCACACCTACCGGCGGCAATTTTGGTCTGCTGTATCCAGAAGGAACCTTGGCCTACAAAACTTACGGCACGCAGCCCTTATGGCCGGCAGAGATTTGGGAAGGTCAGCTGGACGTAGTAATTTTTGCTTTACTGCTTTTATTCCGCACAACCAATCACGCCCGCGGGCAGGCGTTGTGTATGTATGGTATGCTTTACTCCGTTGTACGTTTCTTTTTAGAAATGCTGCGCGGCGATTACGCCGAGCCTTGGCTTTGGGGCTTAAAATCTGCGCAAGCCACCAGTCTTGGCTTTTTTATCATTTGCTTGGGTTTATTTATTTACTGCGGCTGGCTGCAAAAAAAATCGTCTGCCCTTCACAAAACTGGCATTTCCGAAAAAAAGCAGCTTAAAAGCAAAAAATAGCCACAAAAATTTGCAAAAAAGCATTGACAAATCAAAGCAATTTAGCTATAATATCACTGTTGCTTGAATAAAGCACCATGTGGCCTCATAGCTCAGCTGGATAGAGCGTTTGACTACGAATCAAAAGGTCGCAGGTTCGAGTCCTGCTGAGGTCACCAGTTGGTAAAACTACTCCAGAACACTGTTCTGGAGTTTTTTATTTCTACATGCGTACATCGAGCAAAAACACCATATTGAAACCATACTCCAGAACACTGTTCTGGAGTTTTTTATTTCTACATGCGTACATCGAGCAAA
>CAJKLD010000013.1 GCA_905200645.1 uncultured Phascolarctobacterium sp. | reverse complement strand
ACTATTATTATACGCTATTTCTCGTCAAAATCAACCATTTGTTGTGACAGAGCCTAATCTTTTATTAGTAGAGTCATCATCCAAACACACTACCAACATTCGTAACTCATTCTCCCATTCAAATTTTCCTCTATCTTTTAAAAAACAATACGAAAAAGGATTAGGATTAGTGTGTACATAAATAGAATAGCTAACATATTTTATTTTATCAATAATAACATGCCTAATTCCCTTAGCAATGCTTTACGTAACCGACCTACTGAAGACTTGATGATAACACTATTTTTATCTTTAGCATAATTCTGCCACATTCTCTTATTCTCTTTTTTAGATATAGTCCAGCAGTTAATACAAACAAAATGCTCTGCAAAGTTAACTGCCTTTATTTTCTTTTCTGGATTATCGCTTATCTCTTCTATTACTCCATGAAATTCCAATTTTAAAAATTGTCCACGTGAAGCCATCTTGTTAGAATCGGGAATCTCTCCTTCAAGCAAATCTTGATCTTTAGTATGAAAGTTTAATATTCCGTTCATATATATTTGGCTAGACTCCAATAAGCTATTAAATTTGGAGTAATCCATATATCGCATAATCGGAGTAGAATTTTTAACTAAAGTAGAACCATTACACATAAGAATTTTTGTCCTTCTATAAATATTATGATTTTTAAAACATTAACACAAAATAAAACCACTATCTTTTTATTTTCTTAATAACATAAGCAAAATTCATTTCCAGTAACTAACCTAATGCATTCTGATGATATAGTTTAATGCTAGATTTAAGACACTTATCCATCAGCACAGCAGTACCCATAATATAAAAATCACCTAACGTTAGGATTATCCATCACGTTTTTTAATGTCTATAAATTACCTGCATAGGTTAATTTATCTAAAAAAATAATGCGATAATCAGGATATTTTACCAGCATATGAAATATAAAATTAGAACCGATAAATCGGCACAACAGGTGACAAAGTAAGATCAAAAAAATATTTCCATTAACTCATATAAAGTTACTCTTTTTTATAGTTATAATCTAATACCAGCAAGCATCCCAAAACAAGCCAAAATGCTTTCATAACAGCCGAATTACCAAAGTTATATTCTGTTAATCCCTGTAAAACTAAAGCTAAGGTAGACATAGAAATCATAAAAGCATATGGACTTTTAGTTTTCCAAAACTGCCTAAAGGAATGACAAATAAAATAACCTATCATCCATGTAAAACCAACAAAGCCAACAAAACCATTTTCTGCCAACATTTGCATAAAATTGTTATGAGCATGCCCCAAGGTACGCTCTTTAACCTTAGGAGAAATATATTTTTTTTGGTAACTATCTTTATATTGTCCCAATCCAACACCTAAAACAGGATGATCCTGAAACATTTGGTAAGCGCTTTGCCATATTAAAATGCGTTCAGCATTAGATTGGTATTTTACACTAGTAATACTATGTACTCGTTTTATAAATTTAGCATTACTGGTTAATCCTATACCAGCACAAGCAATAACAGTTAAACACAACATAGCTATAAAGCTTCTGCGAGAAATATAATACAACAAAATAAATATTATTACCAACAACAAAGCCAGCCACGCCCCACGCGTAGAATTATATAGTAAAGCCACAAGACCAGCAAAAAAAGCGATCCCAGTAAGATAGTTATATTTATGAAATATTTTACCGTCTAAAAAACAAATTAAGAATAATGGTAAATATATACAGAAATAACCGGCAAATGTCATAGGATGTCCAAAAAAACCAGCAGCACGATCGTCCCCACTAAGCCCTTGATAAATTACACATCCTATTCCTACAATTATCCCAATCATAGAAAACAATAAAATATTTTTTGTTTGACTTATTTCTTTAATACTAAAAATTATTATTACAAGTGGCATCATCCGCCAAATGCGCATATCAATCCATGTTTTCAAGCCAGTTTTTAAATCACCACTGAACAAAGCAGATAGTAGCAAAGAAGCAATAAAAACTCCTATTGCAATAAAATATCCACGCATTTCTTTAGGCAGACTTAGTTTGTTTTTATGTACATAAAATAAAAATAAGATTGTTGCTAAAGCTAGAGCAATATTACCTACTGCAATAGAAACAAATGATAGTAATGCAAAAGCGCAAATCGGCGCACTATAGTATTTTTTCAACATTTTTCTTTCTCCATTGAATTTTAATAATATTTATAACGTATCCTGTAACTTCACTCTACCCCAAGAAGTACTCATATTATCTAATTTCATTTCATATTGTGAAGATGTTAAATCAAAACGCTTGTCAAGATAATTACTTTCTACACGCATTAATCCAAATAATGTATCAAACACCATATCATTAGTGAAATATTTATTTTTGTTAATCTGCAACGTATTAATTACGTCTAAGTGCTTTTGCTTATAATTATCACTAAAAACAAAATAAACTGGTATTCTCACAATATCTTTTACTGCAGCATTTTTCTTTATATTATTTAAATAAAAGTCAGTACCATGACAAAAATACTTTTCTAATTCTTCTCCGTGATCTGCAAAATACATCAAAGCATCAACTTTCAAATCATTAAATAATTTATTAGTTAAATTCTGCATTATATAATCATTAAAAAGGATACTATTATCATATGCATTTATGCTACTTTCTTTCTCATTCCATTTATTAAAGCTTTCTGGATAACGACAGCTATACTCTGCATGAGAACCTAAAAGATGAATTACATAAAGAGTTTTTACATTTTTTACTTGAGCTTTGGCAAAATATTTCAACACCCTATTATCATCAATACCATTTTTTTGACGCATGTATGTATCATTCTTACTTTCGTTAAGAAAAATACTTTCATCCGCTTCACTACATATTAAGCCTGCAATTGTATTATTAGGCTGATTCGTGACCCACACAACTTTAAACCCTGCTCTCTTTGCCATTTCAACAATTGTTAAAGCTTCTTCATATTTTAAAGAATTATATTGATTTTTTTGTGTTAGAGCATACCTTAAGGCAGGTTCAGTTTGGGCAGCACAAGAATATCCATTATTAAAAAAAATAGCCTTATTTTCCACCAACGTTTTACTAAGCCATGGAGTTGTTGGCCGTGAATATCCAGCAGCATTCATATGCGTTCTAGCATGCGTTTCACCTATAACCAAAGCATAATTTCCACTGCTATTAACCGAAACAATTCCATTCTTTTCAAATACTGCTATCCTTTTATCTTTATATTCTGTAAACCTATCTAATTCTTTTGTAAACTCCTTTGCCCGAACACATGAACGAAAAAAATATGTTTTTTGCAAAAACATAAAATAACTCAAAACCAATACACAACATAAAGCTCCAACAACAAGGTTAAAAGAATTATTTTGCAATTCTTGAAAAAGTCTAGCCGTTATACAGTATCCCAAAGAAAAAAAACCTACTAATAATATTATCAAGATAACATATTCCTTTAACGTAAAATATGTATTGATAAATTCCATTGCTTCCTGTTTATCTGTTTGTAAAATTGCGACTATAGTATCAGATGACAACTTAGCATTAGCAATAAAATAGTATCCGCAAATCGCAATAGCTGGCAACATTATTAAGCACGAGGAAAGTCCATTAACGAGACAAAGCAATTTTTTATTAAAACTTTGAAACATTGGGGGGGTAACTAGCAATATCATGCCAAAAGTGTATACTGCTAAAAAATCTTTCATTAATCTTGTAAGATAAAAAGGTTCTGTTTGATAAGCAATGTATGGTATTATTAACGCTAAAACTGCATACACTATCAATATATATATTACTCTTATGTTTTTGTAAAATCTATCTGAAAAAAGTATTCCCAAGATAGATAACAAAAGTATTATACCAAAATTTTTTATATCAAAAATAACTTCTCTAGACGAAAGCAAATAGCATATAAGACAGATTATTGTGGATAACATTATTGAGTAAATTATTTTATTTTTATTTTCTTTAACAAATCCCACAGTTAGCACTCCCCTAACATTTTTATTTCAGCTAAATTAGTAAAAATTTATGTACAAAGAGATCTCTCTAGATAAACGCACGTACCACATAGAGTGTGCTTAACAGCTTTACTATCATCACCAACAATCCATTTCGAAATAAAAATATATCCTTCTTTTTCTAACAATTCAATAGGCTGTACTAGAAAATCAAAATAGAAACCTGAAACAATTACATCTTTCATTTTTTCATCTTCTTTATTACCACGAGCCAGTAAAATGATGAATACAATAACTGTTATTAGTAACTTTCCATTCATCATTTATTTTTTCTGGGCAAAAATATTCTCTAGGATAATAAAAATTATCACCAAAAACATACTTATTACCGTTGATTTGCATTCCACAATTCAACCTAGTAATTCTAGTAATAATTCTAGTATTAGCTATTTCGTAAAAATCTTCTCCATAGTTTTTATTTTCATACCATTGAAGTAATAGTTTTAAGTATAAATTACCTTTTTTCCCCCCCATCAGACCAGTAGGAATATATCTTCTAGATTCATAACTAGAAAAAAAACCATGATTTAGAAAATTATCTAAAGGCTTTAACATTTCCACATCAGTATCCATATAAATACCTCCATAATAATATAAAGCATGCAATCTCGCCACATCTGATACGAATGCCCATTTTCTATCATTTAAAGCTTGTTTAGCAAAAGGATATATTTCAAACGGAAAATTATCTTCATTCCATAATACAACATCATATTCCGGAAGTACTTTTTCCCAAGATTCTATACATTTTTTGATCAAATCATTTTGTTTTCCTCTACCAAACCAACAATAATGTATTACTTTTGGGATTTTAGATTGTTCATATATTGCTGTCTCTGAACAATTATATTTTCTGCCATATTTAAAATAATGTGCATAAATATTATAGTAAAATACAACTATTTGTCTTCTCTCATTAAGCCAATGACCAAATCCCATACGTTAGCATCCCCCAATATTATTTTTACTATATAAAATTTCCAAAATATTCCTTATTAAATTTCTTTGACTATACTTCTCGTTAGCACCAATCAAACCATTCTTATAATTTTCTGCCTTGTCCTTAAATGTATTAACAAAGTTTTCCAATTGTTCAGTAAATTCCTTTTTGCTATTAAGTTTTACAGCCTCACCAATGCAAAATTCGTCTAACACTTCAGGGCTCATCTCAGGAGATTGCAAAACTGGCTTAAAATACCCTATGCCTGTAAAAAGCATAGCACTAGGTTGATATCGATATCGTTCTGCACCATAAGGCATTAAAATAATATCGCAATTCATAAGTTCTTTTTGCCACTCTATACCCAACAAGTTTTTATGCAGAAATTTAATTTTTTCATAATTTGCATATTGTTTTGTCAAACGCTCAAAATCATCTGAATCTACCTTAGTTACAGTTGCCCCCTGTACTAATAACTCTACTGATTCTGTAAATTTAGCTTTAGTAAAAGCTTCTAAAAAAAACTCTAAATTCTTCTCTTTACGGTATTGTCCAAAAAATCCTAGTCTTAAAGGTTGATGAAAATTAAATTCCGGTTTAACTCCCAAATCCATAGGTATATAGACTGGAGGCAAAATCGTATGAAAGTTAGGACAATCTTTAAGTTCAGGAAATTCTGTTTGCATTCCTAAAGCAGCGATATGTACATTCTTATATGGCTTTAAAGACTTCACTCCATCTACAAATCTTTGCCGATCACTTGGCATAATCCCATGCATCATAAATAGTACAGGAATAATAGAATCTTTAAGTTTACTCTTTTTCAAAGATCTCATACCACGCCAACTACTAGTCGGAATAATTATAGCATCACAAAGTCCTTGTTTTGCCTTTTCGCAAGCAGAATCAAACCACTCAATTCTTCTTTTCTCACGTACAAGTGATAAATATATTTTTTTTATCCTGCTTGCCCCTGCATAACTAACAGCTTCACCGCCATCTAAAAACTCAACATCAGTATTATAATTTAATTTAAAAGGATAATTTTTAGGTACAAAAAACACAGGATAATGACCTTGCTTTTTCATTTCTTCAACAAGAATACGATCAAATTCAACCTCATGACCTGCTGGCATAACTATACTTTCTAAAATGGCAATTCTCATTTTAAATCTCACCTTTTCTTTGTAACTCTATAAGTTTTAGATACTTCATCAATGTATAAAAAAAATGATTGAAACTCATTACTAATCCAAATCCACCATCCAAAATTCCTTTTTTCAAAATAGCCATCTGTACAAAGCCAAAAAAAGCATGTCCAAAAGCGACAAACAGATTCACTTTCTTACCTCTCGTATAAGCATCTTGAGCCCAAATACTCGTATATTGATCAAATTTTTTTAACCATTGATTCCAGCTTGTATATGTATAGTGCTTAATATATCCGTCTAGAACTACTAGCCTATCTTCACACATAGGCTTTTCGTGTACCTTACTAACCCATTGAACATGACTTGTTTTAAACAAACGAGGAACATAATCAGGCTTTAATACACCAAAATTGAATTCTTGTCCAAACGCAACTGATTTACGTTTTATGCTATATTGCTTATCACCACTGCTTTTAACGACTTTTTTTATAGCGATACAAAGCTCTTCATTCATCCGTTCATCAGCATCTAAATACAAAACCCATTCTGTACTTACATACTCCAAAGCAAAATTGCGTTGTGCAGAAAAATCATTATCCCAAGCACGATATATTACTCTTGCGCCATTCGCTTCTGCTAGTTCAACTGTATTATCCGTACTTCCAGAATCAATAACTAATATATGCTTTGTTAAAAGTAAAGCATTTTGTGCAGCATCAACGATATTCTTTTCTTCATTTTTTGTCAATATTACAACAGTTATTTCTGACAAGACACTTCACCCTTTTCACGATAATATTACTATTTTAAGTATAGTACAAACATCTCTTTTTATCAAGATACAATATTTGTTTATACCTAATTATACTATATTTTTATTATTTTTGTTTCAAAAGCTTCTACAACTTGAAAAAAAGTAATTTCTGTATTATAATAAAATGAATTTAATTTTACATTAAAAAGACTCTCATTACTACAAGGAGAATAACTAATGCCTTTACCTCTCCATTTAGAATTATCAGATTCTTTAATAATTGGTCGTGGTACCCATAAAATTACTTACCATCATCCAACCTGCTCACATCTCTGTGTTAAAATTTTATTCCAACAAAATGACATTGATATGCAACGAGAGCTTAAATACAGAGCTACTAGAAAGCAATCTTCGCAATTACTACCTAAATATTGGGGAACTATAAACACGAACCTAGGAACAGGCTATATATTCGAAAAAATACTTGATTTCGATAACTCACTAAGCCTAACCTTAGATGAATACATAAAAAATGGCTTTGCTACAATGAATGAAACCAAATTAAAGAATCACATAAAAGAAATTTTGCTGTCTTTTCAAAAATCTTGGTTTAAAGAAAAAATAGTAGTTTCAAATATAGAACTAGTCAATTTTATGGTTCAGCGTAAATCACCAACAGAAACCTACATAAAAATTGTAGATAATATAGGTACTCCGGTACTAGTTCCAATAGCATATTATTTTGATTATTTTGCCACAAAACGTGCAGAAAAATACTGGAAAAGATTCTTAAACTTATTACAAGAAACATTTCCATCTATTGTAACTGAAACTATGTTGAACGAATTATATAACATAAAGTAAGCTGTCACTCATAATATTGCAATATTTTTTGATAAACAAAGATAAATTGTCCGTTTATTTAAAACAAAAAAGGCTATCTCTTAGACTTACATTAAGTTTAAAAGATAGCCTTTTATTTTTACATTTTATTCCCTTTTAACATTCTCCAGGCACTAATGCTGCGCATGGCGGCAATCTTTTCCTCCTGCTGTTTATCTGCCAGTTTATCCAAAACTTCTAGCTTGTCTTCTTTAGCAAAAAGGCGATGATTAAAAGCAAAGCTTTTATTTTCAAGCATACTATCCATCATTGCGTTATATTCAAAGCCAGCGGGAGCTAAAAGCTCGGCCAGCGTTCCTGCCAACTGCATGTGACAGCCTACAGAATTTTTGGCAAACCAGTCAGCCTGAACACCCTGTCCATAAAAAATGCAAGGTATTGTAGAACGTGTACGCGCATCCTGCTCAATAGCAAAATCAAAACGCTCCGAATGATCGCCAGTTATAATAAACAAACTGTCAGGATGATTTTTCTCAGCAGCTTTTACAAAATCTCCCATAGTTTTATCAGCATACCAAATGTGACCAAGTTCGGTTAAAACTTTATCATCCTTGCTGATATCAGCAGGCAATTTATCGCGCACTGCTGCTCTGGGAAAGCCTATTTTATCAATATCTAAGGTATATGGCGGATGATTGCTGGTAGTCAAAACTACATGAAAAACTTTTTTATCTGCCGGCTCCTTATCCATGTTCCCCCCCACTTTGCGCAAAAGCAGCTCGTCTGGACATCCCCATGCGTTACCGCCGTCATAACCAAATTCATCAGCGCAATGAAATTCATCAAAACCTTGTGCCAAAACAAAGTTTTTTAGATTTTGCCAGCCCGGAAAACCGCCATACCAAAAAACAGTTTTATAGCCAAGCTTGTGCATTATATAACCAATTCCCATGGTATATTTTTCTTGAAAGCTTATAGCCTGATAATTTTCATAAATGCCATTATCCGGCAAACCGCACAGCAAACCATTGACTGCCGTAATAGTACCGCTGCCATGCGCCAGCATAGTATTGATATGCGCCGCCTGCACAGAATTTTGCAAAGCTAACATATTATCAACTAAGCCTAAATCTTTAAACTTTGGCAAAAAGGGCCACTGTCCAAAGCTTTCGCCTACTATTAATACTACATTTTTAGGTTGATGCTGCATTTTAGGCTGCTTAACAGTATGCACAAAAGCTTCATCAAACGTCGCAGCATTTTCTTTTCCACCTGTTAAAGCAATTTTTTGACGCAGCTCTTCTACAGATATTTTTACGTTATTAGCTTTAGCCATTTTCTTGATGCTGGCACGCACACGATACAAAGCCTGACCATCATCCAAAACAGCCTCATTCAGCAAAGTGGATTTTAAACGTGCCGCGCTCTCCCAATTTATAGAATTTGCATAATTGAAAGCGCCGCCATAACGCACAAATACACATAAAACCGCAAGCAGCACTATAGTTGCTCCTGCTGCTAATGGTTTATATTTGCATTTATCAAAATACATCACCGGCGTTTTAATAAGCGCTTTATTTAAAAGCCAAATTAAAGCTGCCGCTAAAACTATTGCCAATGGCAAACGCCACAAAAGTTGGTATTCTTCCACAGCAGTGACTATAATTGCTTTAATATCATCGTGTGCGCCATTAACAAGCATCATATTAAAGGCCGCATTAAAAATTTTATAATAGGGAATGCGCGCCATAAAACAAATTGAAAAAAACACTAGGGATAATCCATGCCAAAGTATTCTAATTTTTTTTGCAGGCCATGCTTTGAAAATAATTTTTGGCAAAGTTGCTAAAACAAAACCAATCAGCGCAAGTATTCCCGCTGTTTTGAGGCTCAAACGCAGCCCCAAAAACAACGCCAGCGGCACATCTGCATAATTTCCGTTCAATTGCCCGCTAAACACCATGATAAAAACTATTCTAAATATGGTAAACACCAAGCACCAATAAATAAAGGTCTTTAAATCCTGTTGTACATTTTCAAAAAATCTAGCAAAACATTTCATTTATGCTTTCTGCATCTCCTTAATAATTTTTTATTATTATATCACATTCTAAGCTTCTAAAGTAGATTTATCATAGCATTTCTCAAGTATATATTGGGTTATTGTACCATACAAAAAAATTCACTCTATCTGAATAGCAATCGAAAACAAAATATCAACAACCTATATGTCACGAAAAATTTATTTTCTATTGATTTAGATAAGTTATCATGTTATACTTTTTAGTAAATCAATTATTGTTATACATCAGATATTATATGAGGAGGCATTATGGACAATTATCAAGTAACATTCGAATTATAACCATCCAACAATTACGATAAAGCAAAGAAAGATTTAATGAAAGCCATGACTTCCATTCGTAATCTATCTCCATATCAACAGCGGTTATTAGCAGAAGAACTTGTTGGAGCAGCAAATGTTGCGGTACTAATGAGCATCTTCCATCAAAATTTCAAAAGGTAAATATCACTGACTATTAAAAAATAAAGCCATAGCGTAGAACACTAGGAATGTAACCAGTTTTTCATTGATAACTATAGTGATTCAAAACTAATAAACATACGACAGCTACAAACGGACGCATAGTATTTTGCAATTTTTATTTTAGTGAACTATGTAGTATCTGACCAAAGTGGTTTTATTCCACTTTGGTCAGATACTATTTTTAATTTTAAAGAAATTATAAGAGTATTTCTGTAAATTAAACCTTCTATTGCAATTTAGTATTCTAATTTGCTTATTTCATTTTTATTGATAGGTACTGTCAATAGTTTTGCGCAAATTTTTCTTTAGTAAATAGACCTCATAGCCTAAGCACTGTTAACGTCTAGTGCACGTTACCGCAGCAACACTCATTCTATGTGGATAAATTTTTCGTTTAGCAGTTTCATTCCAAATATGAATACTTTCAACGCCGCTATTATTTCCTTCTGATACTATCTTATTGTTATTTATTCCTTTTATAGGATTGAATAATGGTAATTCTTTGGTACCTAAAACACTTAAAAAATCTCGTGCAGCCCCCATGCTACACTGTATTATCTCAGTTTTTCCATCACTTTATTCATTCACTTTACAATCAGCATTAACTTTCTTAATAAGTTCATCAATTTTAAACATCAACATACTCGCAAAAATCAGACGCCGCATAGAATCAGCTTTTTCAATTTGAATGTTCTCATGAGATTTCGGATTTCGGAATGCTGCCATAGCTCCAGCGAACAGAAATCGAGTTCCCGATTGAATATCTTTACCAGTCTGGGTTGTCCTATCTCCCACATAAAATAACGGATCGTTATCGGCAAAAACCTTGTTCATAAGGGACTGTCCATCAGGAACATTTTCAACATTAGGATATGTTTCACAATACAGTTTTTTTAGACGAAAGTTAATTTCAATGAACGCGTTACAAACTGCTTCAGCATAACTTCCATCTCTATACAATTTTTCGGAAACTCTTAAAATATCAGGATGCAATAAAGAGCACAACTTGCCATCTTTTTCTTGATTTTTAGTAAAAAACATCCATTTAACAAACTCTAAAAATTCAATTATTTGACCATATGTAATCTGATTAATAAAAAGCCCCCCATACGGCATTTCAATAAAAAGATTATTTTTTAAATCATTAAGGCGTTGGCTAAGGGAAACGTTTTTATCTGAAATCTGTTGAATGACATTTGAAATTTTTTCTTGAACTTGAAAAACAACATTGACAGGAATCTGCTGCTGATTAGAAGCAGAATAAGCGAATAACTTTAACTGGATACATAAATCGTCGATTATTTTATTATTCATTTTCCCTCCATAAACCATTATCATATTGATAATCTATTATTTGGCAACAAATTTTTGTGACCTGCTATTTATATTTTCGGGATTAGTTAATTGTAGTAATCCTCGTTCAAGTAATGGCCTTACATAAGTTTTAAACACATATTGTACTGAAGAAAGATTTAACTGAGCGGCTATTTCTTTTTTGCTTCTAGGTACCTTGCACATTTTTAATATAGCAAGTTCCGTATCCGATAGTCCTGTTACATTCAACTTGAAATCATTCTGCTTTTGATTATAAAAAATTACACAAAATTCGCCTCGATTATCCTTAAATACCGGTTCCTGGATTCCAAGCTGACGACATTGCTCACGCATAATTGGAATACCAGAATAGCGATTTTCTGTAATATGAAGATATTCCAACATAGTTGCTAACACCGGATTACGCGTATCCGTCCTAAGTTTTCCTAAGCTATCTACACTTATACGTCCATATAATCCGCCAGGATTACGAATTTCAAGCCTATCAGCAAACATTAAAATCTGTACCGGAATTCCCTCTGTATAAATACTATAATCACGATGCACTAATGCATTTAAAATAGCTTCACGTACAGCCATAAGAGGATATTCTGTCTCCTCCTTATTTTTTCCCGTAATTATATCTATGCTTGTCCCGGTTTTCATATTGGTACGCACAAACCTCAATGCTCCCTCCAAAACCTGCGACAAGTTACCTTCTATTCTTTTATTATCGATAAATCTTTGCCCATCAGCCGTAGTCTCGCCTATTTCTATTCCAGCAATTCTTATTGCAGTAATGCAAAGCTGAGGATAAAAAACCTGCGGATACAGCGAAAATACTAACAATGCACATAATGTAGGATGTCCATCTTTATAAATTGCCATAAGTTCGGCAATTTTATCATCAGAAAATGTTGCAAAATTAGGTTTATTACTTTTTAAAAGTTCTATATAATTTTGGACACTATTTTTCTCCAAAGCATGACAGTCAGCCTGCTCAACAACTCTTTGCTCATCATATGTTCTATTTCTAAATGCGTAATAACTATACACCTCATAAGCAGTCATCGGTTCATCATGATCGCCTACTCGTACATACGCGCCTTTTAACAACCCTTTACCACGATAATAACACGGACGCTGAACAATATCCATTCCCGGTACTTCTACAAGCAAAAAATTTTTATCATCACTTTCTCTGTGCCAAGAAGTAATTAACGGTCTTACCTTTGGTTCCATCTCCAAACATTGATTGCTAACGCTATTTTGCAATGCATTTATATCGCCAACGCCTGTTTCTTTAAAGTTATTTTTTTCATCAATACCAAAAACAATTACGCCACCTTCATCCTGATTAGAAAATGATGATAAAGTATCATAAAGCTTATGAGGTGCTCCTTGAAGAGCAGCTTTAACTTCTATATTTTGGTCCTCAGATTTCACCATTTGGATTTTACCCAATAAAGCCTGTATTTCATCAATAGTCATTATATTCACCTGCCTTTAATTTTAATTTAATTATAGCAAATTTCACTTTTTTAAGCAAGATTTTAATTTAATTTCAATTTTGAAGCAGTTTTTACAGGAATTTTAATTTAATTTCAACTTGTACTCGTATGAGTAACACATAAAAATACCCTCCTTACCGGTTTTGTCCGGTAAAGAGGGTACATATCATTTTTCGGAAGGCTTTTTATAATTTTAAAATAAACTTAACAAACACCTACATCACAGCAGCCAGTGATACAAGCCAAAATAAGCAAAAATACTCAAAACCAAAACGCCTAAAGCGCTAATCATAAACATTTTTACAAACAGATGATGCTGCTCCTCGTAGGAAGCTCCGGCAGCGGAAGAATATGCCGCCAAAGCCAGCGCGCCGCCGGTGGAAAGCGGGCTGATACCTGCGGTGTTGCTAATCATGGTAATTGCAGTAACTAATTCCAATTCGCTGACTGCGCCGCCCATCTGCGCCACAATATGAGGAATGGTAGGAATCAGCGTTGGCATAACCACGCCGCTGGTAGAGCTAAACCAGCTTAAAAGTCCGGAGCAGATACCCATAATGGAAACCGCGGTCTTTTCGTTCATTACAGAAACTAAAGCCTCGCTCAACATTCTGATACCGCCCTGACCAATAATCAAGTGCATCAAAACGCCTACGCCGGTAATCAAAAGCAAAGTTCCCCACGGAATACGTTTGAGCGCTTCGCCCTCGTCCGAAACATGCAAAAAGGACAGCACCGCAGCCACCGCAAAGCCAACCAAGCCAACGTTGATATGAAAAATCATAACCAAAATTACCATCGCCACAATGCCTGCCAGCGTAATTTTTTGCTTGCCGTTGAACGGCGGCGTTTTTTCATGCACTACGCTTTCATCCATACGCAGCTTGTAACCGCCCAAAAGAATATAAACTACAATAGCGTAAACCGTGGACGAAAGCACGCCGTTAAGTAAAAATTGCGTTTCAATACCCGTCAGACCAAATTCAGCGCACAAATTTATACCGATAATACCCGTTGCCGCCAAAGGCGATACACCGCCGCCGCTGGCGCCTAAAACCGTCAGCGCCGAAAGCATAGCCGGCTGAATACCCATTTCTGCTGCCAAAGCCATGGAAAATACCATCATGATAGCCATGGTAGGTACAGTGCCCGGACCTATGGCAGATAAAATGGTGGAAAAAACATAAATGATAATAGGCACCAAATATACCCTTTTGCCAGCCAAAGAGACCACCTTTTTCGCCAGCAAATCAAGGCAGCCATTTATCTGCGCCAGGCTGAATAAATAGGTTACGCCTAACAGCATAATGAACAAAGACGAATTAAAGCCGCTGATAATTTCCTTATCCGATACCCCGGCCATACGTCCCAAAACCAGCGCAAAAGCTATACACAAAAGGCCGGTATTCATCTTGCGAAAGAAACCCAAAAAGATAGCGACTAACAATAATACTAAAGATAATAAGGCCATGCAACACCTCCACTTAACGATCCGGTAAGCTGACACGCCGTTTCTGTCCAGCCCGCCTGATATCATAATACAAACCTTATATCCTGCCTATAACTATACACTTATTTTACGCCTTTTTCAAACATTTAGACATTTTTTATCTTACCTAAAGTAAAAATTTATAGGCGGATATTCTTTGTTAAATAGTTTATTTCTTTAGACAACCGTGATAGAATAGTAAAATTATAAAAAACACTTTCAAACGGAGATGTAAACCAGTGAAGCCTTCTATCAACGGCAAACCCTTAAACGAAGCACAAATTAAAAGCTATCTGCATAAATTGCAGCTTAATGATTTAGATCTTCTCCCAACGTTAGCCACCTTAACCAAGCTACAGGATACTCATTTAAAATTTATTCCCTACGATAATTTTGACTGTCTCAACGGCAGAATAACCTCTTTAAAGCGCTGCGATATATTCAACAAGCTGATTATGCACAACCGCGGCGGTATATGCTTTGAGCTGAACTGCCTGTATAACTGGCTTTTGGAATCCATAGGTTATGAGGTAACCAGCTATGCTGCCCGCTATACGGATAAGCTGGACGTTTATCAAATCCGCCGCCATCGTGTAATGTGCGTTAATTTAAACGGCAAACGTTATCTGACAGATGTAGGCGTCAACAGCGAAAGCCCCCGCATGCCTTTAGAAATGACTGACGGTCTTATCCAAAGCGATGGTATCAGCCAATACAAGCTATCCAAAGACGATTTTTTCGGCTGGCTGCTGTGGCAAAAGGAAAAAGGGAAGCCTTGGAAACGTCTGTACGGCTTTACAGAAGACCCTATGATTGACAAGGATTTTATTGCCGCCTCCTTTTGGTGCGACGCGCATCCCGACTCGCCTTTTATTAAGAGTAAAGCGCTGTCCATTTTCCGTGAGGACTGCAATATTACCATTCGCGGCAATTTCTTAAAATTTTATTTAGGCGGCCGCGTTAAATACCGTTACAAAATTCGTACCGGCGCAGAGCTAAAAGAAATTCTTTGGGAATATTTTGGAATCAATGTAGAATACTGCCTGAAAAACGACGGCTTGGATTTTGAATAATTTTTTTACGATGAAAAAAGCGCAGGTGACGGTACATGCTCACATATACAGCGGCAGAGCTGGCACAGCTGCTGCCTGAACATACCAAAGAAATAATGCTGGCGCTTACACGAGCCGGTTTTGAAGCTTATTTAGTGGGCGGCGCCGTGCGCGATTTGCTTTTAGGTCAAAGGCCCGGCGATTACGACATCACTACCAACGCACGCCCGGAGCAGGTATTACAGCTTTGCGTGCAAAAAAACTGGCGCACAGTAGATAAGCTGGGGCATAATTTTGGCTGCACGCTCATTATTTTAGACGGAACCGCCATCGAAGTAACTACCTTTCGCGGCGAACGCTATGACTTAATCGACGCTCATCGGCCTGCCGCTACCTGGTACTGCGACAATTTACAAGAGGATTTAGCTCGTCGTGATTTTACAGTCAACGCCTTGGCACTGGATATTAACGGCAAGCTTTACGATTATTTCGGCGGCTGCGAGGATTTGCAAAAGCGAATTTTACGACCGGTTGGTAAAGCACAGCTGCGCTACGAGGAGGACGCCCTGCGTATGCTGCGCGCCTGCCGTTTTGTAGGCCAATTAGGCTTTGACTATGTACAGGACGGCGAAGCAGGCGCTGCCTGCGGCATGAAAGGCACGCCTTATTTTCTGCCGCAGGTTTATCCCTTTCCCGTTAAACGCTGCGCCGGTCTTTCTTTAGAGCGAATGCGCACGGAAATAGAAAAGCTTTTAGTCAGTAAATACGCAGGCAATGGTCTGATGCTTATGATGGCTACGGGTTTATTAGAGCAAAGCTGCCGCGTGCGTAAAAACGGCAGTTTTATCAAGATACCTATTCTGCCGGAAGCAAAGCACCTTTTGGGTCTGCCGCAAAATCCGCGCTTCCATCTTTATGACACCTGGGAGCATACCTTATTGGCCATTGACAACAGCCCCCGCGAGCTGGCTATTCGTTGGAGTCTTTTGCTCCACGACCTTGGCAAAGGCTTGCCGCAAATTCGCAAGCCTAATAAAGAAGGCCAGCCCAGCGACCCGGGCCACGAAGCCGAAAGCGCAAAAATGGCGCGGGAAATTTTGCGACGCTTCCATTATCCGGAAAGCTTCACCAATCTTGTCGTGTGGCTGGTAGCGCAGCACATGCGTTTTGCGCCTATGCTGCTGACCGGCGAAAAAACTCTGCGGCGCTGGCTTTATCACGAAGCTAAAAGCGGCACGTTCCGCAGCCAAGAACAGTTGGTTACTGCATTCAGCAAGCTAACAGAGGTTTTTCTGGCCGATATGGGAGCCACTCACGCCCGCGAAAATCCCCGCCTGATGGCTGACGGACGTTTATTAGGCAGGCAAGTTGTAGAACTGGCGCAAAGCTCCATGCCTGTAACCGGCAAGGATTTAAATGTCAACGGCCGTGAGCTGCTGGCAATTATCCCCGCAGGAGAAATTAAAAATACTTATAAATATTTACTGGAACGCGTACAGCAGGGCAGTCTGCCTAACGAGCATGACGTACTTTTGCAAGCTATACAAAAGCACTACGCACGCAAACACAAACGACAGAACACTGATGAAAAATAAAGCGCTGCTGTTTTCTTCATATATTATGCTAAAGGAGTAGATTATGATTGCTAAAAAGCTTATTACCGCGGGTATCTGCTGCCTGCTTATTTTAGGCGGTGTCCACTACCTTTTAAATCAATATAGCGCTGTTCCTGCGGCTGATGCTTACAATACTACGGAAATTGGCGGCGCTGCGCAATTTACAGGCAAACACGATATTCCTAACTCCCCTTATTTTGCTCATCCCGATATTTTTAATATGCAATCCAATGACCATTTGCTGGTGCTTTCTCATTACCAAACACAGCAGCAAAGCACCGGCTATAGCTGCGGTCCTGTAGCCGCCAATACAGTAGTTATCCATTTTCTTGGCAAACCTCTGCATAAGGAATTGGAAATCTGCCAAATGATGTCTACCAGCACTACCAGCGGCACTACCACCAAAGGCATGGCTAATTATTTTACTAAAATCGGCTGGGAGGTTCATTCCTCTGCTACAGATAAAACTCCTGATAATTACGAGGACTTTTTGCAATTTGTTACAGCCAATCTAAAAAACAACACTCCTATTATGGTAGAAAATATTGATTGGGGCGGTCACTGGCGCGTTATTATCGGTTATGACACTATGGGTACAGCTCATACCGGCGACGACGTGCTGCTGATAGCAGACCCTTTCGATACCAGCGACCATTTACAGGACGGGTACAATATTGTTCCCGCAGAGCGCTTCTTTTATATGTGGTTTGACAGCCATCTTTTTAACAAACGCGACCAGCTGCGCCAATGGCTCACCGCTAAACCAAAAGCGTAAATAAAAATTAACGGCATTAAAATAATTCATCTTGCAAAAGCATTAAACTAAGTTATTTTTTACGCAAAAAAAAACAGGCTCCGATTTTACTCGAAGCCTGTTTTATATTTTCTAACAAAATCGATTATAAGGTATTACATGCACTCTTTAATAGCCTTAGCCATACGCTGAATGCCTTCAACAATGCGGTCGTCCGGCATATTGGAGTAGTTAATGCGCATGCTGCGGTCGGTTTTTTGGTTAGGATAGAAAGCGTCACCGATAACGCCTGCAACCTTCATTTCAATACATTTAGCGAATACTTTGCGCGCGCTTACGCCCTCGGGGAAGGTAAGCCACAGGAACAAACCGCCTTCCGGATGAGTCCATTCGGTGCCTGCCGGCAAATATTTTTCCATGGATTCCAAAATCAAATCGCGGCGATGCTTATACAAAGCAACAATTTCTTTTACATGCGCATCCAAATCGTAAGCGTCCATGTAAGCGTCGGCAACACCTTGGTCAAAATTAGAGGTATGCAAATCAGCGCTTTGTTTAATCTTTACAAATTGTGTCAACAGCTCGTGTTCGCAGGCAACCCAGCCAAGGCGCAGGCCAGGACAGAAGATTTTAGAAAAAGTACCTAGGAACATAACCAAGCCTTTAGTATCCAGGGATTTTAGAGAAGGCAGAATTTCGCCCTCATAACGCAGCTCGCCGTAAGGATTATCTTCCACAACAGGCAGATTATGTTTATTAACAACTTCCATAAAAGCTTTGCGGCGTTCCATGGACCAAGTGCGGCCGGTGGGATTTTGGAAATCAGGAATTACATAGATAAATTTGCAGTTCGGCGTAGTCTCCAAAATTTTATCCAGCTCTTCGGGAAGCAGACCTCCGTTATCGGTAGGAACCTCTACAAATTTAGGTTGATAAGCGTTAAAAGCGTTTAAAGCGCCTAAATAGGACGGGCTTTCGCACAGAACAACGTCGCCGGGGTCCAAAAACAGCTTACCGACAAAATCAAGGCATTGCTGGGAACCGGTGGTAATCAAAATATCGTCAGGATCAACAACGGTATTATATTTATCAGCCATGCGCTTGGCAATTTTTGCACGCAGGCTCGGACGGCCTTCGGTAGTTGCATATTGCAGCAGCTGCCGGCCTTCTTTTAATACTAAATCATGGGAAACCTTAGCAATTTCTTCCACAGGAAATAATTCCGGAGCAGGTAGACCGCCGGCAAAAGAAATAATATCAGGTTTTGCAGTTAATTTGAGCAGCTCACGAATTTCGGAGGCTTGCATACCCTCCATACGTTTAGCAAATTTCATGTTTAACACCCTCACTTTAAATAATAACTTTTAATTTTGATATACTGTATATTTTAACACTAAGTACAACAACGCACAAGCAAAAAGTATAATCTGTTTACTTTCTGCTCGTGCGTTGTTACATTGTTTACGATATTTTAAAGAAAATAAAATGCTAAAATCTTATGGCACCCGAAAATTTATTTTTGCGTCAATAAAGCTTTTTCTTCCAAATATACTGCTAAAAGCTGCGCTACTTTGTTCACCAGCTTCAGGCAATTTTTCAAGTGGTCGCGAGTGTTGAATTCATAAGGCATCAAATCACCGCAGGCACAGCTGCCAAAGGCTTCTTTAAAGCGTTCATGAAATTCCAATGTTAAAGGATAGATTTCTGCCAAAGGCTTTTCGCTAGGATGATTGCGTCCGGCCAAGGTGCTGATAACCATAGTACAGCCCGCCATAGCGCCGCACAAATCGCGAGCGTGGCCAATGCCGCCGCCAAAACCGCTGCACAGACGAAACGCGTTATCGTCAATTTCTACTCCTGCCTCTTTACGGAAGGTCTCTACAATAGCTTCGCAGCAGTTAAAGCCGCTCTTAAAATTATTACCTGCTGCCATGCCCATTTTTTCACTAAATTCACTCATAATGCTCCTCCTTTAATATTTATTATAACATTTAAAGCTTCCGTCCCTGCTGCTATAAGCATCGTTATAGCAGTTTTTATAAGCTTTTCAGCCATTTATAAACTACTTGCTATCTTTTTCTGTAGCATACGGCCAGCCGCTCATACCGCCTTCAAGACTTTTTACATTATTATAGCCTTTCGCCCGCAGCATAACCTCTGCCTCGTAACCGCGCAAGTCAATCTGACAGGAGGTAATTATTTCTTTATCCTTATCGCAGGGCAGTTCGCACTCTCTTATCTGGTCTAAAGGCACATTTACTCTGTCAGGAATACCGGCAATGCGATTGGCAGCTACCTCTTGAGGAGTACGCACATCTACAAAAAGATAATCGCCCTTTGCCCTTCTTGCCTCAAAATCCTTAGGATTAATTCCCTGCATTTGCTCCGTCATCTTATTATGCAGCACGTTGGCAGCCGTAGCCAAATTGTCGATAGGTCCGTTGAACGGCGGCGCATAAGCAATATCAAAATTAGATAAATCCTCTAAAGCAGCGCCAAAGGATAACGCGGCAACCATGGTGTCAATGCGTTTATCAACATTTGCGCCCACAGCCTGTAAGCCTAAAACGCGCTCCGTCCCCTCTTCTGCCAAAAGCTTCACAACTATTCTGCCGGCGCCGGGCATATAGCCTAAACGGTCAAATCCGGGAACTACCACACTCTTAAATTTTAAACCGGCAGCGGAGGCGCTACGCTCGTTAAGGCCGACAGAACCTGCGCTGATACCAAAAATACGGCATACGCCCGTACCTAAAACGCCGGGATATTTGATAGCGTCGCCGCAGATATTATCGGCAATTACCCGGCCATGCTTATTGGCGGTAGACCCCATAGGCGTAAAAATTTTTGCGCCGCTTACGCGATGGGTATTTTCGGCACAATCTCCGCCGGCGTAAATAGCAGGGTCGCTGGTCTGCAAATATTCGTTAACGGCAATGCAGCCCGTAGGTCCAATCTCCAAGCCTGCCGCCTTGGCCAGCTCTACGTTAGGACGCACGCCTACGGCGACAATTACCAGCTGCGCAGGAATAGTGCGTTTATCTGTTTTTACCGCAGTCACTATGCCATCAGCTGCTTCAAAGGCCACTGTTTTTTCTTCTAAATAAAGATAAAGTCCCTCCTTGGCAATCTCCTTGCGCAAAAGGTCTGCCATTTCCTTATCCAAAAGCTGCGGCAAAAGTCTGTCCTGCATTTCCACAATGCTGGTATTCAGACCGCGATGACGAAAAGCCTCTGCCAGCTCCATACCGATAAAGCCTGCGCCAATAATAACTACGTCGGTCACGCCGCGTTCTTTAATTTCCGCTTCTACAGCATGTACATCCCAGGGGAACCAAAAGCTGTGAATACCCTGTGCGTCGCCATTTTCCAAAGGCAGGCGCACCGGCGTAGAACCGGTACCCAAAACCAGCACATCATAGGACAGCTCTTTAGTGTCGCCGTTTTCTACATAGGTAACCCTTTTTGCTGCTCTGTCAATAGCAGTAACGTTGCAGCCTATCCGCGCATCAATACCCTTTACCTTCCGGAAAAAATCTGCATCGCGCTTCACGCCCTGCGGCGTATGGTCAAAACTGTTAAAGCTTTTTACCTCGCCGCCTATATAGTAGGGAAAACCGCAGGCGCCATAGCTAAGCTCCGGTCCCCGTTCCAAAACGATAATTTCCACGTCCTTATCACGACGGCGCAGACGGGAGGCAGTTTTCATACCCGTAGCCACTCCGCCGATAATTACTACTCTTTTTGCCATTTTTGTACTCCTTTCCGTCATTTCCTTAGCTTACTTCACAGAAACCCACCTATTTTACTAGTGTTTTTTAGTATATTTCGACACAGTATAAGCTTTTACCTTCTAAGAAAAATATTATTACTAAAATGTCAAAAAGGATGCCAGGTCTCCCCCAGCATCCTTAAGTCTATTTGCTCTATATTCAATTAACACTATCATCTCTTAAATAATTCGCTCGCTCCAGCTGCTCCCGTTCCAGACTTTCCAAGGCGGAAATAATATTGCGAATAGCTAAGCGAAAGCTCGTAGTAGAATTTACTTTAGAGAACTTAGACATACCGGATCCCTTGCCCACCATAAAGCCCACTATAGTAGCCATGAAAATATGGCACCAATGCGCCTTGGCCTCATCATCAAGCTTATACAAATTAATAACATACACTATGGGAGCATATAATTTGGTAGCGACATAATTAAGAGTCTCACCCTCTAGCTTGGGTAAAATCAAAAGCAAATGATAAAAGCTAGGATGTTCATACCCAAACTCTCTAAAGGCCATAGCTAAAGTCAACAAGGCTTCCCGTCTAGTTTTGGCCTTAGCCACAGCCTCACCCTGCTGCTCGTCAAACTCCTCATACACCTTTATGGCCACAGCCAAAATAAGCTCATCCATATTTTCAAAATGCTTGTACAAAGAAGCTGCCTTGACCTCCAAGCTTTCTGCCAAAACACGCAGAGAAAAGTTCTCACTACCGTCCCTTCGCAGTATTTCTATAGCAGCTGAAACTATTTTTTCCCGGGTCAATCCCTTATTCATAAGCCATCCCCTTCCGTCAGGATACAACTCACGTTATTGTAATAATTATTATAACATTCTAAAAGTATTCATGTCGCTTTTTTTAATTACAAAACCAAACCTACACAAAATTTTTTCTCTCTACTAACAAAGATAACACTGTTAGCTATTTATTTATTTTAGCTAACAGTGTTATCTTTGTTAGTAGAGTTATATGCTTGTTTTCCTGTATTATTTTCGCAAAAGTGTGACTTAAATTACACAAAACAGCTCAATCTTTAGTTTATACTCTTGACAAAGTTATGATTGTTAGCTAAAATATAGTTAACGACATTAGCTTATGAGGGCTAATTATGCCTACTTTACTTGTTCTGGTTCTACTTGGGACTTGTACCAAAGCAGGTGGCAGTCGTAATTAGTTAACATAAGTGCCGTTGTTCTTTCAAAATTTTATAATGGAGGGATTTATAGTGTCTAAAGCTGTAAAATGTCTTATCGTTTTAGCTGTAATTGCTTTATTCTTCGTAACCGAACTTATTCCTCTGGCAGTTACCGCTATGGGCGGCGCAATCGCTTGCGGTTTGCTCGGCTTGATCCCTGCTAAACAAGTATTCTCTGGCTTGGCAAACTCCACTGTAGTACTTTTCGCAGGTATGTTCGTTGTTGGTGGTGCTATGTTCTATACTGGTCTGGCACAATTCATCGGCAACAAGGTAGTTAGCGCTGTTGGTACCGGCGAAAACTCCCTGATGTTCGGTCTGATGACCGTTGGTACTGTTCTGTCCGCATTCTTGTCCAACACTGGTACCGCAGCTTGCTTGCTGCCGGTAGCTCTGGGCATCTGCGCATCTGCTAAGATTCCTGCTTCCCGTCAATTGATGCCTTTGGCATTCGCTTGCGGTTGGGGCGGCATCATCACCATGGTTGGTACTCCTCCTAACATCATCGCTGCCGGCGCTCTGAGCAACGTAGGTCTGCCTTCCTTTGGCTTCTTCGAATTCGCTTGGATCGGTATTCCTATCTCCATCGGCGGTATGCTGTACATGATGTTTGTTGGCAAATACTTACTGCCGGCAGCTCAACTGGACGCTGACCAAGAAATCGAGCAAGAAATCGAAGCTAACGAAACCAACAACACCAAGATGATCGTTTCCGGCGCTATCCTGGTATCTGTAGTTCTGGTAATGGGCCTTGGCATTAAAGGCATCACCTTGGAAATGGCTGCTGTTATCGGCGCTTTGATCTGCGTTCTGACCGGCTGCTTGACTGAAAAACAAGCTTATGCTTCCATCGACTGGGTAACCATCTTCCTGTTTGCAGGTATGATGCCTGTATCCTCCGCTATGGATAAAACCGGCGCTGGCAAATTGATTGCTGACTGGACCGTTAGCCTGATGGGCGGCTCCCCGTCTCCGTTGGTTGTAACCGCAGTTCTGTTCATTCTGTCCTGCGGCCTGACCCAATTCATGTCCAATACCGCATCCGCAGCTCTGCTGTGCCCCATTGGTATCGCTATCTCTCAAAACCTTGGCGCTGACCCGAAGGCAGTTCTGATGGCTATTGCAGTTGCTGCATCCTGCGCATTTGCATCCCCCGTTGGTACTCCTCCGAACACCCTGGTACTGGGCCCTGGCAAATACAAATTCATGGACTACGTAAAAGCAGGCACTGGCTTGATCATCGTTTGCTTCGTAATCTCCTTGGTTGTAATCCCCATGGTATGGCCCTTCTTCCCCGGCAAATAATCATACCTTAACTTTCTAAGTCCCAATATAAAGGCTCTAGGATTAATCCTAGAGCCTTTATTATTTAGTATTAAATACTTTTTAGGAATAATTTACAGAAAATTTGTTATTGTCACACTCTTGACAAAATTCCTTATGGTCGCTACAATATATGTAGCGACTTCCTGTTATTTTACTTTTTAAATGCATTTCTAAACTTTGTTTATTGGGACTTAGCAAGGTTAAGGTGGCTTTCTAAAGCTAGATTAACAGTTTAGTCGTTGTTCCTTAAAAATTAAATAAAGGAGGATCTTTATGTCTAAAGCTGTAAAATGTCTTATTCTGTTAGCTGTAATTGCTTTATTCTTCGTTACCGAACTTATTCCTCTGGCAGTTACCGCTATGGGCGGCGCAATTGCTTGCGGCCTGCTCGGCTTGATCCCCGCAAAACAAGTATTCTCCGGTTTATCTAACTCTACCGTAGTACTGTTTGCTGGTATGTTCGTTGTTGGTGGTGCTATGTTCTACACCGGCTTGGCACAATTCATCGGCAACAAAGTAGTTAGCGCTGTTGGTACCGGCGAAAACTCTTTGATGTTTGGTCTGATGACCGTTGGTACTGTTCTGTCCGCATTCTTGTCCAACACTGGTACCGCAGCTTGCTTGCTGCCGGTAGCTCTGGGCATCTGCGCATCTGCTAAGATTCCTGCTTCCCGTCAATTGATGCCTTTGGCATTCGCTTGCGGTTGGGGCGGCATCATCACCATGGTTGGTACTCCTCCTAACATCATCGCTGCCGGCGCTCTGAGCAACGTTGGTCTGCCTTCCTTCGGTTTCTTCGAATTCGCTTGGATTGGTATTCCTATCTCTGTTGCTGGTATGCTGTACATGATGTTCGTTGGTAAATATTTGCTGCCCGCAGCTCAACTGGATGCTGACCAAGAAATCGAACAAGAAATCGAAGCTAACGAAACCAACAACACTAAGATGATGGTTTCCGGCGTTATTTTGGTTGCAGTAGTTTTGGTAATGGGTCTTGGTATTAAAGGCATTACCTTGGAAATGGCTGCTGTTATCGGCGCTTTGATCTGCGTTCTGACCGGCTGCTTGACTGAAAAACAAGCTTATGCTTCCATCGACTGGGTAACCATCTTCCTGTTCGCAGGTATGATGCCTGTATCCTCTGCTATGGATAAAACCGGCGCTGGCAAATTGATTGCTGACTGGACCGTATCCCTGATGGGCGGTTCTCCGTCTCCTATCGTTGTAACCGCAGTTCTGTTCATCCTGTCCTGCGGTCTGACTCAATTCATGTCCAACACCGCATCCGCAGCTCTGCTGTGCCCGATCGGTATTGCTATTGCTAAAAACCTGGGCGCTGACCCGCGTGCTGTATTGATGGCTATTGCAGTTGCTGCATCCTGCGCATTTGCATCTCCTGTTGGTACTCCTCCGAACACCTTGGTACTTGGCCCTGGCAACTACAAATTCATGGACTATGTAAAAGCAGGCACTGGCTTGATCATCGTTTGCTTCGTAGTATCCTTGGTTGTAATTCCTATGGTATGGCCGTTCTTCCCCGGCAAATAATTAATACCGTTATTTTATAGTCCCTAACCAAAGCCTTCAGGCTCTTGCCTGAAGGCTTTTCTTATTGCCTGATTTTTAAGCATCGGTAACAATCTAACAAAAGCAGTACCCCTGCCGTCGCTAAATATTTTAACGCTGGCAGGGGTGCTAATTTTTATTTAATATACTCGTAAAATACTATTCTTTTTTATTGAGCATCTGCTCTAAGGTATGCCAGCCTAACACAGCACATTTTACGCGCGCAGGCATATGGCTTACATCCTTTAATACGCCGGCCTCCTCCAGCTCGTCAATTTCTTCCTCGCCGGCTTCGCCTTTAATCATACGCAGGAAAATATCTGCCAAACGCAGCGCTTCCTCCTTAGGCTTGCCAATAACCAAATCCAGCATCATATCAGCGCTGGCCTGGCTGATAGCACAGCCGCTGCCTACAAAGGCTCCGTCCATGACCACGCCGTTTTCTACCTTCAGCTTCATGGTAATATCGTCGCCGCAGGTTGGATTATAGCCGCGCATTTCCATATCAGCATCCGGCAGCTCATGCTTATGTGCCGGGTGCATATTATGATCCAGCAATATTTCGTTATAAAAAGCCCTGTTATCTGCCATAACCCATTCTCTCCCTAATCGTTTGCAAGCTATTGATAAAACGCTCTACGTCCTCCACGCTGTTGTAAAAAGCCAAGCTCATGCGCGCCGTTGCGCCCGTACATAAATAATCCAAAAGCGGCTGCGCACAGTGATTACCTGCGCGGATATTAACGCCGTCAGCATCAAAAATGGCAGCAATATCGTGCGGATGTACTCCGTCAATCGTAAAAGTTATAATCCCCTTATGCTCCTCCCATTTAGGAGAACCAATAATATGTACGCCTTCAATCTTTTGCATAGCTGCAAAAGCCAGCTTGGTCAGCGCTGCTTCTCTAGCCTCCATAGCCTCATAGCCTACGCTGTTAATATAGTCAATAGCGGCGTGCAGGCCTGCCGCACCTGCCGCATTGACAGTACCGGCCTCAAATTTATGCGGCAGCGGCGCATATTCCTGCGTTTCGCGGTTTACCCAGCTTATCATTTCACCGCCGTATAAAAAGGGCGGCATGGCTTCCAAAAGCTCTTTCTTGCCATAAAGCACGCCGATACCCATAGGTCCATACATTTTATGACCGCTGAATGCTAAAAAGTCTGCATCCAGCTTCTGCACATCAACTGCCATGTGGGGCGCGCTTTGAGCAGCGTCGATAACTGCCACAGCGCCTGCCTTATGCGCCAATTCAATAGCCTTTTCTATGGGATTTAAGCAGCCTAAAACATTGGAAACCTGCGCCATTGCTACGATTTTAGTTTTAGGCGTAATTATCTGCTCCATAGCTGCTTCCGAAATGCTTCCGTCTGCGCCGCATTCCAGATATTTTACTACGGCTCCCGTCTGCGCTGCTACCATACGCCACGGCAGCATATTGCTGTGGTGCTCCATAATGCTAAGAACAATCTCGTCGCCTGCCTGCAAATGGCTTAGGCCATAGCTGTAAGCAACTAAATTTAAGCTCTCCGTAGTATTGCGCGTAAAAACAATTTCCTGCTCCGATTTAGCGTTAATAAATTTCTGTACGGCAACGCGGGCATCCTCATAAGCGTCCGTAGCCTCCATAGCCAGCTGATACAAGCCGCGCAGCGGATTAGCATTGTGCCGTAAATAAAAATTGCGTTCAGCTTCCACTACACTTAGAGGGCGCTGCGCCGTAGCTGCATTGTCTAGATAGGCTACATCCAACTGCGCCAGCAGAGGAAAATCTTTTTTATAATCTTGTGCCAATAATTCCTTTTCATTCAGCATCGGCAATTACTCCTTCCAGATAGCGTTCCACCAGCTGCACAGTTTCTTCATCGTCAATGCGGCGGCAAATACCTTCAATTTTGGCCTTAGCCATCATCGCAACAGCGTCAGTTTCACTAAAGCCGCGGCTCATAAGATAAAATAGCAGCTCCTCATCCAGCCTGCCAATGCTGGCGCCGTGATTGCCCTGCACATCCTCTTCGCTGCACAAAATGAGAGGAATAGACTGGTTTACCACATCATCGCTCAGCAGCAGCACTGTTTCTTTTTCGTCGCCAATAGCTCCGGCGCTGCCATTTTTGAAATCTATAGTACCGCGATAAATCTTACAAGCACCTTCCTGCAGCACGCCGTCGGCAGTCATATTACATGCGGTATTTTTACCGTAATGATTAGCAATAAAATTCATATCCAGGCGCTGTGCCTGACGTCCATAATAAGCAATGGCAGCGTCAAAGCTAGAATTATCGCCGATAAGCTCCGTGCGCACGCCGTTATAAATTTGCGCGCCGCCAAGCTGCAATTGCAGCACTTCAAAACGCGCATCACCGGCCAAATTGCAGCCAACGTCGTTCAAATGCAAAAAACCGCGGCCTAAAAGCTGCACCTGCACCAGCTTCACCTTAGCATTTTGAGCGGCGGCAATTTTGGTCTGCACCGCCGCCATACCCTTAGCAGATGCTGTAGAAATATAAGTCATATATACGGTTAAATCGCTGTTAGGCTTAGCTTCAATTTCTAAAGTATTATAGCACTGCTGTCCGTCGGCATAACGCAGAGTTACGGCAGCCGTGCTTTTGCCCGCGTCGGCCACCAAATGAATGCGCTGCCCTTCACCCAAGCGCTCCATATCCTCGCCCATACCCGTAGGCAGAGAGGCAAAATCAATGCCGTGCACAGGACAGACATCAGCCTGCACACAGCCGCAGCAGTTTTTGCCGGGAATACGCGGAAGCTGTTTTTTATTTAAACAAACACTGCCCTGTAAAGCTACTTTAGGCTCGCACTTATCCAATGACGCAGACAGCTCCAGCGAGCTTTCGTTCATGCACAGGCGGTTCCAGGTAGGCGCAGGCAATTTATTAACAATTAAATTTATCTTATCCATGAAAATTTCTCCTTCTAGGCGGCGCTTGAAAGCTAGCCTATACTGCCCTGCATTTCCAGACGAATTAAGTTATTCATCTCTACAGCATATTCCAATGGCAGCTCCTTAGAAACATTATCCGCGAAACCGCTGACAATCATAGCCTTAGCCTCTTCCTCGCTGATACCGCGGCTCATGAGATAAAATACCGCGTCGTCGCTAATACGACCGATTTTTGCCTCGTGACCGATATCAGCGTCGGCCGTGCGCACATCAATGGCAGGAATAGTGTCAGAACGGGAAATATTATCCAGCATCAGGCTTTGGCAGGAAACAGAGGATTTAGCATGCTTGGCCTTATTGGTCACTACCACGCTGCTGCGAAAGGTACTGATACCGCCGCTCTTAGAAATAGAGCGCGTATTGACAATGCTTGTGGTGTGCGGCGCATTATGCACTACCTTGCAGCCGGTGTCAAGATTTTGGCTGTGCCCTGCAAAGGTTACGCCGGTAAACTCGCTGTGAGCCTTCGCTCCGTTTAAAATGCTCATAGGATATAAATAAGATACGTGGGAGCCAAAGGAACCGCTGACCCACTCAATCGTGCCGCCTTCGGCAACTAAAGCGCGTTTAGTATTAAGGTTATACATATTCTTTGACCAATTTTCAATGGTACTATAACGCAGCTTGGCATTTTTGCCCACAAACAGCTCTACGCATCCTGCGTGCAGATTGGCAACATTATATTTGGGAGCGCTGCAGCCTTCGATAAAATGCAGGTCTGCGCCCTCGTCCACAATAATCAGCGTATGCTCAAATTGACCTGCACCCTTAGCGTTCAAGCGGAAATAGGATTGCAGGGGAATGGCTACCTTAACGCCTTTAGGTACATAAACAAAGGACCCGCCGGACCAAACAGCGCCGTGCAGCGCCGCAAATTTATGGTCCGCAGGAGGTACCAGCTTCATAAAATGCTCCCGCACCATGTCGGCATAAGGACCGTTCAAAGCGCTTTCCATATCCGTATAAACAACGCCCTGTTCTTCAACCTCTTTGCACACATTATGATACACTATTTCGCTGTCATACTGCGCGCCTACGCCAGCCAGGCTGGTCTGCTCGGCCTGGGGAATACCTAAACGCTCAAAGGTATTTTTAATATCCTCGGGAACATCTTCCCATTTGCCCTGCATAGTAGTGTTGGGACGCACATAGGTAACAATATTATCCATGTTTAAGCCCTCAATAGAAGGTCCCCATTGCGGCATACGGGAAGCGTTATAAATTGCTAAGGATTTCAGACGGAACTCGCGCATCCATTCAGGGTCGTGCTTTTCACGCGAAATCTGTTCAACAATTTCACGAGTTAAGCCTTCCTCAATGCGGTAAGCGTCCTTGTCCTCATTGCGGAAGTCATAAAGACTTCTGTCTATATCTTCAACATAGGTTTTTTCTTCCATAATTCACTCCGTCAACAGTTATTTCTGCAAAAACTGCTCAAAGCCGTGCTTACTGATTTCCTCTACCAGCTCCGGCCCTGCATTTTTAATAATGCTGCCCTGAGCCAAAATATGTGTTTTATCAACATGCAAGGCTTCCAAAATTTTGGTATTATGGGTGATAATCAGCAGTGCGCCGTTGCGGTGCTCCTGAAAGGTTTTTATACCTTGGGAAACAATTTTAACAGCGTCCACATCCAGTCCGCTGTCGGTTTCATCTAAAATCGCCAGCTTAGGATTGAGCATTAACAGCTGTAAAATCTCGGCCTTTTTCTTTTCGCCGCCGCTGAAGCCGGTATTTAAATCGCGCTCGGCATATTTATTATCCATTTGCAGCAGCGCCATAGCCTGACGCAGCTCCTTGCGGAAATCCCACGCTTTAATGCGCACGCCCCGCTGCTGCTCTAAAGCAGTCTTTAAAAAGCTGCTGAGACTGATTCCCGGTACCTCCAAAGGATTTTGGAAAGACAAAAACATCCCTAAGCGCGCGCGTTTATCTACGGACAGCTTAGTAATATCCTCGCCGCCAAATAAAATCGTGCCTTCTGACACGGTATATTTAGGATTGCCCATTAAAGCATATCCCAAGGTAGATTTACCGGCGCCGTTAGGTCCCATCAGCACATGGGTTTCTCCCGGTTTAATATCAAGATCAATACTATGAAGAATTTGCTTGTCCTCCACATTGACCTGCAAATTCCGCACCTGTAATAATTCCTCAGCCATATTTATCCTCCAATCGCCTGCCTAAGTGGCAGGCATTTAATTCCCATTTGTCTAGTATGAATTCATAATCATATTATAGAAGTATTTTAACGGTATTGCAAGAGAGTAAGGCCGCAGCCATGCTATAATTTGCAAAAAGTTTGCAAGTCTCAAGGCGCAGCACCCGTATTTTATTATTATATAACAAAGCGCTGCTTTTTGCTACCTTTAACGCAAGAAAGAAGCATAAAAGCAGCGCTTTCTGCCCTAAAAAAATACTCCCCGCAAATAACGTGCAGGGAGCAACATTTCAGTAAAAATTTTACAGCTTTTTATATAAAATTCTGATAGAGTTAAGCACGCACAACAGTGATACGCCGGTATCGGCGAAAACAGCCGCCCACATGGAAGCGTAGCCCATAAGACCTGCCGCCATAATAATTACCTTAACCGCTAAAGAAAAGATAACATTCTGCCAGGCGATAGCGCCTGTTGCTTTAGCAATGGCCACAGCCTGCGGAACAGCTTTTACTTCACTGTTCATAAAAACTACGTCTGCCGCTTCAATGGCTGCGTCAGCGCCGCTGCCCATGGCCGCGCCTACATCGGCGCCTGCCAGTACGGGCGCATCGTTGATACCGTCGCCCACAAACATTACCGCGCCATATTTATTGCGCAGCAGATTCAGCTCCGTCAGCTTATCCTGGGGCAAAAGCTGCGCTCTTACCTCGTCAATGCCTACGGCAGCAGCTACAGCTTCGGCCTCGCGCTTAGCGTCGCCGGTAAACATAGCAGTTACCAGACCCTGTTTTTTCAAAGCAGACACCGCTTCTTTGGCATCATCTTTGACAGTATCGTTGATGATAATTTGACCAAAATATTTTTCGTTTTCAGCAACCAACACCTCACTGCCACTGACTGCCGCTACATAACCGGTGAAATCAATACCGTAGCGTACTAAAAGCTTGGCATTGCCGCACAATACGCGATGCTGACCAAAAAACACAACCAGTCCTTCCCCGGCAATTTCTTCAAAGCTGTCGGGACGAAGCAGTTCTAAATTTTGCGACTTAGCTGCCGCTACAATGCTGGCAGCAATGGGATGTGTGGAAACGGTTTCGGCACTTGCGGTAAGCTGCAGCAATTTTTCTTCACTGACACCTTGCGCTGCGTTCACTGCCTGCACGGCAAAATTACCTTTAGTTACAGTACCGGTTTTATCCATAACCACGACAGCGATATTTTTCAACGCTTCCATAGCTACGCCGCCCTTAAAAAGGATACCGTACTTGGAGCCTGCGCCGATACCGCTGAAAAACGCCAAAGGCACGCTAAGCACCAAAGCGCAGGGACAGCTGATAACGAGAAAGGTCAGCGCCGTATAAATCCACTTGTTCCAATCTCCAGTTACCAGCGACGGTACAACGGCAGTAAGTACCGCAGCGGCTACTACAAAGGGCGTGTAAATTCTGGCAAAGCGGGTAATAAAACGGTCGATAGTTGGTTTAGAAGCAGCGGCATTTTCTACACTGTCCAAAATGCGCGTAACCATAGATTCTGCCAGCACTTTTTCTACGCGCACCTTCAGCATACCGCTGGTATTTACGCAGCCGGAAACAATTTCGTCGCCATAACCGCGCTTCACGGGCACCGGCTCGCCGGTTACCGGCGAAGTATCTACCAAGCTTTCACCCTCCACTACAACGCCGTCCAAAGGAATGCGGTCGCCCACACGCACCAAAAGAATGTCGCCTACATGCGCCTCCTCGGCGGGAATAATTTTTACTTCTTCGCCTACCAAAAGGTTGACCACCTCGGGACGCATATCCACAGCCTCCATAATTTGGCCGCGGCTTCTTTCTACGGCGCGCTGTTCAAAATATTCGCCTACGCGGTAGAAAAACATAACGCCCACGGCTTCTTCCCAAGCCTTAATGGCAAAGGCGCCTAAGGTAGCGACGGTCATTAAAAAGTTTTCGTCAAAAACATTGCCTTTAACGATATTTTTCAAAGCCGTCAACACAATGCGTCCGCCTAATAAAATATAGGCAAAAATTAGACAATACATGTGATAGGCTTCGGGAATAATTCCCAGCCATTCGGTAATAATAAAAACCGCGCCGCCTAAAATTATTTCGATTAAGGTTTGCTTTCCACTAAGCGCTGCAAAAAGTCCGCCGGATTTTTTGCGTTCATCCAGCGCCGGAGCCAAAGAGGGCTTACTGTCTGCCTCAACCAGCACTACGCCTTCTTCCACCTTATCGGTAACGGCCTGCATTTTTGCCAGCAGATTATCATAACTTTTAGCAGTAACGCGCAGCTTTTTCGTAGTAAAGGTTAAAACGGCGCTGTCAATTTCTTCCATTGCATTCAAAGCGCGTTCTATCTTAGCGCCACAATTAGCGCAGTCCAAATTCTGTACTAGGTAAGTGCGCGCATTGCCTTTTGTCAAGGTTGGCTTTTTATCGCGGGGCACAACCTCTACGTCCGATTCAATGGAGGTGCAGATTTCCCGAATCAACGGCAGCAGCGCTTCATGGTCGGCAGCGCTCAAACGTAGCTGCTTAGTAGCAAAGCTGATATTGGCATAGGTAACTCCCGGCAGCTCTTTAATTTTATATTCCATTTTGGCGGCACAATTAGCGCAGCCAAGATTTTCCAAAATATAAACCCGTTTCAGCTTATCTGCGTCCGGCATACGGCAGGTACAGTTGGCTAAGCTTTCGCCGCACACATCGCAATATTCCTCGTGGGGATGGCACAGCTCGCACTGGCAATTTTCCGGATGACCCGGAACATGATGAGTATGCTTATGTTCGTGATGATGCTCATGACCGCAGCCGCATTCATCGTCATTATCATGCTCGTGAGCACAACCGCATTCATCATCATTATCATGATGATGTTCGTGATGGTCATTGCCGCAGCAGCAGTCAGCGCCGTGTTCATGCGCATGATTATGCTCGTGGATATGAGCACTGCCGTCACCGTGACTATGGCTTGGAACGTGCTTCATGCCTGCATGATTATGATCCTTACCGCAGTGCCCGCAGGTACATCCTTCCGGATGTATGCTGTAATCTTCCGTGCCTTTGATATGTCCGTTAATATGACTGAAAGCACGCACTGCGTTGGCACCGTTGCGCACATCTTCCAGATCGTGAATAATTTCCTTCATAAAATTTACCGCCTTTCTTATAAATTAGCTTATTCGGCTTTATCACTTATCGTTGTGTGAGCATTTATTCATGCATAAAGGAAAAATTAAACGGAGGCTGGGAGGCTACCGGTTCACAGCTTTTAGCTTTAGCACAGAAGCCTTTACCTCTTTGTCTATTATAACACATGAATGAGTATTCATCTATACATAAATTGCATTTTTGGCAAATTTTTTTGTAATTATTTTGGGAGCTTGGGCGCGGTACCAACCCGCACCCAAGCAAGGAGAAAAAAGGAAATGAAAAAGTCTCTATCAATAATGTAATAATTCTTAATCAGTCATACAGATGGCAGGCCACCCAATGCCCATGCTCTATTTCCTTGAGCTTGGGTTTATTATTGAGACAGTTATCGGTACAATGCTCGCAGCGGCTGGCAAAGGGACAGCCCGGTGGCAAATCCAAGGGGCTAGGAATTTCACCCTCAATGGGCTCAATCTTTTCACCGGGGCGGAAATCAACCTTGAAGACCGCCTTCATAAGGGCTCTAGTATAGGGATGCTTGCAGCTTTCTGCAATACGCCCATACTCCAGCCATTCCACCACATTGCCCAAATACATGACGGCCACCTGATGGCACATTAAATCCACCAATCCCAAGTCATGGGCAATGAAAAGATAGGTAATATTCTTTTCCTTTTGCAGTCTGCACAACAGCTCGCAAACTTTTTCCTGCACGGAAACGTCCAAAGCGGAGGTTGCTTCGTCGCAGACGATAATCTTCGGCTCCAAAGCCAGGGCGCGGGCAATACCCAAACGCTGACGCTGACCGCCGGACATGCTGTGAGGATAACGGTCTTTAAAAGAGACAGGCAGCTCTACCATTTCCAAAAGCTCGACAGCCTTAGCGTCCACCTCACTCTTTTTAATCAAGCCATAATTCTTCAAGGGCTCGGTCAGGATGTCCTTCACCAGCATCTTGGGATTGAATGCTGCCGTGGGGTCCTGGAACACCATCTGGATGAGCTTGCGGTCCTGCCGCAGCTGTTCGCCCTTGGACTTCAAAATATCGTGTCCCTCAAAGAGCGCTTCACCATCGGTAGCAGGCTGAATGCGCAGCAGCGTTCTTACCAACGTACTTTTACCACAGCCGGATTCGCCGATAATACCCAAGGTTTTGCCCTCGTAGGCACGCAGAGAAATATCATTGCAGGCCGTAAGCACACGCCCATCGTCCACAGGAAATTGCTTTGTCAAATGCTTGATTTCTAATACCAATTTAGAGCGCTCATAGGCGGGCTTGGTCGCACTATCTTGATTAGGCATAATAACACTTCCCTCCTATGATGGGCACTGCACGTAACAGCTGCTTGGTATATTCATGCTGAGGATTGCCAATGACATCCTCGCGCTTGCCATATTCCACCACTTTACCACCCTGCATAACCATGATTTTGTTGGAAATATAGGAGGCAACACCGATGTTATGGGTGACGATAATGACGGCAACCTTGTATTCATTACGGATATCCACAATTTGGCGAATAATTTGGGCTTGGGTAGTAACGTCCAAGGCACTGGTGGGCTCGTCGGCCAGCAAAATCTTGGGACTAAAAATCATGGCCATAGCAATTCCCACGCGCTGGCGCATACCGCCGGACAGCTCAAAGGGATAGCTATTCATGATATTTTCCGGATTGGGCAGACGCACATTGACCAACATAGCAGTTGCCATTTCGTAAGCCTGGCTTTTGGATTTATCCGGCTGATGCGCCTGAATATAATCAATAAACTGGTCGCCGATACGACGGATAGGATTGATCATATTGCCGCTGTCCTGAAAAATCATGGACATTTCGCTGCCGTACATTTTGCGCCACTCTTCCGGCGTATTCGCCAGCACATCCTTCCCGTCAAAGGTAATTGTGCCGCGGCTTACGCGTCCGGCGCCGGGCAGGCAGCCCATAATAGCGCGGATAACGGTAGTTTTACCGCTGCCGGACTCGCCTACGATGGACATGATTTCACCTTTATCCAGTTCTAAGCTGGCACCAGCCACGGTGAGGCGGTCACCGTAGCTGATGTCTAAATCTTTTACTTGAAGTAGCATTAAATTATACCTTCTTCATCAATTTTTGTATTTTTAGTTCTTCGGAGCAATGTCCTTGGTCAGCCAATAATAATCAGCAGGATAAATATTGGCATTGATCAAACCAACCTTGGAAACCATGTTGGTCTTGGGATAACCAAAGAACAGCGCAACACCATCATCTAAAAGGATTTGTTGCATTTCAATCATATATTGACGACGCTTAGCCGGATCAAATTCCACAGCCAGTTTATCAGACAGGGCATCAAATTTAGGATTGCTGTAGCCGGTGGAGTTTTGAGGCTGGCTACCATTAATATTAGATTTCCAGTACCAGTTCAAATAAACCTCGGGGTCGCCGGTATTAGCAGTAAGGATGTTGGAAATAATCAGGTCAAATTGACCCTTTTGACGCATGGGATCCAGCACATTGTAGTCAACATTCTTCATATTAACCTTGATACCAATTTTCTTAGCATCAGCCTGGGTTGCTTCAGCATAGAGGGGCAGCTCTGCACGACCACTGTAGAAAACAAAGTCTATTTCTAAATTCTTACCGCCCTTATCTACATAGCCGTCACCGTCAGAATCTTTCCAGCCTGCTTCTGCCAACAATTTTTTAGCATTTTCAGGATTATAGGCATTGGGATCCTTCAACTGGTCAAAGCCATAGTCCAAAGAAGGCGGAACAGGAGCTTTGCCGGGAATAAAGGTATCTTTCAACAATACTTTATTATAAGTTTCGCGATCAAGGCACTGAATCAAAGCAGAGCGAACCTTGGGATCGTGAAGAGGTCTTCCCTCGTTCATGTTGATTTGCGCCAAAACTGTACGCAGGGAAGCAATTTCGGAAATATTATATTTATTTTTATCCTTAAACAACTGTAAATCGCCGGAAGCAATGTTAATAGCAAAATCTATTTCGCCCTTTTGCAAAGCCATGGCGCGGGTATTAGGATCGTCAATGGTAGGAATTTCGGCATTCTTAAACGGAACTGTGCCATCCCAATAATTTTCATTGCGAACCATTACAGCTTTAGCTTTGCTATAAGTTTTTACCGCATAAGGACCTGTGCAGATGGGGCCTTCTTTTTTTATATCGCGATTAGTAACTTTGGTATCAATAATAATAAAGAGAGGGTCAGCCAACATACCCGGCAGACTAGGAGTAGGTTTTTTAGTTTTAATAATTAAGTTCTGTCCATCGGCTTTAATTTCATCATATTCAAAAATTGATTGAGCGCGGTTGGACAGCTTAAAGGTTCTCTCTAGGGATTCTTTGGCAATTTCCGCTGTCAGCTTATCACCGTTGGAGAATTTTACTTTATCGTTAATATGGAAGGTCCAGGTCAGTTTATCGTCGGAAATAGACCATTTATCAGCCAACCAAGGAGTAGAATTCATTTTGTTATCAAATTTAACCAAACATTCGCCTAAGCCGTAACGCATTACTACCCAGCTAAAAAAGTTATCAGATGGATCTAAGTTATCAGCAAAATTTGTTACGCCAAATTTTACCATATCGTTAGTAATAGTAGCTTTCTTATCTCCACCGCCGCAGCCTGCTGCCGCAAAAGCCAATAAACCAATCATCGCTGCTGCTGCGCTAACTTTAAATAACTTTTTCATAAGTACACTCTCCATTTCTTTAAATTGTTATATTTTTGTATTAAAGCTAAACATCTTTACCATGACGCAGACGCAAATTCTGTCAGCATTATTCGGCATCGTTGCGCGGATCCAGCACGTCGCGCAGATTATCGCCCCACAGGTTAAACACCATAACGGTTATAAAAATTGCTAAGCCCGGAAAGAACATCAGCCACGGCGCAGTTTGCAGCTGCTGACGGCCTTCGTTCAACATCAAACCCCATTCGGGAGCAGGCGGCTGACTGCCAAAGCCCAAAAAGGACAGACCTGCCAGCTCCATCATCAAAGCACCGATATCCGCAGCGGCAGTAATCACCATCATGGGCAAAATGTTGGGCAGAATGTGCGTCCACAAAATATGCGTCGATGTGCCACCGTTAACGATAGCCGCCTCCACAAAATCGCGACGTTTTACCTTTAAAACAAGGCTGCGCGCCAAACGCGCATATTTGGTCCAGCTGACAATAGTCAGTGCGATTACAGCGTTGACCAAGCTGCCGCCCATAATACCGGCAACGGCAATTGCCAAAATCATACCGGGGAAGGAAATCATCATATCGGAAATACGCATGATAACCACATCCACCTTGCCGCCAAAATAACCGGACAGTACGCCCATGGTCGTACCAACGACAAAAACGCTGCACACTAAAAACAGTACGCCGCTTAAAGAGGCGCGGGCGCCGTACAAAACGCGGCTGAAGCAGTCACGCCCCAGCTTATCAGTGCCAAAAAGATGGCTCATGCTGGGCTCTAAAAAAGCATCCTTCATTTCCGCGTGAGTGGGGTCGAAGGGAGCAAGCACCGGCGCAGCTAAGGCTATCGCCAGCAAAAGCAGCACCAGCAGGCTGGTCACTGCAAAGGCTCGGTTAGTTTTAAAACCATTCACTAAAGTTTCCATTTACTTACCTAGCCTTTCTCAAACGCGGGTCTAAATAATTATAAGATAAATCTACCAACAGATTGATTACCATATACATTAAGGCTATCCAAACTACTACGCCTTGTACCAACTGAAAATCGCGGTAGGTAATCGCTTCAATAGCCAAACGTCCCAGTCCCGGCCATTGGAAAACCATTTCGATAACGGCTGCACCGCCTAAAAGATTGCCTAAGGATAAGCCTAACAGCGTAATCAGCGGCAGCATGGCGTTGGGCAAAACTTCCTTCCACAAAATATGGCTTTCTGTCATGCCACGGGCGCGGGCGCCAACAACATAATCCTGATGCAGCTCCTCCAAAATCGCCGTGCGCACCTGACGCGTATATTTAGAAGTCATAGCAATCGCTAATGTCACTGAAGGCAGAATTAAATTTTCTAAACTAACTTCACCGCCGACAATGGGGAACAAATCCAGCTTTAAACCAAAAATCCACAGCAGCATTAAGCCAACCCAAAAGCCCGGCATGGATACTCCTAAAAACGTAAAGCCGCGCACAAGATTATCTACCCAACCGCCGCGTTTAACCGCGGAATAAATTCCCAAAGGAATAGAAAACACCATCATGAGTACTAACGAGGCTACAGATAATACAATAGTTCCCGGCAGACGTTCAAGTAGTTCCTCCACTACCGGCTTTTTCGCCATAAAGGAAAATCCTAAATTTCCCTGCAAAGCACGCCCCAACCAGTCGAGGTATTGGAAGAAAAACGGCTTGTCCAAGCCAAGCTCTTTGCGCAAAGCATCAATTTCTGCCTGACTGACGATAATATCCTCGTTGCCGGCAATCATCTGCCGCACAACATCGCCAGGAGCTAGCATCACCAAAGCAAAGGTGATGAAGCTGATGCCCAATAATACGAGAACTATCTGACCCAAGCGAGCCAGAATTTGTTTGTTTGTCAAAACACATCATCTCCATACATAAAAATAGCCTTTTCCGCCTAAGGGCAGAAAAAGGCTACATAACGTGCACTATTATGTAATATATTCCTGTCGCAAGCGGAAATATATTATACTGAGGCTGCGATCTGACTTAGGCCATAGCTTGATAGCCTTCACAGTGGCTGGACCGTAAGGGATTTGCACCCTATTCCCTAATTTAACTCTACTAAGAGAGCACCTCAATATGTTTATTTAGCTTACATTAGGCATCAAGCAAATCTATTAAGAATACCGCAATTTAAGCTTTTTGTTTATAATAGCACTTATTCTCAATAAAGTCAAGTCAATAATATTTATTTTTGTCTAATTTGTGAAGGACTTTCTTAAGAGAGGAAGATAGCAAGAGAGAACTAGTGACTGTGTAAGCATAAAGCAGAGCAGAGCCAGCCACAGCCCACTATTGCCCCAATGGGGAACGAAAAAGTACTGGGTTACATAAAAGACCGCTAATGCTATGAGCATCATATTGCGTACTGGAGCGGTTCTGGTAGCGCCACAGAAGACTCCGTAAAGCACCATGCCCACACCGGCACACAGGGGATAAAAGACCACATAAATAGCGTATTCCTGAGCTGTGGCGATAACCTCACCAATGCCCGTGAAGAGGCGAATGCAGTAGTCGCTGGTCACATAATAGCCACCCATGAGAAGCAAAGCCAGCACGGCCAGCCATTTATAAGTGATAGCAATAGTCTCTTCAAAGAGCATCTTATCCCTGCGGCCGATAGCTCGTCCGCTAAAGATGGCCGCACCGTTGGCCATGCCGTCGATTAAGTAGCTCATGATATCCTTCAGCTGCAGCAGCACCGCATTAGCTGCCAGCACCACGGTGCCCAAGCTGGCGCCTACGGCAGCCACAATATTGTTCACCGTCAGCAGGCAGGCAGTACGGATCATAAGGTTAGCATTCACCTGCAACATGCCGATGAACTGGCGCCAATCCAAGAGCTCGCCCCAGGGCAGCTTGCTAAAGTCAAAATCACCATAAAGATAGATTAAATAAGCCCCCAGCACTCCTCCGTAAATCTGACTGAGCAATGTGGCTAACGCCACGCCCACGATATCCATGTGTAGGGTGAAGACAAAAAAGATACTTAAAGCCATATTGAGCACGTTCATGGATACCTGCATAAAGACGCTGGCACGCACCCTAGTCTGCCCCATGAGCCAGCCTAGAGCCACATAGTTGAAAAGCACCATGGGTGCGCCCCAAATAAGGATGTAGTAATAATTGCGGCACAGCTCATTCACATCATTAGCCGCCCCAATCAGGCCCAAATAGCAGTCCACAATGGGCTTTTGCAGCAGGATGCAGGCAAGACTTACGATGGTGGCCAGCACCAAGGGCTTAAAAAAGGCCAGCATGCCGAGCCGCCTGTCGGCGGCTCCATAAGCTTGGGCCGCATAGCCCGTGGTGCTGACACGAAGAAAGCCAAAAAGCCAGTATAAATTGTTAAACAAAATCGCCCCCAAAGACACAGCCGCAATATATTTGGGGTCGGGAAGCTGCCCCATCACCGCCGTATTAACTGCGCCCATTAACGGCTGGGTCATGGTGGAAAGCATAAAAGGAATGGTCAAACCCAAATATTCCTTATCCGTAAGCTTCTGCATATTTTTATACCTCACTCTTAATCGGATTTAATTTTATTTACAAAGTTACTCTTGTGTAGAAAGATTATCACATGTTATAATATTGGTCAAGAGTGAAAATCCGCAAACAATCTCATAAGGAGCTGAAATAATGTCCGATACTTTAAAAATTTGTGGCCTGACGGTGGAAAGAGGCCAAAAGCTGCGTACCTTTTTGCCCGTTCCGGACACCAAGGTAAAAATTCCCCTGACTATTATCAACGGCTGCGAGGACGGCCCTACCCTACTGATTACCGCCGGAATTCACGGCGGCGAATATCCCGGCATTGCCGCCGCTATGGAGCTTGGCCGCGACATCGAGCCCGGCGACGTATTCGGCACGCTGATTATGCTGCATCCCGTAAATATTCAAGGCTTTTGGGCGCGCCGCGAAATGATTGTGCCCGAAGACGGCAAAAACCTCAACCGCGTCTTCCCCGGTGACCCTTTGGGAACACTGGCCGACAAAACCGCCTATCTTATCAGCAGCAATTTTTTCCCTATCGCCGATTTTTATGTAGATATGCACAGCGGCGATATCCATGAAAGCCTGCATCCCTATGTTTATTACCCTGGCCAGCCCACCCCGGAGGTGGAGCGCAAGTCCAAGGCTATGGCTAGAGTGCTAGATATGGAATACATGGTGCGCTCTCTAGCCACTGGCGGCGCTTATAATTACGCCGCCAGCACAGGACTGCCCTCCATTCTCATCGAGCGCGGCGGCGCAGGCCTGTGCCTGCATGAAGACATCGAGGCCTATAAGGACGATGTGCGCAATATTTTGCGCAAGCTGAAGATGTTCTCCCTGCCGGTGAAGCCACGCCACCATTCGCCCAGAGACGTAGAAAACCTTATCTATTTAGAAGCGCTGGAAACAGGCTGCTGGCTCCACCATATTCACAGTGGTGATTTCGTGGAGGAGGGTCAGGTCCTAGGCCGCATCACCGACGTTTTTGGTAACACCCTGACCACCTATTACGCTGAGCAAACAGGCGTCATCCTGTACGTTTGCCCCGCCCTCGCTTCACCCAAGGGCACCATTTTAGCTGCCTACGGAACCCTCAAGGAATTTGACGACGAATATTAAAACACATAAAAAGCTGCCGTTCCGTACAAGAACAGCAGCTTTTTTATTTTTAATGTTTGGCAATTAATTAGAAGGTAATTTGCAGACGGTTCCACAGAATTCTGTCGCTCTTTTCGCTTTCTTTACCTTCCAAATCGTAATAATCCAACATATATACAATGTTTTTAGCCATGGTGACAGTACCGCCTACGCCATAGCCCTTAAAGCCTTCGTTGTAATATTTATCCCAATCGCCGGGTTTCATGGTATGAGCAATAGTCGTGCCCACGCCTTGGTCATAATAGTTAGCCCACAAGCCCCAAGTACCGGGCTTGCTCTTATTAGCGCCTTTGTAAGCCAAACCAATTACATAACCGTCGGTATCGGCGTTTTTATAGGTTTTATCATAAAAATCACTGGCATCCAAATCGGAATGCAGATAAATAGCGGACAAGGTTACGTCGCCCATTTTATAAGCTGCATTAACATTCCAAATGCCGTTATCTGCGCCGTCTTTAGCATTGGCAGCATGATACTCATTATTACCAACGGCAGTCCAATAAGCATCCGAATCTTCACCATGTTTAACCCATTCGGCATCTTTAAATTGGTCATAGCCTGCGCCCAAGGTCAAATTGCCAAATTTACCGGACAAAGATGCACCCCAAAACTCATCATAGCCATTATCAACCGGCTGGCCCCAATATGCGTTCAGCTTCACGGCTTTACCATAGGTTACGCCAATAAATTCGGCAGTATCATCATAAATATTGCCGTTGCCCAAATACATATCTGCTTTACCGGCTACAACCTTTAAACCGCCCAACTTACCGTTTACATAAGCTTGGTTTAATTTGGTTGTTTCATCACCGGAATTATTTTCAATATTTTGGTCGTTTTGAATACGGGCAGTATAAGACCAATCATCATTGATTTGTCCATTTATCCACAAACGGGTACGCAGACGATGTTTAGCAATGTTATCACCAAAAGCGCCGTCACGGTCTGCATATTCATATCGAATATTACCGCTAATTTTTACGTTGTCTGCTTTCTTTTCCAAATTAGCAACACGCACGCCAAGATTATCCAGCTCGTCGGCAAATTCTGCGGCCAGCTTATCCACATTAGCGCCTTTTGCCATTGCTTTAGCAACGATTTGCGCCATTTCGTAGCGGGTCATCATCTTGTCGCCGCCAAAGGTGCTGTCGCCGTAGCCTTCAATGACACCGGCAGCAGCCAACTTAGAAATGCTGTCATATGCCCAGTGGCCTGTAGGCACATCGCTGAACGGATTGGCGGCATAAGTGGAAGCGGTTACACCCAAAGCCATAGCCATAGCTAATACCAGAGATTTCTTCATACTAAATCACACTCCTTAGAAAATAAGCTTATCAATTCCTCCAAGAGTCCGGTTTTCCAGTCTCCAGTTCTTATCAGAATTAATTACTAGCTAAATTATATATCAGAAAGAATTCTTTTACAAGTAATTTTATAAATCTTTTTATTCTTATTCTCTTTATGGATAATATTATAATAATTAAAGGCACATCTCCCGTAAGCTTCAATAAAGCTTACAAAAGTTATGATAAAGGCGTGCAAGCGCACGTTTGCGCTTGTTATGCTACTTTTCTTGTGGTCAAGAAAAGTATCCAAAAGAACCCTTAATTGCAGGCAGTAAGTCCCTTGAGCGCTTTATATCATACTTTTTCTTTAGGCAAGACGCGTGCCCTTTAGGGTAAAAAGTATGCAAAAAGAGCCTTTATTGCAGGCAATAAGTCCCCCGTGCTTCGGCATGATAACGTAAATTCGCTAAACAAACAACCACAGCAATAATGACTACATTAGTACGTTGAACGAACGATAGATAAGCTTCTTGCTGACTTTTGCTGCTGAAAACTACATGCAACACAGGCCAAAATTCAGCACACAACGGTGAGTATTTTTGGTGTTAGCAAGTACAAAAAGCACGCTAGCGTACAAACTACTTTGCGGCAGACCGACAAAGCTTTGCTTTGCTAGCCTAAATTACCTGGAACCGCTAGCCTTGTGCTAGCCGTTGCCCGGTTGCGACAGTATAATAGCGACGCCTGTTAAGGGTTGCAAGCTCCATTCTTTGCCGCGCTTTGAAAAGCGCGAGCTTTCTTGCAACTTCTTTGGCTACAAAGAAGTTGGATGAAAAAAATTAAATTCAGCGCCCGTGAGCCGCCTGTACGCAAAAAAAGGACTGCCGCGGCGGTCCTTTGGCAGTCCTTTTTCTTTCACTAACATTTTACCAATAATTACAGCTTGCTCATTCTGGGAGCGTCAAGCATAACCTTTTTTACATTTAAAATGCGGTTGATTTCGCGACTAACATTACGACCCCATTCTTCATGCGTCCAATCCCAACGTGCAGTTAAAGCTTCGGGAATTTTTTTATCATCATAGATTTTATGTTGATAGAACTCACCGGTAAGCTTATTATAAGCAACTGCGCGACCAGTCAAATTAAGCTGCAATACATTTTCTTCAGTAGAAGTAAAAAGAGTGTCGCTCAGCTCGTCCAACTGCATAACAATAACAATGTCTACGTCGCCATCTTTAGCAATTTTTGCCAAAACATTTTGTGTAGGAACTTCATTGTTAATATTAGCAGCTTTGATTGCGGCATCTAGCTTATCATTTTCTATAATTATAAAACCTTTTTGCGCATTAACGGCGTTAATAGCGCTCTTGTAATAAATTTGGTTAGCCAGCTCATCACCTTGAATATTGTTAATCAAGGGCAGCAACGCAACGCTGGCAGCTTCCGCACCCAACGCAGGAACACTCAAGCACAAAGCCAACACAGTGAGCAATAAGTAACGGTAAATTTTTTTCATATTAGCCAACCTCCTTACATCTAAAATAGTTTAAAATCAATACTGCTGACTGAATAGTCAAATTTTATATTTTCTAACAAAAACGGAACTGCCGAAGCAGTCCCGTTAATTTTTGTTTTGCTAGACGAATTGAAGCAGGAATTAGAAAGTGAACAGCATTTGAGCCCACAGAGTTTGAGCATCTCTGTCGGAATCTTTTTCTTCCAAATCATACCATTCAACTTGACCAACAATGTTCTTTGCAAAGGTGTAGTTAGCAAATACGCTGTAGCCTTTGAAACCAAACATCTTGTCAGCCACACCGTTCATGGTGTGATCCAAATAAGTGGAAGCACCTTGGTCATAGTATTTAGCAACTAAGCCCCAAGAACCGGGTTGAGAAGCTTTAGCGCCTTTATAGGATGCGGTTACTACATAACCGTCATCGTCTCCGTCATAATCATCCATGTCGCCATTCAAATACATAGCACCCAATTTAACATTCTTATCGAATGCATAATTAGCAGCAACAGCCCAAATTTCTTGATCGCTTACATAATCTGGAGTTAATTTTTTATCTTTAACTTCATACTCAGTAACATCTTTAAAATCATAGTAACCAGCAGTTAAGCCTAATTTACCAACTTTACCGCTCAATTCTGCATAGTAAACCTCATCAGATTCACGATTAAATTGATATTCTTTGCCATCTTCTTTAACAGCAATAGTACCAACAGTAGAAGGAGTAGCTTTGCCATAACCAGCTACTAATTTAACATCCTTGCCATAAGCAACTTGAATGCCATCAAAGCGGTTATCGTATACATTGCCTTCAGCTAATTTATTGTTGTAACGACCGGCTTGTACTGCCAAACCACCAATTTTACCGTTTACATAAGCACGTTGGAATTTAGTGGTTTCATCGCCTGCATCATTTTTCAAATCTTGGTTGTTCTCAATCATGCCGGTATATGTCCAGTCATCATTGATTTGACCGTTGAACCAAATACGAGTACGCAATTTGGTTTCATAACCAGCAGCTACATCTTTGTCATGGTCAGCATAGTGGTAACGAACTTCACCGGTAATCTTTACGTTGTCAGCTTTTTTCTCCAGGTTAGCTACGCGAACGCCCAGGTTATCCAGTTCGTCAGCGAATTCAGCAGCCAGCTTGTCAACGTTAGCGCCTTTTGCCATTGCTTTGGCAACGATTTGAGCCATTTCATAACGGGTCATCAGTTTGTCGCCGCCGAAGGTAGCGTCGCCATAGCCTTCGATTACGCCGGCAGCAGCCAATTTGGAAATGCTGTCATATGCCCAGTGGCCGGCAGGAACATCAGAGAACGGATTTGCAGCATAAGCGCTGGCGGTTACGCCAAGAGCCATTGCCATTGCGAGTACTAAGGATTTTTTCATTATGTTTTCCTCCTTTAGGAAATTATATTTTTACAAAACTTCCTTTAGGGTTTCCGCCCGGCCTGCCCACTGCGAGTTGCCTTGTTTCCTCTAGTATCGTGCCCGGTTTTTGCCTTATTCGGAAGCTTTATAAACAAATTTTATTGCTGAGAAAAATTTTTAGCAGGGGTGCAGCCTTCATATTTTGGGGTGCGTCAGCAAAGCCTTGACAAAAACTCCGGACGTCGGATAGATGTTAGCATGGCTTGAAGGCCCGCGTGACATCCAGAGTTTTCACCAAAGAAAAAGGAAGGAGCCGGTAGGCATCCAGCCCACATCCTTTGCGCAAGGAAGAGTTCGTCTCGCTGCGGATAAAAAACCTACCACCCCTGATAGGCAATCTCTCATGTCCGCACCTTGCTTTGGGTACATTATAGCACATTTGTACCCCCCTGCAAGACTTATTAGAAAAACTTTTGAAGAAAATTAGAAATTTTAATATATTTTTTCTATTTTACTTCGGCATTAGCCTGACAGCTGCTGCGCAGCCAGTCTTGCCAATTCGTAAAAGCTTGTGTACTCTTGCATAAAAAAACGACTGGCAGTCCTTATACACTGCCAGCCGTCAAAATCCTTGTAATTGAAAAAGCAACTCGTTTTAAATTTTCGTTTTAATTTTTTTTAAGCAGCCGCTTACTTCTCCGCCCTATTGATGGCACAGATAATGCCTTTGAGCGCTGCCACGTTAATATTGGCATGAATGCCAGCGCCAAAAATGTGCTTGCCGTCCTGCTTTTTCAGCTCGATGTAGCAAATGCCCTGAGCGTCGGAGCCGCGGGAAACAGCGTGCTCGTGGTAATTAACAAATTCATAACCGGTCACGCCCACGCCTGCCAAAGCCTGGAAGAAGGAGTCGATGGGGCCATTGCCTACGCCGGTAATATATTTTTCGTTTCCGTCAATAGTAACGGAGCCTTCAAAACGGCTGTGAACGGAGCCGTCCGCCTCGTTCAGCTCGGTAAAGCGATGACGCACCAACGCATATTTTCCCTGCAAATCGATATATTCCTTTTGGAAAAGCTCTATAATCTGCTCGCTGCTCAGCTCGTCGCCGTAAGCATCGGCAGCTGCCTTGACAATATTGCCAAATTCCGGATGCATTTCTTTGGGCAGATTATAGCCCACAGCATGCTGCAAAACAAAAGCCGCGCCGCCCTTGCCAGATTGGCTGTTAATGCGGATAACAGGCTCGTATTCGCGGTGCAGATCGGCAGGATTTATCGGCAGATAAGGAACCTCCCAAAAATCGGTTCCGCTGTTTTTCATATACTCATAGCCCTTGCGAATAGCGTCCTGATGCGAGCCGCTGAAAGCGGTAAACGCCAGCTCGCCTGCATAAGGCTGACGCTCGGGTACGCGCATTTTAGTACATTCCTCGTATACCTTTTTAATGTCAAGAATATGCGAAAAGTCCAAATTTGGCTCTACGCCCTGCGTAAACATATTCAAAGCCACCGTAACAATATCAAGATTGCCCGTGCGCTCGCCGTTGCCAAACAACGTGCCTTCAATACGATCGGCTCCGGCCATCAGCGCCAACTCGGCAGAAGCAACGCCGGTGCCGCGATCGTTATGGGGATGGATGCTGATAATAGCCGCCTCGCGATTGCGCATTTTACGGCAGAAATACTCTATTTGGTCGGCATAAGTATTAGGCGTAGACATTTCTACCGTAGAAGGCAGGTTCAGAATAATGGGGTTTTCTTTATCAGCGCCCATTTCCCGCATTACTGCTTCACAAATAGCAATAGAAAAATCAATTTCCGTGCCGGTAAAGCTTTCGGGAGAATATTCATAGCGAATATTCATGCCGCTACGCGCTACTTCCTCCTCGGTCAGCTGCTTAATGAGACGCGCGCCCTGCACGGCAATTTCTGTAATGCCCTCCATATCCTTGCCAAAAACAACCTTGCGCTGCAAGGTAGAAGTAGAATTATAAAAATGAATGATAACATTTTTTGCGCCGCGCACTGCCTCAAAGGTTTTGCGAATCAGCTCTTCGCGCGCCTGTACCAGCACCTGTACGGTTACGTCGTCGGGAATGTGCCCGCCCTCAATCAGAGTGCGTAAAATTTCGTATTCCGTTTCCGAAGCAGAAGGAAAGCCTACTTCAATTTCTTTAAAGCCTACATCCACCAAAGTGTGAAAAAATTTCAGTTTTTCTTCAATCCCCATAGGCGTAATCAAAGCCTGATTGCCGTCGCGCAAATCTACGCTGCACCATACGGGAGCCTTGGTAATAATTTTTTCCGGCCATTGACGGTCGGGAAGATTTACACGATTAAAAGGCACATATTTTTTCTCTTGCTGCATTTTTCTTCCTCCAAAAAATAATCCGCCCCATAGCTTAAATTGCCAGGGGCGGGGAAATTTCCACGCGGTACCACCCTAATTCAGTCGCTCAAGCGACCCTCTAAAGCCTCCACCAAGGCTATCGTCTGTAACGTGACTGCACGTCCTTCCCTACATATCAGGAAAGCAACTCCGGGATCAGTATCCATATAATTTCCGGTACCGCTTTCCACCAGCCAGCGGCTCTCTTGAACCTTTCGTTATATCTTCTTCCCTTCACTGTCTTTTAGGGGCGATTTGTAGTTGTTGAAAAATATTTTACTTGCTTTCTTTTCTCTTGTCAACAAATGTCTAAATTTATTTTTCGTAAACAACAGCTATGTAAAGATTGATACAATGGTTAAGCCATTTGCTTTTATATAGCTATTTTATCGCCTTGCCGGTAGCAAAATAATGGTATTACTTTTGCTGTTCAATCATTATACAAAACGAGACTATACTGCAAAACAGGTCATTGCAGCATAGTCTCGCCATTTACCTCACACAACCGGATTATTTAATCGTACTGAAAACAGCGCAAACATGGGGTATAATCCATGCCTGCTACTTCTCTTGTTTTAAAGGAATATAATTATTATTCAGCCCAAACGGTTTTCATCAGTTTGGAATATTCTTCGTTCAAGTGTTTCAAAACAACGTCAATTACTGCGTGTACCAATTCGGGCATAAATTCGTCGTCGGTAGTGGGAATGCAGCTTTCAATAACAATATCGCCGTTAGCATTAGCATAATATTTAAACACCTTATAGTTTTCGTTTAAGCTGTTCAAATGTGCCATAACGGCTGCTTTATTTTTCTCTTTAACCAAGCCTGCGCCTACGCGAACCTGCAACATTACATAGATGCTGTCGTCAATTACCAGCATGGTAGGCAGGTTTTGCCCTTCTACTTCCATAGCGCTGCGGTAAACCACAGGATTCATGTCCCCTTCAGCCTCTTGAATTTGAAAAACATTGATATTTTTTTCATTTAAGAAATTAGTAAATTTCTCTGCCTTAATATTCATCATAAGAACCTCTCTTTCACATCACTTGATATTATTATACACTATAATTGATTATTTTTGAAGAACTAATATTTGTATAATAGGTGAATTTTCCTAAACAGGCTTATATTAACGATGCTCGCCGCAGGTGCAGGCAGGATTTATTTCTTTAGCTTCTAAAAGCGCCAAAGCAAATTCGTAGCCATATTCTTCTGCTGAGGTTAGATTATTTTCCTGCGGCGTCCATTTGCAGTTTAGTCCGGGAATAACCTCCTTGCTAAAAGTGCGCAGCATTTCTTCCATATCCTTCTGCGCGCCGCCTGCCCAGCCAAAGGTACCAAAGGCCGCAGCCTTTTTACCCACGGGCGCAAGACCCTTCAAATAGGTCAGCAAAGAACCCATACTTGGCAGCATACCGCTGTTTAAGGTTGGCGAGCCTACCAAAAAGCCGGAGGCTGTAAAAATATCGGCGGCAATAGTGCTGTTAGGAGTAGCGCTAAGCTTGTAAACCTTTACAGCTACGCCTGCTCTTTGCGCGCCGCGAGCGATAGCGCGCGCCATTTTTTCTGTGCCGCCCCACATGCTGTCATAAGCAATTACCAAGCTGCCGTCACAAACGCCTTCACCCCAACGGCGGTAGCATTCCACAATTTTAGCAATATTTTTACGCCAAATTACGCCGTGGCTGGGCAGAATCATATTAATCTCCAAAGAACCTACCTTATTCAATGCTTTACCAATCAGCTTAGCGTATGGCCATAAAATATTGGCAAAATATTTACGCGCTTCGTAAAATAAATCTGCCTCGTCCACTTCGTCGTCAAAGCGTTTGCTGGTAGCGTAATGTTGACCAAAAGCGTCGTTGGAGAATAAAATTTTATCCTCTGCGCAGTAGGTTGCCATACTGTCAGGCCAGTGCAGCATCGTCATCATGGCGAAGGTCAAATTGCGCCTGCCAATATTTAAAACAGCGCCGTCCTTAACTACTTCAAAATTAAAAATATCTCCGTAATGCTGAATAGCTTCATTTTTCCCGGCCATGGAAATAATAAACTTCGCTTTGGGACAAGCCTTAGCCAACGCAGGCATTGCGCCGCTGTGGTCCGGCTCCACGTGATTGATAACAATGTAATCAATGCTCTCCAAAGGCGTTACCTGCTTAATGTTGCGCAGCAAATCCTCGGTAAAGGGCGCCTTCACCGTATCAATCAAGGTAATTTTTTCATCCATAATCAAATACGCGTTATAGGTGGCGCCGCGTTCGGTTTTATAACCGTGAAAATCGCGTACTGCCCAATCCTGTACACCAACGTCATAAATATTTTCGACAATTTGCATAGGTTGCATAAGCTTTTCTCCCTTCTCTTTTCATTCCGTAAAATTTTTTAGCTTATCAATTTTCTCTATCACTTAATTTTTCTACCCGCACACTGCGTTCTTCCTTGTTCAACCGCAAAACTAATTGATGATATTTATTCAGAGTACTGCGATGACCTACGCTGACCACGGTGGTATTCTGCAAACGCTCCTGCAGCAGGCTGTACATTTTCGTTTCCGTTTCCTCATCAAGCGCCGAAGTAGCTTCGTCTAAAAACAGCCAAATTGGCTGCTGAATATGCGCACGCACAAAGGCCAAACGCTGCTGCTCGCCTACGGAAAGCACATGGCTCCAATCGGCAGTCATATCCAGCTTATCCTGCAAATAACTTATCCGACAAATTTTCATCAAGTGTATTAATTCTGCTTCAGCCAAGGGCTTAGTGCCTGGATATAATAAAGCCTCTCGCAGTGTTCCCAGCGGCAAATATGGTTTTTGGGGAATAAACATCAGCTTATCCGTGTCCGGCAGATTGATTTTACCTTCCACAAATGGCCAAATGCCTGCAATAGCACGCAGCAAAGTGCTTTTACCACTGCCGCTTACGCCTTTAATCAAAACATTTTCTCCCTGTTGCAGCGTAAAATAAATATTTTTTAGCAGCGGCGTACCGTCGGGCAGATTAACCTGCATATTATCCGCACTTACAGCAGCGGAGGTAGCGAAACGCTCCAGGTGGAAACGTTCTGCTTCTGTAGAAACCTCCTGCATGTGCCTGCCAAAGAAAGTTAAACGCATTACCACTGCCTGCCATTGCGCAATGCTGGTATACATATCTACAAAATAAGATAAAGAATCCTGCACGCGTCCAAAGGCGCTGGCAACCTGCATCAGCCCGCCTAAACTAAACTCCTTGCTCAAATATTTGCCCATAGCAGCTACAAAGGGAAAAATAATTGCTATCTGACTATAACCAGAATTAAGCCACACAAGCTGCTTTTGCTTATTAATTAATTTCCAAAAATTATCTAAAAGCAGTCTAAACCGTTCCTTAAAAACCTTGCTTTCCTGTCCCTCGCCGCTATAAAACGCTACACTTTCGGCGCTCTCACGCAAACGAATCATACTGAAACGAAAATCTGCCTCAAATTTCTGTTGAATAAAATTTAGGTGTACCAATTTTTTACCTACTACATGAGTAGCATAGGTACCCAAAATAGAATAAATAAAGGACGCCCAAAAGAGATAACCGTTGATAGTAAAGGTATGTCCCAAAAGCTGAAAAGTTAATGCTCCTGACATACCATAAAGAATCACAACAAAGGACGCAAAAGTGCCAAGCGACTTGATAATACCAATAGTAAAACCAAGCGTCATTTCTACAAACAGCTTTACATCCTCACTGATACGCTGGTCAGGGTTATCCGTATCCTTGCCAAACATCTGTAAATGATAATAGGTTTTGTTTTTGAGCCAAACATCAATGAATTTTGTAGTAAGCCAACGACGCCAGTTTAAAATTAAGCATTGCTGCAAATAATAGGAATATACTGCCAAAATAATATAAATGGCCGCAAGCCAGGAAAAATGGATAAGCTCGTCAAAGATTTTATCTTTTTCGTAATTTTGCAGTGCGCTGTAAAAGCTATTGTTCCACTGATTTAACAGCACCAGCATATAAACAATGCCTAAAGTCAAAGCTATAATACAAAACAATAGCAAAAAAGCTTTTTTCTTTTCTTCTGACTGCCAGTAGCTTTTCGCTAAATTCCATACATCCTTAAAAAATTGCAGTGACAAAGTAAAATTATACACTTGGCTTTCCTCTTTCTATTGGAGTTTTATTTTCTGCCTGATAAAAAGCTTCTTCAAGTAATTATTTAACTTATTATACCATATTTTCCTTATGGCTACTTTTATATTTTTGTGACACTTTGCAAATTTATTACCCTCCTTCAAGAGTATATTGAGGAAACAAAAAAGAGCCCACCAAGAGGTGAGCTCTTAATTTAGCAAAAATTATTTTGCAACAGGACCAATCATAGCCAGCATGGTACCAGCAGCAACTGCAGTACCGATAACGCCTGCAACGTTAGGACCCATAGCGTGCATCAGCAGGAAGTTAGCAGGATTGCATTTCTGACCAACTTTTTGAGATACACGAGCAGCCATAGGAACTGCAGATACGCCTGCAGAACCAATCAACGGGTTGGTTTTGCCGCCGTCTAATTTGCACATCAAAGTACCGAAAATAGCGCCCATAGCAGTACCAGCGATGAAAGCTACCAAGCCTAAGCAGATAATCAAAATGGTTTGATAGTTCAGGAAGGATTCTGCGGACATGGTGCAACCAGTACCGGTAGCCAACATGATGGTTACAATGTTCATCAAAGCGTTTTGAGCGGTGTCGGAAAGACGATCCAAGCAGCCAGCTTCTTTGAACAGGTTACCAAGCATCAGCATACCAATCAATGCGGTTACAGAAGGCAGTAACAAGGAAATAACGATGGTGCACATGATCGGGAATACGATCTTTTCAAATTTGGAAACAGGACGCAATTGTTGCATAACAATTTTACGGTCATGTTCAGTGGTGCAGAGCATCATAATAGGAGGCTGAATCAGCGGAACCAAAGACATGTAGGAGTATGCAGCAACGGCGATAGCACCTAACAGTTGGGGAGCCATTTTAGCAGCCAAATAAATGGAGGTCGGGCCGTCAGCACCACCGATGATACCGATAGCAGCAGCCTCTTGTACAGAGAAGCCGAGCAGCATAGCGCCCAACAAAGCGATAAATACACCGCCTTGAGCAGCAGCGCCCAACAACAAAGTTTTCGGGTTAGCCAGCAAAGGACCAAAGTCGGTCATTGCGCCTACACCCAAGAAAATCAACGGAGGGAATACTTCGTGGTGAATGCCGTATGCGATTACGGACATAACGCCAGGTTGTTCGAAACCGTTTTTAGGAATGTTTGCAAGAATGCAACCAAAAGCGATAGGGGAAAGCAGCAAAGGCTCGAAACCTTTACCTATAGCCATATAAAGCAGGATCAGGCCTACAATAATCATGATTACGTGACCGCCGGTCAAAGCGGAAAAGCCGGAATCTGCCCATACGGAAGACAGTGCAACTATAAATGCTTCCATTTAATATCCTCCCAATATTTAATTTGTGGAAGGCCTCGGGATTAGAGGCCCTCCATAGATTTTAGGATTTTAAAACTTAGTGATATTGCGAACTACCAACTAAGAATTAGAGAACGATCATAACGTCGCCGGTAGCAACGGTTTGACCTGCAGCAACGCGAACATCGGATACAGTGCCGTCAGCCGGAGCCATGATTTCGTTTTGCATTTTCATAGCTTCCAGAATCATCAGAACGTCGCCAGCTTTAACAGCGTCGCCAGCTTTTACGTTAACGGACAGAACTTTGCCCGGCATAGGAGCGGAAACGGTGGTAGCGCCTGCAGCAACAGGAGCAGCAGCTTTCGGAGCGGGAGCCGGAGCAGCAGCTTTCGGAGCGGGAGCCGGAGCAGCAGCTTTCGGAGCAGCAGCTTTCGGAGCAGAAGCTACAACGCCAGCTTCTTCAACTTCAACTTCGTATGCGGTACCATTAACGGTGATAGTATACTTTTTCATGGATATAATCCTCCTTAAAATCTCGATTTTTTAAAAATTAAAATTGCAAATTTGCATTAGAAGCATTCTTTACGAACGCTAATAGCTTCAGCACGAGCATTGATATTCCAAGCATTGGATTGCACACGACGGATGCAAGCAATTTGTTCAGAGCTGCAACCGCATGCTGCTACTGCTGCTGCGATAACAGCGATAATTTCGCTGTCATCTTGTACCGGGGCAGCAACTGCTGCCGGTGCGGGAGCTGCTGCCGGGGTAGGAGCTACTGCCGGTTTAGCAACTTTTTTTTTAGTCGGATCTACAACTTGGATTAAGCTCATCAATACGCCCAAAGCAATCAGAACACCGAATACGATGGTCATGTTGATAATAGCAATTAACCAAGGGTTAGTGGTAACAGGACCCATTTATTTCACCTCATCTTATCTAAAAATAAGTTCTTAAGCTCTAAGCAGCTTGTGAATTACAAAGGAATGTTGCCGTGGCGTTTTGCCGGACGGGTTTCGCGTTTGCTTTCCAACATTTGCAGAGCGTTGATGATGGTGGGACGAGAGTTTTTAGGTTCGATAACCATGTCAACCATGCCGCGCATTGCTGCTTGGTACGGAGTAGCGAAGTTGTCGATATACTCTTTGGTCTTAGCTTCAACATCAGGATCTTTACGGAAAATGATGTTAGCTGCGCCAGCAGGACCCATAACTGCGATTTCAGCGGTCGGCCATGCAATAACTTGGTCAGCGCCCAAGTCTTGAGAGCACATTGCCAGGTAAGAGCCGCCGTAAGCTTTACGGGTTACCAAAGTAATTTTAGGAACGGTTGCTTCAGAGTAAGCATACAGCATCTTAGCGCCGTGACGAATGATGCCGCCGTATTCTTGGTTGCAACCAGGCAGGAAGCCAGGAACGTCAACCAGGTTCAGCAGAGGAATGCCGAAAGCGTCGCAGAAGCGAATGAAACGAGCGGATTTGTCGGAAGCATTGATATCCAAGCAGCCAGCCATTACTTTCGGTTGGTTAGCGATAATACCTACGGTTTGGCCATCCATACGAGCGAAGCAGGTAATGATGTTCTTTGCCCAGTATTTTTGGTTTTCATAGTATTCGCCGTTATCTACGATGGATTTAATTACATCGTACATATCATAAGCTTGGTTGGAGTTATCCGGTAACAGAGTATTCAGGCTGTCATCGGTACGCATCGGGTCATCACCAGTCTCAACAATCGGAGCGCCTTCAACGTTGTTGGAGGGCAGGAAGCTGAGCAGGTAACGGATTTGTTGCAAGCAGTCTTCGTCATTTTCAGCAGCAAAGTGAGCAACACCAGAAGTGCTGTTGTGGGTCATAGCGCCACCCAGTTGTTCTTGGGTTACATCTTCACCGGTTACGGATTTAACTACTGCAGGACCGGTAATGAACATTTTAGAAGTGTTCTTTACCATGTAGATGAAGTCGGTCAGAGCCGGGCTGTAAACAGCGCCGCCAGCGGAAGGACCCATGATTGCAGAAATTTGGGGAATAACGCCAGAAGCAATGGTGTTCTCGAAGAAGATCTTACCATAGCCAGCCAGAGCGTCGATAGCTTCTTGGATACGAGCACCGCCGGAATCGTTCAGGCCAACCAACGGAGCGCCCATTTTCAGAGCCAGGCGTTGAACCTTAACAATTTTAGCAGCATGCATTTCACCAAGAGAACCGCCTTCTACAGTGAAGTCTTGTGCGAATACATAAACCAGACGGCCATCGATGGTGCCGTAACCGGTGGTAACGCCTTCACCAGGAAGTTCTTTCTTTTCTTGACCGAAGTTGTAGCAACGATGACGAACGAAACGATCCAATTCAACAAAGGTACCTTCGTCGAGCAGTGCAGCGATTCTTTCACGAGCAGTCATTTTGCCGGATTCATGTTGTTTAGCAACACGTTTTTCGCCGCCAGCAGCCAGAATTACTTCGGCTTTTTTGAGCATTTTCTCAATTCTTTCTTGAGTAGACAAATCTTACACCTCCATCATATTTGGGAGAACAAATTTTATATACATATGCTGAAGGCACATCACTTGTGTGCCTTCAGCACAATGTATCAATAATAAATTACCTAACTAAACTAACTAAAAGTTCTAGTTTTAATTAGTCAACATAGGTAGCCATCGGTTGGCAAACTTCGAGCAGCAGACCAGCAGATTTCGGATGAACAAAAGCGATCTTCATTTGGCCAGCGCCATTACGAGGAGCTTTGTCAATCATGCGAACGCCAGCAGCGGTCATATCAGCAATAGCAGCTTTGATGTCATCAACGCGCAGAGCCATATGTTGGATGCCAGGGCCGTTTTTAGCAACATATTTGCCGATGGGGCCATCGCCGTTTTCAGTGATGTCAACAAGGAGCTCAATCAGGGTTTCGCCGCAAGGAACGAAAATGGTAGCAACGCCTTGTTCTTTAACTTCTTCAGTACCGGTAGCTTTCAGACCGAGAACCTCAGTGTAAATTTTTGCAGCTTCTTCCAAAGTACCTGCACAAGCTACGCCAATGTGGTCAACACAAATAGTCTTGAATGCCATAATAAATTCCTCCTAAAAAATTAATTTTGGTGGTTTTATTTTAAAACTTTACCAACAATATCATCAACGACAGAGTAAGGTTCAATTTCACGGCTTTGCATCTTAACTACAAGAGCATCAAAGCTTTCAGTTTGAATAACTTCCCTGTCGATGTAGCGATTAACGCGGTCGTTAAGCATAGCCTCAACTTCGTTTTTAATACGTTTTTTGCGGATATCGCTTAATTTACCGGAATCAATCAAATATGCCTTGTGAGCCTCAATGGAGTCCACAACAGCCTCTATACCTTCACCCTTGCTGGCGATGGTCCTGTTAATCGGAGGACGCCAGCCAACATGTTCGGGATTTAATTCGAGCATCATTTCAATCTCAATGTTGAGCTTGTCTGTACCTTCACGGTCAGCTTTGTTAATCGTGAAAAGGTCACCGATTTCAAGTATACCTGCTTTAATAGCCTGGATATCGTCGCCCATGCCGGGGATAACAACTACCATAGTAGTATCTGCGGTTTTTACAATATCAACCTCAGATTGACCTACACCTACGGTTTCAACGATAATAACATCCATGCCATAAGCATCCATTAATTTAACAGCGTCACCTGCTTTTTGGGACAGGCCGCCGAGGCTGCCACGGGTAGCCATAGAACGAACGAAGATGCCTTCATCGGCCATCAGATCCATCATTCTAATACGGTCACCAAGAATAGCACCGCCAGAATACGGGCTAGTGGGGTCAATCGCTACGATGCCTACGGTTTTACCGCGTTTGCGATATTCTTTAGCGAGTTTATCAGTTAATGTACTTTTACCAGCACCCGGAGGGCCAGTGATACCAATTACATAAGCATTACCAGTATGAGGATAGATCTCTGTCATAATTTTGACAGCGTCATCGTATTCATTTTCAACAGCAGTGATTGCCTTAGATAATGCAAGACGAGAATGACTTAATAATTTATCTACTATTTCCATAGTTCACACCGCCTTGTCAGATTGTGAATATTTGATAAGGCAAGCCGGGACAAACCCGGCTTGCACTTATAGGTTAGGGATAAAATTATTTAACGTTAGCTTTAATGCATTCAACGATTTTGCTGGTCGGGGTGCCAGGAGTGAATACTTCGGTGATGCCAGCAGCTTTCAGGCCAGGGATGTCAGCGTCAGGAATAACGCCGCCGCCGAGAACCAGAACGTCGTTCAAGCCTTTTTCTTTCAGCAGTTCAACAACTTTCGGGAACAGGGTGTTGTGAGCGCCGGACAGCAAGGACAGAGCAACAACTTGTACGTCGTCTTGCAGAGCAGCTTCAGCAATTTGTTCCGGGGTCAGACGGATACCGGTGTAGATAACTTCAAAACCAGCGTCGCGCAGAGCACGAGCTACAACTTTAGCACCGCGGTCATGGCCGTCCAGACCGGGTTTAGCAACTAAAACTTTAATGTTAGCCATTGTAAAATACCTCCGTATATGTTAGTGTTTACAAATTAGAGAGTGGTATGAGGTTGATATTCGCCGAATACTTTTCTCATAACGCCGCAGATTTCACCTTCGGTAGCATATGCACGAACTGCGTCGAGGATCAAAGGCATCAGGTTTACAGATTCGTCTGCGCAACCAGCTTCCAGAGCAGCCAAGGTTTCAGCAACTTTAGCATTGTCACGGCGAGCTTTCAGAGCAGCAATCTTTTCAGCTTGCAGTTTGCCTACAGAGCCGTCTACGCGCAGCAAGTTTTTCGGAGCTTCTTCCTCTTGGGTGAATTTGTTAACGCCAACGATGATACGGTCGCCTTTTTCAATTTCCATTTGCCATTTGTAAGCGGAATCTTGAATTTCTTTTTGGATGTAGCCTTTAGCGATAGCTTCAGGAGCGCCACCAATTTCGTCGATCTTCTCAATGTATTCCCAAGCTTCTTTCTCGATCTTGTCGGTCAAAGCTTCTACATAGTAGGAGCCGCCCAACGGATCAACGGTGTCAGCCAGGCCGGATTCGTAAGCAACGATTTGTTGGGTACGCAGAGCGATGGTTACAGACTCAGTGGTCGGCAGAGCCAAAGCTTCGTCTTTAGAGTTGGTGTGCAAGGATTGAGTGCCACCCATAACAGCAGCAGCAGTTTGCAGAGCAACACGAACGATGTTGTTGTTAGGTTGTTGAGCGGTCAACATGGAACCAGCGGTTTGGGTATGAACGCGCAGCATCATGGATTTAGCTTTTTTAGCGCCAAAACGCTCTTTCATAACTTTGGACCATACACGACGGGAAGCGCGGAATTTAGCAACTTCTTCGAGTACGTTGTTATGAGCATTCCAGAAGAAGG
>CAJKLD010000012.1 GCA_905200645.1 uncultured Phascolarctobacterium sp. | reverse complement strand
TCTGATACTCCCCTATAAAAATGGCTATTTATCAACTGTTTGTTGTGACATAGCCTTACCAATAAAGCTAAAAAATTATTCAGTGCTGCCGTTTTAGGCATGGCGCTGTTCGCGCTGGGCACTGGTTACGCCGCTTACGAACCGTTTAAGCCTGCGGACGCCGATAATTTTTACCAAAGCAAGATGCTGAAAGTAGAAAAAGTAAGCTTTAAAAATCTGTATGATTTAAAGGTTGCAGGCAATTTGTATCTGCCAAAAAATATGCAGGCACACAAAAAATACAGCGCTATTATTGTAGCGCATCCTATGGGCGCGGCAGTACGCAGCGGCCTGCGCCACAGCACTACTTTGGAGCAGCGCAGGGAGTTTGCGGCAGCGGCGGTAGAGCAGCGTTACGCAGAATTTCAAAACGGTGAAAAAGTTTATACCAGTGGTACAGTTCACGAAATCACCGAAAAATCTAACGCTATTGAAAAAGAATTTTTTGACTTCTATCGTACTGACCGCGGCGAAGTTACTCCTGCAGGCGCTAGTCCCTTGACTACTACGCATCCCATCTTAAGCAGCTTTGTAAAATTTATGAATTTCTATCCCTTTAACGATATTGAAACCATTTCCCCGCGTCCCCTGCTGTTTATCGCCGGTGAAAACGCTCATTCTATTGAATTTAGCGAGGATGCTTACAGGCTGGCAGCTGAACCTAAGGAGCTTTACCTTGTGAAAGGTGCAGGTCATGTGGATTTATACGACAGAGTGGATTTGATTCCTTTTAGCAAATTGGGAGATTTCTTCCATAAATATTTAGATTAACATAAGGCCGTGGGCTGAATGCTCACGGCTTTTTGCGCTGCATAATAATACTCTTTAGGTATTTTATATGCTATAATATAGACGGTGATAAAAATGGATTTACGTGTTTTGCGATATTTTTTGACAGTAGTACAAGAAGAAGGCATCGTTGCAGCAGCTAACGCGCTGCACTTGACGCAGCCAACCTTGTCCCGCCAGCTAAAGGATTTGGAACAGGAACTTGGAACGCAGCTTTTTGTGCGCGGCAATAAAGCGCAAAGATTAGCTTTAACAGATAAAGGCCAGCTTTTGCGCAAACGAGCAGAGGATTTACTGCTGTTGGCTGATAAAACCAAGCAGGAAATTCAACAGGACGACCGGCTTTTAAACGGCACAGTACATATTGGTAGCGGTGAAAGCGAAGGCATGCGTTTATTGGCGCAGGCTGCTAAAGAACTGCAAAATAAATATCCGCTGGTATCCTTTAACATTTTCAGCGGCAATGCAGAAGATATTAAAGAGCGTTTAGACAAATGTTTACGGTTAGAGGGAAGTAATTTCAGATTAGGCGGTATAGCCCCGATTTCGAGGGCTGTACCGTCTTTTCGAGTTCTTATGCGCCTTGCTGTTTCGGTTGTGTAGCAGAAAGGAAATTGATTTCCCCAACAAAGCTGAAAACAATATCCACTTTCTGTACCCGTTTTCCGTCCACCTTTTCCGGCGCATGGACTATGATTCTCTTGATAAATTCATTGACGATTGCGGGAGTAAGTTCCTTTATCCCCACATACTTGCGGATAATCGCAGAAAAGCTGTCAAAATCGCTCTTGTTCTGTTCGTAGGTATCGACTTCCTGCTGGTCTGCCTTGACCTTTTCTTCCAGTTCCCGCTGCTCTGCTTCATACTCTGCGGACAGCTTCAAAAACCTGTCGTGGCTGATTGCGCCGCTTATATCATCTTCATAAATCCTCTTGAAGATACGGTCAAGTTCTGCTATCCGTTTTTGTGCCTGTCCGACTTCCCGCTTCCTGCGCTTCATTTCCTTTTCCGTTTCAGCAGAGCGTTGCTGATACATCATTTCTTTAAACGCTATGATTTCATCAAAGAAAAGGGCGGTCACGTCAAATATCCTGCTCCATACTATCTGCTTCAACACTTCCTCACGGATAAAGTGCGCCGTACAGCTTCCCGTATTGCTCTTGTATTTTGCACAGCGGTAATGGTCTTGTGAGCCATTAAAACTTTTACAAGTAGCGAAATGTAGCTTGCTTCCACAGTCCGCACAGTACACCAAGCCGGAAAACAACTCTTGTCTGTCCGCTTTTGTGGGGCGGCGTTTGTTCGCCCTAAGTTCCTGTACCCGTTCAAAAACAGCGTCCTCTACAATCGCTTCATGGGTATTGAAGAAGATAGCCTGCTGTTCCTTTGTGGTTGGAATTCGCTTTTTTAGCTTGTGGGATTTGGAATAGCTTTTGAAGTTTACCGTATGCCCGCAGTAGTCCATACGCTCCAAAATACCAACAATGGTACTATCCTTCCAATCATAGGGATTTTCGGGAAATTGATTTCCTTTTTTCTTTGCGTAGTGGGCTTTGGCAGTCAGTACCTTATCTTCTTTGAGGATTTTTGCTATCTGCATAGGTCCTTTTCCGGCGATACATAAATCAAAAACCCGCTTCACCACAGCGGTGGCTTCCTCGTCCACAATCCATTGCTTTTTGTCCGTAGGGCTTACCATGTAGCCATAGGGCGGCTTTGTCAGATGTTCCACCGCCTGTCCTTGCGCCCGTTTGATTGCCCGTACCTTTTTGCTTGTGTCTTTGGCGTAAAAATCATTAAACAGGTTACGGAACGGAGTAAAATCATTGTCGCCTTTTGCGCTGTCCACACCGTCATTGATTGCGATATATCTAACGTCGCGCTCTACGAAAAAGATTTCCGTATAGTAGCCGACTTTCAGATAATCACGTCCTAATCTTGACATATCCTTGACAATGACTGTCGCCACGTTTCCGGCTTCAATCTCCGCAATCATGCGGTTAAAATTTGGTCTGTCGAACGTCACGCCCGATATACCGTCGTCAATGAAGAAAACGGGATTGGAAAAGCCGTTGTCCGCCGCATATTTGGAGAGGACTGCTTTCTGGTTCACAATGCTGTTGCTGTCGCCCTCTAACGTATCTTCCTGCGAAAGACGGGCGTATAATGCTGTTATCTGTTCGGGCTTATATGTATTTGCTGTCATATGTTCATTCCTCCTGTAATGAACGCCCGACAAACAGAAGTGCTAATCTTATTATAGCGTACTTATCCCTGTTTGTCATTGGGCGGTTTGACGGTTTCCGCTTTTATGAGCCGTGTCATCTTGTCGCGGAGCCGTTCCGAGCCGTCGCAGGAGGTAGACACTTCATAGTATGTGCCGCCGATTTTGTAGCAGACGGTTTCTTCTGTCGGCTTTCTCTTTTGTGGTACAAATTCACTGTCCTTGATTTCCAGTTCCCAATCCATTCGTTTCCCTTCCTTTCCGTATTTGTTAAAATGAGAAGTTTCGGAGCAAGCATAGGAAACGGGTACCCATTTCCGTAAATCTGCCCGTCTGAGCCTATTGCTTGCCGGACAGATTTTACTTGTTGGGAAGTATCCCAAACCCTCTTGAAAATCCTCTCACTACCTACAACACCGCACAGGGCAGTTTTGACGAAGTTTTGAGAAAAATTCTTCAAAAAGTTTTCATTGTTTCTTAATATGGGGAAGTTTGGGAAATGCCAAATGTATCAAAAGAAAGTTCTAAAAATCTTTCCTATCGGAGTGGACTGTTGTATACTGGTAAATACTTGTCCTTAAAACCGCAAGATATATGAAAAGCGGAATGAAATATCCTGCTATAATGCAAAGAGAAAGGAGGAAGCTGCAATGCCGGGGAATATCAAAAATGTAATGGCGGCAATCGACTATATCGAAAGTCACCTACACGAAAAACTGGACTTGGAAACAGTTGCGGGGGCTGTACATTATTCAAAATATCATTTACACCGAATGTTCACAGGTACGGTAGGGCTGACAATCCACGACTATGTACAACGCCGCCAGTTGACCGAAGCCGCAAAACTGCTTGTACTTTCCGACAGACCAATCCTTGAAATTGCACTTTCTGCCGGATATGAGAGCCAGCAGTCCTTTACGGATATTTTCAAAGCCATGTATAAAAAATCCCCTAACAGGTATAGGGAGGAAGAAGAATTTTATCCATTGCAGCTAAGATATGTCTTGAATGAAAATCCTACAAATTTAGAGGGAAAAGAATGGCAGGATAAAATCGTCTTTGCAACACAGGAGGATATACCCAAATGGATAGAATTGGTTCACCTTGTCATTGACGGGTTCCCGCATCTGGACGAAAAGCAGTACCTTGAACAGTTGCAGGAGTATATCAAAAATAAGCGTGCATTGATTTTGAAAGACGCTGATACGGCAATCGGAATTATGGCGTTTAACGAGGTAACAGGGAGCATTGATTTCTTTGGGGTACACCCACAGTATCGGAAAAGAGGGATAGCGAAAGCATTTTGTGAAAAAGCATTGTTTGAACTTGCACGTTCCGCGCAGATTAGTGTAACAACTTTTCGGGAGGGTGACAAGGCAGATACAGGCTATCGGGAGATATGGGGAAGGCTTGGTTTCGCTGAAGCGGAACTGTTAATTGAATTTGGCTATCCGACACAGCGGTTTATACTTTACAGAGAAAAATCGGAGGGCGAGGACAATGAGTGACCTAAATCCACTATCACAGGACTTTACAATAAAATCGTTGCTGAAATTTGCATTTCCTACAATTTTGATGATGATATTCATGGGGCTGTATACAGTCGTTGACACAATTTTTGTAGCACGACTTGTAGATACAAATGCACTTTCGGCATTGAATATTGTCTGCCCTGTTATCAATCTGATTGTCGGTCTTGAAACTATGCTTGCAACAGGAGGAAGTGCTACTACCGCCCGCAAAATGGGAGCAGGAGAACATACAAGAGCGGCACAGGATTTTACGCTGATTATTTCAGCAGGCATTTTGTTTGGTGTATTGATTGCAGTTTTGGGGACGGTTTTTATTGACAGGATTGTCTGGGGGCTTGGAGCGAGCAGTATTCTATTTCCATACTGCAAAGAATACCTTTTCATTCTGCTGTTATTCACGCCTGCAAGTATCCTGCAAGTGCTTTTTCAAAATCTAATCGTAACGGCAGGACGCACCGGAATGGGTATGGTGCTTGGAGTAAGTGCGGGAATTGCTAATATTTTACTGGACTATATTTTTATTGTGCCGCTTCACATGGGCATTAAGGGGGCGGCGTTTGGTACGGGCATTGGCTATATGATACCGGCGGTGATTGGATTGTGGTTCTTTTCCACAAAGAAAAACAGTCTGCATTTTAGGAAGCCAGTCATAGACTTTTCCGTATTGGCTGAAAGCTGTACCAATGGTTTTTCGGAAATGGTAAGTCAGGCGGCAACAGCGGTTACAACATTCCTTTTTAACCGCATTATGATGAAACTGCTTGGAGAAAACGGGGTTGCGGCAATTACAATCATTATCTATACACAAATTTTATTGAGTGCCCTTTACATAGGTTTTTCTATGGGCGTAGCCCCTGTTATCAGCTATAACTATGGGAAGCAGGACGAAAAACAGCTAAAAAATGTATTTTCAATTTGTATGCAATTTATTGTCTTTGTTTCGGTCACTGTTTTTGCAGTAGCTTTTATTTGGGGTTCGCCATTGGTAAGTATTTTTGCCAATAAAGGAACGCCTGTTTATGAAATTGCACGAAACGGATTTTTGATCTTCCCATTCAGTTTTCTATTTTGTGGACTGAATATTTTTACCTCTGCCACATTTACTGCATTAGCAAACGGGAAGCTGTCAGCAATTTTGTCATTTCTGCGGACTTTTGGACTGATTACAGTGCTGTTGCTTACATTGCCTAATCTTTTGGGTGTAACGGGGGTATGGCTTGCAGTACCGATAGCAGAGTTAACCACTATGATTGTAGCACTGGTTTTTCTTCATCAGAACAGGGAAAAGTATCACTACGCATAAAAAGAAAATTTTCATGCCGTCCGGCGGTTAATAAAAAAACCGTTGTGTGGCGGCAAAATCATCATGCGCCAAAACAGAATACAAGCGGTTAAACGGCGGTTTTGAAATAACAATCAAAGCCGCCGTTTTTATGTGGCAGAAAAGTTTTCATAGATATGGCGGTATTGTGAGGTGCTGCTATGTCTGTTTTTTATTTCATTTCATGTGTAGTTTTTGCTATGGTGAATTATCAAAAAAATCCTGTCTTGTGGAACGGGATATTCTGCCTATGAGTATGAATACACCTATCATTTAGTATGTCTTAATAACTCGCATTACTCAAAAACTCATGCGCTTTCTGCTGTATGGGGTTTTGTTGTAATAGCCCCCTACTGGGAAGAAAGGGGGTGAGCGAAAATGAGATATTCTGAACAGTTCATGGAGCATATCGAATATGCGTTCAATGCGTTCTGCAAGATTGTCCTGCGCCATGAAGCAGTAGGCGCATGGCGGGATATGAAGCGGAAAGAAGAACGGGAAATATCCCTTGACTATCTGATGTCGGAAAGATATTTTGAACCGTCTGCTATGGACAGCTATTTTGAAAAGCAGGACAAGCCGAGTGTATTTCTTGTGTTGGGAAAGGAAGTTGTCGTTGATGATGAACGGTTAGCAATGGCATTATCAAGATTGCCGCAATTAAGGAGGGAAGTCCTGTTGCTTTATTATTTCGTCGGCTATCGTGATGAAGCAATCGGCAGACTGTATAGGCGTTGCAGAAGTACAATAAACAGTCGGAGAAATGTTGCACTGAAACAGTTACGGAAAGAATGGGAGAGATTGGAACATGAGGAATAAAAAGCTGTTGCCGGAGAGCCGGAAGCGGTAGATGCAGTATTGCGGCATTACACCGCTCACATCAAGTATCTGTCTATGTATAAGGGGCATATCAATGACGATACACAGGACAGGCTAAAGGCGAAACTGGTTGAAGCCATACTGAAATTCCGCTTTGACCGATAAGAAGTAGAAAAGACAGGAAAAGCTGTCAAGGGTAAACTTCGCGCTACGCGCCCTTGACAGCTTTTCCCACCTTTGCTAATGGGTAATCAAGAGGGTGAAATCAGTAAACTGCTTTCGCCCTCAATTTATTATGGGGATTGTTACGCAGTAGAGGTTATTTTGTCCTTGATTTATGCGGCTTTGCGGACGTTGAAATGACGGGGTAAGGATTTTATATGTCTGTCTTCAAAAACGGCACTCTATTGCGTAAAGACTTTAATTGTGAAATAATGAAATAATTTCCGATTTGACTTTTTGGCTAATTTATGATATACATATATTGTCTATAGAGCGATATTGCTCTATTAGATATCCAGTATCTTCTAAATAGATGTGGACACGTAGCTATTTCAAATACCTATGTTTATATTCTACGTTCCTATTCTAGCTAGGAGTGTAGATTTTTTTATGTCGAAAGGAGTATTTGAAATGGCAAAATTGGTATTTAAAGCAGAACAATTTAAAAAAATGACAGATCCTGTAAATGCAAGTGGCAAGCATATAAAATATGTATGTTATGCACAAGCAAAATCCATTCCTCAAGAAATTGAAGATTGGATGGAAACAAATCCACGCGAACAAAAAATGACTACAAATGTCGCCAAAGCTATAAATGATAGCTTATTGGAGAACTTAAATTTTCATGAGTTAAATCGCGGAATTTTGCTTTCTGCTGAAAGTATTGATTATGATAACCAAAAGAAAATAGTAACTATTGTTTTATCCGATTCAACAAAGCATGGAAATATTGACGGCGGTCACACATTAAGAGCAATTCTTGAAGCGCAAAAATCCGGTTTGCTTTCAGCTGATCGTTATGTATTCATGGAAATTTTTACTGGATTAGAAACACCTGTTGAATTAGCGGCTGCGCGAAATACATCTGTTCAAGTAGATTTAAAATCTATTGAGGAATTAAAGGACAGTTTTGAGGTAATAAAAAAAGCATTTAGTACATTATCTTTTTCAAATAGAATCGCATATAAAATGAACGAGCATTATAATGATCCCAATATTATTCCTATTGATGTTCGTGAAGTCATTACTGTTCTGAATATGTTTAATCAAGCAATTTATCCAATGAGGAATAATGATGGACGGTTATCAGAACTGCAACCTGTACAATGTTATACCGGAAAGGAAGCAAGCTTAAAACGCTTTTTAAATTTGGGTAAGGATAAACGCGAACATATTATTTCCAATATGACACCTATTATTTCTGATGTTTTTGCATTATGGGATGATATTGAATGTAATTTTAATGTTATGGCTAGCCGAGCAGGAAAAAGATATGGCACTCGCAAATACGCAAAATATGCTGATGGTGAAATTGTAGGAAAATCAATTTACTCGCAAAGCGATTTACAGTATCTTGTTCCAAAAGGATTAATTTATCCATTATTAGGAGCTTTTCGCGCATTGATAGAAATAAAAGAAGATAAGTATTCATGGATTGAATCGCCCAAAGTAGTTTGGGAGGCATTAGGTCCTCAATTAGTTGCAATAGTTTTAGATGAAAAGGCGGAAACGCCAGACGTAATTGCAAAAAATAGTAATTTGTGGAGTAATCTATTTAAGGAAGTTTTTATCTATGGTCATAAAATGTGATTAATTCGTATTAAAAAATCTCCCACTCTTTGTAAAGTAAGCAGGTGTAATTAATTACACCTGCTTACTTGCACCCTGTTTGTCAGCGTTCATGATAAGTTGTTTTGAATACTTCCTTATCAACGTAAAACTAAGGGATTGCTGGATTTTGGACTTTTTATTGAGCCGACAAATCTGCAAAAATATGCTACGCTGCGGCTTCCTTATGTAGACCGCTAGGGACTTTTGGTACGGCAAGATTCTCCTTTAGCGGCTAAGCAGACGTTGGAAGCTAAAGAGCTGCGAAAATACCACTTTTGGTAAGTAATCAGCAAACGGTTTTACATAATTTGCAGCGTTGGTTTAAGCTACCGGCAGAAGAACTGCATATTGTCTGCACCTATAATTTACTTTTTAACGCTGCGTTAATGGTGGAGGAAGGGATGGGCAACGCAGTTTGCTTAGATAAGCTGGTTGCTGTAAGCGATAACAGCCGTCTGCGTTTTATTCCTCTAATGCCGCAGCAGCCCATTCATTTGAATTTAGCTTGGAGGCAATAACAGCCTTTGAGCAAAGAAGCCGCAGCTTTTTTGCGAGAGGTAAAAGCATTGTGCATAAAAACATAAAATTTTTACTTGATATGTTTTTGTTGCAAACGTTTGTTACTAACGTGTTTTGCGATATGAACGACTATTCATCCGTTTTGCAAATGAAAATTTTCTGCTAAAATGAAGAGCAGCTTTTGCTTTTAAATAACAAGACCAGCCTCTAAAATAGAAGCTGGTCTTGTTGTTTAGAATATTTCGCGCTAAGTTAGCTTTTATCTTTTCTTAATAAAAATGAAAGCCAAACCGCTCAAGCCCATGAGCAGAGGATAGAAGCAATAAGGAATAATGTCAAAGGGAGTAAGGCCGGTAAGGCTGGCGGCTGCCAAAAGCTGCGCGCCGTAAGGAATCAAGCCTTGTCCCATAGAGCTGAACATATCCAATAGAGATGCGCTGCGGCGGGGCGTAACGCCAAAATCGGTGCTGATATCCTTGGCGATAGGTCCTGCCATAACAATCGCTACAGTATTATTGGCAGTGCAGATGTCAACTAACAACGCCAAAGCTGCAATACCAAGCTCGCCGCCTTTGGCGTCGCTGATGCGGCTTTTGATAAAGTTCAGCACAAATTCAATACCGCCGTATTCTTTTACCAAGGTAATAATGCAGGCAACGATAATAGAAATAACCGTAATATCATACATAGAAACTATGCCTGCGCCCACGTGCGCAAACATTTTGGCAGTGGTGAAAGCGCCGCTGGTCAAGCCAACAAGCATACTAAGCACGGTGCCGGTAATTAAAATTAAAAAGACGTTGATACCGATAACAGCGCCCGCGAGCACAACTAAATAGGGAATTACCTTGATGATGCTGTAATCTAAGCTGCCGTCAACGTGGAATTCGCCGGTCTGCCCCAAAAAGAAGAACAAGGCGAGCGTAATAATAGCCGCTGGTAGGATAATCATAAAATTTTCGCGGAATTTGTCGCGCATATCGCAGCCTTGAGTTTTTACGGCGGCAATAGTCGTATCGGAGATGATAGATAAATTGTCGCCGAACATGGCGCCGCAAACTACGGCACCGGCGCAGATGGCCATGGAAAAGCCGGTTTTTTCGCTGATACCTGCGGCAATGGGAGCCAACGCCGTAATTGTTCCTACAGAAGTACCCATGGATATAGAAATAAAGCAGCCGATAATAAAAAGTCCCGCTACTGCCATGCCACCCGGCAGAATGGAAAGACCTAAATTAACGGTGCTTTCTACGCCCCCGGCAGCGCGAACTGCGCCGGAAAAAGCGCCTGCCGCCAAAAAGATGAGGCACATGGTTAGAATATTTTCGTCGCCTACGCCGGTGGACGCCAAGCGCAGCTTTTGAATAAAGCTGAGGTTTTTATTTTGCGCAAAGGCGACAATAAGCGCAATTAAAAAGCCTACGATAGCGGGCATACTGTAAAAATCGCCCGTAAGTATGCCGGAGCCGATAAAAATGCAAAGAAAAACGCCGATGGGAAGCAGCGCAATAGCTCTTCCAGTATTTTTTGTTTTAGTCATCAATATACATCCCCTTTTTGTTTTATGTTATTATATCAAATTAAAATATTTATGCAAGCAAAATACCATAATAAGTAAATTTTTAAGAGTATTTTGCTAAACAAAAAACCGGCAAGAACGTAAATTTTCTTGCCGGTTTTGTTTTGGGAAGACAAATATAAAATTGTGTTATTCGTTTATCTTGTACCAAAAAGGACGCAGGAAGTGCAGATAGCATACTTCGTCAGCTTCGGGACCGGGGTCGCGGCGACCGATTTGTACGCGTACCTCTTGTTCTCCAATCTTTACCAAGTAGTCGACGATTTCGCCCAAGAAGGCTTTGCGGACTACAAGACCGCGCACGCCGTTGGGGTCGTTGGCATTGGTAAAGCGGATTTCCGTCGGACGGCTGGCAAGGTTGAACATTTCCTCGGCCTTCATGCGCTCGGGCACAATCAAACCGGAAGGCAGCTTGTGCTCGGAGCCTTTAATATAAGCGTCTTTTCCTTTCCAAATAACGTCCGTAAAGCTGGAAACGCCAATGAAGCTGAAAACAAATTTATTCTTTGGATTATTGTAAACATCCAAGGGAGAATCAATCTGCTGCATTACGCCCAGTTTCATAACCAAAATACGGTCGGAAAGCGCCATAGCTTCGGACTGGTCATGAGTTACATAAATAATGGAGAAGCCGTATTTGCGCTGCAAATCTTTAATTTCAAAGCGCATTTCTTCACGCAGATGGGGATCCAAGCTGGAGAGGGGCTCGTCCAAAAGCATAACGTCGGGATTGATAGCTAGAGCGCGGGCTAAAGCTACACGCTGTTTGCCGCCGCCGGAAAGGTCGGCAGGGCTGTCGTTAGCCGCATTTAGCAGATTGGTAGCTGTCAGCGCGTCTTTGGTGCGTTGTTCGATTTCGGCGTTAGGCAGCCTGCGCAGGCGCAGAGGGAAAGCAACGTTTTCATAAACGCTCATGTGCGGCCAAACTGCGAAGGCCTGAAAAACCATACCGAAGTTGCGGTTTTCGGGGGGAGTATAGTGATGCTTGGCGGGGGAGGATAACAAACGGTCACCAACCCAAACCTCGCCGTCGGACAAATCCTCAAAGCCGGCAACCATACGCAGGGTAGTGGTTTTGCCGCAGCCGGAGGGTCCCAACATGGAGAAGCATTCGCCCTTGCCGATTTCGATATTCAGATTATCGACGGCTGTAACATCACCAAATCTTTTTGTAACATTTTTTAAGCGGATGTATGACATGACGATTACTCACTCGCTTTCTTGGTAAGATGATTGATGAGCATTTGACCCAAAACGATAATGATCAATGCAATGCCTGCCAAAGCAGTAGACATAACGGTTTCACCGTCTTCGTTCAGAGTGTAGATTGCTACGCCGATGGTTCTGGTAGTCGGAGCGTACAGCATAATAGATACGGTCAGCTCGCGCAGCGCCGGCAGGAAAATTAGGAAGAAGGCGCTGACCATACCGGGACGAACCAAAGGAATAACGATATCTTTCAAAGACTGCCACATGCTGGCGCCGCAGGAACGGGACGCTTCCATAAGCGAATCGTGTACCTGTTCCAAAGCCGCAGAGTTTGCTTTCAAAGAGAAAGCCATGTAGCGGGCAATGTAGGATACCAAAATAATCCAAACAGTGTTGTAAAGATTGATACCGAATTGGCCGCTCCATGCTAAGATCACGCCTAAGGCGATAACGGAACCGGGAACGGAGAACGGCAGCATGCCTAAAAATTCCAAAATGCCTTTGCCGCGAACTTTCATTTTTACGATAACATAGGAAATCATAACGCCGGCAAACATGGTGATGAAAGCGGCAGCTAAGCCTAAGGTTACAGAGTTGAAAATCGCATCGCGGGTAACGTCGTATTCAAATAGAATATATTTGTAGTTATCAAGGGACAGGTTTTCCCAAGTCAAGGGCAGACCATAGGTTTCAACACCGCCAACCATAAAGATAATTACTGTGGGCAGTAAAATGGTAAAGCCAATGTAAGCCAAGCAGAAGAACAGCAGCGGATAACGCAAGCCGCGCAGCTTGAGCTCCATAGGACGGAAGCTTTTACCGCCGATAATCTGATAGTGACCTTTGCTGAGCACCTTTTGCTGCGCCCAAATAATGCAGGCAGCAGAAACAATCAATACGGTCGCCAGTACGGTGCCTGTACGAATGGAAGCAAAGGAACCGGCGCTTTCGTGAATTTTTTCATAAATTAGCGTAGGAATATTATAAATACCCTGCTCGATACCCAATACGGCAACGGTACCAAAATGCGCCATAGAATACAGCATGATGAGCAGCGCGCCGCTCATGATGGAAGGCATAACAAGAGGAATGGTAATTTTGCGTGTAATGGTGAAAAGTCCGGCGCCGCTGATGCGGGCAGATTCCTCCAACGTGGGGTCCATGCGCTCTAACGCACCGCAAACCTGAATAAATACGAATGGGAAAAGATACATTACCTCTACGCAGCTGATGCCGTGATAGGTGTAAATATCGAAAATCGGCTCCGTAGTGTTAAAGGCAGCCATAAACCATTTGTTGATATAGCCGGAGTGAGGAGAAAGCAGCATTTTCCAAGCCAATGCGCCGATGAAAGAAGGCAGCATAAAGGGCACAAGGAAAAGGCTCTTCATAAAGGTTTTATAAGGAAGGTCGGTACGGGTTACCAGCCAGGCAAAGAACGTGCCGACGATAGTAGAACCAATAGTGGTCATGCTGGCGATAATCAGAGAGTTGATTAAAGCCTGGAAGGTTTCGGGTTCGGTAAGTACGTTGTAGAAGTCGACGCTGTTGAATTTGCCGTCTACAAAGAAAGCGTTAAATAAAATCAACAGTACGGGCCAGGCAACGAAAATTACCAAAATAGCAATGGAGATAAAGAGAATGACTTGCGCAATTCCGAAGCCACTATCCTTTTTAATGGTGCCGCCTGCCATTATTCTTCCACCTCCTTGAGCTGTTCTGCGTCAAACCAGTGCAATGCTTTGAAGGTGATGTAGCATTCTTCGCCTTCTTGAAACATCAAATCGTTATTGATAGCAGTGTGAGTTTCGATTTCGGTGCGCAGAGATTCGTCGTCGATATCGATAGCATAATCCATGGTTGCGCCTAAGAAGTTGGCGCGATGGATAGTACCTTTGAGCCCGGGGCCTTGACGGTGAATTTCTACGTCGGAAGGACGGAAGCCGGCTACCCAATTAGCTGCTGTGCCTTTAGGTCCTTCCCAGGGAATTTCCTGCTGACCGCTGCCAACGTAAAACTTGCCGCCCTTTTCGTTGATGTGCAGGAAGTTGGCGATACCCATAAATTTGAATACGAACAAATCAGCCGGATTTTCAAAAATATCGTAAGGATTGCCAATCTGACGAATATTTCCCTTAGCGTCCATAATTGCCAGACGGTCGGAAATTGCCAGTGCAACCTCTTGGTCATGGGTTACGAATAAAACGGTGATGCCAAATTTGCGTTGCAAGGCTTTAATTTCAAAGCGCATTTCTTCACGCAGATTAGCGTCTAGGTTGGACAAGGGTTCGTCAAGAAGCATTACGCTGGGGTCTGCAACAAGAGCGCGGGCTAAAGCTACACGCTGCTGTTGACCGCCGGAAAGCTCGGAGGGCAGACGCTTATCCAAGCCTTTCATACCGACAACCTCAATCATTTTCATAACAAGCTCGTTGATTTCCTGCTTGGGGCGCTTTTCCATTTTTAAAGGATAAGCGATGTTTTCAAAAACAGTCATATGGGGCCATACGGCGTAATCCTGGAAAACAATGCCTAAGCCGCGGCGTTCGGGAGGAATATATTCGCCGGTTGCGCTGTCGGCAACTACCGTATCATCAATGATGATTTTGCCTTCGTCAGGCACTTCGTGACCGGCGATGAGGCGGATAAGAACAGTTTTGCCGCAGCCTGAAGGTCCCAAGAGAGTGAAGCATTCACCTTTTTTGATGGCGATATCTAAATTTTGCAGGACTTGGTGCTTGCCGTAACCTTTGGCCACATCTTCGACCTTAATAATATCTTCCATTAGGCTACCTCCTGTAAAAATTTTGAAATAGTTTGTAAAAATCACTTAAATCGCAAAAATGGCAGAACGGGATAAGCCCGTTCTGCCCTTGTTTGCGCAAGTGTTGTCTTAAGGATTATTTTTTAACTTGCATCAGGTCGGAGAACTCTTTAACAGTCTTTTCTTTGCTGTCGATGATCTCTAAATAGTTAACTTTGATACCTTTTTCCAAAGCAACTTTCGGAGAAGGCAGTTGGAATTTAGGATCAATTTTAACGTCTTCACGAACGGGGATAGTGCCTTGGTTAGCTACTAATTGTTGAGCTTCTTGACCCAGCAGGTAATCAACAAATTTTTTAGCAGCGTCCATTTTCTTGGAATCCTTGAAAATAGCAACCGGAGAGGGAACTACTAAGAGTTCAGGCGGATAGCACATTTTGATATGAGCGCCTTTAGCAATCTTAGCGTTGGTAATATAGTCAACTGCCAAGGATGCAGCCAATTCGCCGGAAGCTGTGTCGTCGATAACCTGACCGGAGCCTTTGCCTACGCGGGCGCCGTTAGCTTTCAGTTCTTTGAAGAAGTCGGGACCGAATTGTTTTTGCAGCAGAGCGATAGACATATAAGCGGTACCGGACAGTGCGGGGTTAGCAACTGCAAAACCGTTTTTGTATTCGGGTTTCTTCAGGTCAGCCCATTGAGTCGGCAGCGTTTTGATTTTATCGGTGTTAACGATGATACCTAAGGTGCCTAAACGAGCTGCATGGAAGGAGCCGTCATAGTCGTCGAAGGGGTTAACGATTTCTTTGAAAACAGGGCTTTTATAGGTAGCTAAGATTCCTTCTTTTTTCATTTTATAGAAGTCGGGAACTTCACTGGTCCAAATAACGTCAGCCAAAATTTTACCGCTTTGACGTTCGGCAGCGATTTTTGCCATCAGTTTGCCGGCACCGGCAGATTGATAGTCAACTTTGATATCAGGATATTTCTTTTCAAAGCCGGTAACAATACCTTTAATGAGGGATTCCTTCATAGAGGTATAGATGATCAATTTGTTGCCGTCAGCTTTCGGAGCTTCTTTCTTTTCGCCACCGCCGCCGCAGCCAGCCAAAAGCATGGTTACGATTACAACGAAAAGCATTGCTAAAACACTAGTCTTTTTTGCCATTGGTAAAAACCTCCTTGATTATACCGTCCACGTTACCCGGTCGGTCAGTATATTTGTCACTTTAAGCATGCTGTGAATGCCATTAAAGCAACATTTTTCACATATAAATTTAACACATATTTTACAAAGTTGCAAGTTAATTGGCGTATTTCGTATGTTTTTTTACTAAAGTAACTGTATACGCTAATCAAAGAAATTGTCGCGCAAAAATATTCGCTTAATCAAGTAGAGGCATACGTGTTTTAGGCATAATCTATTCAACTTGCAGAGATGAAAATTTTTAATGATTATTGTTGCGCACATAGGTCAGCGGCATGACATTTACAGCCATCAGTCCGTGCTTACCGCGGGCAATTTGATAACAAACGTGCTGACCGTCGCTGAGCGTGCGAAAGCCCTGCGTTTGAATGGCGGAAAAATGCACGAATACATCGGCGCCGTTTTTGCGTTCAATAAAGCCAAAGCCCTTGTTAGGGTCGAACCAACGAATTTTACCCATTAACATCATAATTGAGTCACTCCACTTTCAAATATATTTTTGACTACAGCGCTTTAGTCTTTAACTAAATTATAAACCAAATATTTTGAAAAGACAAGTATATTCTGAAAATTAAAATTAATAAATTTTCTTTACTCCGGAGAAAGTTTTCGTGCGTTAAGAGACGTTTGGTTGTATAATATAATATCGAAGAAATATTTTTTTAGTGAGGTTTACAACATGCGTTTAAGAAAAAAGCCCTGGATTGAAAAAGCAATGAAGGATGTGCAGGACGAGTATGTTTTTATGCATAATATTGAACAGTTTAAAGGCCATTGGCAGGAAATGTTTCCCGGCAAACGCTTGTGTTTAGAGATTGGCTGTGGCAAAGGTCGTTTTACTATTGGCATGGCAGAGCTCTATCCTGATAAGGCCTTTATCGGGATAGAAACCCAGCATGATATTGCCTATTTTCCGGCTAAGGCGGCCAAGGATAAAAAACTGGATAATGTGCGTATTCTCTGTGCCAATGCAGAAAATCTGTTGGATTGGTTTGAGCCGGGAGAGATAAAAGAACTGTACTTGAATTTCAGCGACCCTTGGCCTAAGGCTAGGCATGCTAAACGTCGTTTGACTCATCGTAATTTTTTAGCTAAATACGCTCAGCTTTTAGGCAAGGGCGGACATCTGCGCTTTAAAACCGATAACCGCGCTCTTTTTGATTTTTCTGTGGAAGAATTTAGGGAGTTTGGTCTGGAAATAATTGCTTTAAGCTACGATTTACACAACAGCGAATATGAAAATGCCGTGCAGACTGAATATGAGCAAAAATTCAGCGCGTTAGGAACTCCCATCAACTTTTGCGAAGTTGTGTTTTAATTTAGCTGCAAGCTTTAGCTAGAAGTTAATGGAAAATGTTTTTTAATTTAGGTATAGACTAATGAAAAAGAATTTTTTACTGCTTTGGAAAAATCCCTGCCAGCTTATTTATATGGTGATGGCGTTGCTGCTTTTAATTGGCGGTACTAATATATTCAGCGCCAGCTATGTAGAGGTTCAGTATCATTATCTGCTGCGTTATTTTGGCTTTGCCATCATAGGCTTTTTGTGTATGGCCTTTGTGCGGAAGGTGGGCTATAAGCTTTTCTTTAACAAGGGACTGCTTTGGGGCGCCTATGCTATAGTTTTATTTATGCTTGTGTTGGTAGAGCTAATCAGCGACCCCGTTAAGGGCGCCGCACGTTGGCTGTATCTTGGCCCTATTTCCATTCAGCCTTCAGAATTTGCCAAGCTGGTTATTATTATGCTGGCGGCTAAATATTTTGGAAACATGCTGCGTCAAGGAAAAAGAATATCTTTTTTGCGCTCCGGTGAGCATTGGCACGTGCTGGCGGCAACAACAGTGTATGCTGTTTTGGTTTATCTTCAGCCTGATTTAGGTACGGCAGCCATTATTTTTGCGCTGATGCTGGGCATGTATATTATTGCCGGCGTGCCTATGGCGCAGGTAATTGCAACTGTGGGCGCCGGCGGCTTGCTGGCTGTTATTGCTACCTTGGCGTCTCCTTATCGTTTAGCGCGCGTCAAGGTATGGTTTGACCCTTGGCTTGATCCTCGTGAAAAAGGCTATCAAATGGTGCAGTCATTATTGGCGATTGGCAGCGGCGGTCTGACAGGTACCGACTGGGGGCATGGAGCAGGTAAATTTTTCTATCTGCCGGAACGGCATACGGATTTTGCTTTTGCTATTTTCTGTCAGGAAAACGGCTTTATCGGCGCTATGTTCTTAATGCTGCTGTTTGGACTTTTAGCATATGCCTTTTGTACGATTACCGTTAACGCCAGGGATAAACGAGGTTTTCTGCTGGCAGGCGGCGTTACCTTTTTGATTATTGGTCAGGCTGTTGCTAACATGGCTATGGTTTGCGGCATTTTGCCGGTTATTGGCGTGCCGTTAGTTTTTATCAGCTACGGCGGCAGCTCCATGTTCTTGTCCATGATCGCTATTGGTCTGTTGCTGTCGGTTTATGACGAAGAAGCTAGGCTTGCAGAACATGAAGCTCTGCCGCCGCAGGAAAGACGCGGCGCTCTGCGTATGACGCGGAATGAGAGGTGGCGCTCATGAGAAAGTTTACCTTACAGGACGGACGGCGGCGCTTTGCTGTTATCAGCTGTTTGCTGCTGCTGTTATTTGTGGGCGTAATTTTGCGTTTAGGCTGGATTCAAATTATTCGTGCTGATGATATGCGCAAAATGAACCAAGATCAGCTTAACGCGTACATGACGAGAAAGCAACCGCGTGGGCGCATTGTGGATAGGGATGGCGAAGAGCTTGCCGTCAGCATTATGACAGGCTCGTTGTATGTCGATCCGGAAGAAATGAATAAGGATGCTGTAAATCCTGACAAGCGGGGGCGGCGCAATGTGCAGCGTTTGGCTGCCGAGCTTTTAGCTCCTGTTTTAAAAATAGATACAGCAGAGTTATATGAAACCTTTTGTTTGAAAGGACGCTTTGTGTGGCTGAAACGCACTATGGAACCCAAGGATGTAGAGCGGGTACGCAAAATAATTAAGGATAACAAGCTGTCTGGACTGCATTTTATAGAGGAAAGCAAGCGTTATTATACAAAGAAACGTGCTGCTGCACAAATTTTAGGTTTTATAGGCACTGATGACGTGGGTCTCAGTGGTATTGAATATCAATTGGACAAGGTGCTCAAGGGCAAAGATATGGCATATTCCATGACCACGGATGCTCGCGGCAAGCAGATTTTGGGCGGACTTTTAGATGAAAACGCTCAGGATATGCAGAAAAAACAGGAACAGCTGCTTACGGTATATTTAACCTTGGACAGCAAGATGCAGTATGTGCTGGAGGACGCTATGGATGATGCCATTACCAGAACTCATGCTAAAGGCGCGGCTGCAATTATTATGGACCCCTATACGGGCGAAATTCTCGGCATGGCTTCCAGACCAACTTTTGACCCCAATAATTTTGGCGCTTACAGTCAGGAATCGTGGAGCAATAAAGCCATCTCTATGATTTACGAGCCAGGTTCGGTTTTTAAACCTCTGGTTGGCTGCATGGGACTGACGGAAGGAATTATTTCTCCCAATACTATTTTTCAGGATAACGGCAGTATTCGTATTGCTGACCGCATTATTCATAATTGGGACGGCGAAGGCTTAGGCCCCGTGCCTTTTTCAACGATTATAAAGTTTTCTATCAATACCGGTATGGTACAGTTGGGGATGTCCTTGGGTGCGGACCGGCTTATCAGTTATGCTAAAAAATTTGGCTTGGGTTCTCCTACCGGGATTGATCTTCCCGGCGAAGAGGAAGGTATTTTGTATGATCCCAAGATGATGTATGAGCCGGACGTAGCTACTATGGCTATCGGCCAAGGTATTGCGGTAACGCCTATTCAAGTGCTGCGGGCTATTTGCGCTATTGCCAATGGCGGCGAGCTTTTGCAGCCTTATATTATTAAGAAGATAGTTGCGCCGGACGGCACTGTTGTTAAAGAAGGACAAAAGCATGTTGTACGCAACGTGCTTACTCCGGAAGTAGCGTCGCAGATGCGTAATATGATGGAGATGGTAGTTAAAGAAGGCGGCGGTAAAACTGCTGCTATTAAAGGCTACCGTATTGCCGGCAAAACCGGTACGGCAGAAAAATTAGCGGAAGGCGGCGGTTATGCTGCCGGTCAATATATTGCATCTTTTGTAGGTTTTGTGCCGGCGGATAAGCCGCAATATGCTATGCTGGTTATGCTGGATAGACCCCAGGGCGCTTTTTATGGCTCGCAGGTAAGCGCGCCAATTTTCCGCGATACCTTGCAGCAGATTCTTGTTGCCAAAGGTATTCAGCCCGGCAGCAACGAAGGCTTGCCTTCCTTTGAAGAAATGAATGCCGTGGCTGCTAAGGACAAGGCCAAGGATAAACCTAAAAAATTACCGCAAATGTTGCTTTTGCCTAATGGCAAGATAAAACTGCCCGATTTTAAAGGCATTGATATGCGCTATACGGCAGAGCTTTTGCAGCAGGGACATTTGCGTTTGAAGCCTTACGGCAGCGGTATGGCTTATCAGCAAAAACCTGCTCCCGGAACGGAAGTAGATGAAGGGACTACGGTAGAAGTTTGGTTTAAATAAATTCTTTGGCTTGACAAAATTATTTTGCCGTATGGCAGGAAAAAAGCCGCTTTAAGAGGAATATTATAGGATAATCTTTTGTAAAACAATATTGTTCAAGAATATTTGAGGAGGTATATTATGTTATCTGATATTGAAATTGCTCAACGCGCGCAAATGGAAAAAATTACTGACGTGGCTGCTAAGCTGGGCATCAGCGAGGATGATATTGAATTATACGGCCGCTATAAAGCAAAACTGTCCATGGATTTAATTCGCCGTGTAGCAGCTAACCCTGCGGGTAAGCTGGTTCTGGTTACCGCTATTACGCCTACTCCCGCAGGCGAAGGCAAATCCACTACTACCGTTGGCTTGGCTCAAGGTCTGCATAAAATTGGTAAAAAAGTAATTGTAGCTTTGCGAGAGCCTTCTTTAGGGCCTTGCATGGGCATTAAGGGCGGCGCTGCCGGGGGCGGTTATTCTCAAGTAGTGCCTATGGAGGATATCAATCTGCATTTTACAGGCGATTTTCATGCGATTACTTCCGCGCATATGCTGCTCAGCGCTATGCTGGACAATCATATTCAGCAGGGCAACGCTTTGAATATTGACCCCCGCCGTATTGTGTGGAAACGTGTCGTTGATATGAATGACCGCGAGCTGCGCAACATTGTTGTAGGCCTAGGCGGCAAAGCTCATGGTGTACCGCGTCAGGACGGCTTTGATATTACCGTTGCTTCCGAGGTTATGGCAATTCTCTGTCTGGCCAACGATTTGCATGACCTGAAAGAGCGTTTGAGCAAAATTATTGTTGCTTATGATTACAGTGGCAAGCCGGTTACCGCCGGTCAAATTAAAGCTCACGGCGCAATGGCAGCTTTGTTAAAGGACGCTATTAAACCGAATTTAGTACAAACCTTAGAAAATGTTCCGGCCATTATTCATGGCGGACCTTTCGCCAATATTGCCCATGGCTGCAACAGCGTTATGGCAACCAAAACCTGCATGAAACTGGCTGATTACACCATTACCGAGGCAGGCTTCGGCGCAGATTTGGGCGCAGAAAAATTCTTTGATATAAAATGCCGTTATGCAGGCTTAAAACCCGACGCAGTAGTAATTGTCGCTACGGTGCGCGCTCTAAAGATGCACGGCGGCGTTCCTAAAACCGACTTGAAAACTCCTAATGTAGAAGCAGTTAAAAAAGGCCTGTGCAACTTAGAAAAGCATATTGAAAATGTTAAAAAATTTGGCGTTCCCGCCGTTGTTGCTATCAATATTTTCGCGCAGGATACTGCGGAGGAACTGGCAGCAGTACGCGAGCATTGCGCTAAGCATGGCGTAAATGTAGCCTTGTCCGACGTTTTTGCTAAAGGCGGCGAAGGAGGTATAGAGCTTGCTAACGAGGTTGTCGCTTTGGCTGAAAGCGGCAAGGATGACTTTAAACCTATTTACGATTTAGATATGCCGTTGAAAGCGAAAATTGAAACTGTCGCTAAAGAAATTTACGGCGCTGACGGCGTAAATTATACAAAAGAAGCAGATAAAGCTTTGAAAGAATTTGAAGAGCTGGGCTACGGCAAGCTGCCTATCTGCATGGCTAAGACACAGTATTCTTTCTCAGACGACCAAAATCTGCTGGGCCGTCCGACCGGCTTTAAGATTACCATTAAAAACTGCCGCATTGCTGCCGGTGCAGGCTTTGTAGTTGTGCTGACCGGAGATATTATGACCATGCCCGGTCTGCCTAAGGTTCCGGCTGCGGAAAAAATTGACGTTAGTGATGACGGCGTTATCAGCGGCTTGTTCTAAACTGTTTTGAGGTGAATTGTTATGGAAAGTATTGTTATGAGGGGTAAGCCTGTTGCTGATGTTTATCGTGAGGTTATTACAGAAAAAATAAACGCCGCTAAGCAGCGTGGTCTTTTGGTAACGTTGGCTATTGTGGTGGTAGGAGACGATCCTGCTTCTCACGTTTATAAGGGCAGGCTGGTAAAGCTTATTGAAAGCCTCGGCGGCGCTGCAAAAATTATCGAGCTGCCGGGAACTGCCAGTGAGGAAGAGGTTATTGGGGTTATCAAAAAGCTGAATCGTAATCGGTATGTTATGGGTATTCTGCCCATGATGCCCATGCCTAAGCATATTAACGGTGCTGCTGTAGGCGCTGCCGTTTCTGCCAATAAGGACGTAGACTGCCTTAATTTACAGAACGCAGGCGACGTATTTTTAGGACGCAGTAAATGGGCGGCTTGCACGCCGCGGGCCTGCATGGCTGCTTTGGCGCATTACGGTATTGAGCTGGACGGTAAAAACGTTGTAGTCGTAGGTCGCAGCAATGTGGTAGGCAAGCCTGTGGCGATGCTGCTGCTGGCAAAAAATGCTACGGTAACGGTTTGCCATTCCCATACGAAAAATTTAGACGAGCTTTTATTGGCTGCCGACGTTATTGTGGCGGCTGTGGGCAAGCCTTGCTTTGTTAAACCGGAAATGGTTAAGGAAGGCGCAGTTATTGTAGACGTTGGCATTAATTCTGTGGGCGATAAGCTGGTGGGCGACGTTGACCCGGCCGTTTATGCTAAGGCCGCAGCCTATACGCCTGTGCCCGGCGGTATTGGTGTCATCAGTAATATGATGGTTATGGAATGCTTGACCCGTAATTTATAAAAGGAGTATTATGAAATATTTTTGGCTTCTTTTAGCTTTAGTATTGACTTGTGTAATTTTTATCAATTCCTCGCTGCCCGCGTCAGAATCGGCCAGAATCAGCGGCTGGGCGGCACAGGTAATAGATAAATTTTGTGCTGTGCTGGGAATTTATTTGAGCGGCGATACAGAATATCTGCTGCGTAAGCTGGCGCATTTTTTAGAGTTTGCTTTTTTAGGCTTACTGTGGTGCAAAACCTTTGCCGGCTTTCATGTCAGTAACCGCGCTGCAACCGGCTATATTTTATTTCTTTGTCTTTTCACAGCTGTGGTGGATGAATATATTCAGCTGTTCAGTTTGGGGCGCAGCAGTTTAGTGCGTGATGTATTATTGGATTTCAGCGGCGCGTTCTGCGCCTGGCTTTGGTATCGTATTTGGCAATGGTGTGATTAAGCGGGAAGCTTTTGCCGAAACGCAGGCATAAAAATCTTTGGTTAGTGGAGTGATAGAACATGTCTTTGACAAAATTGCGTCAAGAAATTGATGCAGCGCTGCAAATGCCGGTGTTTGACTTGTCTAGAGAAGAACTGGTGCAGGAGGCCTTAGATAATCATGAAGGTATTTTAACTGCCAGCGGCGCTTTGCGGGTTGTTACCGGCAAGCGTACAGGACGTTCGCCGAAGGATAAATTTTTTGTAGATGACGCAGTAACTCATGACGAGCTTTGCTGGGATAATAATCAAGCGTGCAGTAAAGAAACCTTTGACCGTTTGTATAAAAAAATGCTGGCTTATGCTGCGGAACATAAAATGTATGTAACAGATGTGTATGCAGGCGCTGATCCGCGTTATCGCCTGCCGGTGCATTTTGTTACCGAGATGGCATGGCATCAGCTTTTTGTGCGCAATCTTTTTATCAGTGACGAAGCTGTACCTGCTGATGCAGAAGGCTTTACCGTGATGTGTATGCCCGGAGTATATGCTGAACCGGAAATTGACGGCGTGCATTCGGAAATGTTCGTTATTCTCAATTTAACGGCAAAGGTAGTGCTGATTGGCGGCGGCCAATATGCCGGTGAAATGAAAAAAGGCATTTTTACAGTTATGAATTACCTTTTGCCGCAGCACGGCGTATTTTCCATGCATTGCTCAGCTAATGTAGGACCTAAAGGCGATTCGGCTTTGTTCTTCGGACTTAGCGGCACAGGAAAAACCACGCTTTCTGCTGATGGAACCCGCGCTTTGGTAGGCGACGACGAGCATGGCTGGAGCAAGGACGGTATCTTTAATATAGAGGGCGGTTGTTACGCTAAATGTATTCATTTGAGCGAATATACTGAACCGCAGATTTTCCGCGCTATTCGTGAAAATACCGTGTTGGAAAATGTTATTTTAGATGAAAACGGCGAGCCTGATTATGACGATATTGCACTGACGGAAAATACTCGCGCCGCTTATCCGTTGCATTATATTGATAATGCGCTGCTGCCTAGCGTAGCGGATCATCCGAAAACGATAATCTTTTTAACGGCTGACGCTTTTGGCGTGCTGCCGCCGGTAGCTAAGCTGACGACGGAGCAGGCTATGTATCACTATTTATCCGGCTATACCAGCAAGGTCGCAGGCACGGAGGATGGCATTATAGAACCGCAGGCAACCTTTTCCATTGGCTTTGGCGAACCGTTTTTGCCGCTGCCGCCTTTAACCTATGCTAAAATGTTGGGCGAGCGCATTAACAAATATGGAGTTTCTGTTTATTTGGTAAATACGGGTTGGAGCGCAGGTCCTTACGGCACAGGTCACCGCATTCGTTTAAAACACACCCGCCGTTTAGTTAATGCCGTTTTAGACGGCGAGCTGAATAATGCAGAATGGGAAACCTTCCCTGTTTTTGGGTTGGCTGTTCCTAAAGCTTGCGAGGGCGTGCCTGCGGAAATTCTCAATCCCCGCAATACTTGGGAGGATAAAGAAGAATATGATAAGCAGCTGCGTAAGCTGGCAGAGCTTTTCGGTAAAAATGTGGCTAAATTCCATGGACTGATTACAGAAGAAATTTTGCAGGCAGGCCCTAAGGCTTAAATAGTATTTTATTTTTACAATAGTGTTATAAAATTTTTAACGAAGGCGAAGAGGGCGCAAGCGAACGCCTTCGTTAATTTTTATTTAATTAGTCATCACTGTGGAAGAGGTAAATGATGGATTTAAAATTGTTCGACAGAAAATTTAAAATTTCTCTTTTCAGTATGGTTATTTTTGCTTTTTTTATTTTAGTTGCGGTAATTAGTCTGCATGTAGTACGAGAAAAAATTTTAGAGAACTCTCATATTATGGGAGAAGAAATTTCTGCGCGCTTTGCGATACGCGAAACTACGCGCATAAAATCGCAGGAAATGCTGCTGCGCAGCGCTGCTCAAAGCATGGGCGCTAGATTGTCGTTGAAAAGCGATTGGACGGACGCAGAAATTGAGCAGGCTTTGCAGCAGTTTACTGAATATATGGAAAGAAATACGGGAGTAATACGTTTTAATATGTGCGCCGTTATTAACGACCGTTTAATTGGCAGCCGTTTAGGAGAGCAAGATATTCAAACGGCTAATTTAAAATGGTATCAAGCAGCTTTGGCTCGCAACGGCGATGTAGCCTATACTAATTTGTATCAATATGGTTCGCGTAAGGAATATGTATTGACTATGGCTGTGCGTATTGGTCACAGTGACGATGTGCTGGCGATGAATTTATATCCGGAGCAGCTTAATTCACTGCTGGCAGATAACCGTCTGCCGCGACAGAGCTATTATTATTTGTGCGACCCCAACGGAAACATTATGTTTGCCATTAACGACCGCAATTTGAGCTTGGAAAAGCAGCAGCCTTATGTAGACCATATTTTCAACGAAATTCGTCGTAAAAACGACAGATATATTGTCGATTTGGAAGGTAATAGGCGCGGTGTATATTACACTGTGTCCGACAAGGGCTGGATTTCTGTAGTTACCATTCCCTATGATTTTCTTTTGGGCGATTATCAAAACCTTTTGCAGTGGTTGGTCTTGCTGTTAGGCATTTTTGCCGTTATGGTACTGCTGCTTAGCATGCGCGAGTATGCCTTGAATAAGCAGGTGCGGGTTATCAATGACGTAGTTCAGGTTATGAGTAAATCATTTCTGGCTGTGTTCAAGGTAAATTTGCGGACAGGACGTTACACAGTGGTAAAATCTGATAATAAAAGCTTTGATCTGCTGCCGGAAGGTCAGTACGAGGATTTGCTGCAAAAGCTTATACCCATGGTTGAGCCGGAAACGGCGGAGGAATTTGCCGAAACCTTTTCCTTGGCCAACATTAACGAGCTGATTAAAAAGCAGATTAACGATTTTGGCGGCGAATTTCGTCAGCGTTTTGGCAACGAATATAAATGGATGAATGTGCGCCTGCTGTGGGACAAGCTTTTAGGTGAGGACGAAGCAATATTTTTCTTCCGTGAGGTAGAGGCTGAAAAGCTTAAAGAGCTGGAGCACATGCAGCTGACAGAGCATGCGTTAAAGGCAGCAAGAGAAAATGCTAAGTCGCGCAATATGTTCTTTTCTGCCATGTCTCACGATATGCGTGCGCCTTTAAATGGTATTATCGGCATGGCAGAGCTGGCTGATCTGCATAAAAATGATACGGCTTTAGTGGAAAGCTATATTCAAAAAATTAAGTCTTCGGGTAAGCAGCTTTTAACCTTAATTAACGATATTTTGGAGATGGCACGGCTGGATGAGGGCAAAGTAGAGCATTTGCAGAAAACTTTTGATATGGTAGAGGCCGTTAAGGAAATTGGCGAAGTGTTTGCGGCGCAGGCAGAGCTGGAGCATAAATATTTTGAGCAGGAGTTTTTGTTGGAATCTGAATTTGTTAACGGCGATTTACAGGGGTTACAGCAAATTTTAAATAACGTGTTGTCTAACGCTTTAAAATATACGCAGCCTAATGGCAAAATTAGTTTTATGGTACGACGTGAGCAAAATTTAAAAAATAGGCGCGGCGTATTTAGCTTTATTGTCCAAGATACCGGTTGCGGTATGTCAGAAAAATTCTTAGAAAAAATTTATGAGCCATTTGAACGTGACAGTCGCTTTGGCGTACCGCATGTTATCGGTACAGGTTTGGGCATGACCATAGTAAAAAGCTTGGTGGAACGTTTTGAAGGAACTATTAACATTAGCAGTAAAGTGGATAAAGGAACCTGCGTAATTATTTCTCTGCCTTTTCAGCTGGCCGCGGAGCAGTCCGACCACAGAAGAAAGGATGTGCCTAAGCTAAAGGATTTTGCAGGCTGTCAGGTTTTAGTAGCAGACGATAATGATATCAGCATGGAAATTATTACAGAGCTTTTAACCATGAACGGCTTAAAGGTGCTTGCTGCTGCTAATGGACGCGAGGCGGTGGAAAAATTTGCCGCAGCTCCTGTGGACAGCGTAAGCATGATTTTGATGGATATGCAGATGCCGGAAATGGACGGCTGTGAAGCATCGCGTCAAATTCGCAGTCTTCCGCGAAGTGATGCAGAGCGCGTGCCTATTGTGGCTTTAACAGGCAATAGTTCCAGCGAAGATGTGGAAGCGGCCATGCAGGCTGGTATGAATAATTATATGGTGAAACCGGTACAGATGAAGCTGCTTGCCAAAATGCTGGATGAATATATTCATCGGTAAAATCTGCTGAAATAATAAAAATTTAAATATTTTTAGCGAAAGGAAGATTGAGCATGAAGCTACAGGAATTGCAAAAATTTATTAATATAGCTATCGCCGAAAGCTTAGAGGAGCGTTTTATGGACAGTGAGGAGCTTTATGTGCGCTTTTTGCATAAGCTGGATGCTGCCGACGAGCTAGCGGCGGTGGAGCAGCTTATCAAGCAGGAAAATTGGCAAGAAGCATTGCGTCACGCTCACAATTTAAAGGGCGTGTGCGGTAGCTTAGGCTTAGTAACCTTGCAGGAAAAATTAGCAGAGTTGGTAAAATTACTGCGCAGCGAAGACTTTACTAAAGCACAGACGCAGGCCATGCTGGTATCCATTAAGCCGGAGTGGGAGAAAACATTGAAGTGCATTGGGGAGTTAGAGTAAGTGAATTTATTATTTATTGCATTAGGCGGAGCTTTGGGCGCAGTGAGCCGGTTTTTGTTGGGTAACGCTGTGAGCAGATATGTGAGCGGCGCTTTTCCTTATGGCACTTTTGTGATAAATGTTATCGGTTGCTTTGCTATGGGATTTTTAATGACGCTGATTATTGAACGGGAAATGCTGCCCGTGGCTTGGCGTTTATTTTTGTGCGTAGGTTTTTTAGGCGGCTTTACAACCTTTTCTTCTTTTGGTTATGAAGCGTTGAGTTTGTTTATCGAAGGCAAGCTGCTGGCTGTTTTTGCTTATGCAGGCGGCAGCGTCTGCTTAGGTTTATTGGCAGCAGGCATGGGAGTATGGTGTGCTAAAGCAGTTTAGTAAAAATTTTAAAAATAGGCTATAAAATTAGCTAATTTAATAAATAAAAAAGAGCGGTACTTTAGTTTAATGCTAAAGTATCGCTCTTGGTTTTTATTTTAGCGCTTCATGAAAGTTATTCGTAAGCTTGGCAAAATCTTCTAAGCTTAAGGTTTCGGCGCGGCGTTTACTGTCAATGCCAGCTAATCCCAGCCATTTTGCCGTTTGCTCGCTGTTGATGCCCATATTTTTTAAGGAATTGCTGAGCATTTTACGGCGCAGGGAAAAGGCTGCTTTGACAATGCGGAAGAACAGCGCTTCGTCGCAGATTTCTACCGGCGGTTTTTCTCTGCGCTTGCATACGATAACTGCCGAATCTACTGCCGGCGCCGGAATAAAGGATGTAGGCGGAACGATAAAAGCGATTTGCGGCTCTGTGTAATATTGAATGGCAACAGAGAGCGCGCCGTAGTCTTTGCCGCCCGGTTTGGCAGCCATACGTTCTGCTACTTCTTTTTGCACCATGGCTACCAAACGTTCCATGGGCAGGCGTTTTTCCAGCAGTGCAAAAATTATCGGTGTGGTAATGTAATAGGGCAGATTGGCGCAGACCTTAAAGCTGGGAGCTGCTACTTCTTTCATAATATTAACCTTTAAGATATCGCCATGCACTACGCGGACATTGTCGTAGCCTTCGAGCGTGGTTGCTAAAACGGGCAGCAGTCTGTTGTCCAGCTCTACGGCCGTAACCTTGGCTCCGCTTTCTGCTAAGCCTTGGGTAAGCGTGCCAATGCCGGGGCCAACCTCTAAAACTGTGTCGTCAGGCGAAAGCTCGGCGGCGGCAACAATTTGACGCACTACATTTTCATCAATCAAAAAATTTTGGCCCAGTTTTTTATCTGCCCGCAGTTTAAAGCGATTTAAGATATGCTGCGTTACCTGCGGTGATGCAATAACAGGTTTATCCAACTTTTCACTCTCCTATTTTGGCTAAGGCTGTTAAAAATTCTTCGCGGCTGACGTCATAGTGGTTTAAACGTTCTAAAAAGCGTTTAGCATTGCCGTAGCCTATGCCAAGCTCTGCTCCCAGAGCGTCGCGTCTTTTGGCGGCATTAGGGCTGCCGTTTAATTCATATTTAAATAAATCTATGTGATTGAACTCTGCTTGAGGACGATATTCGTGGTGACGAACTTTGGCCAAAGCTGCTAAAATCGCTTCCGGCTGCGCCTGCTCTACACCTACGTCATTATTGGCGGTAGCTTGAATTTTAGGGATAAAGGCTTGCCCTGCCTCCGGGAACCGCTGCGTTAAAAAACGGCGGATACGCTCTCCGGCTCCGTCTGGATCGGTCAAGATAATAATACCGCGCTTTTTGTAAGCTGCTTCTATTTGGCGTAAGGTGTAAGGCGCCAGCGTAAAGCCGCCTGTTTCAATAGTGTCGGCATCCAAGGCTTTGCGAATGGCTACCGTATCCATTTTACCTTCTACTACCAATACTTCTTTTAACATCAATAATACCTCATTCAGCTAAAATATAAACGTCTACATTGCGTCTGCCCCAGTTGATAGCGCGATGATAATCATTAAAAAATAAATCAATTCTGTGGCCTACCATATCGCCGCCGGTATCTCCAGCCATGGCAATACCGTAGCCGGGAATATACATTTTTGTGTAATAAGGAATCATACGGGGATCTACGGCTACGATACCTTCATAGGGAACAATGCCAATGGAAGTAAGATTGCCGGTTGCCACGTAAGCAGTAGCTTGAGCAGTAATTTTTTTGGTATAACGCTTGTAGCCTTCGGGTGTATAGACACTCATAGCCATACCTTTGCGGATAATTTTAGTTTCCGGTTCTACGGTAACGCGGCGGGTCAGCTCCTGCATGGAATGGCTGCCGTCTTTATTTTTGACTTTTTTAGAAACAACAGTCTGCTTGCCGGGCTTGCCGGGATGGGTAACGCTTTCAAAACCGAAATTCATACTGTGGTCTTCTTCATATTTTACAGGAATATCCACATTTGCTTCGCTGAAGGCCAGTTCTTCGCCTTTGCCCAGTACATAAATCTGCATTCCTGCCTGCAAAGGATCTTTAGTGTCGGGATAAACTCTTTCTTTGTTGTGGCGGATGCCGACGTCTTTTAAAGCAGCGCCTACAGTTTCTTTGGAACTTCTGTATTCCGTAGCTTTTTCGCCGCGGATAACGGTAAAGGGAACGCCGCGAATAACTTGAATGACGCTGCCATCCTGAACTGCTTTATTGTGACCTTTCAGTTTCCAGCTGTCGCCGGGAAGCAGTGTGATACCGGCTTCTTGTAAAATAACTTGGGGATTGTTGGTGTTAGTACGCAGTTCTTTTGTCTGACCGTCTGCTTCCACCGTAATACGTCGAGTAATGTCAAAGCCTGTCAAAAACGGTACCATTATAATTAAAAAAACGGCTGCCATAAGACAGTGTAAATGTAGCTTGCTTTTATTATTCAGCATATACTTCCTCCTTTAAGCTGTTATTATTTTAACATATTAGGAGTAAGAACGTCAAATTTGCAAGCTTTACCGCTGGTTGAGTCTATTTGCAAACATAATTTGTATGCACAAAAAGAAAATTTTTACCGTTGCTTTTTATGCTGCGCTGAAGAAAAAACTCGCCTGCGTTTTAAAAGCAGACGAGTTTCTTATAATTACTTAAGCTTTGGCTCATAAAATTTTTGTACTTGCTTAGTATAGCTGCCGTCCTTTTCGTACATAATCAGCGGCGGCAGAACTTCCAGACCGTAACTGCCGCCCTTGACCATTTCCATAAGAAATATCCAGGCAGGCTTGTCAATGTGAGCGTGTACCCATTGCAGGCGTTTTGGTTGCAAGCCGTATTTAAAAGCCAGCTGCATACTTTCGGCAAAACGTTCGGGCAGCTGTACTAAAGCAAACCGTCCGCGATAACGTACTGCGAAAGCTGCCGCTTTAAAAAAATCTTCCAGTGTGGAACTTACCTCGTGACAGGCGGCCGTGCCGATTTTCCTTTGATTGCCGCTGGTGCGATAGGGCGGATTTGCTGCTACCAAATCCATGCTTTCCGATTGCAGCAAGGTTTTGTAATTGCGGATATCGCCGTCAATGACGGTAAATTTTTCTGTTAAAGCATTGTCGGCAATACTGCGGCGTAAAAGCTTGGTAATATTGGGATTGCAGTCCACTGCGGTTATCTGCTGCGCGCCGCGGCTTTCGAGAAGCATACTGATAGCGCCGGTGCCGCAGCCCAGCTCCAGCACTTTAGCCTTATTGACTACATGCGGAAAATTTCCTAAAAAAACGGCGTCGGTTGTAAAGCAAAACTCTTGGGCATCCTGCCAGATTTTATACCAGCAGCCGGGCACGTAATCACAGCGCAGGCTGCTTTTTTCCTCACACATTGTCGGCTTGGGACGCGTCAACAATTTCGTCCCATTCTACTTGAATAATATTATCGGGAGCCAGCTTAATAGAAGCAGTGTGCTGACTGCGGTTAATGCCCACAACTTTGCCTTCGCCTAAGGGCGTGGCAACTAAAGCACCCATTTTAGGAATTTCTACACGCTCGCGTCTGCCGTTATTACCATTGCCTTTGCAGTACATGTGGTTTTCGTATTTCAGGCAGCACATTAAGCGGCCGCAGATACCGGAAATTTTTGTGGGATTTAGAGATAAATTCTGATCCTTGGCCATGCGGATAGAAACAGGCTCAAAATCGCCTAAGAAAGTAGCGCAGCACAGGGGGCGACCGCAGCTGCCGATGCCGCCCAGCATTTTTGCTTCATCACGCACGCCGATTTGACGCAGTTCAATACGGGTACGGAATACGGCAGCCAAATCCTTGACCAGCTCGCGGAAATCAATTCGTCCGTCAGCGGTAAAATAAAAAATAATTTTATTGACATCAAAAGTAAATTCTACGTCGATTAAGCGCATGGGCAGATCGTGGTTTTTGATTTTGCGCAAGCAGATATTAAAGGCTTCTTTTTCGCGTACCCTGTTTTCTGCCAGTTTTTCGTTGTCTTCTTCTGTTGCTTTGCGCATTACCGGTTTTAAGGGGGAAACGATACTGCTTTCGTCTACCTCGCGGGGACCGATGACTACTTCGCCGTATTCTACGCCTCTAGCGGTTTCTACAATAGCGTGATCGCCTTTGACTACGCCGGAATCTGCCGGTTCGAAATAATATATTTTACATGCCTTTTTAAATCTAATACCTACAACTGTCGGCATAATTATCACTCCTTATATGCTTGATCTATTTTTAAGGCCATTGCTTCCAGCGTCAGGCGCACGCTTACGCTGTTTTCCAAAGCTGCATAGGCTTCCTGCACCGTGGTCAGCGCCAGCTTTAAGCCGTTGACGCGCCAACCGCCTGCCAATGCTGCAAGCTGAGCCGTTAAATCGCAATTATAAATTTTATTTTCTAAATGTAAATGACACATGAGCAAATCGCGCAAAAGCAGCTGCCATAATTTTGTCAGCAGCAGCGCTTGCGGACGCTCAAAATTTTTTTGCTGCCAAATTCGGCCTGCTAAATAATTCATAGGTGTATGCAGGGGCAATGCTTCTAAAAAAGCCAAAGCCTGCTGCCGAAGCTCAAAAACCTCCTGCTCCGCTAAATTTAAGGCTGTGCCGATAGAGCCTTCGCTGATACGCGCCAGCACAGCCGCTTGTTGCACATAGATGCTTTTGGCTTCCAATAGCTTCTGCACTTGTTCCACCGGTACGGGCTGAAACCGCAGGCACACTACGCGTGACAAAATTGTAGTCAAAAGCTTGCTTTCGTCAGCGGCCAACAAAATTATGACCCAGCCCGCAGGTGGTTCTTCTAAAAGCTTTAAAAAACTGTTGGCGGCTACCGGCGTCATGCGGTCGGCGTCCTCAATCAGACAAACCTTGGTGCTTGACATGACGGGCGCAAAGGCTGATTTGCCGATTAAGCCCAAAATTTGTTCCTTGCTGATATCCTTATAACGTCCGTTTTTTTCGTCCTGTTCTCTTTGTACGCAAAGAAAATCGGGATGACTTAAATTTCCGTCTACCAAATTCATTAAACGGCAGGCTTCACAGTTGTCGCTGCCGCTATGATTGGCGCACAAAAGCGTTTTGGCAAATTCCAAAGCCAGCTGCTTTTTACCCAAGCCTTCCGCACCGACAAAAAGCAGCGCGTGGGGACGCTCCTGAGCGTTAAGATAACGCTGTAAAAATTTTTTCTGCTGTGCGTGTCCTAAAATATTATCCCACATTTAATCTGCCTCTTGCAAGAGCATTTCTAACAAGGATGCGATTTTCTGGGCAATCTGCTCCTTGTTCGCTTCGGCATTGATAATTTTAATTCTGGCAGGCTCTTGCTGCGCCAGCTGCAAAAAGCCTTGACGCAGCTTGCGCTGCAGCTCTAAGCCTTGCTCCTCATAACGGTCGGTAACGCCGCGTTGACTTCTGCGCAAGGCCAGTACGTCGGTATCGCCGTCCAAAAGTATGGTTAAATCGGGCGTTAAGCCGTCGCAGGCATACGCGTTAAATTGTTTGATTTCCTGCAAAGCAGCGGGCTCTTTGTCCATGGCAAGACCTTGATAAACTAAAGTTGAATCACTGAACCTGTCGCATAAAACTATTTTTCCGGCTGTCAGCGCAGGCTTGATAAGCTTTTCGACATGCTCGCTGCGAGCGGCCAGGTAGAGCAGTGTTTGCGTGGTATTATTAAGCGGCAGTTGAGGGTCGAGCACAATAGTACGTACTTGTTCGGCTAAAATTGTTCCGCCCGGCTCCCTCGTTTCTACTACCTCATAATTTTTGGCACGCAGAAAAGCTGCGGCTAATTGCAGCTGTGTGCTTTTGCCGCCGCCGTCGGCGCCTTCAAATGTAATAAATTTACCTTGCATAATATTTTCCTCGATGATTTTGACTTTTGTAACAATATTTTATGCTTCAAGCTGTTTGATAACTCTAATATTTTGCAGGCTGCTGTCGGCAGGGCCGCTGACGGGCAGGCCTAAAGCTTTCATAGCCGTGCAATAAGCAATCAGTTCGGCAGTAATTTCTTCGCCTGGCAGCAATGCCGGAATTCCCGGCGGATAAAAGCTAATCTGTTCGCCGCAGATACAACCGCTAGCCTGCGCTAAAGGAATAGATTTTTTGCTGGCATAAAATACCTCGCGCAAAGGCAGAACAGTTTTCGTAGAGGGAACGGGCTGCGCTGCCGGATTTTTTTGCGGCGTTTTTTTATGCTGCTCCAGGTATTTTAATACTGTGTCAATGCGTTCAAGAGCTTGGTCATAGTCGTTGCCGGTATCGGCATAAGTGACTAAAAAAAGTACGTTCTGTGCGTCCACCAGCTCCACGGCTATTTTAGCTTGACGCAGCAGCTCGCCCGCTTCTACGCCGGTATAACCCCAGACAGCAAAATTTACGGTTACTTTGGTGCTGTCCAAAAGCAGACCGTGGCAATCGTTTGCTTCTAAAACCTTTAGGCCGGCATATTTTTTGCACAGAGTACGCAGCTTAGCCGCTGCCGCAACTGCCGCTTCTGCCATTTTTCTGCCGTGTGCCTGCACTTGTGCCCGCGCCGCATCCAAGCTGGCCATCAGCAGATAATTAGGACTTGTGGTAGTCAGAATGCTCATAACGTCTGCTGCTTTTTGTAAATCAAGACGTTGGCCTTGTACATGCAGCATACTGCACTGGGTCATAGCTCCTAAGATTTTATGAGTGCTTTGCGCGCAGGCATCGGCGCCGCTTTGCAGGGCGGAGGGCGGCAACAGCTGACTGAAACCTAAATGCGGACCGTGAGCTTCGTCTACTAAAAGTACTGCTCCGTGTGCATGGCAAATTTCTGCAATACTTTGTACATCGGCAGCAATGCCGTAATAATTGGGACTGGTCAAAAGCACGGCTTTAATATTTTTATCTGCTGCTAAAGCTTTGGCAACAGCCTGAGGAGAAATTTGCATCTGTAAGCCAAACTCTTCATTATATTCCGGCTGTAAATATACTGCTTCAATGCCGCCTAAAATAAGGCCGCCTGCCACACTGCGGTGAGCGTTGCGCGGCAAAAGCAATTTTTTACCGGGCTTTAAGGCGGTCATAAGCATGGCGTGAATAGCCTGACTGGTACCGTTAACTGCCCAAAAGCAGGCGTCGCTGCCGTAAGTTGCAGCGGCTAAGGCTTGAGCGGTTTTTATGCAGCTTTCCGGTTCGTGAATATCGTCCAGTTCGCTCATAAGCGAAACATCCATTAGGATACTGTTGCCCAACTCTTGTCGCAGCAGCGGCTCCATCCCGCGGCCTCCCTTATGACCGGGAGTGTGCAGCGGATAGACCGATTCATTTTTATATTGCAGCATGGCTTCTGCCAAAGGCATAGTCACGCTTTGTTCAGCAAATTTCATTGATAGCCTCCGAGATAATATAATATACCATTATATCTTTTATATTTTATCATAGTACGGAAATTCCTACAAATAAAATAACGTAAAAAAGACGGTACGCATGTGCATACCGTCAGTATATTTAAAAATGCGGTTATTTGTCTGTTAAAGCTAAGGATTGCTTCACGTTTTCCCAAATGATAAATTTAGCTTTGCTAAAACCGTTGAAGGTTGTTGCGGAAGCGGAAGTATATGCGCCGCAGGCAGGAACCAGCAGTAAATCGCCTACTTCTAAGGGAGCAGTCAAGCGGCCGCGAAACATAATATCCAAACTGTCGCAGCTGGGACCGGCAAAGGTAGCGGCTACTTTTTCGTCGCTTTCCTTAAAGCTGATAAGCTTAAAGTCCCATTGGTCAAACAGTACGCCGGAGAAAGTGCCGTAAAGGCCTTCGTCTAAAAAATACCAGGGCTGGCCGCCTCGTTCGGTAACACCCACAACGCCGGTGATTAAATTAACGGCTGTGCCGCAGATATAGCGCCCGGGTTCTGCCCAAATTTCCGTTGCAGCAAAATCTTCATCCAAGCGGGCAGCAATTTGTTTAAGCATTTCCGGCAGATTGAATTTAACCTTAGGCTCGGGAATAGGAAACCCGCCGCCAATATCCAAAATCCGCAGAGACAGTCCGGCGGCTTCTGCCTGCTCAAATAGCTCGCGGGTGATATCCAGCGCCTGCAAATAAGGCTCGGCGCTGACGGTTTGGCTGCCGACGTGAAAAGCAATGCCTGCCATGTCAAGACCGGCTGCTTTGGCTTTGAGCATTAAAGCTAAAGCGTTTTCACGGCCTGCGCCAAATTTTTTGTTCAAATCAACGTGTGCCGAAGAATTATCGATACGCAGACGCAACAGCACCGTTGCCTGAGGGAGCTCTTTTTTGATCTTTTCTATTTCGCTGACGCTGTCAAAGGTCATTTTGGTAACGCCGCAGTCACGGCAGGCAGTAAAGCCTGCGCCCAGTTTTACCGGATTCGCGTAAATCATTCTGCTGCCGGCAACGCCCATATCGTGCAGTAGGCGGATTTCGCCGTCGGAAGCTACGTCAAAGCACGAACCAAGCTGCGCCATCACTCTTAAAATTTCGGGATGGGGATTAGCTTTAATGGCGTAGTGCACTTTTACGCGCGGCAGATATTTTTTTAAAATATTATAGCTTTTTTTTACTTCCTCTAAGGAAAGTACTAAAAGAGGCGTACCATATTCGGCAGCTAATTTTTCTACAGCTTCCTGCTCAATTTGAAAGTGTTTGTTTCTTTTCATGTATATCTTTCCTTACACTGTATTTATTGTCTCTTTGATTGTACCACAATCGCCACAAAGTACAATAGCAAAACTAAAGAAAAGAGAAAATTTTTGAGGAAAAGAAACTTCTTGAGCTTTAATCAATTTATATGACTTTGGCTGGCTTAAAAAGGGTGATTTTTTATACTGTTTTCATAATAAAAATGCAGAAAAGCTTGCGTTTTACAGTATATTTATGCTAAAATATGTCTATTATAATTTTAGGGGTGTTGTTTATGGATTTTGGTGTTCTTAGTCTGCTGCCGTCACTGATGGCTATCGGACTGGCGATTAAAACAAAAAATGTAATTTTTTCTTTGTTTTGCGGCTGCTTATCGGGCGTTTTGCTGCTGTGCAACGGCCATCCGTTTTTGGCTGCTAAATCTTTGATTGGAGATTATTTCTTCAAGCAGGTCATGGATAGTTATAACGCAGGCAATATCGTTTTGATTTTGTTTATCGGCGGCTTTATTAAGCTGTTGGAAAATGCCGGCGGCGCGCAATCCTTTGCTAAATATGTGCATAAGATAGTTGATACACCTTTAAAAGCGCAGCTTGGTGCTTGGCTTGGCGGCGTAGTTATTTTCTTTACAGATTTAGGCACGGCGCTGTTGGTCGGGCCTGTATTCCGTCCACTGTTTGATAAACTTAAATTATCCCGCGAAAAGCTGGCGTGGGTGCTTGATTCTACTTCTTCTCCGGTAGCAGTACTAATTCCTTTTATCGGCTGGGGTGTGTATATCATGGGCTTGGTAGAAGCGCAGTTTAAAAATCTGCACGTAGATGTTTCCGATTATGAAACCTTTATGCAGGCGATTCCTTTCCAAATTTATACAATTTTGGCTGTTATCATGATTCCCTTGGTAGCGATTACCAAAAAAGATTTTTCTGCTATGAAACAAGCAGAGGATGCCATGGTTGATAAACCTATTCCTGAAGAAATGGAAGATACCTATGTGGCTCCTGTGGACGAAGACGGTTATTCTTTGGGTAATTCTAATCCTTTTATGCTGATTCTGCCGATTTTGATGGTTTTCGCTACTTTACTGATGGATTTGGCTCCTTTGGGTTTTCCCTTTGCTAAAATTCCCGGCAACGCTTTTCGTATTGCTTTGACTACTGGTTATTTTTTGGCAGGCGTTCTCTTAATGGCGATGATTTATTTCTTTAAAGTAAAAAAACCAAAGGAAACCTTCAGCATTTATGTTAAGGGTATGGTCAGCATGACGGAGGTAGCCATTATTCTGTTGTTGGCTTGGTCCTTGAGCGCTATGATTAGTAAGCTTGGTACTGCAAAATATATTATTGGTATTTTGCAAAGCATTAACTTTACGCCGGTTTTAATTCCCGCCAGCATTTTCCTCTTTGGCGCTTTGATTTCTTTTTCTACCGGCAGCTCTTGGGGAACCTTTGCTATGCTGATGCCTTTAGCAATTCCTATGGGCAATGCTTTTGGTATTTCCTATGCTATTTGCTTGGGCGCAGTATTATCCGGCGGTTTGTTCGGCGACCATTGCTCACCCTTGAGCGATACCACGATTTTGTCGTCCATGGGTGCAGAATGTAATTTGGCTGACCATGTGCGTACACAGCTGCCTTATGCTTCCATCAACGGCGCTATTGCTTTTGTAGGTTTTGTGATTGCCGGCATTACCGGTTCTGTTATCAGCACGGCGATTTCCGTAGGCCTTTTGCTGGTAATTATTTTCTGTTGGAACTATTACGATAAAAAGCACACTGCTTAAAATTGCAGATCTTGTCTCCGTAGTTGCACTGCGGAGACTTTTTTATTTGACACTTTTTAGCTGGCAGAGTAAACTAATTTGTAAGTAAAGAAAAACGAGGTGTTAGCATGAAAATTATTTGCATGGAGCCGTTAGGTGTTTCGTCGGCAAAGATTGATAGTTTGGCTGCGCCCTTACAAGCGGCAGGTCATGAATTTATTTATTATATAACCAAGGAAACAGACCAAGAAAAGCTTTTGGCCCGCATTAAAGACGCAGATATTCTGCTATTGGCCAATCAGCCTTTGAGTGCAGAGCTTATTGAGCAATGTCCTAATTTAAAGCTTATTGATATTGCTTTTACGGGCGTCGACCATGTTGGACTGGACGCTGCTCGCTCCCGCGGCATTACTGCCTGCAATGCGGCAGGCTATTCCACTAACGCTGTTGCGGAATTGACCTTTGGTTTGGCTATCAGCGCTATCCGCAATATTGTTGCTGTTGATGAACGCTGTCGTCATATAGGAACGAAGGACGGCTTGGTAGGCTTTGAGCTTTTTGGTAAAACCTTTGGCGTTATCGGTACCGGAGCTATTGGCTGTCGCGTGGCAAAAATTGCCCAAGCCTTTGGCTGCCAGGTTTTGGCTTACAGCCGTACTGTGAAACCGGAGCTGGTAAACATGGGCGTAAAATATGTTGCGTTAGACGAATTATTAGCAGCTTCCGATTTTGTATCGCTGCACGTACCCATGAGTTCAGCAACCACTAAAATGATAAATGCCGATTCCATTGCCAAAATGAAAACTGGCGCGGTCTTGATAAATTGTGCTCGTGGCGGCGTGGTGGACAGCGAAGCCTTGGCAGAAGCTTTGAATAGCGGAAAGCTGGCTGCGGCTGGAATTGATGTTTTTGAGCAGGAGCCGCCTCTGGCAGAAAATCATCCTTTGCTGCACGCAAAAAATACCGTAGTTACTCCTCATGTGGCTTTCGCCAGCAGGGAAGCGTTGGAGGCGAGAGCGGATATTGTTTTTGCTAATATAGACGCTTTTTTAGCAGGCAGGCCGCAAAACGTAGTTAAATAAAACATTCCGAATCACAAAAAAAGACGTAAATGCACAGATAATTTTCTGCACATTTACGCCTTTACTTTTTTATTATGGTTACAATACCTTTTGCAGCAAGTTCAAAACATTTTGATGAGTAATTTTGGCGATAGTGGTATCGCTGTATTTGCCGCAGAGATATTCTAAGAGAGGTTTGTAATCCTGCACGCCTTGAATATTGTAGGGAGGATGGCTGATGCCGTCAAAATCACTGCCGAAGCCAATGTGGTCGTCGTTACCCATTAAATTCAGCATGTAATCGATATGGCGGTATACGCTTTCAATGCAGGCATCATGGTAATCGTTTTCTAAAAATTGTCCGGCAAAAGTAATACCGATAAGACCGTCGTTGTCATTAATCGCTAAAATCTGCTTATCGTCTAAATTACGGGGATGCTGGCACAAAGACAAAGCGTTGGAATGAGTAGCGATAATAGGTTTAGTGCTGGTTTCAATAACATCCCAAAAGCCTGCGGGAGCAATGTGGGACACGTCTACCAGCATACCTAAACTATTCATTTCAGCAACGACCTTACGCCCGAAAAGAGTTAAACCGCCGCCGCTGCTTTTTTCGTTGACACCGTCGGCAATATCGTTGCGGTTGCTCCAAGTTAACGTCATGGCGCGCACGCCCAATTCGTACAAAACGCGCAAAGCTTCTAAGCTGCCGTCAATAGCGCCGCCTTCTTCGATAGCCAACAGGCTGGCGCATTGATGATTGAGTACGTCAGCAGCGTCTTTTTTAGTGCGTACTAAAAGTATATCAATTCCCTGTTCCTGTACTTTGCGCATTTGACGCAGATAGGTATCCAACAGGTTCATAGTGTAGCGCAGACCGCCTCCATAACGAAATTCCGGCGTAGGTACAAACATAGCGTAAAATTGCAGCATACCTCCCAGCGCCAGCTGGCGCTTAATATCTATATGCTGGTCATTGCTGTATAAATTCACATTTTTTTTATATAATTCGGTTAAAGTGTCGCAGTGACAGTCGCAAATAAACATCTATATACCTCCATAAAAAGAGAGACTCCCCCTTATAAGGGGAGCTCTTTTGGCTTAATAACCAGTGTAGTAGAAGAAGAAAGTCATACCGATAGTAACAATCATAGCGCCCATCATGGGGATAAAGGTGCGTTTTACCAAATCGAAGCTGGAAACGCCGCCCATGCCGGAAGATACTACGATAACCGCGGTAATAGGAGAGCAGTTACGCATGATGGAAGCTGCAAAGTGCATCGGCAGCAGCATAAGTACAGGATGCAGACCAGTGGCAGCCGCAACAGCAGGAGTTAAAGCAGCAAACGCAAAGAACGGCGCGTTGCCGGAACCCATAACAATAGCGGAACCGGCAATAATAGCTACCATTACCAGCATCATAGCCATCGGGCCGAAGCCTAAGCCCTTACTGCCGTCAATCATAGCATTGATGGTGCCTAAGCAGAGCAAGCCTTTAGCAAAGGTTTGACCGGCAAGAATCAGGGTGATTACGTTAGCCATCTGCATACCTAAGCCGTCGAAGAAGGTTTGAATATCGTCAAAAACCTTTTTGGCGTTGCGCCAGCGAATATACTCACAGCAAACGCCAATAAACAGACCGATGAACATTGCCATAACAATGTTCATTTTAATCCAGGTGATCCACAGGGAGCTGAAGCTCAAAATCAACGCCAAAGGAATAACCGGCAGAATAGCATAAAAAGCCGGAGCGGTATCTGCTTCGTCTTTGGTTGTCTCTACTTCAATAGGTTTTACTACATGACCGTCGCGTTTATCCATATATTTTTGGGTTAAATAGTGCAGAATACCTACGACTACAAAAGCAACGGCAACGATAGGAACTTGATAATGGCTCCAGTAGAATACAGGGTCAAGACCTGCGGTTTCGGCGGACAAAATAGTGCCGGTGTCACTGGGGCTCCAGTCGAAGCACAGAGTAGTAGCAACGGCGGCGGTTGCGGACAGACGGCTCACGCCTAAGCCAACCAAAATGGGGAACATGGTTACCATCAGCAGCATTGCTAGTCCGGAAGCACTGTTGATGCACAGACCGATAAGCATACCAACAATCCAAGTACCGCTCATAACAATATAGGGAGATTTGAGTGCTAACAGCGGTCTAATGGTTAAGCGAACCAAAGCGCGTGAAGCGCCAATTTTATCCATATACTTAGCGAAAGCGCCTACGGACATAATATTCAGACCAAGCTTACCGGCAGTAGAGCTTAATGTAGCGCGCATAAATTCAAATGCGTCAAAGAATATGGAGCCTGTAGAAGCCTTAGCTCCTAAAATTTGGCTATAGCCTAAAATAGCAGCCAGCCACATCATAATCATACCGCCCATAAAAAGCACAGGCTGTGGTTTGTACTTTTTGTAGATTAAGTAACCTACCCAAAAAGTTATTACAGCAGAAATAACAACACCCATTTGCAACATCCTTTCTTAAATAATTTTTTACGCAAATTCTAGGTGTTTTAATTATAACATAAGCGAGGCTATGGGGGCAACATAAATCCCTGCCCAATGTGTGTAAGCAAAATACAGAGAGGAAGGGGTTAAGATGATTTGAAATTATTTGCTTAACGCAGTGAGAACATGCTGCACGTACAGTGCTTGAATGGAAGTGAAACGACCGATGCCGTTCAGATGGCCGGTAGTAGTGATGCCAAGAGCTTCAATTTGCGATTTCCAGCTGTCAGGCTCGTTGCCATACATATCATTATTAGCGTGGTCGCCTGCAACTACCATTAAAGGGCAAAGATGCACATGCTTGTAGCCGCGTTGCTGTAGTTTGCTCAAAACTGCTGCCAAATTAGGAATATCTTCGTCTTCTACTGTACCGACTAAAACAGGCATGCTTAGTTCGTCAAAAATTTTCTGTAATTTTACATAGGTATAGCCATAAGCAGAGTTGTTGGCACGAGGAGTGCCATGCCCCATAAAGATAACGCATTCGTTAGGCTGCAAAGCGGGTAGGTGGCCGAGTAAAGCGACAGCTACCCGCTTAAAATCTTCATCGCTTACGATTAAGGGTTGGCTGATAATAAATTTTTGGAAAAGAGATAAAAATTTATCACGTAAAGCTAAAACCTTCTGCTCAAATTCTTCACCGTGGAGCAGATGAGTAGGTTGGAGAATAACTTCCTTATAGCCTGCAACAGCTAGCTTGGTTAAGAGGGTTTCGATATCGTCAACAAAAATATTTCTGGCAGCCAAACGCTTGCGAATAATTTTGGAGGTAAAAGCGCGGTACTGGTCATATGCGGGAAACGCTGCCGCTAACGCGCATTCAATGCCGCCGATATCTTGTTTGCGGGTTTCATCAAAGGTGGAGCCAAAGCTGATGACTACTAAGGCCTTTTTATTTGTTGTATCCATAAAGCAACCTCGTTTCGTTTTTTATCATAGTATAAGATAAATCATAAAGAAAATACTCTCTGCTCGCAAGGGGGCAAAGAGTATTTTACAGAAAAAAGGAAATGTAAAAATTATTTAGCTTGTAAAGCGTCCCATGCTTGCTCTGCTTTATCAACAAAAAGCTGGCGGACTGCTTCGTTTTCACCTAAGCCATGAATATAAGCGTTTACCTTGAAGCCTTCGCTTTCCAAAATAGATTTGAAGGAATCAGGTTCGTCACCGGCCATATCATTATTAGCGTGGTCGCCTGCAACCATCATCAACGGCATAAGAGTAACATTTTTAATCCCTTTAGCTTTCAGCTGCGGAATAACAGTTTCCAAATGCGGCCAGCCTTCAACGGAAAAAATTAAGACATTATTTAAGCCCATTTCGTTTAAACGATCCTGCATTACAGCGTAGTAAGCGTTTGCCGGATGGGGAGTACCATGGGCCATTACCAAAACAGCGTCTTTTTTGCCCAGCTTAGGGAATTGGGTAGAGACTGCTTTCATGGTTGCGGTAATATCGTCAGCTTGCCCCTCTTGTCCCTGCCAGTACATGAGCGGAGTGCCAAAGGTTGCTTTTTTGAAATCATTTTTATGCAGTTGGAAAACAGCGTCTTTATAAGCATATTCCATACCGGGGATAATATCCAAAGAAGTCATTGCTACACGAGTGTAGCCTCCTGCCTTCAATTGGGCAATTGCTTCTTCAGGAGTAGGATAGGAAATACCTTCGTTGGCTTTAATACGGTCAATAATAATATGAGAAGTAAAAGCAGTAACCACTTTTACGCCGGGATGAGCTGCTTTAATAGCGTTGACAGTAGCATCAATGGTTTTTTCGCGGGTATCCTTAAAAGTGGTGCCAAAGCTCATAACCAAAATAGCGTCTTTATCCGGCAGATTAGCCAAAGCAGCGTTTTCATTGGTTTTGATGCCGATTTGTGTAGCCATTAAAAGCGCCGGAGTAGCAGTTTTGACCTCGTCGCTTAATTGGTAAGCAGCGTGAGAAGTAGCGGCAAAGCCTACAAGTGCAGCGCAGGCCATAGCAACGGCAGCATATTTTTTCAAGGATTTCATAACATAACACTCCTTTTTACATGATAATAAACTTGACTTTCAATAAAAAACAGCAATAATAATTTGCTTGCTTTACTTCTTAAGATTATATCATATTCAAATGATATGTCAAGAATAATAAGAATAATTTTTATTAAGATTAGAAAAATGGTTAATACTCTTTCGTGCGGCTTTTACGGCTAAGAGATGCCAAGCACTATATCATTTATATGATGTAAATATAAGAAAAAATCCCGAATACATTTTGATATGTACTCGGGATTTCAGCATATTATTTTTTTGTTAAAGCTTTAAGAAAATCTTTGGTAGAGCGTTTAAGCATGCCGGAAGTATCCTCTTCATATTGACGCTCGCGTCTGTCCATGACGTTGGCAATAACCGTGGCGGTTTCTAAATCATAGACATTATAAATTACGTCTAGAAGAGAATCGCTGCGGTAAGCGTCAGGTACCCAAACCTTAGTGGTAATGGGAATTTCTACGTATTGCTCTTGACCGCGTGAATTTTTGTGCTTTTCTTTAATATATTCTGTTTTTTGTTCATAGTGACCGGGAACAAGATTGCTGCGATAGCCTAAATAATTGATGCTGACGCGCACTTCCACGGTTTTGGGAGCTTTTTTGTTGGGAGTAAAAAGACTTTCCGGTTCGCCGGTAGGCGCAAGAGGTCCGTTGGCTCGTTCATCCGTAAGGATTAGCTTTTGATTTCCTGCTGCGCTGTATAAAGCAGAAAGCATTTTTTCTTCTGCCATAACTTCTGCATAAAAATTATCTTTATTCTGTGGGTTAGTGTTGGTGATGACAGTTACTTTTACATTGCGAATATTAGAAAAATCGTAGGCGGGATGGTGATAAAGCTTAGGGCTGGCTGCGGCAGTAACGCAGAAAAGGCAAAAAGCCATTAAAAATAAAAGAATTTTTTTCATGTAATATCCCCCTTTCATTTCTGTAAATACGTAAAAACGGTTTTGCGTTTATTTCTTTTTTGCAGCAAGATGTGCCTTAATGCCGGCAAAGGTTTCTGGGCTGATAATATGCTCAATGCGGCAGGCATCCTTTTCGGCAATTTTTTCATCTACTCCGAGAATATCGGTAATAAATTGAGTCAGAGTAACATGACGGTCATAAACGGCAGCAGCTTTTTTCTGGCCTTCCTTGGTCAAAACAATAGAACCGTCAGGATTCATAATAATATAATTATCGCGTTTTAAAATGCTCATAGCTCTGCTGACGCTGGCTTTAGTAAATTGCAAAGATTCTGCTACGTCAATGGAGCGGACAGAGCCGTTCTTTTTTGTGAGTACGAGTATAGTTTCCAAGTAGTTTTCGCCTGATTCCAGTAGTGGCATAAGTGTTGCCTCCTTAATAGGTTGGTGTTGTGAAAATATTAAACAGTCTTTAATTAATTTTAGCATATTTAGGTACATCAGTCACTACTATATGGTGTATAATGTAATAAATAATTGGGAGGTTTGTTGATGTTAGATTTTATTATAGAAAAAGAAAGCGTATGGGAGCTTTTGCAGAAAACAAAAAAGCCCATTGTGCTTTATGGTATGGGTAATGGCGCCGATAAAATTTTAGATTGGTGTGAAGTAAACGGTGTTGAAGTGCAAGGTGTTTTTGCCAGTGATGAATTTGTACGCGGACAAAGTTTTCGCGGTTTTACCGTAGAGCGCTACGCGGCAGTAAAAAAACGCTTGGGTGCAGAACTTTTGGTAGTAATTGCTTTTGCCAGCGAAAGGCCGGAGGTTTTAGCACGCTTTAAAGAGCTGGCGGCGGAGCAGCAGGTGGTAGCGCCTCATTTGCCGCTTTTTACAGAAGCGGAAACTGTCAGTGTGCTGTGGCTAAAAAAATACGCAAGCGAATTACAGCAGGTTTATGATAATTTGGCAGATGATTTGTCGCGCAAGGTTTTTGCTGCGACTTTAAATTATAAATTGAGCGGTAAGATTAATTATATATTTGCGTGTGAAACAGTGCGGGAAAATGATTTGCGGCAGCTTATACAGCCTGCGCCGAATGAAGTATATATGGATTTGGGAGCTTATAACGGCGATACGCTGGATGAATGGGGACGCTTGACAAATTGGCAGTGGGAGCGGGTGCTGGCGGTGGAGCCTGACAGGCGTAACTGCCGTAAGCTGCGGCTATTGGCAGAGCAGCTGGCAGAAAAACATTTAGAAGTAGAGGTTTATGAAAGCGGTATTTGGGATACAGCAGGCGAATTAGCTTTTAGCGATAGCGGTGGACGTCAGTCTACCTTTGTAGATGCAGAAAAACGCTTGGTGCCCGTTACTACTATTGATAAAATAGCGGCAGGCCGTAGAGTTTCTTATATAAAAATGGATGTTGAGGGTGCGGAAAAACAGGCTGTTAACGGTGGACGTGATACTATTATGCATGGCAGACCGAAGCTGTTTGTCGCAGCCTATCATTATGACGAGGATTTGTTCCGACTGCCTTTACTATTGTGGGAGCTGGTGCCGGATTATAAAATTTATTTAAGAAAGCATCCATATATTCCCGCCTGGGAATTGAATTTTATCTGCGTATAAAATAGAGGGACATAAAAAGTCCATGCAGGACAAAAATGAGCATATGTAAATATATGATGGAATGTATACTGTATAAACGTAAAAGTGACATAAAAAGTGAAAAATATATTAAAATAGTGTAAAGTGTAAGCAGGAAAAAATAATAAGGCGACGAAATTTTTAATAAAGGTGTAGAAGGTCTTTACACTAGTAATTTTGATATTTTTAAAATTAAGGAAAAAGGAGTGTTTGTGAATGAAAAAATCTAAATGGATGCTTGGTGCAGCAGCAATTTTGGCATTGTCCGTAGCATTGGCAGGCTGCGGTGGCGGCGACAAAAAGGATGATAAGAAAGCTGCCGGAACCAAAGGCGAGCTCATGGTATATACCTCTATTTACCCTGATATTATCGACAACATGTGCAAACCTAACGTTGCCAAAGCTTTCCCCGACATGAAAGTTAACTGGTTCCAAGGCGGCACCGAAAAAGTTGTAACTAAAATTACCGGCGAAATCAAAGCTAAAAAGGTTGCTGCCGACGTATTGATGGTTGCTGATCCTTCCTACTATCTGAAATTGGCTGACCAAAAATTGCTGCTTCCTTATAAATCCAAAGAAGAAGCTAACCTGATCAATGATAAAGCTGAAGACGGCTCTTGGTATGCAGTTCGCGTTTGTAACATGATTATTGCTTACAATGGCGACAAACTGAAAGCTGAAGATGCTCCGAAAACTTGGAAAGATTTGACCGATCCGAAATGGAAAGGTAAAATCGCTATGCCTAACCCCATGCTGAGCGGCACCGCTTATGTAGCAGTTGGCGCATTGGCTGACAAATATGGTTGGGAATATTTTGACCAACTGAAAGCTAACGGCATCCGCGTTGAAGAAGGCAACTCTGCTATTCAAAATAAATTGTTGACCGGCGAATATGCTGCTGCAATGATTTTGGAAGAAAACATCCTGAAACTGGCTAACACCAAGAAAGAGCCCTTGAAGGTTTCCTATCCGACTGACGGCGTAATCCAAGTTCCGTCCCCGATTGCTATTTTCAACACCACTAAGAATCCTGAAGGCGCAAAAGCTATTGTTGATTGGTGGCTGAGCAAAGAAGGTCAGGAAGCAGTTGTTAAAGGCTGGATGCACTCCGTTCGCGGCGACGTAAAGGGTCCCATCGGCGCTCCTGAAACTAAGAAACTGACCGAAGGCAAGATGAAAGTTGATTGGAGAAAATTGGCCGACAACAACGCTAAGATCAAAGAAGAATTCCGTAAGAGAGTTATGGATAAATAATTAGTCTATCAAGCAAACAAGGTAAATTAATAAACAAAACAGGGACGCTTATGTGCTCCCTGTTTTGTGTGCTTTAATATTGAATTGGTAAATGTCTTTTATTTTGTAAAATTTTGAGGGAAGGAGAAACATTACTTTCCATGCTATCACGTATTAACAGCAAAACAATCGTTATTTCACTGTCCGTTTTGTTGCTGCTCTATTTTGTAATTTTCCCTATGGGCATTTTGCTTTTTGACAGCATTATAAAGGACGGTGCTATCAATCTTGAAAACTACCGCAATGTTTACAGTGCAGATGTCAACTGGAAAGCCTTGACTAATACTGTAGAGCTGTCATTGATGGTTATGATTGCCAGCGTTATTATTACTTTTCCGCTGGCGTGGCTGGTTGGTCGTACTGACATGCCGGGCAAAAAAGGCTTCCGTACTTTGCTGGTTTCCAGCTACATGATTCCGCCTTATGTTGGTGCAATTGCCTGGGTACAGCTTTTAAACCCCAGCGTTGGTTATCTGAATAACATTTTTAAGTGGATGTTTGGCCTTGAAACTGCTCCTTTTGATATTTATACTTTTTGGGGCTTGGCTTGGGTACTGATGCTGTTCTATTCCCCGTTTGCTTTTATCACTATTTCTCGTGCTATGGAGAAAATGGATCCAACCTTAGAGGAAGCAGCTCGTGTCAGCGGTGCGTCTCCGCTGCGTACGGTTATTGACGTAACTTTGCCCTTGATGGCTCCGTCAATTTTAGCTGGTGGTCTGCTGGTATTTATTGCCGCAGGTTCCTGCTTCGGTATTCCTTCTATTGTTGGTATGCCTGGTAATATCGAGGTTATGACCACTCGTATCGTAACCTATATTTACATGGGCGATGATGCCGGTGTTCGTGATGCTACTGCTTTAGCTGCCTCCTTGATGTTTATTGCCAACTTCCTGTTAATGGGCATGACTTGGATGATGGGACGCAAGGATTATACCACTATTTCCGGTAAATCCACTCGTCCAAACATAGTAGAGCTTGGCAAATGGAAGTGGCCTGCTGTTTGTGCAGTTAGCCTTTATGGCGCAATTGCCGTAGTTATTCCTTTAGGCTCTATCGTATTGACTTCTTTCTTGAAATCCATGTCTAAACCGATAGCATTATCTAATATCGGCATTGATCCTTGGATTCCTGTAATTACCAGCGCTCAGTATATGGAAAGCGTATGGGACTCTGTAATTTACGGCGTTATTGCTGCAACGATTGGTACGCTGCTCAGCTTGTTTGTGGCCTATCTTGCTGTAAAAACTCAAATTAAAGGCCGCAGCATTCCTGACCTTTTGGTAGTTATCGGCGGTTCTACTCCGTCCATCGTTATCGCTTTGGCTTTGATTATTACTTTCAGCGGCAATTATGGCTTGAATATGTATTCTACCATGTGGATTATTATCGTCAGCTACCTTGTTAAGTACATGACTATGTCCGTGCGTACTATTGCTGCGGCTTTAAGCCAGGTACACATTTCTTTGGAAGAGGCTGCTCTGAACTCCGGTGCTAACTGGCTGCGCTGCTGCAAGGATATCATTATTCCGCTGATTGCACCTTCCGTAATCGCTGGTTGGTTTTTGATTTTTATGCCGTCATTCTATGAATTGACTATGTCTCTGCTGCTCTATGGCAGTGATACTAAAACCATTGGCGTATTGCTTTACGAACTGCAAACCTATGCCGATACTCAGAATGCTTCTGTACTTTCCGTTATCATTCTGATGATTGTCTTAATCGGCAACTTGATTTTGAACAAAGTTTCCAAAGGTAACGTTGGTATTTAAACAAGGAGTGAAGAAATAAATGTCTGAGGTAAGAATTGAGCATGTATTTAAGCGTTTCGGCAGCGTAACTGCTGTAAACGATTTTAACTTAGTTGTAAAAGATGGTGAATTCGTTTCCATCTTAGGCCCTTCCGGCTGCGGTAAAACTACTACTTTGCGTATGATTGCAGGCTTTGAACGCGCTACCGAAGGTGAAATTTATATTGGCGAGCAATGCGTAAGTTCTTCTTTAAAAGGCTCGTTTGCTCCGCCGGAAAAACGCGATATCGGCATGGTATTCCAATCTTATGCTGTATGGCCGCACATGACTGTGGCAGAAAATGTTGGCTATCCCTTGAAAATCAAAAAGGTAGAAAAATCCGAGCGTGACCGCCGCGTGCAGGAAATGCTGGAATTGGTGCATCTTGGCGAATATGGTAAACGCTATCCTAACCAATTATCCGGCGGTCAACAGCAGCGTGTTGCTTTAGCGCGTGCGCTGGTGGCAGAGCCTGGCCTGCTGCTGCTGGACGAGCCTTTGTCTAACTTGGACGCTAAGTTGCGCGAATCTATGCGTTTTGAAATTTTGGAAATTCAGAAGAAAACCGGCATTACCGTTGTCTATGTAACTCATGACCAAAGCGAAGCAATGGCTATGAGTGACCGCGTAGTTGTTATGAGTATGGGCGTTGTGCAGCAAATAGGTGCTCCTCATGAAATTTATACTCAGCCTGCCAATAAAATGGTTGCTGACTTTATCGGCTTGGTTAACTTCATGGACGGCGAGGCTAAAGGCGACCGCGTATTTCTCAAAGGCACCAACGTTTCCTTCCCCAATACCAATAATATTGTTGGCGAAGCAACCGTTGCCGTGCGTCCGGAAAATATTACCATGTCTTTGAATGGCGGGCAAATTGGAGGCCAGCTGACTCACCGTTTCTACTTGGGCGACGCTATTGATTATCGCGTACAGGTTGGCGAACACATTGTGCGTGTAATTGTTAAAGGTGCAGATATTGACGCGATTCCTGATGGTTCCAAAGTATATCTGGACTTTGATAGAGTTATGGTTTTTGAAAAATAAAATACCAAGCTTTCTATACCGTGTCTATATTTCAGACACGGTATTTTTATGTCGAAGTAAAAGCAAGATTATGCTATACTGATGATAACAGAAATTTCAGTGATGTTGGAAGTGAAAAAAATGCTTTACTATGGTTTGGAACAATACACTTTAGATAGAAAAAAAGCGCTGGCCTTTGGCTTTAGGCAGCAGGGCGGGCAGCTTATGTTAGTGACAGATATTGCCGGTACGGAATTTTATGCCAAAATTATCATTAACGTGCAAAATTTTGAAGTAAATGTGTTTGATAAAGATACGGACGAAGAATATCTGCCTTTTAACGTTGCGGATAACATCAGTGGTTATGTTACTCATATCAGAGAAAAAGTAGAGCAGCTGTTACAGAAAATAAAAACAGGCTGCTTTTATAATACTAATGTCAAAGATTTATTGATGCGGTATTGCAGGAAAGCATTTGGCACAGTCCCAGAAGCTCCGTGGGAGGATACACCGGACGCTTTTACTTTCAAAACCGGCAGAAGAAATAAATGGTATGCCGTATTTATGACTATTCCCTATAAAAGTATTGGCTTACAAATCAATGGCAGAGTTGATATTGTAAATTTTAAACTGCCGCCGGAAAAGGTGACCGCTTTAATTGATAAAAAACATTTTTATCCTGCGTATCACATGAATAAAAAGCATTGGCTGACAGCAGTTTTGAGTAAAAATTTAGATATAGAGCTGGTTAAGCAATTGCTTGCGGAAAGTTATCATTTGGTTGAAAGATAGAAAATTTAGCGGAGATATGCTTGTAAAAAATTTATCAGTCAAAATATAAAAATTCTTTGAATGCTGACGTATAAAAAAGATGCTGAACTAAATTAATCAGCATCTTTTTATAATTAGTCTTATTCTTCTAAATAAAATTCCCAGGCGCAGCCGTCGGGGCTTTCGGTGCAATCGGGATAACAGCTCAAGCAACGGCATTTGATGCGTTCGTCAATAGCGGCGGCAAAGCCTGTATACTCATATATTCCAACCGATTTGCACGGATGATAAGGCATTCCTTTGCGGCTGCGCGCCGTCTGTACGCGGCAGTTGTAGTTGCGATATATAAGCTTATTGCCTTTTCTTAAGCATTCATGTTCGTTTAAATTACCATAAAAACGATAATGCAAAGCTTGCTCCAAACCTTCAAGTCCGGGGTGCTTCGGTAATTGTAAAAATTCTTTAATGCGTTTGGCTTCAATAACGGTAAAGCGTTTCCAGGCTTCTTCGTCGTGATATACGGCTTCGTACATACCAAATTTGCGCTCTATGGATTGAAACCAAACACCGTCATGTGCCAACCAGTTTTTAGCATATATTTCAATTAATTCCAGTAATTGTTCTTTACTTAATTTTGCAAGATGTTCATTTTTCATCAGTATTCACCTCGTTTTAAAAATCTTTGTAGACACTTATATTATACAATATCTGAAGGTTTTTATATAGTCTACAAGGATAAACGAGAATTTACACAATGAAAAACTTTTTAAATCTGCTATGGAAGTGCTTACTGTGCAGAAGAAATTTTAGCGCTGGTTGACCGTACCGAAAAAAATTGATTTTATCCGTATGCAGGAAAAAGAACGCTGGATTGTTTTAATGCGTTCGGATGATCCGCTGGCGCAAAAAGGCTTGGGTTATTCTTTGGTAATTGAATATCGGTACCTTTTTGGGATAAGGAAAAGATAGTTTATCGTCCTTTTGTTCCTGAATTAAAAGTTAACAGTGCTTTTGCCTGGAAAAACAGCAGCTCTTTAGCTTGGCTGCAACTAAAAAGTCTATCTGCATTATGTGGATTGGCTTTTTTATGCGGCAAAAGGGTAGTGCCTAAGTGTGATATTATCACAGAAAAAAATCTCTGTTTTAGTTATAATATATAAAACGGAGGTGTTGGCGTATGGAAAAAATAAAAAGAAAGCCGCGTAAGGCTCATGTAGCAGAAAATGATTGTGTAGCCTGCGGCTGTTGTGCCAAGGTGTGTCCGATGCAAGCCATTTCTGTTTATAAAGGTGTTAAAGCAGTTGTAGATTGGAAAAAATGCGTTGGCTGCGGCAAATGTGCTAAGGAATGTCCGGCATCGGTAATTGAGCTTCGGGAGATAGAGCTATGAATAAAAAATGGTACGATTATCTTTGGCTTCTTTCCCTTACCTATCTTATTTTGGGGTTTTTTAATATCCTTTTTGCTTGGTTGGGACTTTTATGCTTTTTTATTCCATTGATTATTGCGTTTGTGTACGGAACTAAAAGTTATTGCAATCGTTATTGCGGACGAGGACAGCTTTTCAGTTTGCTTGGCGGACGCTTTGGACTTTCGCGCAGACATGATATTCCCCAATGGATGAAAAGCAAAGCTTTTCGTTACGGCTTTTTAATTTTTTTCTGTGTTATGTTTTTGCAAATGTTGTGGAATACCTATCTTGTGTTTGCAGGCACGGCAGATTTACAGCAGGCTGTTACGCTGCTGTGGACTTTTAAGCTGCCGTGGCATTGGGCGTATCTTGGCAATGCCGTGAATCCCGGCGCTGCGCAGTTTGCCTTTGGCTTTTACAGCGTTATGCTGACTTCTACGGTGCTTGGCTTAATCACCATGGTTTTATTTAAGCCGCGCAGCTGGTGCGTGTACTGCCCGATGGGTACAGTAACGCAACTTATCTGTAAAGTAAAAAATAAAGAGTAACAGGAATTTTAATAGCAGTACAAAAAGCAGCAGTTAATAAAAATTTTGCACGCAGAAAATTAAAGTTAAAGTTTAGCAATGCTGTCAAGCTTTTTAAATACTACAAGGGCGCCGCTTGTGAGCGGCGCCCTTGCTGTTATTGTAGCATAGACTGTAATTTTTCTTTATTTTTAATTTCAATAGTTCCTCTGCTGAGATTAACTAGACCTTCGTTTTGAAAATACCGCAGCATGCGCGTGACAACCTCGCGAGGATTGCCTAAGTGATTACCAATAGCTTCGTGAGTGATTTTTAAAATTGTGGCAGCTTCGAGCTCTGATTCTGTCAGCAAAAATTCTGCTAAACGTTTGTCAAAGCTTTTCCAAAGCACTTGTTCCATAAGCCACATAACATCAGAAAAACGAGAAGCCATAATTTCGTTAGTGTAATTAGCAACTGCTGTAGATTCGGCCATCAGCTTTTTATAAATGTCTGCGGGAATTATCCAAAGCTGCGTATCTTTTTCAGCTTCAATGGTAATTTCAAATTGAATACTGTTCATCATGCAGGAAGCAGAAAATAAACACATATCGCGTGCCAATAAACGGTAAAGCGTTATTTCACGGCCGTCTTCTGAAAGCATATAAGCGCGCAGCTGACCGCTGGCGACTAATAAAAGTCCGGTGCAATGAACGCTGCCGTTATGAATAATACTGCCTTTTTCTATTTTGCGAAACACAGCGCTTTTTTCTAAAAGCTGCTGCGCAGGAGTTAGTTTATGCCAAATAGGAAAATAAAAGGAAAAATCCATACGCTTCACCTCCGCGGTTTTTTCTAGTATAAAATGCTTTGCCATAGATGTCAACAAAAGAGCTGGCAGCAGGCTTATGCAACAGGCTAAAATATTACGAAAGCTGCAGAATTGTTTTATAGACAAAAAAATAACGAGGATGTATAATTATAAAGAAAAGAAAAGAAAAGAAAAGAAAAGATTATTAGAAAATATAAAATTAGGAGTAAGCCGGTAAATGAAATATGCGTTAATAGGCTGCGGAAGAATTGCTATTCATCATATTGAAGCTGCTAAAAATAATAAGCTGGATATTGTTGCTGTTTGTGATATAGCTTCTTATAAAATGGATGAAAAGACAATGCATCTGAGTCATGTCAACAAATATATTGATTATAAAGAAATGTTGGAGAAAGAGCAGCCTGAACTTGTAGCCATAGCGACAGAAAGCGGCAGACATGCTGCTATTGCTTGCGACTGTGTTCAGGCCGGCTGTCATGTTATTATTGAAAAGCCTCTTGCTTTGTCCATAGCAGATGCCGATAAAATTATAAAATTGGCTCAGGAAAAAAATGTACTTGTCTGTACTTGCCACCAAAACAGATTTAACAAACCAATTCAATATTTGCATGCAGCTATAGAACAAGAAAGATTTGGCAGACTTCTTTATGGCAATGCGCATGTTTATTGGAACAGAAATCGAGAATATTATGAACAAGCCCCATGGCGCGGTACTTGGCAGCAGGATGGGGGGGTAATGATGAACCAAAGCATACATAATATTGATTTATTATGTTGGCTGATGGGAAGCGAAATAGAAGAGGTTTTTGCGTACACGGATAATCTGCTGCATCCGTTTATAGAGGCAGAAGATTTAGGAATTGCCTTAGTAAAATTTACTAACGGAGCCTATGGCGTTATTGAAGGCACAACGAATGTTTATCCCAAGAATTTAGAGGAGAGCTTGTGTTTGTTGGGTGAACGGGCAACGGCTAAAGTTGGAGGAAAATCTGTAAATAAAATTATTGAGTGGAGTTTTGCTGACGGACTTGATGAGGCGGATTATGTAAAGAAGGAATTTAGCGAAACGCCGCCGAGTATTTATGGTTATGGGCATACTCCTCTTTATGCTGATATGATTGAAGCAATTTATAATGGAAGGCAGCCCTATGTAAATGGAGAAGCCGGGAAAAAGGCAATGGAAGTTATTTTAGCCATTTATCAATCATCAGCCACGAAAAAGCCGGTGAAATTGCCGCTCTTAAAAGGGGCAACTATAGATTTTAAGGATAAATTTAAAAATGAGTGAAAAATATTTTGTGCATAAAAGCAGTTTTGTTGATGACAATGTAATAATCGGCGAGGGAACTAAAATTTGGCACTTCTGCCATATTCAAAAAGGAACAATAATTGGCAGGCAATGTACTTTGGGCCAAAATGTAAATGTAAGTCAAAATGTAAAAATTGGCAATGGCGTTAAATTACAGAATAATGTTTCGGTTTATAGTGGTGTTGAACTTGAGGACTATGTGTTTTGCGGCCCCTCCTGTGTTTTTACCAATGATCTTACGCCAAGAGCTAAATATCCTAAGGGTGATATATCAAAGTTTTATAAAACTCTTGTTAAAACCGGAGCAAGCATAGGGGCAAATGCTACTATACTTTGCAATCATACAATTGGTTGTTGGGCTTTGATTGGAGCAGGAGCAGTGGTGGTAGCGGATGTTCCCGCGCACGCTATTATGATTGGAGTGCCCGCTAAAAAAATTGGCTGGGCATGCGAGTGTGGAAAAACTCTTGGCGATAATTTAAAATGTGCTGCTTGTGGTCGGCATTATCAAAAAGGTGATTTTGGTCTAGAGGAAATAAAATGCAATTCAAAGATTTGAAGGCACAGTATCAAGCGTTGAAACCGCAGATTGATTGTGCTATACTATCGGTGCTGGATTCTTCTAATTTTATATTGGGCAGACAAGTTGAGAAGTTGGAAAAAGTACTTGCTGATTATGTAGGTTGTAAATATTGTGTTACTTGTGCTAATGGAACCGATGCGTTGATGTTGTCTTTAATGGCAATGGGAATTGGCCGTGGCGATGCTGTTTTTACCTCTGATTTTACCTACATTGCTTCGGCGGGAGCAGCTGCGTTGCTTAATGCCGAGGTAATATTTGTTGATATTGATAAACGGACCTTTAATATTTCTCCACAGTCATTGGAAAAGGCTATTGCAAAGGTTATAGCTGAAGGTAAATTTGTACCTAAAGCTGTTATTCCGGTTGACCTTTTTGGTTTGCCGGCAGATTATCCGCAAATTAAAGCAATAGCGCAAAAATATAATTTGAAAATAATAGAAGATGGCGCACAAGGCTTTGGTGGCAGAATTGGTGAAGAAAAGGCTTGCTCTTTTGGCGATTTAGCAATAACTTCTTTTTTCCCTGCGAAGCCTTTAGGTTGTTACGGCGACGGCGGCGCTGTTTTTACAGATGATGCTAAGCTTGCAGAGCGGTTATTTTCGTTGCGTTCACAGGGAAGTTTGAAAAATAATAAGTATGAATATTGTGAGCTGGGAATAAATTCGCGTTTAGATACGCTGCAGGCAGCTATTCTTTTGGAAAAATTTCAAGCATTTGTAAAATATGAATTGGCTGCCGTTAATGAAATAGCAAATTGGTATACGGAGCGTTTAGCCAATGTGGTAACAACGCCTTATATTCCTTCCGGATATTATTCAAGCTGGGCGCAGTATACGATTATGCTCAAAGATGCTGCAACAAGATGCAGAGTGCAGAAAGCGTTAAGTGAAAAAGATATTCCTTCTATGATTTATTATCCTCTGCCGCTGCATCAACAAAAAGCATTTGCAAAAAGCGGTTTTGCAGATATAGAATATCCCCATACTTTGCAGACAGTAAAAAATGTACTAAGCTTGCCAATACATCCATATTTATCAAAAAATGATGTGGCTAGAATTAGCAGAATAATTATAGAAAATAACTAAGTAATAGGAGAAACAATGCACTTTAATAATATTTATCAAGAATTGCTTTCAGGAAAAACAAAGCTGGCACTGGTGGGACTCGGTTATGTGGGGCTGCCTGTTGCCATAGAATTTGCCAAATATGTGCAGGTTATAGGCTTTGATGTCAATCGAAAACGTATTGATGAGTGTAAAAACGGTGCTGATATAAATAAAGAAATAAAGGAAGAAATTGATAATCCTAAGATAGAATTTACTTCAGCTCCTACAAAGCTTAAAGAAGCAAAATTTATTATTGTTGCTGTTCCTACTCCGGTAAAAAGTGACCATACTCCTGACCTTACGTTAATTAAGCAAGCAGCGCAAATGGTAGGCGAAAATGTATCTAAAGGAACGATTGTTGTTTTTGAGTCAACCGTATATCCCGGTGTAACAGAAACATTATGTGCGCCAATAATTGAGCAAGCTTCTAATTTGCAATGTGGCATTGATTGGAAAATCGGTTATAGTCCTGAACGTATAAATCCGGGTGATACGCTTCATACTTTTGCTAATGTTTGTAAAATAATATCGGGTATGGATGAGGAAACGGCAACGGAAATTCAAAAGGTTTATAATATTGCAGTGAAGGCCGGGACCTATTTGGTTTCTGATATCAAAACGGCAGAAGCTGTAAAATTGATTGAAAACAGTCAGCGTGACGTTAATATTGCTTTTATGAATGAAGTTGCTAAGCTGTGCAATAAATTAAATATTGATACTCATGAAGTGGTTGCAGGAATTAATACCAAATGGAATTCATTAGGTTTTGTTCCCGGCTTGGTTGGCGGACACTGCATAGGTGTGGATTCTTATTATTTACTGGAGCTTGCCAATAAACTAAAATGCGACAGCTCCATATTACAATGCTGTAGAAAAACTAACGAAAGCATGGCTGCTTATATAGCTGATATGGCTGTTCGCGAAATGCTGAATGCCGGAACAGATGTAAGAAAAGCCAAAGTTGTAATTTTAGGGATAACCTTTAAAGAGAATTGTTCGGATATTAGAACCAGTAAGGTTATAGATTTAATTAACAGATTTAAAGCTTATAACATTGAGCCTGTTATTAGCGATGAGTTTGCCAATGCAGAACTTGTGCAGAAAATGTATGGTGTAAATTTAGTTCCGTTTGCTAAACTGCCTTTAGCAGATTGTGTTATTGTTGCCGTAGCGCATAATTCGTATAGGTTACTGACCATAGAAAAAATTTTACATATGTATAAAAAAGAATTGGCCAATGATAAGAAAATATTGATTGATGTGAAAAGCCTCTATCGTTTAGATGAATTAAAAGCCACAGGAATACGTTTTTGGAGATTATAAAAGCTTACTTAAATAGAAGGATGAACATTTGGAATGTCTGCTCAGTCTGCTTTCATAAAACAAAATTTGTATATAATTTGGCAACAGCTTAAAAAGGGAATTTTGCAGATTTTTACGGCTAATGTTGTTAATAAGTTTGTTTTAATGTTAAGCAATATGCTTGTGACAAGAATGCTTGCACAGTACGAATACGGCATTTTAAGCTATGCCGGAAACATATATTCTTATGCCGCACTGATTATGGGGTTTGGACTTGCAGCGGGAGCGTTGCAATTTGGTATAGAAAATAGAGGCAGCGTTAAAGAAAATAGTTTTTATCGTTATTGCGCCAGCGCCGGCATGATGGCTAATTTATTGATTATAGCTGTTTTTGCAACAGTAATTTTTTGGGTGGATTTGCCGATTAGGCAAACGAAAAGATACATTCAATTTTATCTTCCGCTGCTGCTCATTGAATATTTTATTCAGCTTATATTGATTATTCTTCGAAGTCAAAACCGGTTTAATAGTTATGCCAAATTAATAACAATGCATACAATTTTCGTCGCCGGCGGTACCTGCATAGGCGCAATTTGGGGAATTGGCGGGGTTATTGCTGCTAAATACATTGCTTCGCTAGGTGTATTGTTTATTATGCTGTGGCAGATACGAGAAAATATTTTAGCTATTTTTCGTGCGGAACAATTGGAGAGCAGTGAGAAAAAGCAGCTTTGGCATTATTCAATTTTTAATGGCGTCAGCAGTACGCTTAATACGCTTCTATTTTTAATAGACATTACTATGGTCGGCATTTTAAGCGCTTCGGCGCAAATGGTAGCTATTTATAAAGTAGCTACGCTTATACCAACGGCAATAAAATTCATTCCGCAGAGTGTTGTTATATGTATAGTGCCAGATGTAGTAGCGCACAATCAAAATGTAACTTGGTTGAAAAAAGCATTATCAAAAGTTTTTACCAATATGTTTATTTTCAATTTGGTGCTTAGCCTAGCGCTTATTGTATGTGCTCCCTGGATTATTCAGCTTGTTGCAGGAAAGCAATATCTCGCAGCAGTGCAGCCGTTTAGAATTTTGGTTGCCGGATATTGTGTTGCAGGCACATTTCGTTCTTTGAGCGTGAATTTTCTTGCGGCGTTAAAGGTAGTAAAATTTAATGCTGCTTGCGCTTTTATATCGTGTGCTGCCAATATAATATTTAACCTTTATATGATTCCCAGATTTGGCATACTGGGAGCTGCCTATGCCACCTTTAGCGCTGAAGTAGTTGCAAGCGTATTGACCTTTGGCGGGCTGGTGTATGCGTTAAAAATACTTAATGAGCAAAATAAATTGGGGCTGAGGGGATAAGGCTGTTGGTGTTTAGAAAGTTTATGTGGTTTGTAAAATAGATGAGGTATATATTATGAGAATTGCGTTTGTATATAGTGTTAATTCTAAAATGTGTTTTGGTGGAGCAGGGAGAAGATAGTTGTATATGATATGATCTCAAAAAATCATCGGGAACTGTGAGTTTTTTATGGAAGGACGGTTGGGATGATGAGGATTTTGCTTGTTTGTGAGAGTATTGCGCCTGTGCAGACTATTGGAGCAATAAGATGGACAAAAATTGCAAAATATTTAAAGAAAAATCATGGTAAAGAAGTAGTTATTGATGTGCTTACAAATAAAAAGAATTACTATGATTATAACAGTCAGATTTTTCTCATGAAGGATAAATTATTAGAAGAAGATATGCAATACTTTGATCATTATTTTGAGGTGCCTGTTGCTGATACAGTCTTGAGACTGGTTAAATGCTATAAAAAAACTATGTTGGGTAAGAATAAAAGCTTTATCAGTGCAGAGGACAAAATGAATCATACTTTTAAGGGCTATGTAAAATCAAGAATTAGCACTCTTTATCAAACATATTATTCTTGGACGACTCATAAAACTTTGTTAAGGGCAATCAGAAGCAAAGCTAATGAGTATGATGTAGTTATTTCGTCGTATCCTAGTATTTGGCCATTTATGGTGTGCTATAAATTGAAATCAGAGAATAAAAGGTTAAAATGGATTTGTGATTTTCGGGATATTTGCGGACGAGATAATCTTGATATGGTAAAATATGGTTATGGGCATGCGAGTTATGTTCAAAAACATTCTGCTTTAGCAGATGCTGTTCTGCATGTTGACGATTTCATTAATACACATACTGACGTGGGAGTAAAAGATTATACTGTTACTAATGGTTATGATCCAGAAGATAGAGCTGTACCTAAAAATCCAAGCTGGTTTAATCTTATCTATACTGGTTCTCTGTTTGGAAATCAGCAGGATTTTAGCGTCGTTTATCAAGTACTCAATGAATTAATTTTGGAGGGGAAAATTGATAAGCAAAAAGTTAGAGTTTTGTATGCTGGAAGAGCTGGACGGTTGGCACAGATTATGGCTGACTCACATGGGGCAACAGAATACTTTACGAATTTAAATGAAATACCTAGATATAAAGTTCTTGAACTTCAGCGTAATGCGGCGATTCTTATTCAGGCGGCTTTTAATGTTAAAGGAGATAATTGTGCTTGGACAGGAAAAATGTATGAATACATGATGTCCGGAAAACCGATTGTTTATGTAGTAAATGGAGATATACCTTATTCATTTCCAAGCAAATATATGGGACGACTTGGTGGTGTTTGTTATGAAGCATCAAGACCTAAGGAAACGTATCCTGTATTGAAAGAATATATTTATTCAAAGTATAGAGAATGGAAAGAAACAGGGGATATATCAGTTGCGCAGGATAATGATTATGTAGGAAAATATTCATATAAAGTGATTGCGGAGCAGGTGTGGGAGATATTAAACAGTCTTTGAGTAATAAAAAATATAAAAGAATTGGAGTATGATATAAAATGCTAAAAAAAATATTACTAACATTTTTAATTATGGTTTGTCTATGTGCTTCTG
>CAJKLD010000011.1 GCA_905200645.1 uncultured Phascolarctobacterium sp. | reverse complement strand
ACGGCTGGGAACATCACAGCAGCGGCATTTCAAATCTGCCGCCAAAGCTTTAATCATGCTTTCCATGTCGTTGACATGTGCCACAGCTCCGTGACCGGTAACAGCCTCAATACGGCGCACGCCTGCACCGCTGGAGCCTTCGCTGACAATTTTGAACATACCGATTTGCGCAGTATTTTCTACATGAGAACCGCCGCAGAATTCCATAGAGAAGCCGGGAACGGTTACTACGCGCACGATTTTACCATATTTTTCACCAAAGAGAGCCATTGCGCCTTTTTTCTTGGCTTCTTCAATGGGCAGCTCTTCAATTTCTACGGCCTTGCTGGCAAGAATCTGCTCGTTAACAATATCTTCAACATCCTTCAGCTCTGCCTCGGTTACTTGAGAGAAGTGAGAGAAGTCAAAACGCAATCTATCAGGACCAACATAGCTGCCTGCTTGGTTAACATGGCTGCCTAAAACCTGCTTTAAGGCAGCATGCAGCAAGTGAGTTGCAGTATGGTTACGGGCAATATCCAGCTTGCGAGCTCTATCCACGGTTAAGGTAACTGCATCGCCTACATTAACAACGCCCTCGGTTACTTCGCCCAGCATAATAACAGCGCCATCAGGCAGCTTTTTGGTGGAGGTTACATTGATAACGCCGGTAGGAGCAGTAATAGTGCCAATATCACCTAACTGGCCGCCGCCCTCTGCATGGAAAGCGGTTACGTCGCAAATTACAGCTACTTCATTGCCGTCGGCAGCGGTTTCGATAGGCTGTGCATCGTGAACAGGATACATTTTTACAATCGCAGCCTTTTTAGCAGCTTCATCAACTTTCAAAGTAGCAACGTCAATACCGGTAGTGTTATAAACTACGGGACGCCCTTCTTTATCGTTGCGGGCGTCGCGCGCCATTTGACGCTGAACCTCTAAAGCAGCATCAAAGCCAGCCTTGTCCATGGTCAAGCCCTGCTCTTCCAAAATTTCCGCAGTCAATTCCCACGGGAAGCCAAAGGTGTCGTTAAGCTTGAAGGCAGTTGCGCCGTCTAATTCGGTTTTGCCTGCTGCTTTCAGCTTGGCAATTTCTTCGTTAAGCAGCTCGCTGCCCTGCTTCAAGGTGCGCAGGAAGCTGGTTTCTTCCATATCGATTACCTTTTGAATGTAATCGCGTTTTTCAGCTAAATTAGTATAAACATGGCCAAACATGCCAATTACAACATCAACAGCTCCAGCCAGGAATTTTTCGCTGATGCCGATTAAGCGACCATGACGTACTGCTCTGCGCAGGATACGGCGCAAAACGTAACCGCGGCCTTCGTTGGAGGGCAGAATGCCGTCGCCAATCATAAAGGTCATGCTGCGGGCATGGTCGGCAATTACCTTCAAAGAAACGTCGGTGTCTTTATCTCTGCCATATTCTACACCGGCAATCTTGCAGGCATATTCAATAATCGGGAACATCAAATCGGTTTCAAAGTTGGAGGGCTTGCCTTGAATTACGCTGGCCAAACGCTCCAAGCCAGCGCCGGTATCAATGTTTTTGCTCTTTAACGGCGGATAGGTGCCGTCGGGCATTTGGTTGAATTGAGTGAATACCAAATTCCACAGCTCTAAGAAACGATCACAGTCACAGCCAGGGCCGCAGGTAGGCTTGCCGCAGCCGCGTTCCGGACCAAGATCGATGTGAATTTCGGAGTCGGGACCGCAGGGACCGCTGCCAATCTCCCACCAGTTATCTTCTAAACGCACAATGCGTTCTTCAGGTACGCCAACAGCCTTCCACAGCTCAAAGGCTTCGTCGTCCTCGGTATGAATAGTAATCCACAGCTTATCAGCAGGCAGCTCTAACTCTTTAGTTAAAAACTCCCAGCTCCAGGGAATAATCTCTTTTTTGAAATAATCGCCAAAGGAGAAATTACCCAGCATTTCAAAATAGGTATGGTGGCGGGCAGTGTGACCAACGTTTTCAATATCGCCAGTACGCACGCATTTTTGGCAGGTGGTGATACGCGGAGATGGCGGTTTCATTTTGCCGGTGAAAAACGGCTTAAAAGGCGCCATACCTGCGCCGATAATCAGCAGAGTGGGGTCATCCTGCGGAATCAAGGATGCACTGGGCAGCATTAAATGGCCTCTATCCTGGAAAAACTGCAAAAATCTTTCGCGGATTTCATTACCAGTCATGTATTTCATATTTCTTTCTTCGCTCCTTCATTAAACTCGTCGGCCTCACGGTAAAGCTTGCCAACGGAAAAAACATAATGGGCATGTAAAAAATTATATAATTTTTATTCGCTAAAGTCAATACGAAAATCCCGCCAACACCTAAGCGCCAGCGGGATTCCAGCATTTTACGGCATATATGTAATTGCTTATTTTCTAGTCAGCTTATAAATCAGGGCGTTACAGATAGCTGCCGCTACATTGCTGCCGCCCTTACGGCCTCTTGCAACAATATAAGGAATGCCTGTTTTCATAATAATCTCTTTGGATTCTACTACATTTACAAAGCCAACGGGCACGCCGATTACAAGTTCAGGCTTAATTTTGCTTTCTTTTACCAGTTCATCTAAACGTACTAAAGCAGTAGGCGCATTACCAACAGCGATAATTACGGGGCCTTCAATGGCGCAGGCTTTTTCCATGCAAGCGGCGGCTCTGGTAGAACCGACTTCCTTAGCGCGGGCAGCTACATCAGGATCTGCCATAAAGCAGACAGCCTTGCAGCCCAGCTTGCCCAATCCCATTTTGTTGATACCGGTGCAAGCCATATTAGTATCCGTAACAATAGTAGCACCCCTTTGTAATGCGGCCAAGGCCTTCTCTACTACGTTCTCGCTGAACAAAAGATTGCGGGCATAATCAAAATCAGCAGAAGTATGAATAACACGTTTAACAATATCAATTTTTTCAGCATCAATTTTAATTTGACCTAATTCTTCGCCGATAATTTCCATACTGCGTTTTTCAATATCAGCAGGCAATACATTTTGTAACTGCATTTTTTACACTACCTTTCATATTCCATTTTAAGCAATGACTAATTATGTTTATCGTTCAATACCTGTGCGTGCAGCAATTCCCTTTTCATAAGGATGCTTACGTTTACAAATTTCAGAAACATAATCAGCCAGTTCTACTAATTCTGCGGCAGGATTGCGTCCGGTTAACACAACCTCCAGCTCGGCAGGCTTTACCTTGAGAAAATCAACTAAAATATCTTGATCAAAAACGCCAGTATTGCAAGCACCGATAACTTCATCCAATATAAGCAAATCAATCTGCTCATTGAAGCATTTTTGCTTAACATTGGCAAAAAGAGCAAGATGTTCACTTTTGACCTGCGCCTTTTCTTCAGTATTCATTTGAAAAGTGAATTTTTTAGTTTCCTTACCGCGCATAATCTCGATATTAGGCAATAAAGCTAAGCTTTTTAATTCACCTGTCGGTCTGCTTTTAAGAAACTGCACTAAAAGGACATGGTTACCGTGACCACTGCAGCGTACTGCCAGTCCGATAGCAGCTGTTGTTTTACCTTTACCGTCACCGCAGTAAATATGAATCAAGCCGCCATCCTTCATTTAAACGCCTGCCTCCAAAATTTCGTAAACCTTCTTCATATCAATGTCTTTACGAACACTATCGGCCAAAATATCATATTGCTGACGTTTGTAATCGGCAAAATTGATAGTCTTGACATCTTCCATGTGCAGGCCCTTTTTGGCCAGCAACGCCTCTACTATTTTTGCAGCAATGCCGTCGCCATCAAAAACACCGTGAACATAAGTACCGTAAACACTCATTTTATAGGTAATATTTTGACTGCCCTCTGCCATTTCTCCGCCTGCTTCGTGAATAGGACGAATGCAAGTCATGGCTTCTTTTTCGTCAAAAGTAGTTACGCCGGAATGGATCTCGTAGCCATGCAGCGGCATACCGCTAAGAGCAGAGAAAATACCTTTAACTTCTCCGAAGCGGCCTTCCATTTGGATAGTACGTTTATGCTCTATAAAAGATGTTTCTACATTCAGTAAACCCAAACCGGGAGTATCTCCGCCCTCCTCTACGCCATATGGGTCGGAAATATTTTTTCCCAGCATTTGATAACCGCCGCATACGCCGAAAATTACCGTGCCGTTGGAAGCCTGTTTCAAAATAGCAGATTCCATACCGCTTTGACGCAGCCATTTCAAATCGCCGATAGTATTTTTCGTACCAGGAATAATAATCATGTCGGGATTACCCAGTTCTCGCACACTCTTTACATAGCGCAGAGAAACACCGGAAATAAGTTCAAACACATTAAAATCTGTATAGTTAGACATACGCGGAATTCGCACTACCGCAATATCAATTAAATTTACTTCGCTACGACCGCTGATACGCTCGGATAGGCTGTCCTCATCCTCAATATCTACATTGAGCATGGGCAGCACGCCTATAACCGGCACGCCTGTTTTTTCCTCAATCATTTTCAGACCGGGACGCAAAATTTCTACATCACCGCGGAATTTATTGATAACTACGCCCTTTACCATGGCGCGCTCATCCTCGTCCAGCAGCATTAATGTACCATAAATAGAAGCAAAAACACCGCCGCGGTCAATATCTGCCACCAACAGCACAGGAGCTTTAGCCATTTTAGCCATACCCATATTTACGAAATCATCCTTTTTGATGTTGATTTCTGCAGGACTGCCGGCGCCTTCAATACAGATAATATCGTATTGTCTGGCCAGCGTATCAAAAGCTTCTTGAATTTTGGGACGCAGCGTATGCTTCATAGCATAATATTCGGCAGCCTTCATGGTGCCAATAGCTTCGCCGTTAACAATAACCTGGGAACCGCTGTCACTGGTCGGCTTCAGCAAAACCGGATTCATCAATACGCTTGGCTCAATATTAGCGGCCTCTGCCTGTACTACTTGAGCGCGTCCCATTTCTGCGCCTTCTTTGGTAATAAAGGAATTAAGCGCCATATTTTGGGATTTGAAGGGAGCTACCTTATAACCATCCTGATTAAAAACACGGCATAAACCTGCTGTCAGCAAGCTTTTTCCCGAGTTGGACATGGTACCAACTACCATTATCGCTTTTGCCACTTCAATCACTCTCTTTCATCAAAAAGTCCAATATTTGGTGATAACTATTTAATTGCAGCCGCCGTCCGGCAGTATTGACAAAACCTGCTACTACCGGCGTACAGCCACTGCCATGCTTACCGGTTACGGAGCTGGTTACGTGGTCGCCGCAAACAACAATCTTTAGAGGCTCTGTGAAACGTTTGCTTAAAGATTGCAAAAATTCTTGGTCTATTTGGGTAATAAAATCGGCTTTCGCCACAAAATCATATCTGTGGGCGGCTTCATCGGACCCGTTAAAATGGGCAATGACAAAATCATTATGCTCCAGTAAAGCTAACGCGCCTTCTGCTTTAGCTGCAATATCCGTATCAATATCACCGGTAGCAGTAGCCGGAACGCAAACCTCCATACCTAAAGCTCTAGCAATACCGACGACTATTTCCGCCTTACATACAGCACCACCCTTAATACCGTGCATATCAATAAAGGCAGGCAGTACCTGGCGCGCCGACGGTCCCCAAGGATAAAGTATATAATGCAAGCCGTCGTGAGCAAATTTTGTCAGACGTTTGTTGGTTTCGTTAAGAAAATAGCTGATAGAAAGCGACTGCTGCCGCAAAGGTGCCAGCAATGCGGCTACGTCCTCGCCTACACTTTCATGAGGCGGAGGCACAGCACAGCCCAAAACTGCTGCTTCCTTATTCATAATCAGCAGATTGCGATATTCCGACAGATGAATATACTCTATATCTTTCAGCACATCATCACAAAGAGCAGCTGCCGCCTGCATTTCTAAAGCTGTCAAGCCATAGCCGTTAAAAGCAGCCAAACGGCCTGCATCATCCACAGCGGCTAAATTGCAGCGCAGCACCATTTCGTATTCAGAAATATCTCTATCATGCGCCAAAAGCTCAAGATAAGCTCTGTTTTTAGGAATATCTTTCTTATTAACTCCCAAAAGCCGTAAAATACAGCTACAGCTTTCAGGCACAATATCATGTTCGCATATGCTGAGGTAACCTAAAGCTCCCGAAGCCGCCAACTTATCCATAGCAGGATGCACAGCCGCTTCATAAGGAGTTTTACCCTGCCAAGCAGGAATCGGGTCGTCCCCCAGTCCATCAATTAAAATCAGTAAAGAGCGCATATTTTTTTGCTTCCTTAATAGCTTTGATTAAGCCGCGGTTCAGCACTCTCGTTTTCACCGCAACACGATAATAACCTTCCCCAAGGTTACGATAATTAGCGCAGGAGCGAATTAAATAGCCCTGCTTGCGCAAAAGCTCTACTAAATCAGCAGGCTTTGGCAGATAAAAGAAAATATAATTTGCTTCGGAACCATAAACCTTAGCTCCTAGGTTCGTCAGCTGTGTAATCAAATAGCGGCGTTCCTCTTGAATCAACATAAAGGATTCATGCAGATATTGCTGCTCCTTTAAAGCGGCGACACCTGCCTCCTGCGCCAAAACAGAAACGCTCCAGTCCTGACCGCATTGGTGCAGCTTAGTATGCAGCGCAGCATCAGCGCACAGGCAATAGCCTAGACGGATACCTGGCATAGCAAATGTTTTGGTAAAAGCTTTTAGAATAATCAGCTCCGGATATCGCTCCAGCAAATCACGCATACTAAAAGCTTTGCTTGCATCAACAAAATCCATAAAACACTCGTCAAGCAAAAGTTTTGCTCCCACCATACGACATCTTTGCAGAATGCGCTCCAACAGCAAGCGATTTGTAAGCTGACCAGTAGGATTATTAGGGTTGCAAATAACTACTATATCGGTTCTAGCGGTTATTTTGCCTACAATATCTTTACCGGTCATAAAGCTTTCGCTTTCTTGCAATTCATAATATTTTACAGAGCAGTCCACCGATTTCAGCGCCTTTTCGTAATCAGCAAAGGTTGGCGCCAACAGCAGCGCACGTTTAGGTTTCAAGGCTAAGGCTAAACGAAACAGCACGTCAGCAGCGCCGTTGCCAAAGAAAAGATTGTCGGCTTTTACTTGCAAAAATTCTGCTACATTAGCAGCCAGCTCACGGCAAAAAGGATCAGGATAATTTATACATTTTTTTAAAGAGGCTTTAATCGCTGCTTTTACACCCAGCGGTAAGCCAAGAGGATTGATATTAGCGGAAAAATCCACAAAGCTTCTACCGTCAGCAGTTGTTTTCTCTGTGTAAATATCGCCGCCATGCTCATATTTGTACATTTTTCCACCCTTAATCAATCATAAAATAAAGCAAGATAATTAGATAAACTAAAGTAAACAACAAAAGACACAGCACTGCCGTCATATACAGCAGTTTGTTAGTCTTGACAATATCCTCCGCGCAGACAGGACGGATATCATCGCCGATAGTATCCTTATGTACCAACTTGCCAAAGTAAAAATGGTCGCCGCCCAGTTGGATATTTAACGCGCCAGCCGTTACCGACTCGGTCATGGCAGAATTGGGACTTAAATGATTATAACGGTCACGCCAAAAAATTTTCCAGGCAGTTTCAGCATCTAAATTCACCAGATAAGCAGCCATAATCATAGCTAAGCCAGTAATACGTGCAGGAATAAGGTTAGCTAAATCATCCAGTTTAGCCGCACATCGTCCAAAGTATAAATACTTATCGTTTTTGTAGCCAACCATGGAATCCATAGTGTTAATACCTTTATAGAGAAACGCCAATGGCGCTCCACCAATAAACATATACAGCATGGGAGCAATAATACCGTCAGCTGTATTTTCAGCAACAGTTTCCACAGCACCCTTGGTTATTTCCTCAGCATCAAGATTTTTAGTATCACGGCCTACAATCCACGACAGCTTTACTCTCGCATCAGCCAAATCATTCTTCGCTAAAGCATCATAAACCTTCATGCTTTCGTCACGCAGACATTTAGTTGCGAAAATTTGGTAGTACATAATAGTTTCCACAGCAAACGCCAGCCACGGGCTGACGCTGCCTGCCAGCCCCACAATTACAAGCGGCACAGCATAGGAAACGCCCACCACAATCAGCACCATCAAGGCACCGCCGCACAGTAAGGCCGTTTTATTCGGTGCCAACAACGCACGCAGATTTTTCTCCAGCCAGCCAATCAAATTGCCAATCAGGCAGATTGGATGCGGCAGCCAATGCGGATCGCCAAATATTAAATCTAAGATAAAACCCGCTATAATAGCGGCCAAATGCAGCATATCGCTTATCCCCTTTTATTACTGCTTCTTGGTGATTTGAGCAGCATATTCATAGCAATGCTGCATAAAGCTGCGGGCAAATTCCATATTACCCCACAAATGAATATGTGGATAGCCTGCATACATTGTAGCGTTAGCAACCGCACATTCCCAACAGCCTCGCCCGCTGGCTTTGGCAGCCGTAAAGCTATGTCCGTTATTGGTGCTGTCAGAATAATGGAACTCGTGTCCGTTGATTTTACCACCGGCAGCACACAGCACATTATTTTCCTGCGCAGTCAAATGCACGTAACCAAAGCGCGTAAGCTTTTTAGTCATGGCAGTTTCACCGGCTACAGCACCTACCCAAGCATAAGTTTTTTCGCCATCGCGGTAACGCTCCAACAAGTACATAAAACCGCCGCATTCTGCAAAGCAAGGCATACCGCCGTCAATAGCAGCCTTCACATCCTGCAGCATGGTAATATTATCCGCTAATTGCTGTGCATACAGCTCCGGATAACCGCCGCCCAAAATTATACCGCTGCAAGCAGGCGGCAAATGAGCGTCGTTCACAGGACTAAACGGTACCAATTCTGCACCCAGCTCGCAAAGCAAATCTAAAGCGTCCTGGTAATAGAAGCAAAAGGCTTTATCCTGAGCCACAGCAACTCTAGCTTTACCCACCGGTTCAAGGCTTACCGGCGTATATTCTAAAGGCGCAGCCTGCTTAGCAAGCTCCAGCAACGCGTCTAAATCAATAGATTTGGCAACCTGCTGCGCTAGTCTATCCACAATCTGCTGTAAATCGCCTATTTCTTCAGCGGTCACCAAACCTAAATGACGGCTTTCAAAATTACAGTCCTGCATTACAGGGAAATAGCCTAAAAGTTTAACGCCTGCTTCCTGCTCAATAACGGACTTGTAAAACATATAACTCATAGGATTAACATTATTTAAAATTGCGCCTACGATATGGCTGTCTCTGCGAAAATCCTTAAAACCTTTAATCATAGCGGCAATGGATAAGGCAGCTCCTTTACCGTTAACTACTAAAACTACCGGTACATCACAAGTGCATGCCAGTTCATAAGCGCTGGCTTCTGTAGTAGTTCCCATACCGTCATAAAAACCCATAGCGCCCTCAAAAACGGCAACATCAGCTTGACGGGAATTTTTTGCCGCCAGCATACGCGCCGTTTCCTTTCCCAGCATAAATAAATCAAGATTGCGGGATTTTGCGCCAATAACGCGGGAATGAAACATAGGATCAATATAGTCCGGTCCGGATTTAAAGGCAGCAACCGATAAACCTTTATTCATCAGCGCTTTGAGTAAGCCGCAGACTAAAGTTGTTTTGCCCGTGCCGCTGCCGGGCGCACTTATCATAAAACGAGGCAGTTTCATTTCAGCCATGTTAATCTTCCTTTTTTACAGCAGTCATTACATATACTGGATTTTGCGCCATCATCAGATTATAATTGCCAAGATGCTTGCCGCGAGCTATAAAAACATTAACTATTTCTAAAGAATAATCTGGATGCTGTTTGTAATAAGCGGCAACCTCTGCCAGTGTTTCCACGGTAATAGCGTTAATCACTACGCGGCATTTACTATTTTTAGCGTAAATCACATCCAGCATTTGACATAAATCGCCGCCACTGCCGCCTACAAAAACACAATCAGGAGCAGGCATTAATTGAATATTTTCTAAGGCTTCGCCTGCTACAATCTCTAAATTTTCTACGCCAAAAAGAGCTTTGTTTTTACTAAGAAGCTCTACGGCTACATGATTGCGCTCAAAAGCCCATACCCTGCCCTGCTTTGCCAGCAGCGCCAGCTCAATAGAGCAAGAGCCTGTACCGGCGCCAATATCATAAATCAAATCCGTTGCCTGCGGAGCAAGTTTGGACATGGATACGCTGCGCACTTCCTGCTTAGTCATAGGAACTTTGCTGCGCATAAATAAATCGTCGGGCAATCCATGCACTGCCGGAACAAAGCTTGCGGCATTCTCATTGATAACCATCATTACAGATAAAGACGGAAACTCCATAGCGCTGATTTCTGCCGCCGTACCGCTGGTAATCTTTTCTTCAGGATAGCTGAGATTTTCACCAACGTACACCTGCACCTGCTCTAAACCATGGCAACACAGCTCTGCACATAATTTTTGCGGAGAATTTTCCCCGCCGGTCAAAGAAAATACTTTGTGGTTATGGGCAACGGCTGCAACTAAATTTTGTTGTCTGCCGTGCATACTGACAATTTTTGCATCATCCCAGGACATAGCCAGCTGCCCGGCAAAATATACCAAGCTGCTTATGCCTACATAACGTTTACACTCGCAATCGGGCAGCTTGCCGCTGATTGTTTTGGCCAAGCTGAAAAAACCAACGTCTCCCGAAACTAAAACCGCCAGCTCGTCCTGCACCGGATCAGCATTTGCCGCAATAGCCGCAATTTTTGAGGTTTTTATGGTATCATATATTTTTTTATTGTTTTCTGCAAAAGCAGAAAGCATTCTTTTATCGCCAATAAGAATGTTACTCCTGGCAATAGCCTGACGCGCCGCACCTGTAAGCAATTCCGGATTTCCGGGGCCGATGCCGATGATATTAACCTTTAACATCCCGCGCCTCCTTATTCATTGAAACATTTATTGATATTTATCACGCAGCAGCATAAGGATTTCCTCAAAGCCGGAACCACGTTCTTCCGCAGCACGGCCGATAACGATAAGCTTAGCTCCCGCTTCCACAGCGGCCTCCGCCTTTTCGTCAAAGCCGCCTGCTTGACCGGAATCCTTAGTCACTATATATTTGCTGGCAAATTTTTTCAGCATGGCGATATTTAAATCCTTGGCAAAAGGCCCCTGCATGCACACAATATTGCCAGGCTTATAACCCAGCTTTAAAGCGCTTTGCAAACTGCTTTCCATAGGCAGGATTCTTAAAGCAATACGCTCACTGAAATTATGCACGCCTGTAAAATCAGGCAGATTTTTGCTGCCGGTCGTTAAAAAGATATTGCCCTCCAAATGATTTAAAAGCTCCACTGCTTCTGCAAAATCATGGACAGTAATATAATCTCCGGCATTTCCCTGCGGTCTTACCAAACGCAGATAAGAGCACTTTTCCTCCTGACAAGCCTGCTGCACCGTAGCGGTTACGGCAGTAGCATAAGGATGCGTAGCGTCAATAACATAATCAGGACGATGCTTTTGCAGAAATTTTTTCATAGCAGCCAAATCCATACGCTGCGCCATCACCACAGTATTAGGCTGTGGCTCGATTAAAGCTGCACCATAGTCGGTGGCTACACTAACAAAGAGCCGTACCGGCAAAGCTGCCAGCGCCTGCACAAGGCGTCGTCCTTCACTTGTGCCGCCAATAAGCCAAATTACCGGTTTCATGCCAGCTTATAACCGCGCGGAGTTACCAAACGTCCGTTAATAACTTCGGTTTGGGTGTTGCCGATAATAACGGTAGAGAACATATCTACTTCTTTATCACGCAGCTCTGCCAAGGTAGTCAGCTCATATTCCTGCCCTTCACGGCCAATATTGCGCACGATACCTGCGGGAATAGTCCCCGGCTGGTTTTGCAGCATAATATCGCAGGCTTTCTGCAAATAATCATGACGCTTAAAGCTGGACGGATTATACAAGCAGATACAAAAATCTGCTTTAGAAGCACAGTCTAAACGCTTAGCAATTTTTTCCCACGGAGTCAGAAGATCGCTTAGAGAAATTAAGCAGAAATCGCTGATCAGCGGCGCACCTAAAACAGCGGCACCGGAGCAAGCAGCAGTAATACCGGGAACAACTTCGATATCAATTTCAGGATGCTCCTTAGCAACCTGGCACATAATGCCTGCCATACCGTAAACGCCCGCGTCACCACTGGAAATCATAGCGACTGTTTTGCCTTTTAAAGCTTCATCCAAAGCCAGCTTGCAGCGGTCAACTTCTTTGCGCATCCCGGTAGAAAGAAATTCCTTTTCGGCAAAATCATCTTTAATCAAATTAACATATACATGATAACCGGCGATAACATCACAGGATTTCAGAGCGTCATAAGCTCTTTTGGTCATCTGTTCCACACCGCCAGGGCCTAAGCCCACAACATATAATTTGGACATCTTCATGCCTCCTAAATTTTCATCAATATTTTACTGATTTTTAAGACCTGTATGATTAAAATCTAAAGTTAAGTCTTCTGCAGCGACAGCCAGTGTCACACCCTTACAGCTTGTTTTATGCAAGAGCAGTCTGCCGCCCTGCGCGTCTAAAACAGCGCTGCGCTCACATACATTGCTTACACCTACTACGCTCTGCACAAATGCAGAAGGTGTAAAATCACCTTGTACGTCATTAAGCTGCTGCGCTGTGTAAAAAGTAATAGGAAAATTATACTTACGAGCAAACGCTAGAAGTCCCTGCTCGTCCTTTTTTAAATCTACGGATGCAACTCCAGCCACGGTACGTTTATCCAATGCCAATCTTTCCAGCTCGTACAGAACCAGGGCTTCGATATTTTCTAAAGGCGTATTGCGTCTGCAGCCAATACCTAAATGGACTATTCGCGGCAAAAGGCGTACTGTATTAGCGAAACAATTTAAGTTCTTATTTAAAGTAACAGCCATTCCCACAGGCAGATTAGTAGAAAATTCCACATTTTGGGGCAGTAAGCCTCGAACCTTAATGTCATCATCAAGATATAAACCAACCTTTTGACCGTCTACAAGCGCGGCCGCAAAATCTTTAGCTGCTTTTAAAGAACACAGCACCATATTATTGCGTGCCGCCCATTCGTCAACAGCAAAAAGCTTGTTCACATCCGTCGCTGTAGTTACGCAGGGCATCGCCCCCAAAGCAGCAGCCAGGCAGCGAGCCAGCTCGTTAGCGCCGCCAATATGCCCGGCTAATAAAGGTATAACAAAATTAGCTCGTTCATCTAGAGAAATTACCGCCGGATCAATCTCTTTGCTTTTAATATAAGGAGCGATAGTTCTTACTGCAATCCCCACAGCGCCAATAAATACCAATGCTTGGCAACGAGTAAAATCTGCCGCACAGACAGCGTTGTGATCAGGCAGCATCGGCTCCAGCTCTGCCTGATCAGCATATTTGCTGACGGTTTTATTAGCCACATGATACCCAATAGATTCTAAATATTGGCGAACCCTTTTACTCAATGCAGCACCACGGGCGGAAAAAGAATAAATTGCCGCCTCCATTATGTTTAATTAACCTCAGGTTTAATATTCAGTTTGCTAGGATCCGCTTCACGGAAACCGTGAGCAAATGTCGGATTGTATAATTCGCTGCGGTCATATTCGTTGCCTAAGAAGCCGCCGACAGTAATCAATGCAGTTTTGTTAATACCGTATTTAGCAGCATTTTCTGCCAAAGTACCAACAGTACAGCGAATTACTTTTTCATCAGGCCAGCTTGCTTTGTAAACAATAGCAGCCGGAGTATCCTTGGTATAGCCGCCCTTTACCAGTTCAACCTGCAATTTTTCCAGCATGCCGGAGCTTAAGAAAATAACCATAGTAGCATGGTGCGCTGCGTAATCAGCAATTTTCTGACGCGGAGGTACAGGCGTGCGGCCTTCCATACGGGTAATAATAACCGATTGACTTACGTTAGGCAGAGTATATTCAGCCTTTAAGCAAGCAGCAGCAGCGCAGAAGGAGCTTACGCCCGGAACAACTTCATAATCCAAATTGTAGCCGCGCAATAAATCTATTTGCTCACGATGAGCGCCATATACACTGGGGTCGCCGGTATGCAGGCGGACAACCATCTTGCCTGCCTGCGCAACGGGAACCATAGCGGCAATAACTTCTTCCAAGGTCATGTGCGCACTGTTCATAATAACGCATTCCGGTTTGCAGTATTTCAGCAGTTCAGGGTTTACCAAGGAACCTGCATAAATACACAAATCGCATTTTTCCAGTAATTCTTTACCTTTAACAGTGATTAAATCGGCAGCGCCGGGACCTGCACCAATAAAGTAAATCATTATTTATCAAACTCCTTTTCTTTAACCAGAATAACAGAAAAATAGCTGCTAGCCGGATCAATTTCTTCCAAATCGCGGTATACCTTTTCACCGGGCAGACCGCAGCGTTCAACCATACCAGCGTTTTTAATCAATCCTTTGGCACGCAGTTCATCGCGTACACGACCGATTTCGCTGGCAGATTTCATCAGCACCTTGTTGCCTGGACCATCTAAAAATTTAGAAGATTCCTTGTAGCTGCCGGGCAGTACAATCAAAGGTTCCGCACGTTCGCACAAAGAAGTATTCAGCTTAGCGGCAACAGCGCAGATAGAGGTTACGCCTGCAACCAGCTCGGCTTCATAGCCGTCTGCCAAAACTAATTTATGTACATAAATGCAGGTTGCATATACAGTAGGACAGCCCAAAGTAATGAACACTACATTTTTACCTTCATCTAAAAGCTTTTCAATAGCGTCTGCACCTTCGCGATGAGCTTTATCCATAGCGGCCATGTCTTTAGTCATGGGCATGTAGATGATTACCTGTTCCTTTGTATCCAAATCAACAATTTGATTAACAATATTTTTTGCAGTCATTACATCAGTATCGCCTTTAGGCAATGCTACAACGTCGCACTCCTTCAACAGACGTACAGATTTCAAAGTCATTAACTCAGGATCTCCAGGTCCAATACCAACACTATAAAGCTTACCTCTCATATTTACTCTCCTTTTTTCTTGTGTAATGGGATTAAATCATCTGCATACTTGGTTTTGCCCAAAATGCCATAGACATTAGAGAACATTAAAGCTGCAGTTTTTATTTTGCCATGCACTCTATGCTGCATGTAAAAATCAATTTTTTCGGTTACCTTGGCAATAACAGGCTCAAAAAGCTGTTCCCGCTGCAAAATTTTCGTAACCTCATCCGTGGTCAGGCAGGTATAAATTTCTTTGCCTACCTTCACCGAAGCTCCTTGGAACATAGCCTCCAAAGCAAAAAGCTCTGTACGGCAGTCAGCATATTTGGAGTGAGTGTTCATAACGCCTTGCGCCAATTTCACCAGCTTACCGCTGTGTCCGATAAGCAGCAGACTTTCAAAGCCTAAAAACATTGCGTAATCCAACAGCTCGCCGACAAAATTGCTGCAGGTTACTGCCCCCTCCAAATCAAGCTTCATAATATCTCGGGTAAAATCCTCGCCGTAATTGCCGAAAAACACCAAAAGATTTTTGTTGCCCCTAGCCTGTTGAGCGCGCATTTCTACATACATGGTTTCAATAAGCGCTTTTTCACTCATAGGCTCCACAATGCCGCTAGTACCAAGTACGGACAAACCGCCGATAATACCCAAACGAGGATTAAAGGTTTTCTTGGCAATTTCCACGCCCTCCGGAATGGAAATCGTTACCAAAAGTCCGCCTTGATAACCTGCCTCCTCCATGACCTTGGTCAGCTCAGAGGTTATCATGCGCCTAGGAGTTGGATTGATAGCAGGACCTCCCTGCGCGCAGGCAAGTCCGGGCTTGGTAACTCGCCCAACGCCAATACCGCCTTCGATAGCAACACCTGTTGACGCAGCTTTTTCTACCTTGGCATATACTAAAACGCCGTTAGTATCATCAGGGTCGTCGCCTGAATCCTTGCGAATAGCGCAGCTTACATAATCTACGCCCTGCTCCACTTCTAAAGGCTCCAAATCCAGCACAATACCTTTAGGCGTATCAATACGCACTGTTGCCACCCGCTGCCCTGTCAGCAGCATAAAAGCCGCAGCTTTAGCCGCTGCCGTAGCGCAGCTTCCTGTTGTATAGCCACAACGCAGGTTTTTACCCTGTGAAAATTGATATTCTTCCACAGTAACCTCCTTTGCAATTTTAATCTTATCTGATAGCTTCTCTTATATACAAGAAAAGACTTCTGCCGAATCCGACAGAAGTCAAAAAGACAGAATTAACTAAAAACAACTCTAGCAGTAATTAGTAAACTCACTGTCTCCATCACCCGTGGATTCAGAGTTCAGTATAGGCTGGTTGCTGACTTAGGCTGGCAGCCTGCACAGCGGCGGGACCGTATTGAAAACCATCTTGCCAATTAGACATACTGCACCTATACGAATATTTCAGCTTATTATAGCATATTTAGAAGTAAATTCCAATACCTAGATTAAAAATTACTACTGCTAATAGGAATAATTCTTAGAGCTTTTAATTACCGCTTATTTTTCTTATTAGGATTAAATATTATATTCTGATAATTTTATGTAAAGCAAAAGAGCCCAGAATTTATCCAGGCTCTCAGCAACTGCTTTTATTTTGCTTTTTTCAGGAATTTCTCATACATAGCATGATCTTCAGCCATCATCTTATCAGCAGCTTCGCCAATAATGCAGGCTGGGTCAATACCTTGCTTCATGAAATAATCTTTAAACTCTTTGGATTCGCAAACCTTTTTCGCTGCATTGCGCAGAACGTCCAGTTTTTCTTTAGGAGTATTTTTCGGAGCTACGAGAGCAGCCCACGCACGCACGGTCATATCGTGACCCAATTCTTTAAAAGTAGGTACATTAGGATAAATAGCGCTGCGACTATCTGCCATTACAGCCAAAATTTTTAAATTGCCCGCATCTACCTGGCTCTTAAATACGGACGGGTCAGCCAAGGTTGCATCAATATGCTTACCTGCCAAGGCAGCAGCAATATCGGCAGAGCCTTTCGGATAAGGCACATGCTTAAATTGTACACCGAATTTATCCTCAAAGGAAAGCGCAGCAATATGCCAAATTGCACCTACGCCGGAGTTACCCATTTGGATTTTTCCGGGATTCTCTTTTGCAAATTTTACAAATTCATCAACGCTATTATAGGGAGCTTCTTTCGGAACTATTAAAGCGGCCGGAGCAGCAATAGGAGCGCAAATGGCTGCATAATCCTTATAGGTATTTTTGCATTTTCCCTGATGAGGGAACATAGCAAGCTCAACAGTTACCATACCCAAGGTATGTCCATCTGCTCTGGCATTGGCGGTTTCTACCATACCGGTTACGCCGCCGCCGTCCGGCTTATTAACAGGAACAAACTTGCTACCCTTCAGCTCTTTTTCCATAAATTGAATCAGGCCTCTGGCAGATACATCAGTGCCGCCGCCAGGAGCTTTAGGAATAATAACAGAAATATCGCCGTCAGCAGGATAAGCAGCTTTTTTGCTGTCTCCGCAGCCTGTCAGCATAACTGCCATAGTCAGCATAGCCATAAGGACTACTAAGATTTTTTTCATCTTTTAAACATCTCCTTATATAAAAATATAGTACAATAATATAAATTTTAAGAGTCTTAGAGCAATAATGCCTGAAAACTCCCAAAACGTGGCAGTATTTATTGTATCATATTTTGTATAAAGCGTAAACTGCTTTTTCACATTTCGGACAAAAGTAATATATGCCTATTCAGTTAAAATCAGTTATAGAAAAATGCACGCAGGCAATATTTTGCCGTTTCCAAGTATAGGTCAAATATATTTCCTTACCGTCAGCAATAATCGCCGGATAAGAAAATTCTGCAGCTTCTGTTTCTAAATCCAACAGCTTCTGCCAGCTTTGTCCATCATCAATAGACAGAAACAAACTTAGCGGCGAACGCTGTCCCCAGTTGGATGCCACAGGATTACATACTAAAAATAATCTGCCATTATCAGTACGCACTAAATCTAGACCGCTGTTATTATTGGGCAAGATTAAAGGATAAGCACTGCACCACGTTTCTCCCTCATCCTTACTATCAGCACGATAAACAAAGCCCTCGCTACTGCGCAAGAGCATATGTACGCTGCCGTCGGCACTCTGCCACAGGCTGGGCTGAATTACTCCGCGGCCGTAAAAAGACTGCTGGCTTACAGCAATATTGCTGTGAGCAGTCTTCTCGCCCTCTTGGTATGACAGCTTTTCAATGCTAATAGCTGTAGATTTATGCCAGCTTATGCCATCATCATCACTTAAATCGGCAAAGGCCTGCCAAATGCCATGTTCCGTTGAAGCACCTGCCGCAACACGTCCGCCGGCTAAACGAATAGGCTTATTGCGTACAGGTCCGCGCCCTCCGCTAATGTCTCCCGCAACCAATTCTTTTGGCTCACTCCAAGTTTCGCCGTCATCTGGAGAAGTTATCACCAAAGTTTGCCATTGAGCAATTTTTTGTCCATGCTTATAGAAGAGCATTAAAGTATTATCTTTCCCATAAAACAATACCGGATTCCAATTCGCCTCTGCACCGTCTGCCAGCTTCACAGGCTTGCTCCAAGCACCTTGATTTTTTGCTGAGCTGTCGTCGTATTCTTTTTTGGCTGCATAAATAGCTACATCCGCCTCACCTTCATGCGTACCGCCAAACCAGCAGCACAATAGACCTCCGCTTTTTAGTTTAATAATTGTGGACGCATGACAAAAAGACGTAGGCAGCTTTTCCAAAACAAATTCTTTATGCAAAATAATTCTTTTATTAACCCCATTTACAATTTCATCTAAATTTTTCTTCAGCATCTTATCACCCTAGAAACAATTTCATTAATTATATTCTAGCATATTCCAAAAATTTTTGAAAATAAAAACTCTCCTTCTTTACATCCACATGATAATGTAGGAATAGCAAAGGAGAGTTTTATTCTTATTCTACTTATAATAAACAGCAAATCAATTTATTCACTCAATTCATATAACCGCTTATATAGTCCATTATGGGCTAACAGTTCTTTATGTGTGCCTATCTCTGCTATTTTTCCATCATCCAGTACAACAATTTTATCAGCATTAATAATTGTAGAAAGCCGATGTGCTATGATTAGAGTAGTTCTATTTTTAGCCAATGTTTCTAAAGATTTTTGTACCATTTTTTCTGTTTTAGTATCTAAAGCAGAAGTTGCTTCATCAAAAACCATTACCGGAGGATTTTTCAAAAAAGCTCGCGCAATAGCCAAACGCTGCTTTTGTCCACCGCTCAGCTTGACTCCTCTTTCACCAATTTTCGTAGCATAACCATCAGGCAAATTACATATAAATTCATCGGCCGCGGCCATCCTGGCCGCATCTCTAATTTCCTGCTCCCCGGCATTTATACGTCCATAAGCAATATTAAAGCTAACAGAATCTGAAAACAAATATACATCCTGCTGCACTAAACCAATTTGGTTCCGCAAAAAATTTTGCGTATAATTTTTTATATCTATCCCATCAAGCAAAATACGCCCGCTGTCCGGCTCATAAAAACGTAACAGCAAACTTGCCAGAGTAGTTTTTCCGGCGCCAGTTGCACCTACAAAAGCAACCTTTTGTCCCGGAGCAATTTCTAAAGAAAAGTTTTTCAATATAACGTGTCCATCAGCGTAACCAAAAGTTACATCTTCAAATGTTATTCCGCCTGTAATATTGCCTGAAGATTTGGCGTCCAAAAAATCGCAAATCTCTATAGGCATTGCCATCATTTCATTAAAGCGTTGAAATCCCGCCATACCACGTTGATACATTTCGGTCAAAACCATCAATCGCAGTATTGGTTTCATAAAAAGATTAACATAAAGGAAAAACGCAACAAAATCACTGAAAGCTAAAGCGCCCTGTGTTATCATTACGCCGCCGCAGACAAGCACAGCTAAATTAGTAAAATTGGTAAAAAAGTTCACCGTACTAGAAAAATAAGACAAAATTCCAAATGATTGGCAGCGAACTTTAACCAATTCGCCATTTTTTGCCATAAACCGCTTCAGCTCTAACTGCTCATTAGCAAAGGCCTTTGTCAAACGAATGCCGCTAAAAGCTTCCTGCGCCTGCGCAGTAACCTCGCCGGATTTTTCTCTGCTGCGGCGAAAGGCAGCCTTCATTTTTCTATTGATAAACACCGTATGCACTGTTTTAAACAGCAATAGAGAACTTATTAGTCCACCTAAATAAGGATTCATATACATCATAATTGCAATAGAACCTACCATACTGATGCTGCATACTAATATGTCATTAGGTCCGCGAAAAGTAAGTTCACTTATTTCTGCTATATCGCTGGTTATACGGCTTAAAAGCTGACCCGTTTTAGTATTATCAAAAAACCTAAAGGACATTGATTCAAAATGAGTAAATAAATCACGTCTCATATCATTTTCTATATTAACACTCATTAAATGGCCATAATAGCTAATCGCAAAAAGCAGCGCAGCATTCAAAAAATATAAACTTAAAAGTAATGCAGACCAATAAAACAAGCTTGATAAATTCTGTTGAGGAATCTCAACATTGAGTACGCGCCGCACTAAATAAGGGAAAAGTAAGTCCATAACAGCAGCCATGCAGGAGCCTGCCATAACTCCAAACAACATCCATTTATAAGGTCTGTAATAATGAAAATATCGACTCAGCATATGATATCCTCTCTAAAATTTATTTTTCCATATATGCAGCCTGTAGGCTCCAATTATTTTTCCTTGAGGTGTAACAGCGGGAGCCTCTATACCCGCAATTTGACTACCATCCCTATTAACTGCAATAGCCTGTAAAGGTCCTTCAGTATGAAAAAATGCTCTTTTTTGTCCATTACGAAGATCTATTACCAATGCTCCATGAGCTCCATAATCATGAGTACGCACATTGCGTCCCACTGCACAAACTGCTAAGCTATCGACAAAAGACAATTCTTCCATTGTTCCGTCAGCTCGATATTGATAACGGAATGTTCCATCCCGATTAAAAACAAAAATACTGTTATTTCCGGGATGCTCCATAGGCGTAGGCAACTGCCAATTTTCTCTGTTATAAGTATTGATAGTTGTAAAAATAATTCCGTAAGGCGTGGCAAATCCATCTCTGCCACTGGCATTAATCCATGCTCCGTCAATCTGCATAGGCTGCGAAATAGTTCTCTGCCACAGTATTTTACCCTGCTTATCAAATAAAAAACCTCGTCCGTCGCTACAAGACGCCGCTAATACTTCGCCGTCTGCACTGAAATTAGGACTACCGCGCATAACAGTATTATCAAACGGCGGTACCGAAGGTACAAAAGTAGAATTTAAAAACCTTCCGTCGTTTTTATCAATAAAATACATAGTATCCTTATAAGTCATATCTGTACGAAAATCATAAGCGGAAGTAGAAATAACCACGCGATTATTTTTATCATTTACATCGCACCAATTTATCCAGCTGTCAATGGCTTCATTTTTAGGAAACTGCCATAACATTTTTCCTTCCTTACTGACAGCAAGCATACGTCCTGTATAAGCGCGCACACCATCCTTGCGCATTAAAAAGCGATAAGTATTAGCATAAATATTACTATCCTTATCTGCAACTATATGTACAACAGATGGATAAGACCGCTGAGAAACATCACTGCCAACATAATCAGAAGATTTATACTGCCAAAGTATATCTCCGGTGTGAATATTTACGCCGTAAAGATTTCCTTCCGGACTTTGCTCACCCACTACAGCTAATTTTCCATCATTAGTTATACATAAAGAAATAAGCTTTCCAATACCTAAATTTCGTTTCCAAAGCTGTCTACCCTCATGGTTGAACAAAAAAAGCTCTCCTCGTTCAGTACCTACAATCCAACCATTTTCAGCAGAAGTATAACGTACAACAGCTTTGGTAAAACCCATTCTATCATAATTTTGCGTAGGAATATCACCTAAATAAACAGTTACTCCTTCCTCATGACGGATAGACGAAAAACTATTCCAAGGAGTTCTGCTGCCTGTAAGCCAGTAAAGTGCACACCATGATAAAATTAAAATAGATATAGCCAAATAGCCTTTTACCTTATTCATAGAAACATAATCGTCCAATCATAAATTTTCCGCAGAAACCCAAAATAAAGGCCCTGCTCACTAAGCAAATATAAAATTTTGCTGCTTACTATTATCAGCATAAACAAAAATAATCCCCAACAGCAAACTTGCTCACGCAGCAACCACTCTTCCTTTTGCTTGTTGGCAGATGCTAAAAAGAAACCGCGGCTGACCACCGAAAGAGCCAAAGTTTGGGCACGCCGTAAGCAGCGAGCTAAAAGCGGTTTAATAATGTAAGGCAGGTGTCTGACAATAGCCGTTCTTCCGTTTTTACTATCACTACGAAGCTGCAACGCAATTATTACTTCACCTGTTTCTGCTGCTAAAACAGGTAAAAACCTAATCGCCGTTACTAACATAAAAGCAAGCTGCGGAGATAAACGCCATGCCAGTAAAGCCTGTAAAAGCTGCCGCGGATCACTGCTCCAACAAACCAAAAGTCCTAAAGCCAGCATTCCCGCTGCCCTTAATCCTTGCACAGCACCATAAATAATACCTTCACGGTAAACATAAAGTCCGCCTGTCAAGCTACCTAAAAAACCGTAATCAGAAGCAATAATTGTAAATAAAGGTGTTCTCGGAGTCTGTGCGAAAAATAAGGCCTGACTAAACATCGAGCCCCACAATCCCAAAAGCAGCAAAACAGCCAGTACTTTCCATTTATAAATAGATGTGCCTGCTAAAACATGTAACAGCAAGGTTAAGGTAAATAAATAAAATAGCGTCCGCGGATTATCCACAGTAATCATCAAAATTGCGAAAAAAAATATAAAAAGCAATTTAGTACGCCCATTGAGTTTTTTTAACCAATCCTTACCGTCAGCACCCTCCCATAGCTGTCGCATGGACATAACGCTGCACCTCCTTTACAGTAACACACGGCGGTATATTCAGCTGTGAACAAATTGGCAATAAGGGTGATGGCGTAAGGCCACCTGCCTTGAGCAAAGCTTCGTTACTCAAAACAAAATTAGTTGCTTGATCAATCAAAACCTTACCCTGTCGCAGCACAATAACCCGCTCTGTCACCTCTGCTGCTAATTCCACATCATGAGTACAAATTAATACACTGCCTCCGGCATTTTTATAATCCAGCAAAAGCTGTTTAATTTCACTCAGACTTTGCTCGTCCTGTCCTGTAGTTGGTTCGTCCAAAAGCAGCAACGCCGGTTTTTTAGCCAACATAGCTCCCAAAACCACACGCAGTCTTTGTCCTTTACTTAACGCCAAAGGAAAATCCTCTTGATAGCTTTCTAAATTAAGCTTTTTTAACAGCAATTTCAGTTCATCAGCCGTAATAACACTGTTTTGCCAACACAACTCTTCTCTTACTGTATCAGCTAATAGCATAAGGTCGGCTTCCTGACGTAAATAACCAATTTTCCCAAGTGCTTCTTTGATATTCAAAGTATCTAAAAATATTTTACCATTTTCTGTACTCGTTAAGCCGCCTAAAAGATTCATGAGCGTGCTTTTTCCTGCGCCGTTAAAGCCCATAAGTCCCACTATTTCACCCTGATGTACTTCAAAGCTTATATCTTTTAAGGTCGCTTTCGTATTTGTCGGATATGTAAAAGAAACATGCTCAACCTTTAATAAAGGCGCTTTTTTCTGCTGCGCAGGATGCTCCTTTTTTATCTTAGAAAGCAGCACACATTTTTCTTTAATCATACCAACAACATCTATGCTATCAATAGTTAAACGCGGCAAAGCTAATGCTCTGCAAAGCTTGATGCTTTGAGGTTCACGCACACCCACATCCTGCTTGTCGGTCAAAATATACCAAGCATTTGCCATAGAGCCGTCATAAATTATTTCTCCTTCGCGCATAACAGCCAAACGAGAAAAAAACTTACACAGTTCATTTACCCGATGCTCTATCATCAAAATTGCTATTCCTTCTTGCTTATTTAAACGCACTAAAAGCTGCAAAAAGCTTTGCACTCCTTGGGGATTCATTTGACTAACAGGCTCGTCTAAAATCAATAATCTGGGCTTGGTAATCAAAATTGACGCCAAAGCCAAACGCTGCCTTTGCCCGCCGCTAAGCTTATGAATGCTGTAATCTTCAAAACCGGCTAACCCTACCAAAGCCATAGTTTCTCGTACTTGCTGCCGTATAAATTCCGGAGCTTTGCCTTGATTTTCCAAAGCAAAACCAACTTCGTCAGCAGCAGTCATAGCAAAAAGCTGGTCATCCGGCGACTGATACACCGTACCTACCAAACAGCCAATTTGATCGTCCGCCCAATGAGTAACATCTTCTCCGTTAAGAAAAATTTGTCCTTTGATTTCGCCAAAGCCATCGCTGCCCAGTAAACCACTAATTGCTTTAATCAAAGTGGATTTACCGCAGCCGCTACGGCCTGCCAAAAGCAGCATTTCACCGTCAGCCAGATGCAGATTTATGTTTCGCAAAGTAAAAGTATTTCTGCTTTGATAACGATAGCATAGATTTTTAATTTCCAGCATTGCTATTCCCCCATTACCTGCTGCAGTTTACTGCCTGTTTCAAAACCTATCCAAGCTCCGATACTACTGTAAAGCAAACCATTAACCAGCATATACAAAGCCATATACCAATCAGCATAATACAAGCGATAAAAAAACATCATCTGCTCCAGATTAATAAATGTTACCACTGCGTCTGCTACACCTAAAAGCAACGATATCAACAACATATACCGTCTATCTAATGCTTTAACTTTATAAAAACCGCTAATATACAAAACAAATTCTAAAATCACTGCCGAAACGCAGGTGCTCAAAAGGCCTAACGGAGTAAAGTGCCCAAACATTAGCCCTGCAAGCATATACTTTACAAAAAACATTAAGGTCAACACACAAGGATACCGAAAAAGCGCCAGTAAGGAAACTATCAATAAATATTGCAGTACGCCGCTCAAAACTCCCGTCACTAAACCACTGAAAGGTCCTAAAAAAACATGCAATATATCGCCAAACAAAGTTGTTGGCAGTGTAATGCCGCCAAAAGCTAAGGCTGCAAACAAAGCAATGGTAATTGCTCCCTTAGCGCCAACTTGATTGATACACATTGGCAAACGATAGCTAAAAACTAAAATGATTAGCAAACATAAAAAAGAAATTCCCACTGCCACCAAGCCTATATTGTGTTTTTTTGCGATAGTCAGCGGAATTTCCTGTATTTTTTCCTGTCCATTGCCGCTGACAGTAACACGCAGATTATAATCGCCTTCTAAAACTGTAAAATAATCTACATATAAAGGCAAAATAAAGGTTTGATTTTTTTGCCCGTCCAAAGAAATTAAGGCCGTCGTTTCCCCTGCATTACCGGTTTCTCCTGCCCAACCATGTCCTTCTTCATCATTAATTTTTCCGGCAGTCATCAAACCCGGCACTAATTCACCTGTTACCTTGTTAATCAATTCTGCCTTAAATTTTAATATACGCACATCTTTTTGTGGATTACGCATTTCCAGCAGTAAAAAGGTAGCCGGATGATTAAATACAGCGGACCAATTGGTAGCGCCATCACCCGTCATACGATTGCGAAATCCTTCTAATAACATATCTCTTACATAAATAACACCGTCCGCGGCGCGGTCGTCTCTATTACCTTGGTTGTCCACCGGCAGATTAACGCTTTGAATATACCAGTTAAACTTTGTTTTATCAATCGCTTGCTGCTTAACTGTTTCCTTCTGCACAACTGCTTGGGGTTCATACTCAAAAGAAAGCTGCTTGTTTAGCTGCCAATTGTTTCCCTGCACTTGAATTAAAAGCTTTTTGATACCCGCCTGCGCTTGTTCATTAGGTTTTATATATAACAAGTCAAATGTTTGTCCGTAATCCGCAGGCAGCTGCCAACGAGTTACAGCCAAATTTTGCCCATCAACCAGCTGCTGCTGCCATTTTTCGTTAGGAAGCACTGTAAACCCCTGCGGCAAAACCACCTTAATAGCCGCATTTTCAGTATGCGGATTATCAAAGCTGACAATATTAAGATAGAGAGGCATAGTACTGCCTCCCTCTATTTTATGCAAATCTTTCTTATTTAAATTATATGGATATATTGCCTCTAAGGTTGCCCCGGCCATGGCTACAGCCATTTGACAAAGCAGAACAAGCAATATAAATATAGTTTTTCCCATCATTATATCACTAAACACAGCAAATTTTTTTTAGTAATGCTGCTTCTCTTTCTTTTACTTTATTAGAAATACGCGTACTAATTTCTAAATTATTATTTTGCAGATTATGTGTAACAACCACGTCGGCATTATAGGCTAAACTTAAAAGTTCTTCTGTTAGCACAGCATCCGGCATGCCGTCAGCTAAAAGCCTGCCTTCACCTAAAAGTAATATACGACTACAATATTGCGCGGCCAAATTAAGCTCATGCACTACCATTAACACTGTTTTTCCCATAACGGCAAGCTGCTTGGCAAAGCGAAAAATTTCTTCTTGGTAAACCATATCAAGTCCCGTAGTAGGCTCGTCTAAAAATAAAATGGGAGTTTGCTGTGCCAAAACTTTAGCTAATAAAATGCGTTGTTTTTGTCCGCCGCTTATTTCACTAATGCGTTTATCTGCCAAATCATCTGTTCCCGTATAAGCCATGCAATCTAAAGCTAAGCGTTTATCATTTTCACTTTCGCGCTGCCACCATTTCATATATGGATAACGTCCTGCCATAACAATATCCTGACAAGTATAGCCAAAGCCAACCTCTACGTGCTGCTGCAAATAGGCAACTTGCATAGCCAACTCTTTTTCCGTGTATTTTTCTAAATTTTTGCCAAAGTAAAAAATCTCTCCGCCCTGCTTTGGCAACAGTCCGCGAATAGTTTTTAAAATTGTACTTTTGCCTGCGCCATTACAACCGATAATGCCAACTATTTCTCCTTGACATATAGAAAAGCTGGCATTTTTTATTACACAGCGCGTCCCATAACCTACAGATAGATTTTTTACTTCAAGAAGCGCTTCGCTCATAGAAATTTCTCCACTTCTAAAATTATTGCATGCAAGCATCGCGAGGCAAACCTAATTGCTCGCAAACATCTCCCCATTTAAGCTGGCGTGTTTTCATAGCCAAAATTTGTTCTACAGAGAGGTCGCAATGTTTGGCAATCATCATAGCTCGCTTTACAGGATGAGAACCGTAACCAAGCTTCATATATTTCATAGTCAGTTTTTTATCCAAACCAAAAAGACGTTCTAATCGTTCTGCTTTATAATCTAATTCTCTTTGAGCAAATTTTTCCGGCGTTAAGCCTAACAAATATTTCACTCTAATCCAGCCATATTTTTCCCGCAGCTGCGCTACCTCCTGCAAAGGCTTTTTAGCTGCATAGGCATGTAAACAGATATTTTTAAGCTCCATATAACTAATACCGCTATCCAAATATTTGCTTAGCTCTATCTTATCATATTGAAAACCATTATACAAATTAGTTAAAGCTTTTTCCTTATCCATAGGCTTGCGAGCCGCGCTAGCAGAACCGCCACCAATAACGAATATGCCACAAAGCATTAAACAAATAAGTATCATTGTTTTTCTCATTATCTTACACCTCCGTTATAAAAAAGCATTATACATACACACTAGGTGTTATTTTCTAAATAAAGATGGCGGCGGCGCGCAGAGCGCCGCCAAAAAGTAATGTAATAGGGAATTTATAAAAAAATGCAATGGCCAAAACTTAAAATGAATATTTATAACCAACCATGAAGGTAAACGGTGTTACATAATATTCGCTAGAGGAAGATTTATAGGAAATATCTTTTCTATCCAAAATGTTATTCAAGCTTACAAAGAAACTATTATTCGAATCAGCCGCATAATCAGCATTAAGATTCATCATAAGATATGGTTTAAAATCTTCATCTTCCACATGACGACCAGCGACATAGCTGCTGCTCAAAGCAGACCTCCATTTATCCATACGATAGGTTATGGATGCTTTAAAATCAAAACGAGAATAATCTTGTTTCCAGCCGCTGCTTACACCGCTGGCATCGACAGATTCTACCTGCGGATTACCATAGGAAGCATTAACACTATAACCAAAGCCTTTAGGAACAGCATACGTGTATTCTGCTTCAATACCGGTGTTGCGAATATTTTCATTTTTATAAGTAAATTCATTTGTTTTGCTTAATGTAGCAGTAATATTGTCATCGATTTTATAATGGAATAAAGCTACTTTTAAATTACGATTATCGTCAATAGTTTTTTTCCAACCCATTTCATAGTGCATGCCCTTTTGCGACTTTAAATTGTCAGCACTGTTACCATTTTTATCTGTTTTATAAATTTGATATAATGCCGGCATTTTAAAAGATTGACCAACACTAGCATACAAGCTTTCATTATCGTTCAATTTATGAATAAATTGTGCTTGGCCGCTAAAGTTACTAAAATTGACATCATTAGGTGCTCCATTAGTCCACGTTTCACGCGCTGCTAAAATCACACTATTTTTATCACTTAACTTTTTATCGTATTGAGCATAAACAGAGTAGTTGTTGCGACTTTGACTTCCTGTAGATTCTATTACGACATCGCCCTTAGGTTTATTATTGCTATACTTTTGATCTCTAGAATCTAATTCATAATTTTCACTTTGGTAAGTAGCACCAAACAGGAAAGTATCATCATTAATATGCCAAAGCTTTTGCGCGTCAAGTCCATAATTATAAGATTTTTCATCTTCCCAACTGTAAAACCTTCCATCTAATAAGTTTGAACTCTTTTCACGCTGTCTATCAATATAATAAGCAGTTGTTTTCCAACCATTTTCATCATTATATGTAAGCTGAATATCATTACGCTTAATTTTTTGATTAGCATCATTAGCGGGCGTATCGCCCATTTTAGAAATCTTTCCCTGAGTAGCTATATAGTCATAATTAGATTCATTATGAGAAGCAGATAAGCTTAATCTATCATTAAATTTATAGCTTAAATCAAAGTTATTGTTTTCCGGTCCTTCCCAATTCTTACCATCATTAGTCACATTGTTAATAGTTCCCCATTTAGAATATTTATAGCCAAAACCAAAATTACCTGCTTGGAAGCTACCACTATATTGCTGTTGCCCACGGTTGCCTATGCCAGCCTTGATATAATTCGCTCTCGTTTTTTTAGTAATAATATTAATAACACCGCCGGTTGCATCGCTACCATACATTACTGCACCGCCGCCGCGAATTATTTCAACCCGTTCTATATTTTCTATAGGAAAATCGTTCAAATCATATGTACCGCGAATGTTAATGGGCACTCCATTTACTAAAACCAAAGTGCCGTTACCATTACCACGAATAATAATTTTACTTGTCATATTACCCATTGAAGAACCACTGGGACCATACTGCTGAATTTCCATACCAGCTGCGTATTGCAAAGCTTCATATAAATTAGTTGCACCTGTTGCTTCCAGCTTACTCTGGTCGAAAATTTCTGTAGAAGCAGCAATATCTACATCTTTCTTCTCATAACGCTGAGCCGTAACTACCATCGTATCTAGGCTAAACTCTCCAACATTTTCTTCAGCAAATGCGGTTGCGCCCCCCCACATTACAGAGCCGGTAATGAGAACGGTCATTAACAAACTTTTTGTAACTTTTACGTCCATTCAAGTCACTCCTTTGAAATGATAAAAAATTTATTTATTGTAACGCTTTCTCATACCCAGTCTTGCATGGCCGTATGTTACTTGCATTGCAAACGCTAGAAAATATTCTTTTATGTAAACAGTTAAAAACAGTTGTATTCAAATTTTAGGGAGTGGCGGCGCACGAAGCGCCGCCAATTAAATGTGATTTAGAAAGAATAGTTATAAGTTAACATCCAATTAAATGGCATACCCCAGTTTTCGTATTTATTTATAGTATCGTCAACATCTAAAATATTATTTAAAGTAAGATTTACGGAATTATTATTATCAGCTTTATATGTAACAGAAGCATTTAACAGGCTTCTATGAGGTACACGTCTATCAGGTACTTTACCAGATGTGCTAGATCCATCGGTCATGTAATAAGAAGCCTGACGCTTGCCCAAATATAAATAATTTAAGTTGGCCAGCAATTTACCCACAGTATAGTCAATACCACCGGTTAATTGTAGTTTCGCTTCGGTTTGAGTATAAAAATCTTTTTCCTCTTCTTTAGTTTTAGGATTAGATATAGTTCCTCCTAAATTATAGCTCCAACGGTCACCTAAGATTTTTTTATACTCTATTTCTAATCCTGTGTTCTTAAACGTACCGGCATTTACCAAATAGTTTTCGTTTGTTACAGGATTTTTACGCCAATCAAATTTAGCGTCAACATCCATATAATAAATATCTGCTTTTAAGATAGATGTATCGGTAACATGTTTAATACCAGTTTCATATGTCCACCCTTCCTGTGGCTTCAAATCATTTACTTCTCTATTTGGATAGGTAAAAAATTGATTTAGAGGCGGCAATTGATACGACTTAGCTACATTAGCATACCAAGAGGTATTATCATTAAATTTATATAAAGCCTGAATTTGCGGTAAAAATTCATCATGAGTTTTCCCCTTATCAGCACCTTTTAAATAATCCTCGTCAATATGCTGACCACGTACACCTGCTGTAATGTTAAATTTAGGTGTAAAAGCATATTTATAGGATGCATAAAGGCCGTAATTCTTTCTATCTCCTTCCATATGCTTGGTTCTATCTTCGGCTCCCTCTTTTTGAATAGTTAAGCCTACAATTAATGAGTCTTTATCATCGCGCAAATTCCAAGCCTTTTGCGTATCCCATGTAAGAGAATTCAAATCCCAGTCCGAGCTTGTTGCTCTTTTAGAAGAACCTATTTGGAACTTAGAAATTGTTGCCTGATACGGACTTACTCTACGTTTGTTGTATGAAAGCACGGACTTAAACATATTATCCTTATCATCATAAATGGCGTTTACATTATCTCTAACATCTTTGTAGTAATAGGAAGTACCCGCTCCTGTCTCAACACCATTCTTCAATGTCCAACCATCACGATAATAATTGCCTTCTGTATGAGCAAAGTTAAAAGTCAATTTGTCAACAGGTGTAATGCTGACAAAAGCATTTTCCTTCGTACTATTTCTATATTTCCAGATACGTGTTGATTTATTAGAATACCAATTTGTTTGGCCTACATCATCATAATAATTTTTGCTGATGGAAGCAATATACTTTTCACCTTGAGTATAGATGCCCCATTTTTTTTCGTAATTACCTGCGCCCGCTATCACAGTAGTCTTAGGCTTTGCGCTTTTCTTAGTAATAATATTGATAACGCCACCAGTAGCTTCTGCTCCATACAAAACAGATTGAGCCCCGCGTACAATTTCAATCTTTTCAATACTTTCTACGGGAATACCTTCCGAACTATTATAGTTCATCAAATTGATAGGAGCACCGTTTACCATTACTAAAGTTCCCTTATCAAGACCACGCAAAACTGTTCTCGAACTACTGCCGCCAAATTCACGACCACCAGGGCCATAAGCATTATTGGTAAATCCAACCTGCCGCTCAATAATTTCGTAAGCAGTTTTTGCACCGCTACGCTCAATATCTTCAGCAGTAATCACACTTGTAGATGCCGGCGTATCCAAATCCCTAGTTTCCATTCTTTGCGCCGTAACGACCATCGGATCCAGCGTGAACTCGCCAACATTTTCTTCAGCAAATGCGGCTGTACCCCCCCACATTACAGAGCCGGTAATGAGAACGGTCATTAACAAACTTTTTGTAACTTTTACGTCCATTCAAGTCACTCCTTTGAAATGATAAAAAATTTATTTATTGTAACGCTTTCTCATACCCGGTCTTGCATGGCCGTATGTTACTTGCATTGCAAACCAATTTAGCTGCAAGGCAATAAAAAAAAGCCTTTTACTCCATGAGGTAATAAAAGGCAACATGAATACATTAGCATCATCTACCCTTACTGTCGCACGCAGCAGTAGTAAATCAATAGGCAGTTCTTCTGACTTAAGTTCATTGCAGCTTCACGCCTTCCCGGCTTATGCCAGTGACTTTATATGAAGCTGTTCCCTATTACAGCGACGGGATCGTGCGGGAATTACACCCGGCTTCTCTATTAAAATTTTTACCTATTGATAATTTTTCTTTAATTATGCTATTAGTATACTATGATTTCACATCTTTGACAAGAGTTATTCTTAATAATCTTCTAATATCTATATCACTTTTTTTCAAAAAGTATAATATATATATTGTGTTATCAAGGATTTAAAGAGCTAATTTACTATATTGTGTCATTTGTATTCGAATTAAAAAAATAAGTCATAAAGCGTTATTTGACGGCAAAATCGTAAGAGATTTTGATTCTTAGTTTTTTATTGTTTAAGCATGTATAATGCAAGTGATTTTTGCCATTATAAAAAGAGAAGTGATGAAAATCAAAATCAATTTCCACCACTTCTCACTATATTGCATATTATTTACTTAATTGATCGTAATGCTTAGCTGCCGCTCTATCCATATCAAACGCACGAATAAGCTCGGTTACTGCCTGACTAGGAGATATTACTCCGTTTATTGCGGCCTCCATAACGGCAGGCAGACGACCCTTAATCATTGGATCTTCAAAGAACAGGTTATGCAGATGCTCATCAATCATGCTATTAACCCACGACAAGGTTTGAGATTTACGACGGTTGGCAAATGCTCCGGAAGCTTTAGTAACCTTCTCAAATTTACGCATTACCGCCCACAGCTCAATTAAGCCCTCTTTAGTTAAAGCGGAGCAACGATAAGCGTGAGTTTTCCATCCTTCGGTTGCAGGCCTGATAAACTCAATCATGCGTTCATACTCACCTTGCGTTACAATGGCCTTAGGCAGATTATCGCCGTCTGCTTTATTGACAACGATAGCATCGGCAACTTCCATAATACCTTTTTTTATGCCCTGTAAATCGTCACCGGCGCCGGTAAGAACAACCAGCATAAAGAAATCTACCATTGAACGAACGGTAATTTCGCTTTGACCAACGCCTACTGTTTCTACCAAAATAACGTCACAGCCCGCAGCCTCGCATAGCAGCATTGTTTCGCGGCTTTTACGTGCTACACCGCCTAAAGTTCCCTTGGCAGGAGAGGGACGAATAAAGCAATTAGGTTCACGCGAAAGCATCTGCATACGCGTTTTATCACCCAAGATAGAGCCACCGGTAATAGAACTGGTAGGATCAACAGCAAGAACTGCGACCTTATAACCCTGATGACACAGCATTTGACCAAAGGACTCAATAAAGGTACTCTTGCCGGCACCGGGTACACCGGAAATACCGATGCGCAAAGCTTTACCAGTACGCGGCAGCAACGCTTGCAGAACACGTTGCGCTTTATCAAAATCCCTAGGAGCGTTACTTTCAATCAGCGTAATAGCTTGAGATAAGGTTTTACGATCGCCTTCACTGACTCCTTTTATTAACTCTTCCGGACTAGGCTTTTTCCTCAAGGGGAACTTCCTAATTTTATCCACAGGGTTATACTTCTCCTCGCTAACAGCGTTTACGGCACTGTCAATCCCGCCCATTACAGAGCAGGCAAAATTGGGGTCTTTTTTCAGGGGAACCCAACTTGGCCTAATGTCTTTCTCACCAGTTTCAGGCATTTATCTCACCTCAGTCTTCAGCGTGTTCAGCTTTTGCACGATCAACTAACATTTGCAGTAATTGGATGCAGCATTTAGGAATGTTGGTACCAGGGCCAAAGATGCCTGCTGCACCATGTTCATACAAATAGTCATAGTCTTGTGCAGGGATTACGCCGCCAATGCAGACCATAATATCCTCACGGCCACGTTTTTTAAGTTCTTCTACAATTGCCGGCAGCAGAGTCTTATGACCGGCAGCCAGGGAAGAGAAGCCAACCATATCAACGTCGTTATCTACAGCGTCTTGTGCAGATTCTTCCGGAGTTTGGAACAACGGGCCAACGTCGACGGTCCAACCCATATCGGCAAAGGAGGTTGCCAAAACCTTTTGTCCGCGGTCATGACCATCCTGACCCATTTTTGCCAAGAAGATACGAGGACGACGGCCTTCAAGTTTTTCAAATTCGTCAGCCAGCTTAGTAGCTTTTTCCATATCATCGTTGCCGCTGAACTCACTGGAATATACACCGGATACAGTGTGGATTACAGCATTGAAACGACCGGAAACTTTTTCGACTGCGTCGGAAATTTCACCCAAGGAAGCACGGTCGCGAGCTGCTTGAACAGCCATTTCCAGCAAGTTGCCGTTGTCTCGGGACTCGGCAGCACGAGTAATTGCGGCCAAATCTGCTTTAACCTTTTCGCCGTCACGTTCTGCTCTCAGTTTTTCCAAACGTTTGATCTGAGCGTTACGTACTGCGGTATTATCAATGGACAATACGTTCAACGGATCTTCCTTGGCCAAACGATATTTATTCAGACCGACAATAGTTTCTTTGCCGGAGTCGATATTAGCCTGACGACGGGCTGCGCACTCTTCGATACGCATCTTCGGCAAACCGGTTGCAATAGCTTTTGCCATACCGCCAAGTGCTTCAACCTCTTGAATATGAGCCCAAGCACGGCGAATAATTTCGTTGGTGAGGTATTCAACATAGTAAGAACCGCCCCACGGATCGATAATCTTGCAAACCTTGGTTTCATCTTGAATGTACAGCTGAGTATTACGGGCAAGACGAGCGGAGAAGTCTGTCGGCAGTGCGATAGCTTCGTCCAGTGCGTTAGTATGCAGAGATTGAGTGTGGCCTAAAGCCGCAGACATAGCTTCCATACAGGTACGGGAAATGTTGTTGAACGGATCCTGCTCGGTCAGAGACCAGCCGGAAGTTTGGCTGTGAGTACGCAGAGCCATAGATTTAGGATTCTTAGCACCGAAGCTCTTCAGAATCTTAGCCCACAGAACACGTGCAGCACGCATTTTCGCAACTTCCATAAAGTAGTTTTTGCCCATATCCCAGAAGAAGGACAAACGCTTAGCGAAAGCATCTACCGGCAGACCTGCAGCTTCACCGGTACGAATATATTCCATACCATCTGCCAGAGTGTAGCCTAATTCAAGGTCGCAGGTTGCGCCGCATTCCTGAATATGGTAGCCGGAAATAGAAATGCTGTTAAACTTAGGCATGTATTTAGTGGTATATTCAAAAATATCACCAATGATACGCATGGACATAGCAGGCGGATAAATATAGGTATTACGAACCATGAATTCTTTCAGAATATCATTTTGAATAGTACCGGCCATAATGGATTTATCTACACCTTGTTCTTCACCGGAAACAATGAAGAATGCCAAAATTGGCAGTACGGCACCATTCATAGTCATAGATACGGACATTTGGTCCAGAGGAATACCGGAGAACAAAATATTCATATCCAGCATGGAGCAAACGGACACGCCTGCTTTACCAACGTCACCAACTACACGCGGGTTATCGGCGTCATAGCCACGGTGAGTAGGCAGGTCAAACGCAATGGACAAGCCCTTTTGGCCTGCGGCCAGATTACGGCGATAGAATGCGTTGGATTCTTCAGCAGTGGAAAAGCCTGCGTATTGACGTACTGTCCAAGGACGGAACACGTACATTGTGGAATAAGGTCCACGCAGGAACGGAGGAATACCGCTCATAAAATCCAAATGGTTGCATTTATCATAAATGTCTTTAGTATACAGCGGCTCTTTAGGAATACGCTCCAAGGTTGTATCATAAAGGGCATCATAATTTTCGCCCATTTTAGCTTCCAAATTTTTCTTCCATTCGTCATAGGAACAGGATGGATGATTAGGAAGGGCAACTTTAGTGAAATCAGGATTTACGCTCATTATTCAATCATCCCCTTCTTCTTTTGCAGCATCTTCAATACAGCGAAGCAGTTGGCAGATACGCTGATAAAGTCATCAATACCGGCTTCTTTGTATACAGGTACCAAATCTTTCGGTGCGGCGCCTGCTAGGAACAAAGTCATATTGGGGTTTGCAGCTTTCAGCATCGGAGCCAAAGCAGGAACATCCTCCGGATAGGTAGCATCGGTAGAGCAGATTACGGCAACATCATAAGGAGTACCCTTATCGTCAATGCCTGCTTTCAAAGCTTCTACGCACTTTTCATAACGAGAACCCGGTTTGCCTTCATCATCTTGGAAGCCGTTGTTCAGATGTACGTTGAATTCGCCAACCTGCAGGAAGCTGGTGGAAAAATCGGCTCTTGCTTTATGCTGAGGAATTGGTCCCATATTAGCCAAGAATACTTCAACGTTTTTACCGGTTTCTTTAATGTATTTTTCTGTATCAAAGCGCAGAGCTTCATAGCGCTCGGTCCAATGATGAGCAGCAATAGCTTCAACTTCTAATACAGGCTCTGCCTTGCAGCCGGCAGCGGCTACTTGACCAATGGTAGCGCCGTTAGAGAAGGCTTCCATAGCGTCTTCAACAGTTGCAACATTAGCCAGCTTGCCTGCCAGATAGTTGGTGTCAATATCGGCTACATAGGCAGCAACAGCAGCTTCACGTTGTTTTTTCAGCGTTACAGTGTCTTCGGTTCTGCGTTCCAAAGGTTCTTCGGTCATGTTAGGATACATGTTAACGCCAACGGCGCGGTCTTTACGCATTTCCAATGCTTTGAAGCGTTTTTCTAAAACCTCAGCTACGGCTTTTTGCGGATAAGCAGCAGCCAATGCTTTAGTAATGCCGCCCATTTCTTCAACCTTTTGGAATTCTGCCCAAATCTTTTCAGCAATTTGCTTGGTCAAAGATTCTACCGCCCAGGAACCACCGGCAGCATCAATAGGACTCAGCATACCAAATTCTTCCTGCAGCATTACATGCAGATTGCGTGCAATACGGCGGGAGAAAACATCGCCTTTACGAATTAACTCGTCAAAGGGAGGATTTTCGTAGGTATGTACGCCACCTACAACGCTAGAGAAGGTTTGCGTGCAGTTACGCAGCATATTTACATAAGGGTCGATAACGGTTTTAGTGAAGCGAGCGCTGCGGCCATGAACCATAATAGAACGATCTGCTTCTTCTGCACCAAAGGCTTCCATAATAGCTGCCCAAACCTGACGCAAAGCGCGCAGCTTAGCAATTTCCATAAAGAAGTTAGCGCCTTGGTTAAATGCAAAATACAAGGAAGCAGCAATATCTTTCAATGCAATGCCGCGTTTTTGCATTTCGCGGATATATTCTACTGCAGTAGCAAAGGTATAAGCAACCTCTTGTACAGCATCAGCGCCACCGTCGGTAAATGCGTCGCTTTGTACAAAAACTGTACGCAATTCTGGAGCATTGGCACGAGCGTATTTAATTGTTGCTGCCATTTCATCATAAAGTGCATCCAAAGAAGTATTGGTTCTGCCCTTTTTAATCAATTCGCCAATAGGATCGGCGCCAATAACGCCTTTTAAGGTTTTAATATCTTGACCTGCAGCTTTTAAAGCGGCAGCAGTCAAGGCAACCATACCTTTAGCGCCTGCTCCGGTATAAATCATTAAAGGATATTTATCCAGTTTGAGACCATTTAACAGTACGCGCATATCCTCCACGGTAGAAATATTTACGCCTGTATCACCAATTTTTTCAGCATCTTTGGCATCTAGGCCAGCCAAGGTAGCACTATCAAGTTTTACATGATAAACAGTAGAGCCTTTAGAAATTTCTTCTTTTAAAAGCTCGTTGTTATCGGCAGGCAAAGTTTCATCGCAGGCTTGAGCAATACCCCAAGGTTCATGTACATAACCGTTAACAGTTGCACCGCGCAGATAATCTCCCATTCCGGGATAATCATCTGTAGGCAGAATAGCATCTGTTCCTTTGCGAGTATAAATGGGCTCAAAGGTAATACCTTCGTAATTTTTGGTATACATAATTTTGTCAAAGGGTTTGCCTTTCAACAAAGCATTGCACGCCTCTACCCATTCATCCCAAGTAGGTTCACTAAATTCGTCAAAGGTAACCTCAGGAAATTCGGTTACTTTTTCTGACTTATGCAACATTTCTTCCAGTTCTTTATCTGTTAGAGGCTTGTCATCAATAACAGAAGCTGTTGATTTTTGTTGTTCATCAGCCATATAAATATCCTCCTTTGTATGTTTTAGTTTTTATTTAAATAAGCTTCAGCGAACAGAACTTTAATCCTCACCTCCTTTAAATTCCTTCAATCTGCCGAAGCGAACCCGTAAAGGCCTAATTTCAGTTCCCTCTTTAACGGTATCGTTAACAATAAGATTGCCTAAAGCTGCACCCGGCTCATGGCCTCGGCTTTGCAAAAAGCGAGCATAGTATTCCAGCTGATACATATCCTCCCCGCTTTTATAAAAAACAGCAGTCTGTTCCAAAGGGTTATCTACTACAGTATAAGGATTTGCTACAGAAAAATATGCTTCTAAAATACCGCATATATCCTGCTTTTTAGGGTCATATTCAACTTTTACACCTACCAGCCGCTCACCGTTTACGGCTAAAGCTTCACCGCCCGTTACAGCAGCCACGCCTTTAATATTGCACAAGGCTTCTTTCAACATTTTACATTGACCGGCTAAATATAGTTCTTTCAAAATTCACACCTCCTAGATAAACTCCATTTGCTGTATTGTTACACTATCTATATAAAGAAAAAGCCACCACATTTCTGTGATGGCTGAATTTTCGGCACCGTAATGCACCCCTACATTACAGTGCTTGAGAGGAGAAAGGAAATGCTTTGTAACTAAAAGAAAAATTTGAGAATGGGATTTGCAAAGACAGTTTGTCCAGAACTGCCTACAAAAAGGATAATGAAAACATCGATGGCTTAGACCCTTCTCCTAAGGCCGCAGCCATCACGCAGACTTAAGAGCATAGAAAATAGAAAACCGTTTTTCAAATAAGCCTCTACCCCTCTGCGGGCAAAACTTATGAAAAACGGTGAGTATCATAGAAACACGAAGCCAAAAGCTTAGGTTGTACGACATCTCTACCCGTCTCTCGCAGGTCTAACGACGATGTATTTTACAGGCAGTTCTTCTGGCTTCGCTTCTACGCTTATTTCACCTTCCCAGAGGAGTTCCTCCAGTGGCATTTTCAAAATAAGCTCCACATTACAGCGACGGGATCGCACCGGACTTGCACCGGTTTCTCTATTAAGCTTTCGCACCTGTAATTCAATATCCACTTGTTATAGTTAATTATACTTATTACTATTAAGCTTGTCAATACTTTTCGTAAAGAAATTTATTTATTTGCTGATTTCAGTTTTGTTTTGCGCCATGCAATAATTTTATTTTCGAAAAATTATCAAAAAAGCATTTCTATTTACCAGCTTGTGCGTCTTCTGCAACAGCCTGCTGACAGATTTCCAGCATAGCTTCGGCAAAACTACCCTCCGGTACGGGAACGAATTGCAAATCTTTTGTAGTATGCTGCAACAAGGTTTTTTTACTGCCAAATACATCCATGCTGGTTACGGCATAAGCTTTCTCTGCCAAATTAAAGGTCATCAAAATTTCGCAATACTGTACCTTTTCTTTTTTGGCCAATTTATTTTTAAATTGTTCGTTCAGTTTTTTCAAGGTATTTTTATCAGTAAAAACTGTTTTTGTCATAACAGAAATAATGTTTTTATCTGCTACGCCGTTTTTCACCTCGCTAAAGGTCAAAGAGCTCATATCATAAGCATATACGCCAAGGTTGTTTTCTACTACCACGGACCAGCGAGCTGCTTCTTGTTCTTCTTCCGTTGGTTTGGGCATCATGCTGATTTCCCAGTCTAATCCTTGTCTTTGATTTACTTCTTCAGCATGCGCAGTGAATGCGCCCAAACAAGCTGCTACTGTTAAAATTAAAATCAATAATTTTTTCATTTGTTACTTACCTCCCTAAATATCAAAATTACGCACGATACGAATAATATTATCTTTGGACAACCTCTGTAACGAGTAGTAATTAGCTCCCATAGCAGACGCTATACGTTTGGCCAATCCCAGCTTAATAAAATCAGTTTCCGTATCAATAACCACAGACGTAATTTTTGCCTTGCGAATTTTTTCTGCCATTTTCAACGCACTATCAACAGGGTCGCCGCCTTCTTCTATGGCATTGGCTCGGCCATCCGTAACAAGAATCAAAATAGGTTCCAGCTCGCTGTCTTTTTTATTAAGCATAGCCAAGGTCATTAAAGAGGTTGCCAAACCGTCGGCTAAAGGTGTTTTACCACCTGTAGGCAGCTCCGCCAAGCATTTTTGCGCCAAATCCACACTACGAGTTATTGGCAGCAGCACCTCAGCTTTTTGTCTGCGAAAGGCTATCATACCTACGCGGTCACGCTTTTGATAAGCCTCCTGCAGCATATAAAAAATTGCTCCCTTTACGGCGCGCATTCTTTCTTTAGCGCCCATGGAACCACTGGCATCTACAGCAAAAAGAAAAGTATTGCCAATGCGTTTTTCTCGTACCTTCTGCCGCAAATCTTCCGGCTTAATATTTAAAGCGCAGCCATTATTTTCCCGCATCTTTTGGTACGGAGCGGCAGCGCGAATTGTTGCATCAAAGGCTAAATCTTCTACTTTATTTTTGGGAAATTCGGCTCTCACATAGCGCCCCTGTTTTAAATCTGTACGCGTAGTACTGCGTTTGCCGCTGCCGCGACGAATATTGCGGTCTTTGCCTAAATCCAACACCATTTTCGGCAGGCGGAAATTTCTGTCAATATCGGCAATCTGCTCTTCAGGCGCAGGCTGGTTATTATTTTGCTGCGACTCCTGCCGATTGTTTTCTTGATTTTCGTTTTGTTCTTCGTTTTCCGCGCCGTCTTCCCCATTATTATCCAAGGACGGCGGCGGTAAGCTGTCGTCAGTTTGGGAATTATCATCGTCAGTATCGTCTTCGGCGTTGTCCTCTTCCGATTCTTCGTTGTCCTGTGGATTTTCTTCCGACTGTTCCTCCTGCGCCTTCGGCATTCTACGCATTCTATGAGGCAAAACAAACTGCGCCGCATCCTCCACATCCTTGGGCAAAACATAACTGCGCCCGGCTAAAGCCGCTAATGCTTTAGAAGCTTCTAACAAGTAAAGCTCTGCCCTATGTCCTGCACAAAAAGCCTGGCTTACCATATTAGCCGCCAAAAGTAACATAGCGTCACTCAATTGCATTTGCGGTAATAATTCAACTGCGTGCGAAATTTTTGCTGCTAAGGTCTGCGTGGCTTCGGTATATTGCTTTCGAAAACAGCCCATATCCTTACTAAAGGCCAGCGCCTGCTGCATAATTTTTACTCTTTGTTCAATATCCGTTTCACTCTGCACATCCACGTACATACCAAAGCGATCCAAAATATGCTGTGGCAATACGCCTTCTTCCGGATTCATTGTAGCCAAAACGGTTAAATTTACGGGATGTGTAAATGAAATTCCATCCCTTTCTACTTGATTAAGGCCTGATGCATTGGCGTCTAAAATCGCCAGTAATAGCTCTTGTCGCAATAAATTTACTTCATCTATATACAATATATTATTATTAGCTCTAGCCAAAATACCCGGAGCAAAACGTTTTTGCCCCTTGCTTACTGCATATTCAATATCTATACTGCCAAAAAGCATATCTTCGGTTACGTTTAAAGGCAAATCAACCAATATACGTTTGCCAATCAGTTCACACGTGCTGCGTGCCAAAACCGACTTTGCGGTACCCTTACGTCCGCCAATTAGCAAACCTCCTGCTTTGGGGTTGACTAACGCAATCAGCAGCGCCTTTTTTACATTATCCTGCCCCACTACGGCTGTAAAAGGATAAAGAGCATTAATATTCATTAGCTTTACCTCTCAGGCTTCAGCTGTTAAAAAGCTTTCCACCTTTTCCCAATCCAACTGACCCTCTTCAAAAGGACGACGGCGCATACGGTGCGGCAACACCAATTTAGCAGCCTGCTTTATATCGTCCAGCTCCACTTCAGTCCGCGCATTAAAAGCCGCAATAGTCAAAGCAGTTTTAATTACAGTAATATCAGCGCGGTGCCCGTCCACACCAAGCTCAACTGCCAATTTCGCTACAGTTTCTAACAATTTATCAGCAATAGTTACCTTAGGTAGAAGTTCACCGGCTTTAATTATTTTAGCAGCCAACGCCTCCTGCTCAGTTTGATATTGGGCAATAAAAGCATCTGCATCCTGTTCATAAGCAAGGCGGCGTTTAATCACTTCCACTCTTTGTTCAGGATTATGCTCGCCGGTAACAACTACGCTTAAACCAAAGCGATCCAAAAGCTGTGGACGAATATCGCCTTCCTCAGGATTCATCGTACCAACCAAAACAAAACGTGCCGGATGAGAATAAGAAACCCCTTCACGTTCAACAGTATTAATTCCCATAGCGGCGGCATCCAACAAAACATCCACAACATGGTCATCCAAAAGATTGATTTCGTCCACATAAAGAATATTGCGATTGGCTAAAGCCAAAATTCCCGGTTCGAATTTTTTCTCACCATGTTTAATGGCGTGCTCAATATCCAAAGTTCCTACAACTCTATCTTCCGTAGCACTTACAGGCAGCTCTACTACGCGCATTTTTATAGTTTCTTCAGGTAAAGCTTCGCCCCTTTGTAAAATTGCTGTACAATCATCACATAGGTGATTATTATCTTGAGGATTGCAATGAAATTTACAGCCATGCACAGCCTTCATTGCAGGCAATAGCTCCGCCAAAGCGCGTACAGCGGTTGATTTTGCTGTACCTTTTTCTCCTTTAATCAATACACCGCCCAAGGCCGGATTAATTACATTTAAAATCAATGATAATTTCATATATTCCTGCCCGACAACAGCAGTGAATGGATATACTGCAGAACGCTTCATTTACTTTCCTCCCTAACTTAATAGAATTTATTATTATCAAAAGCTTCATTTAATTATAAACTGTCTACTAGGTATATACTCAAGCTTTTCAACAAATTAATTCATTTTCTCTGCAAAATGTCAAACCATAACCGGTAGACAAAAAGCGCATACCTACAAAACCTTCTGCCATGATAAAACCTCCTTTAATCTATTAAATCTCCATGCCATAAACGGCATGTGCGATTTCGGCTACAGCTTTGACAATGCTTGGCGATAAGCTCAATAAATGCTTAGCAGGAATGATATAAACAGCTTTTTGCTGCACCGCGTTTATAGAAGCAAAAGCGTCGCTTTCTAAAATATTTTCTTTCTGCTCCCGTGCTTCGTGCTTACCATCATAATTCCATTCTGCCAAAATCAAAGCGTCCGGATTTAATTCGATAATTTTTTCTTGAGCAACTTCGGTTGGTTTAGAATAATTTAATTCACCTAAAGCATTTTTTACTTTGGCATAACGGCAAATATCATCAAAAGACTGCTGTGGACTATAATACGCACCTCTGTCACGCATAAAGACTATCCTTTTTTGTTTAGAGTCAGGTATATTACCAATCTTCTTGCTTACGGCAAGCAACTCTTCATCCATTTTTTGAACTATTTGATTGGCTTTTTCATTTTCACCGACAGCTTCGCCTAAAGCTTTAATGCTCGCTTTTATTTCTGTCATATTATGCGGAGCTTTATAAACATAAACCGGCAACTGCATATCGCGCAGGCTTTGAATAGCTTCAGGTTTAATAAAATCCGGTATTAACAGTAAGTCCGGCTTCAAAACTAAAAGCGCCTCCGGATTGGTATCTTTAACTCTTCCTTTGACCAATTTTGCCTTTTCGACAACATTAGATATACCTAAATCATCAGCCAAATAAGTTAAGGCAGCAATACGCCCCGGCTCCACCAAATCCAATAAAATCTCGTCCGTACTTATTGATAGTGAAACAATACGTTGAGGACTATGCTCTATTTCCAGTTTATATCCCTGAGCATCTACTACTGTATACGCAATTTTTTTGTGTGGTACTTGTTTTCTTGCACAACTACTACACAAAAGCATAATCCCTATAAGCATGAATATTGTTAGTATAAACAATTTATTTTTTTCTTTGAGTTTTCCACACATGAAAGCCACCAAAATCTATTTGCAAATTATTAAAAATCAAATAACTTGTTTAATTGAAACTCTTTTCATTGCACATTCGGCACCATACTGTTCTTTATGTTCCATGCCTAACCAACGAGCATAGCAGCCACCGCCGCACAAAGCGAAGTCTCTACATTCTCGGCAAAAACTCATAGCATCGTATATTCTCTGTTTAGTTTTTTCAACAAGCTGTTCATCTATTCCGGAAAAAACATTACCTAAATAAAAATCTTCGAAACCAACTAATGATGAGCAGGCATAAATATCCCCTTGAGGAGCTACAAAAGCAGCCGCTCCGTTCATAGCATAACAATGTCCAAAAGTATGCTCATTGCCGTTGCATAAAGTTTTTACTCTTTCCTGCTGGGAAATTTCTATATTTATACCCGTAAGTCTTGTTAGAGCATCGCGACGAGCGTAGACATTTTCCATAGCTTTCTCCATTTCTTCAGGCCTAGGAGGCTGCAACTCGCTGCCTTTTCCTTGTCCTCGCAGTATATCAAAGCCAATTCGACGAACATTACCTAAAAAATAAGCAAATTCTACTACGCCGCTAAGTTCTTTTACATTATCTTCTGTAACAACGCATGTAATTCCACAGGCAATATTGTTACCTCTAAGAACTTCGATACCTTTAAGAATGTCGCCTGTAGCTCCATAGCCATTTTTCTTCAGACGCAGCTTATCATTTATAGCAGGTCTGCCATCAAGGCTAATACCAATAGCAATTTTATGTTTATAAAGGAATTGGGCAATTTCATCGGTTAAAAGCGAGCCGTTAGTTTGAATCTGCATTACAGCCGGAAGATTATTGGACTCTACATATTCAACTGTCTCTTTCAAAACAGCAAAATTTAGCAACGGTTCTCCACCGGTAAATTGCAGGATAAACCGTTCTCCACTGGCAGCAGCCAGATTAACAGCTTTCAAAGCTATTTTTACTGACATTTTACTTTTATTTAGATTTGAAGCATAACAATACCGGCAACGAAAATTACATTTACCAGTAAGGCTGAGCACTAACATTTTTATTTTATTAGTCATCTGCTCTGTCCTCCACTTCTCCTTCCATCTCCAAATACAGCTTCTGTAATTTTTCCTTAGTTTCAGGCTTAGCCTGCCACAATCCACGCTGTTCAGCCTCTAAGAGAATTTCTGTCATGCGCTGTAATGCCCAAGGATTTACTTCTCGCAGCCATTCCTGTACTTTAGGGTCAAAAGTATATTTTTCCGCATATTTTTCATACATCCAATCATCCATCACTGCACTTGTTGCATCCCACTGAAAGCTGTGCGCAATCATATTAGCCATATCCGCAGCGCCTTTATAGCCGTGCTTCATCATTCCCTCAATATATTTAGGATTGATGGATTCGCTGCGGAAAATTCTTTTGGCTTCTTCCTGTACGCTGTGCATGGTAACCTTAGTTCTGTCGGTACTGTCGCCACAATAAGAACGAGGAGTGCTTCCTTTAATACTGCGCACACCTGCAATCATACCGCCGTGATAAGCATTATAGTCATCACTGCTTAGCATATTGGTTTCATGATTATCTTCGTTTTTAATGGTTATATCCAAGCTGCCTAAACGTTTTCTAAACTGCTGTGGTAAAAACTTACCTCTGGTTTTGCCACCGTAAGCATGCCCGCCCCAGCGAACATAAACATCCGCGATATCATCAATTGTTTCCCAATTTTTAGCCTCTAAAAGAGCTGCAACACCTGCGCCATAACAGCCTTCCTGGTCACCAAAAATACGAAAAGCCGCTTGCCTCCAAGCATCTTCATGGCTTAAACCTTCATTTTTTTCCAGTTCATAGCTGTCGCTTTGAATATGCTTACGTACAAAATTAAGTTCAGAATCTTCATCCTGCTCCGCTGCCAGTAGAACAGCCTTATCCAACAAATTTACTACCGACGGCATAGAATCTCTGAACAGGCCGCTGATACGCGCCATGACATCTATACGCGGTCGCTTAAGCTCTGTTAAAGGAATGATTTCTAATCCTTTTATTCTCAAGCTGCCACTTTGATAAACAGGTCTAACACCCAATAAATAAAGGATTTCGGCAATACATTGTCCATGACTGCGCATATTAGACCCTGACCATAAAACTATACCGATATTTTCGGGATAGTGACCTTCTTCGGCAATAAAACGCTCTATAACCTGATCTCCTAATTGCTTGCCGATTTCCCAGGCTGCAGGCGTAGGCAAGGTACGAGGATCGACGCCGTAAAAATTTCTACCAGTAGGCAAAAGATCGGCGCCGCCGCTGGAAGGTGCACCACTGGGACCAGGCTCAATATATTGACCCTCAAAACCACGCAGCATGTTCTCAATTTCTTGACTAGTCAACTGCAGGTTGGGATAAACTTTACTACATGTATATTCACAAACCTGCTGTAATTTTTCATGCGTCTCTTTTGGCGCTTGTGCAACCCAGGACAGCTTCTGAACATTTTTCCAGCTATCAGTCTGAAAATTATTTTCCGCCAATACTTTTATCAGCTCGCGGCACTGCTCACCAACTTTATCAATGAGCATACCGTAAGTAATATTCAGCGGTTCATAAATTAAAGCGCTGTTTTCTAAAAGCTCATAATAATCAAAACCATACAACGAACAAATTGCCTGAGTCAAACTAGGTATATCACCGTTATCCAAACGTAACAACAGCCACAAGTAATCAATCAACTGTTCCCCTTGCGGTGCTTCGCCTAAAATGTGCAGTCCTGTATGAACCTCCATATTTTTCAAATCGCTGATATAATTATGCAAGGCCACAATATATTCTTGAAAAGGCTTTTCGTCGTCATAAAAAACTTCATCCTGTAAATTGGCTTGGGCAACCTTTTCTTTAACCATTGCTTCCAAACGTTCCAAATTTTCCGGCTGAGTAGTTGTAAAATGCACATATTCATCCATAAGTTTTTCCAGCTCCTCAAGCTCGTCATAAACGCCAGCCTGGGTTTGAGGCGCAGGCAAATGTTCAATCAAGCATGCTGCACCGCGGCGTTTTGCCTGAATGCCTTCGCCTGTAATGGTTATATTATAAGGATAAATATTCGGCAGATCGCCAATGGCTAAATCAGGATAACAGCCCTCGCTTAGTCCGGCATTTTTACCCGGCAACCATTCTAAGCTGCCATGAGTGCCAATATGTGCCACTGCATCAGCCTGCCAAATATCTCTTACCCAACGATAAAATGCTAGATATTGATGTGTAGGCGCAACATATGGGTCGTGGTAAATTTTCTCCGGGTCTTCCCCAAAACCTCGAGGCGGTTGAACCGTTATAAAAACATTACCGTTCAAAGTACCGGGAACAATAATATCACCTTCATATTCCATAACAGAACCAGGCGCTTCTCCCCAATCCTTTAGCAGTTGTTTCTGTACATTGGACGTCATAGAAGCATAAAATTCCGCGTATTCACCGCCTGTAATTTTTTTTGCCGCTGCCATTTGTTTTTCAGTAAGCATACTTCTGTCATTGGTAGCATTAGCTGTTAGCTGCTGAATAAATTCTTTGGTATCCTGCGGAATGCTTTTTATCTTATAACCACATTCCTGCATAGCTACCAGCACGCGTCTAATACTTTCTATAGTATCCAATCCTATAGCGCTGCCAATATTAGAATTACGCGGAGGATAGTTGTGAAAAATAATAGCGATTTTTTTATCACGATTGGCTTTACGCCGTAATTGGGCCCATTTAGCAGCCTTTGCCGCCATACGTTCAATTCTATCTTGTATTGGCAGATAACGTACATCACCATTTTCTAAAATCTTCTTACTGGCGATAGGTACGCCGTGAACAATACCGTCAAATTCCGGCAAAGCAATACTAATGGAAATTTCCATAGCATTCATACCTTCGAAGCTATTTTTCCACTCCTCATAAGAAGCCAAAATAGTATATGCCTGCAAAACAGGAATATTCCATTTTTTTAAGTAATCTAGAGCTAACGCTCCGCTGCCAGTCAAAGAAAATTTCAAGGAATTAATCAGAACATCTATAACCGGTAAACCGTTTTCACAGAAAAATTTTTCTACCACCTGAGAAATTGTAGGCATACCCGCTTCCTTGTTGGGAATACCATTGGTAAATACGCATACAGCATTTAACCCTTGCTTTTCAAGAGCTTCCACCATAGCAGTTTGGTACTGTAAATCTCCCCATACCCATTCATCGCGATAAAAAAGCATGCCCACCATTGGTTTGCCACTAGTACAGAAGTCGTGCTTATATTCTGCTAAATTATCATAAATTTTTTGTGCGCGAGGATGAAAAATTCCGCACCAGTGCACAGGATCAGGAGCCGGAATATTATTCTTGCCACCTTGGGCAAGAAAATCTAAGTACTGCCATAAATGGTAGTAGTTTTTTTCGCCTCCAAACATAAAATACTGCTTAATTAAAGCAATCTGTTCAAGTGTTAGGCCATCAAAAAGTTCTCCTTCTTTACTACCAGTAGCATCAATATAAAAAGGTACCTTTCTCTGTTTTATATATTGCAGGCATTTTTGCAAAAACGGCGTATCTAAACCTGTACCCATCCATTTCATTATCAATATATTTACATTCTGCAATCTGCTCTGCCATTTTTTATCCCATTCAGTTGTTTCTGTAATCCATTGGCAAGAGCAATCCGAAGCAACTTTTTCTTCTTTTTGCAGCTTGTCTAGCATTTGCTGCATTATACCCATGCGGCGAATAACGTTGGTTAAAAATATTATTTTACTCATTGGCTTTTATTTTCCTTTCTCCAAAACGGATTATTCTTTTCTATTTACCAATCACAACTGCTAAAAGAACGTTTTCTGCATTCTTCTTAACAAATATAAAAAGTAAGGCGTACCAAGAAATGCGGTCATAATACCTACCCGCACTTCAGCAGGCGGCATAATAACGCGACCTAAGCTATCACACAGTACTAAAAAGGCTGCGCCGCCTAAAGCGCTGGCAGGCAAAAGCACTCTATGGTCCGGACCAATAAGTATACGCATCATGTGTGGAATAACAAGCCCCACAAAGCCAATATTACCACTCACGCACACCGAAGTAGCAGTTGTCATAGCTGCCGTAAAAAGCAAACCCATTCGATATTTTGTTACCGACATGCCTACAGCTTTAGCTTCGGTTTCTCCTAAAACCAAAATATTTAAATGTCTTGCCAAAAGCAGCATAATAAAAATTCCCAGCAAAACAGGTCCCGCTGCCAAATAGACATGTTCCCAGCGGCGATAATCTAACCCGCCTACCATCCAAAATAAATACTGCTGTAATTTTTGTTCATTCATAAAGGTCAAAAGGCCGCTGGTTACTGCTCCTAAAAGCATACCTACTGCAACGCCTGCCAAAAGTAAGGTCATAACAGGAATTTTTCCATTACGCATAGCCAAAAATACAGTTAGACACACAGCGCAAATGCTTCCGCAAAAAGCAAACGCAGGCATAACAAACATACTGGAAGCCGCGCTTCCCAAAGCAATGGAAAAAACAGCCCCGGTTGCAGCACCTGCTGATATTCCAATTAATCCTGGATCAGCCAAAGGATTGCTGAATATTCCTTGCATAACTGCGCCACTAATTCCCAAAGCCGCTCCCACAAGTACGCCTACCAGCATTCTTGGCAAACGAATATACCATATTACTGCCAGCTGTTCCTTGGTAACATACGTTTCCGAAAAAAACGGCAGCTGAAGCTGTTGACAAATAACTGCTAAAGCATTCTTCACCGGAATATCAATTTGACCAAACGTTAAAGATACGCTGGCAATGACGGTTAAAAGAATTAGTAAAAACAATAAAGATAAGGTTTTGAAATCTTTGCTCAACAAATCATAATCACTTCCTCAAAAAAACTCAGGATAAATTGTCCTGGCTATTTTTTCTACCGCATCTACAATATGCTGACTAGCCACATAACGATATTTATCGGATACAAATTTTAGCTGTCTATTCTGTACTGCTTTAACATTTTTATATGCAGGATCGTTCATTATCGCATAATAATATCCCTGAACATCCTGTTTGTTGTTATAATTCCATGTAGGCAGCAAAAAAATATCGGGATTGATATTTACAACCATTTCTTTGCTGATTACCACAGATCCATGTTCGCTTACAGGAGGTGTTACCGCAGCAGCACCGTTAATAACATGCGCCATGGTCAACATACTATCCAACAAATCACCTTTTCTACCCATAGCAGAGGTAAAGTTAAAGGCTACGGCTACCTTTCGTTGATGGGATGGCATGCAACTAAGCTTTTCTTCCAGTTTGCGCAATTTTACATCCATATTTTTAACGATAGCTTCACCTTTTTCGTTTTCCCCCACCGCAGCAGCTAAATTCTTAATTTTTAAACACATTTCCTGATAATTACGTGGACTGCGGGCAATATATACATTGATGCCAACGTTTTCTAAACTTTGTACAACATCATTATTGGTGGCAACGGAAGCAACAACCAAATCAGGCTCCAACTTTAAAATAGCTTCTAAATTATCAGTGACCTTACGACCGACTACAAAAGCTTGTTCTTTGGTAATAAAGCTTATTTCGCTATCGCCTGCCCAACGACTGAATGCAACTATCCTTTTAAGATCTACCAATTCGGTCAAAATTTCATCTGTACCATAAGTTAAAGACACGATACGATTGGGCTTCTTTGGAAAAGTTAGTTTGCGTCCGGTATCATCAAAAACCTCATATGTTATTGGGTCGGCAGGCTTACTGATCGGTTTAACTTCTTTACCACAACCACTAAGAATACAAGTAAGAAAAATTATTAAAAATACACATATTTTTTTCATAATCTGCCCTGCCTATGCAAAGAATCACTTATATAAGCATTCCATAATCTTTGCAGCATATATTTGCTTCCCTGCCAGCCAACAACAGGCTGTTGTAACATAAACACTTCATCTTGAGCAGGATAGGCAATATTACAGCTGATAAAATTATTACGTTTTTGCCTATATAACAGCGACGCCTCACTGCTGCTACCCAAAAGCAATACTGCACCTTGTTCATTTACGATATCTTTTAAAGCAATATTATCTACGCCTGCTGTAAAAATATTATCGGCGACTGTACAATAAGTTTGATAACTTTCCTGCGGCAGACTTCTTTGACATATAACAGTTAAATTTTCTATATCTGCCCATTCCTCACGCAAGGCTTGCGCCATACATAAAGCAACGGTTGGAGGAGCGCTGACAACAGCCTGTTCAAACCACAGCTGACCCCAATTACAACTGATATCGTTTACTAAGCTCGTTAAATAATCCTTTGCTTGCTCTGCTTCTTGTTTTAAAGCGTTTAGATTGGACGCAGGCAGCATTGCATTTATTTTTTGCAGCCAGGAAATTGTACCGCTAACACCATATGGTAAGCCAGCCAAAATATACGATGTACCAAAACGCTGCTGCAAATATTTTGCCAACGGAAGACCTAACTCTTCGTTAGTAACTACGTTCAAAGCAGCCTGTCCCATCAGCTTTATATCAGCCAATGAACTGCCAGCGCCCGGCATGGCCTGTACTTTGTAGCCGACTGCTGATAATAAGCGCTGCAATTCTAAGCTATCGGCAGCTCCGTTTAAATAAAAGCTGCTCTGTCCTAAAATATTAACCGTATTTGCTTCCCTAACTACATCTTGCAGCAAAAATTTATCAAAAACCTTTACAGCAGCCTTAACAAACCCCTCGGCAAAACCGCCCAACATACCGCCGCAATCCATAGTAACAAAGGGAAAAGGCAATCCGGCTTTAGCTGCAATGCCGTTTAAATCGTCACCGATAAGACTCATGGAGCAACTGCCTTCTATAAAAAGAAGTTCCGGCTTGCTGCTGCTCTTTGGCAAACGCTCTAACGTGGCTAAAAGATATTTTTCCGAACCGTATACTATAGCATTATTATCAGGCTGAGACCCATGAAAACGCTGCGCCATATCATATTCACTATGCTCCAAATAACGTAAAGCATAAAAATAACACCACAATGGCCCGTTAACTACAATTTCTGCTTTAGGAATTCCAGCAATAAAAGCACCAGCTCCGGTTAAGGCGCAAGTATCTACTCTTTCGCAAATATTGCCCCATTTATTATCGCTAAGCTTAGACATAACGTACCCCTCCTTGAATTCTGCTGCAAAGAGTACGATAAATAGTTTGCATAAATTTTAATTCTCCGGCTACGCCAACTTTGGGCAGCATAGGCAGGAAAATCTGCTTCACCTTTTTATTTTGTAATTCATGAGTAGTAAGCACTGCATCAGCCTGCCGGATAAGCGAATCGCTTTCACCGGCACTGTAAATAGGCACAGACGTATATTTTTTTATTTCCGTAAGCATTTCTTCTCTTTCAGTGTCACTGTATGCATCTAGCAAAATTATCCCTTTTAAATCCAACTGCAAAAGTTTAATAGTACTTAAAACTGCTGCAGGATGAAAATATTTTAACAAACGCCCTATACACAAAACTATTCGTTTGCCTTTAGTTGTCCCAAGATATTCTGCATATTTAACAGTAAAACGTTCTCGCTCATGAAGCAAAGTTTTAGCTGCATCTGCTTCACAATGCAGCAATTTCCCTACGGCTTCAATCCAAGCTTGAGTCTGTGCCCAGTCAGTAGGATAAACATCTAAATAAGGGATTCCCAACTGTTGCTGCATTAATGCAGCAATTTTAGTAAGTCCTATATGCGTTTGTCCACGGCCACCCAAAATAATTACGGCTTCTGCCTCAGCGGCATGCGATAAATTCTTAAACGGCATATAACCCGGAAACTGCCCTATAACTGTAATTCCCATTGCGGTAAGAATTCTGGTAACTTCCGTAGCATAATGACCCCAAGGACCGCCATTATCGCCTAAAAACAATACGGTTTTTGCCCTGCGCTTACAAGGCTTAAAAAAACGTTTTACCAAAAGCTCCGTAATTCCATAATAGCCTTCATAATATTCTCCATCCAAAAACCCGCAGCAATCCAAGCTTAAAACAGGTATGTTATATTTTACCTCAGTCTCTTTAGCGATTGCTTCAACATCATCGCCAATTACTCCGGCAACACAAGAATTGGCAATCACCAAACATTCAGGCTGATAATGCTCAACAGCATAAGTAATACAAGCTTCCAAACGCTCTGCTCCGCCAAAAATGGCATGCTTTTCCTCAAGCTGACTGGAAAGCAACGGAACAGACGAAATACTTTCCTGGCACCCTTCTGCCAAAGAACGATATTGAGCATTAATATCCATTGTTCTAGCAACATGCGCACAGGCTTTGGGACTGTGAAAAATAACAACTACGCCTGTGCAATAAGCCACTGCCCTCCATATTCCGGGCATACTACAGCTGCAGCTTTTTCTGCTGGCAATAAATCTTTTAGTTTTAATTGCCATAGTCTGCCACCAATTTTTCTAACTCATCAAAGCTTATAGGTGTAGGTATTGTTAATTCGTCATTCTTCAATACACATTGGCTAAGCTTTCTGTAAATATTTGCCTGAGCACTATCAGAAGCATATTGCAAAACTGTCTGTCGATTATTTTCCGCTCTATTAACAATTACGTCTCTGGGAATAAAAGCGATTAACTTGGTATTCAATCTTGCGGCAAATTCCTGTAATAGTTCCAATTCATTTGGCGTATTGCGACCGTTGCCAATAATTCCACCTAAGCGAACCTGTCCGCGCATGGCAAATTTTTTGATACCCTTAGCAATGTTATTAGCGGCATAAAGACTCATTAATTCTCCGGAGGATACGATATAAATATCGCTTGCATATCCTTCACGAATAGGCACAGCAAATCCGCCGCAAACCACATCGCCTAAAACATCATACAAAATAACATCCTCGTCATCTAATACTTTAAGTGAACGTAATTTTTCTAAAGCCACAATAATGCCGCGTCCCGCACAGCCAACGCCTGGCTCCGGACCGCCTGCTTCAACACATTTAATACCGTTATAGCCTATATGCACAATATCTTCTGCAATAATCTCATCTTTATCACGTACCATATCCAAAACTGTTTGACTACAAATACGCCCTAAAAGTAGTCTAGTAGAATCATTCTTAGGATCGCAGCCTATTTGACAAACTTTTAGGCCTGCTTCACTCATTGCTGCCGAAATGTTGGACGCGGTCGTAGATTTGCCAATACCACCTTTACCGTAAATCGCTATTTTTTTCATTTTCAAATTCCTCCAATAGTGTTTTCGCAAGACAAGAACAATTGAAATATGATATAATATCCTATATACGTTACATTTGATTTTAAACTATATACCTAATATATAGTCAAGCTTATGAGGAATTAATATGACTAAATCTGAAGAAAGAAATTATTTTACAGCCGGTGAAATGGCAAATCTTTTTGGAATTTCTAAACAAGCCTTGCTCTATTACGATAAAATACACTTACTCTCGCCAGATTTTATTAGCGAAAACTGTTATCGTCATTATTCTGTTGAACAATTTTTGGCTTTGGAAATTATTGTAAATATGCGTTCTCTTAATATCAGCTTATCCGATATTAGGCACTATTTAGAGCATAGAAGCAAGCAAAACTTCATGGATATACTAGCAAAAAAAGAAGCCGAATGTCAGAAAATCATAAAAGAAAATGAGCGTATTTGTCACTCGCTTCAAAGAATAAATAATAATTTATCAGAGCACAGCAGCCTGCCCTTAGAACAAATTACGGTTTGTTGGCGGGAGCAGCGTATGCTGCGAATGACGGAATTATATAAAAACGATGACGGCAAAAGCCGTATTGCTAAATTCGCCCGCCACTCCCAGCTTATTGCTCATAACCGCGGTTTTATAGAAAAACATGCCGGGTGGATAGTTGGTCAACAAAACTTCTTTCAGTTGAAAAATATAAACACTTCTCAAGGCTTTTTTTCTTTTTCCAATCCTGTAGCAAATCACGTCAAGATACCGAAGACACCTTTACCGACAGGCTTATATCTGGAAATATATTTTCAAGGTCCTTTTTATAGGCAAGCCCGCAATCTACAGAAAAAAATATCCAACTTTATGGAAATCAATAATTTCATCTGTTGTAGCGATATTTACATTATGCCCATAGAAAATCATTGGCTTACAAAATCATCAGACGATTATATCAATCTATTATTCCTCCAAGTCAAAAATATCAGTACAAACAAATAAAAACTGCCAGGATAGCATATTGCGTGCTTCCTAGCAGTTCTAATTTCTTTATTTGTTTTTGCAGTGCCCGGTCGTTTCGCCGCTCATAATTTTTTTAGCTAAAGCATGAGCTTCCGCGCTGCTTTTACCGTTTTCTAAAGCCGCTTTCATATGAATCATTGCGCTGCGATACTTGGCATGAGCTTCATCCTTAGGAATAGACTCAATATCCATAGGATTAAACTCCATAACCTTTTTAAACAAAGCATGAATTTCTTCAGAGGATTTACCAGCTTTTTTAGCTGCCTCTACATGCTTCATTGCGCTTTCATAACGCTTTTTACCGTGTGGGTCGGTGGGAATTTGAAACTCACCGTGTTTACAGGTCATCGAAATCACCTCTTTCATTTTGGTATCATTAATATACACTATATTCCAGCTTTATAGTCAAGTAAAAACTAATGCAATTTTTTATTTTGCTACTCTTCAAAATAAAAAGATGTTGAAACAAAATAAAATCATAATTTTTACATACTCTAAAGCTCCTTATTTAAAATATTAACCGGCTTGAGAATTAATTACCTTAATCATTACTTTGCTGTATAAACCATTTTCGTCAAAAAACTCCAATGCTCCTTCGGCTACATTTCGGTTTTTCAATGCTGCATACGGCACTTTTAGTTCTACATTTATAGGTATACTCCCCCGCCTTTGTTGTAAAATGTCTTGAGGTTTAAGCTCTTTCCAAATTCCCTTTTTAGTTCCCTGAGAAAGAAACATTTCTATACCATTGCCTTCACAACGCAACGAATGCTTATTATCAGCTTTGATGCGCAAATAGAGAGTATAAACATTAGGATTAAGCAGTTTTTTTACTACTCCCTGCTTACTCAAATCTACAGTACAGGTTACAGTTTTTTGCGGCAGTAAAATAATTTTTTGATTATGTCTATCAAGGGAATTTTGGGAGCGTATCGCAGCCAACGCCATCATTACTAAAATCATAGTACAAAATAATATTATGCGTACTATCCATTTTTTATGCATGCCCTATCACCTTAGCCTTCCCTTTGCAGTAAAAATATTTGCAAACCAATAAGAGTAGGGCAAAAATTCCCGGAGTACAGACAAAGGAACAGCTGCCGCAAATACCACTACAGCCTGTACCTCTGCTAAAAACTGCCGAAAAAGGAACTCCCATAGCTAAGAGAAAATTAATAAATTTATTTTTCATAATTTCCCACTCCGTAATGAATAGCGTGAATAGAACACTCTTGAGCACATTGTCCGCAAATAATACAATTATGCAGGGAAATATCAGCCTTTTCGCCATTTAATACCATCGCCTGCATTGGGCAAACTTGAACACATTTCTTACAACCGATACATCTATTTTTATCTACATACATTCTACGTACAAATGGCAAATGACTACTGAAATAATGCACAAGATTTTGCAGCGCGCCAACAGGACAGAGAAAATTACAATACCCACGTCCGCCTTTGGTAAACAGGCCAAAAATTACCAACCACATAATAGCCGTAATAAGCAAGCTGGAACTAAGAGCAATAAAATATCCATGTAAATAATAATTAGCCAACAAATCAAAAAGAAAATAATTACAATAAGCGCAGGCCAAGATATTCCCAAAAAACGGAGCTAAACAAAATCCTGCCAGCATACCGTAACGAATTGGTGCAATTTCTGTGTATTTTCGCCAGTTAATCTGAAATTTTTCGGGCACCAGCTTGCTTAAATATTCCGTTAGTGCGCCCGCCGGACATAAGCGCCCGCAAAAAACAGGACCAAAGAAAAATGATACTACTAACAAAATACCCAAACTAACTACACTTACAGAAGCATATTGTAAGATTTTCCCATCCAAAATATGTTCCGTAGGAATACGTAAGCACAAACTATGAATTGTCAGCTCCTGCCATTTGCCTGTTAAAAAATAATTAATTATTTTTTGAAACACCGCAAAAGGCGCATAAAATAAAACAAAGCCCAACACATAGCACAATAATCGCTTTATCTTAAATTTCATTTCAGCCTCCTGTGCAATACATAGATGTTGAATAGGGATAGAGTGTGCACATACCCTATCCCTACTCTATAACATATATTACTTAGATTCTATAAAATACTAATTGATTTTAAAAATCAAACTCTATGCCAGCAGTCCACGTCCTGCCTGCAGATTTATACCACTGCCAGTAATCTCTATCAAATAAATTATTAATAGCAAAGCTGAGTTTAGCATTTTTCATGAATTTGTATCCTACACCTATATTTGCTGTGAAGAAAGCATCATCTGAATACAATTTGCCACCAATATCTCCTGTTTCATTACGATCACTCACATATTGTCCCTCTATATACGCATTCCATTTATCATAACTATATCTTACACCTACATTGGCCATACGTTTTGGTATTGAGTAAATTCTTTCATCATTGCCATCTTTAGCATTTTGAAAAGTAAAGTTGGCATAAGAAGTAAATTTATTATCATGTTTGAAATCAAAATCAAACTCAGCGCCTTGCCGTTTAGCATTGTCTATATTAACATACCATTTTTTTCCATCCGAACGTGTAACAGCATTAATCAAGTCCGTAGTTTTAGCAGTATATAAAGAAATGCCAAAATATGCCTTTTCACTAAAGTTCTTCTTCAAGCCTACTTCAAAGGTGTTTGTCGTTTCCGGCTTCAAATCTGGATTTGCTACATAGCCATAATTAGGGTCATGCCTGTATAATTGGTATAATGTAGGAGCATTAAATGAATGTCCATAAGAAACATAATATGTTGTATCATCATCAGGAGTATATTCAAAAGAAACCTTAGGACTTAACTCTGTATATTTTTCATTTTTTTGATCAATATGGCTTGTTGAACTATCAAAATAACCATCTTTTTTTTGATAATGGTCAAGCCGTAATCCAAGAGTTAAACCATATACGTCGCTTAACTTTAGCTGATCCTGCACAAATAATGCGCCAATCAGATTTGTACCACCCATCTTGCTGGTAATTTGGGTTATGGAATTCTTGTCTGACCATTTAGACAAATTAGCCTTTGTATAATCCATAGTATCCTTTTGAAAATCAAAACCAGCTACAACAGTATTTTTGCTACCTTCCCAAACTTTTTGGAAGTCAGCTTTATAGGCTTTACTAGGATATTTGGAATCATTACCAGATCCTTGTCCAGCCAAATCGCTACCAGTTGCGTAACCATAATCTTTAACATTAGTTAAGCCAAGATTAAACTTTATATTATTTCTATCATCTGTATAATTCAGCGCATGTCTATCAACCGTCCGTCTGCCATCATAATCCGTAAAATCACTTTCAGAGAATTTAAGATACTTACCATTAGACAATAAAACATTACCACTATACATCGGATTTCCGCTTGCATCATGAATATAAGTAACAGGATCAACAGCAAAATATTTATACTTGTCATGTGTATACTTGTAAGTCAACGCTTGTTCATTATTAAATTTATATTTTAATTTAACATTAAAAGTATCATCTTCACTATGACCGCCACCGGGATTACCTAAAATATAAATATCAGATCCGGTATTTCGGATATCACTAACAGCACCGGTACCAATAGCACCTGCTCCCGGCGTACTAGTTGCTGCCGATTTATTTTTATAAACTATTTTCTTTTTATGCCCATCAGTTTCTTTGTTTTCATAACTAAAGCCTATAGACCATTTATCGCCTAACTTTTTAGTTAAATTAATACCGCGCTTCCAAGTGCTCTTGTTGCCATAATGCATATACGCTTTTACTTTATCTTTATCAGGGTCTTTACTAATAATATTAATTACGCCTCCAACTGCGCGTCCACCATAAAGTGAAGAAGCAGCACCCTTAAGTACCTCTATGCGTTCTACATCATCAATAGCAACTGCACTCCAAGTTACCTTCCCGGCATATCCTTCATTTAAAGGCATACCATCATATAATACTAAAACATCTGCTTCGCCAAAGCCACGCATTTGAATACCATTGGCAACGTCCGACATGCCTCCTGCCCTACCATCATAAACGCCTGGTAAAGTTTTTATAGCATCTGAAATAGTTAAAATATTTTTCTCTTCAATATCCTTTGCAGTTATAACATGAATGCTTGCAGGTACTTTTAGTAATTCTTCACTAGTTCTAGTTGCAGTAACAACCATAGTATCTAAACTAAATTCACCAATATTTTCTTCTGCAAAAGCTGCTGTACCCCCCCAAAGTACTGAACCACATATTAAAGCTGTCATTAAAACACTTTTATTAAGTACACTTTTCATTTTTAGCACCTCTTACTTTCCAGCCCAAATAGCGTTTAAAAATAAAACAAAATGCAAATTTTGTTTTAACCACAATCAGTTTAAATTCCTAATTTGCACTTTATTTCTTATGTGATATAATAATACGTATAGTAACTAGACAGTCAAGAGGGAGATACAAAAATAATGAGAAAATCTTTAAATAATTATTTTACCACGGGAGAATTAGCTAAGACCTGTCATATATTACGCAAAACCTTACTTTTTTATGATAAGCTGTGTTTAATTCAACCAGAAGTAGTGTTAGATAACGGTTATCGTTACTATAAACGAGCTCAACTATTTTTACTAGAATTAGTTGTAACATTAAGAAACTTAGATGTCCCGCTTACTCGTATACAAACTTATTTAGCTAATCGCTCTCCTAGTACATACCAACAGCTATTAAAGGAACAACAAAAACACATTCAGCAGGAAATTAAACGGTTGGAACAACTCGATGAAAGCTTAACCACCTATATTCAAGACCTTGATAAACAAAACAATTTACCATATGGTATTATTCACACGGTACAATGTCCTGAACAATATTTGTTTGTTACTAATGGTTGTAAGCAAAACGATTCTTTTAAAGAACGTTCTCTTCATACTGCTAAACTTTTTCTTTTGCTGCGTGATAAACTGCCGTTTAAACAACATGTTTTCGGTTATATAGTCAATAAGCAGGCTTTATATGATATAAAAAAATATCGTGCCGAAGAATATTTTTATCCTTTACAACGACCTTTGGCTAATGTTACTTATCGTGTGCGACCTGCCGGTACATACTTAACATTATATTTTCAAGGTATTTATATGCATAAAAGTGCAGACTATCTTAATCAAATGAAAGAGTATTGTCAAAAACACAATCTTACTGTCATTTCTAACATATATGTTACCAGTCTGCTAAACTATTGGACAACTGCAAAAACAGAAGAGTATGCTTATAAGTTGGAAGTCAGAATAAAATAAAAAATCCTGAGATTTGCTCTGCGTTAAACAGATACAAATCTCAGGATTTTTTATAGACAAATATATTTCTTACACTAATTTCATCAAACCTTATTTACCTTCTTAAATCAAACCGAATACCTTGGGTAACATAACAGCGAGCTTTTTGTCCAAACCTATCCTTAGCAGGGCTAAAGCGCCATTTATACACAGCGTTAACCGCTGCTTCATCTAACTCTCCATTACCGGACGATCCCACAACAAAGGCTTCTTCTACTTTGCCGTCAGAGCCTACCAACATTTTTACGGCCACAACGCCTTCTATACCTTGGTTACGTGCTACACTGGGATATTTAGGCTGAACAGAGGAAACTAATCTTGGCGGCGTTACAGGTACACCGCGACCACTGTCTTTTCCTACCCCGTCACCGGAACCGCCTCCACTGCCGTTTCCACTACCTCCTAAGCCTTCACCAACTGCTGCATTATTTGCTGGTTTATTAGATAGATTTGGATTAGAATTTTGAGATTTTTTTACTGTCTTTTTTAAGACTACTTTTTTTGTCTCAGGCTTGAGCTTTTTATCAATAATATCGTCAATACTACGCAAGACAGTTTTTTCTTCTTGTTGTTCTTCGATAACTTCCTCCGGAGCGCCACCGCCACCAACTAAAGCAACCTCTAAAATTTGCGGAGGTTTGGTTATAAAGCGATAACCGAAAAAGCCAATTACAATAGCCGCTACCACATGAATGGCAATAGCTACACCAAAAGCAGCTGTACAACGCTTTTCATCATCTTTCATCGGCTTTCACCTACATCCGTAGCAAGACCAAAGCGAGTTACGCCTGCTCCCTTCAGTTTGTCCATCAAAGTAACAACCAAACGATATTCAGCTTCGCCCTCACAGCGAATAATTACAGAAAAGCTTGAATCCCGCTTACTTTCCACAGCAGCGTTAGCAACAAGTTGTTCCATATTTGTCTGCGTTTCATCAAGATAAATACTTCCATCTTTTTTTATAGTAACATTAAAATTACTTTTACTAACTGTTTCCGAATTTTTCGCAACAGGCAAACGAATAGGCATAGTTTTTATTTCACTCATATACATAGTACTAATGATAAAAAATACAAGAAGCAGAAAAATCATGTCAATCATGGGACTAAGCATGATCTCAGGCGCTTTCATTTCTCTTCTGTGATGTCTACGCATAGATCCCACCGTCCCTTACTTTTTCATTTTATTGTACATACTATTTTTAGCAGCCACAATATCTGTCAAAGTGCTTGCCAATTCATATAAATTCAAAGTTTCTGTCTTAATTTTACCCGAAAGATAAGCATAGATGCACATACCCATAATAGCAATGCACAGTCCAAAAACAGTAGTTATAAGTGCTTCACCAATGCCAGAGGTTACGGCCATGGGATTTTGAGTTCTCTCATTAAGTGCATTGAAAGACGAAATCATACCTGTAATAGTTCCCAATAAACCTAACATAGGAGCCAAACCGATAATCACACTAAGATAATTTAGTTTGTTTTCAAGACTGTCGATAATACGATCTGCTTTAGCATAAATAATTGATTCCAAGCGAGGACCCATGTCATCTTCAATGCATAGCACATCACAAGCCATCTTAGCACCTAATCCATTAGCATTATGAGCATAATCATGCGCCGTAACGAGATTAAAATCATTCATCATGCGACAAAATTTGACTGTAAAATCCGTTCCGGTTATAGCCTTTTTAAAAAATAAATATCTTTCCACACCTATGGCTAGTGCAGCTATAGAACACAATAATAATGGCCACATGCATGGTCCACCTTTAATAAAATAATCAATTGCTCCAGCAAAAATACTCATGTTTATACCTTCTTTCGTTGCACCTATCACAGATAATACTCTTTTTAGAAAATTATCCGAAGCTTTTTCTTTAGCTTATTGATAAATATTTTCAATAGTCAACAAAGACATTATACAACAAGAAGGTTTTTGAGTCAACAATCGAGTTATTATTGGTTTATAAAAATATTTTCTTAAATGCTTCCTC
>CAJKLD010000010.1 GCA_905200645.1 uncultured Phascolarctobacterium sp. | reverse complement strand
TTCATTCAACTTTTTCTCGCTTTTTCGTGTCCACCAAATCGGGAAGGGCTCAGTTGGATATAGTCCAGAAAAAGAAACAGAAATAGAACTAAAATTAAAAGCAGAAAGGGAAAAACTAGAAAAAGAATATGACAAAAAATACGAAAAGTCCGGATTTATACCGGATTTTTTATATTATATTATTGATGCATATGTCTATTGGCAGCAGAATAGAGTAAATAAAAAATCGGACGTAGTCCTTTTACGTCCGATAATGTATATTATGTTAAATTTTCTTCAGATGTAAAAAAGAGTTCAGGCAATTACACACCTGAACTCTTCATAAAATGAACATAAAATGAAGTCATCGTTTAGAGGGTTTTATATTTAGGTGTCTAAACGACCTCTTCACATCAGTCTAAATGACTTCTGCAAAAAGAAGTCCTGTAAATTCTGTATCACATTTATAATAATTTGTATCAGCTTTTATGATTTCGTTGACGAGCTCTTCTTGATTACTTTATAATAAATTTAATCTATTCTAATGAAAGGAAGATCTCAGAGCAGTGTTTCTTGGCGGATTCCCTTCTCTGAGATCTAGTGGTGTATCACCATGTTAATTATATCAAATTACAATCTTGTCTTCAAGAAATACCTTGGTGTTTTTCTGTGAGAGTAATGAGCCTGAGCCAGTGTGTCCTATTTGTGGCTGTCGCCTTAAGCATTACGACTACAGGTCGCGCAATATGAAGCTTGAAGTTGGCTCAGTTAAAATTTTAAAAATAAGGAGACTATACTGCCCTTGCTGCAACATTCTTCATAATGAGCTTCCTGATTGCTTGACTCCATATAAACAATATGCTACTGAGGTTATTGAAGTAGCTCTAGAAGGCATTATAACCCCCTTTGATGAAGAATCCGAGAATTACCCTTCTGTTGATTCTATTAAACGATGGAAGTCATGGGTATACGATATTCGTAGGCTTTTATTAGTTACAATACACACACGCTGGTCTCTTATCCCTGATAACATCCTAAAGCTCGTGTTATCTAATAGCTTATTACTCAATTTTAGAGAAGAGCTTCATTACAACTGGTTGCTGGTGTTGCTAAAGCTACTTTACAATTATTTGCAACCATTCTATTAGTGCGGTCATTTTTAAATTACCACCTACTTTGCTTTGATTAAATTGCAATGCCAATGTTACGATTAGATTGACAGTTTAAAACCGTTTTTAGACTATATAAACAGGCTGTTAGAAAGAAGTAACATGGCTGCACCACTGAATTTTAGTGACAGGCTTGCTATTGAAAGCGGCCTAATGAACGGCAAAACCATTAATGCCATAGCTAGAGCTCAGAACAGGCATACTAGTACAATTATTAGAGAGATTATGGTTAATCGAGAAGAACAATTTAACCAATATTCATTTGGTAATGACTGTTTGCTTGTTACAGATTGTTTTGAAAGAAATGTTTGTGGCGACAAAAGATGTATCTATTTATGCAGGAGCTGCAGAAAATTAAATTATCCAGGATATTGTCATAAGTTTTGTAAAAAATACCTTGCAGTTGACTGCTTGGAACTCACAAAGCCCCCCTACTTCTGCAATAACTGCCGTTCCAAGGATAGGTGTATTAAGAACAAATACTTTTACTCAGCCGTAGCAGCTTACAAAAGAAGTAAAATGAACCGTTCTAGAACACGGAATGCAACTCGCTTAACTGAGGCAGATATAAAGCGCCTTGATAAGTTAATCTCGCCATTAATTAACAAAGGACAGCCTTTAATACATATAATGGCTCAACATAAAGAAGAGATTCCGGTATCTATTAGAACAATATACAGTTATATTGAAAAAGGCTTTTTTTCAATTAAAAATATTGATTTAAGACGTAAAGTTGGCTACAAACCTAGAAGAAAGTCTAGAAAGAAGGATCTTTCTGGTTATGCAGTACAAGCTTATCTTGTGGGACGTAAATATAGCGACTTTAAGGAATATCTACTTGAATTTGAGGATGATTCCACTGTTGTTGAAATGGATACCGTCTTAGGCACAAAATCCTCTAGAAAGAGGATTTTAACCATGACATTCAGGCGCAATAACTTAATGCTCATGTTCTTGTTGTCTGATGGCAAAGCATCTTCTGTAGTTAATATTTTCCGTTATTTAGAGCATGAGTTAGGCCTTGACTGCTTTAGAAGAGTATTTTAAATCTTTCTAACAGATAATGGTGGTGAATTTAAGGATAATATTAACCTTGAATATACAAAAGAGAATGATATTCGCACTAAGGTTTATTATTGTGATCCAATGGCAAGCTGGCAAAAAGGTTGTGCTGAGAAGAATCATGAGTTCATTAGGTATGCTATTCCTAAGGGAACCAGCATTGGCCCCGTTCACAAGCGAAGACATAACCCTTTTAATGAACCATATTAACAGTGTGAAGCGCGAAATCTTTGGCGGCAAAAGCCCTTATGAATTGCTCAAAGAGGAAATTAAGCGTGGTGACACTGATATGCAGAAGCTTATGGAAGTAATGTATATGAAAGAAATTCCTCCAGATGAAATAATCCTTACACTAAAATTATTCAAATAGTATAAGTAGAAGCCGGAGATAAACAAATTCTCCGGCTTTTGTTGACATTTAGTATTTAAATAAAAAAGTGTATATTTGCCACTAAAGAGGAAGTGCGGAGGGGTCGCAAGTCTATTTGCAACTGGGACAAGCGACACCCTAGCTTTGCTATACCCCACCCTAGGTCCAAAACTTGACAAAATGCTAATTTTATGAGCGCGATACAAAAATGGTCCATGGTTTTATATGAACACCCTCAAAAAAATCGCTCAGAAACGATTTTAAGAGATGTTTTTTTGAGAAAAGTAACAGCTCGGAAAAATGTCGTGATAAAGCCCTATTGACTTTTTGACCATAGTCGCGTTTACTTCTGCATTCAAGCGCTCTATTACTCTCACAGAAAAACACTAAGGTATTTCTTGAAGACAAGATTGTAATTTGATATAATAAACATGGTGATACACCACTAGATCTCAGAGAAGAGAATCCGACAAGAAACACTGCTCTGAGATCTTCCTTTCATTAGAATAGATTAAATTTATTATAAAGTAATCAAGAAGAGCTCGTCAACGAAATCATAAAAGCTGATACAAATTATTATAAATGTGATACAGAATTTACAGGACTTCTTTTTGCAGAAGTCATTTAGACTGATGTGAAGAGGTCGTTTAGACACCTAAATATAAAACCCTCTAAACGATGACTTCATTTTATGTCATTAAATATACCATAGATTTGTGGAGGTAAAATATAGATGAATCAAGGTAGAATTATTGTAATCACAGGTGCGCCGGGGACAGGAAAAACTACAACGGCATCTGTTATTGCAAAAGAATCAGATTTGGAAAAGTCTGTGCATATGCACACATTGGCTGAAAGGTTCTGAGGACTATTCTGATAGATATGTATATGATGTCAATTTTTCTAGCCTTGAAGAGTGGTTTTTTGAACACAATCCGAATTAACTGCCAAAATAGTTTCAGAAGACTATTTAAAACCTGATGTAAGGAAAGCTTGTCCTGCTGAAGCGCGGGCGAATATCATTTGTCTCCTTAATATGTATAGCTGTGAAAAGCAGCTAATTATTTTAGGAAAGCCACCTAAAGATACTATGAGAAAGATTAGATATAAGCTTGTTCCTAAAAGAATTAAGGAAATAATAGAGACCAAACCCCTCTTTATAAAATTTATGGGTAAAAACAGCTCAGCTTTATTCTATAACTGAAAGGCCTGACATTAAATGACATCAATACTAAGATTCAGATATGCCGAAAGAAAAGATACTCCCCTAATCCTGCAATTTATAAAAGAGTTGGCTGACTATGAAAAAATGCTAGATGAAGTAGTTGCTGATGAAGCTATCTTAGAAGAGTGGATTTTTGACAAACAAAAGGCAGAAGTTATATTTGCTATGGAAAATGGCAAAGAAATTGGTTTTGCTCTATTCTTCCATAACTTTTCAACCTTCCTCGGCCGTGCAGGTATATATCTGTAGGATTTGTATGTTCAACCTGGATACAGAGGAAAGGGATATGGAAAAGCAATTCTAAAAAAGCTGGCATCCATCGCTGTTGAAAGGGGTTGTGGCCGTCTAGAGTGGTGGTGCCTAGACTGGAATAAGCCAAGTATTAACTTTTATATGTCTCTAGGAGCTGAACCGATGAGTGATTGGACTGTATATCGTGTTGCTGGAGATACGCTTTTAGAGTTGGCAAAATAGGAAGTATATATGGGAAGGAATGTTTTTATGAGAAACGAACACCTAGCTAAACTAAGTAAAGAACAATTAATGGATTTGATAGAGATTTATTCCAAGAATTGGTTAGCTCATGATGGCGTATGGTTTCAATCTATAGAACGCAAACATGGTATGGATGAAGCTGTTTTTCATGACGAAGAAGCATGGAAACGGTTTACTGTTATTGAAGCTATGCGTATTAAGGAGTTTTTGCATCTTCCTGAAAATCCTGGCTTGGAGGGTCTGGAACGGGCTCTACATTATCGCTTTTATGGCAATCTCAATAAGCATGAATGCACTCGTGAAGGCAATAAACTGATTTATCGTAACCGTGATTGCAGAGTTCAGACGGCACGTAGTCGGAAGGGACTTCCTTACCACCCCTGTAAATCTGTTGGTATCTTAGAATATACCGGATTTGCAGCTACTATAGATAATCGCATAAAATGTCGCTGTATAAGCTGTTACCCCGACTGCACTGAGAGCCCAGATGGATGTGCTTGGGAGTTCTTTATTGAAGAATGAAAATTCTTGAGCAAAGCAGTTTATTTAAGATTTTTGTTGAGTATTGAGGTTTGCAACTTTTTTCCATGATAGTTCTCCCCTATTATGGTAAACTGAATAACGAAAAAGCTGATGAAAGCTAGGTCCATGGGCGATTGGCGCCTGAGTGACCTAATATAGAATTCATCAGCTTTTTTATTTGTCGCTTTACAGGCGACCTCTCTATCGTTCTAAAATGGTATAATCAAGCCATGATAAATAAAAAGCCTGCTAACTAATTTTTCTTTAGTCAGCAGGCCTTATGAAATTCTGTAATTATGTAGATACTTTTTACGCGGTCAGCTCAGAATCAGCGCCAGCATTATTGATGCTTTTTCTTCTTTCATGGACTCTGTCCCAATGCTCAAAGTACAGCTTCGTTTCAGCTACAACCACACCGCTCAAGCCAATCAAAGCGATCAAGTTCGGAATGGCCATAAGACCATTAACTATATCCGCAATGACCCAAATGGTTTCTAGCTTCAGGAACACGCCCAAGCCTACCAATATAATGTAAATAATGCGGTAAGGCATGATACCCTTGACGCCAAAGAGATACTCACAGCAGCGCTCGCCATAGTAGCTCCAGCCAATGATGGTACTGAAGGCGAACAGCACCAAGCCAAAGGTCAGCATGTATTTAGCCAAGCTCGGAAATGCGCTAGCAAAGGCAGCTTCAGTCATAGCCGCGCCATTCACATCGCCACACCAAACACCGCTGACAATCAAGGTCAGGCCAGTCATGGTGCAGATGATGATGGTATCGATAAAGGTACCGGTCATGGAAACAAGGCCCTGCTCTGCCGGCCATTTAGTCTTGGCTGCTGCTGCTACAATGGGTGCGGAGCCTAAGCCAGCTTCGTTGGAATAAATACCACGTGCTACACCACTACGCATAGCAATCATAACAGTAGCGCCCAAGAAGCCACCTTGAGCAGCAGTTGTTGTAAAAGCGCTGTCGATGACAAGCTTGATGGCTGCGGGCAGCACATCAGCGTAATAAACCAGTACGGAGATGGCGCTAATGATATAAACAACGGCCATAAAAGGCACGATTTTGCTGGCAACCTTGGCGATGGATTGCAGACCACCAATAGTAATTACCGCAACCAAAAATGTCAGCACAGCAGCTGAATAAATCACAGGCACATCAAATGATACATTTACAATAGAAGTAATAGCGTTAACTTGAGTAAAGGTACCACTGCCTAAGGCAGCAGTCATTACACCGAAGATGGCAAACATCACAGCCAAGGGCTTAAACTTGAGGCCCAAGCCCTGCTCAATATAGTACATAGGGCCACCGGAGATGTTGCCGTTAGCATCAACCTTACGATATTTTACGGCCAACACACCTTCCGCATATTTGGTTGCCATGCCAAAGAAGGCTGCAATCCACATCCAAAACAAGGCACCGGGACCGCCTGCTTTTACTGCCGTCGCAACACCGACAATGTTGCCAGTACCAACCGTCGCTGCCAATGCGGTACATAATGCTTGGAAGCTGCTTACGTCCCCACTACCATTGCTACGAGCAGAAAAAATCAGCTGTAAAGCCTTGGGCAGCTTCATAACCTGCAAAAGGCCCAAGCGGATGGTCAGCATGATGCCTGTACCGATCAATAAAATCATCAAGGGCGGACCCCAAACTAAAGCGTCAAAAGCATTCAAAAAATCTAACATGTGTGTAATTCCCCCTCAAATTCCTAGCAGAATATTATTTGTTCTCTCTACTCCTAAGAGACTACGAGCAATATTGTAGCACAAATATAATATTCAGACAATAGGCGGGGTAATTGTATACACGTATTTTTTATTAGTATAACACATTGCAAACATACATACCAAAAAGCCTGCTCACCGTTTTAACAACTAGTTTGCAGGCTTTTCTTGGTAAAAATATGGTACTACTATAATATAATGTTTTTATAAATGACTAAAACTGCCACTCATCAATGCCTTGCATAATTTGCTCGTCGGCTGGCAGCTCGCTTTTGTGCAGATAAAATAATGCGCTGGCGCTGTTATCGGCAAATGCCGCTAAACGCAGCAAATTAGTAAACTTAAACTCTTTGAGCACGCTGATTTTAGTGTTAATATCAACTAGCGCTTTGTCTTGCGTATAATTGATATCAAAAGCATAATCATCTAAAGCAAAATACTCGTCGCTGCCACGTTTAAGTCTTTCTAAGGCACCTTGTAAAAAGATTTCTGTTTCCAGTGACTGCGTGCGCGGCAGTGCTATAAATTCCTGAAAATCCTTGTCTTTAATCTTAAAGCTGCACGTAAACAGCATAGCGTCAAAATTGCTTAACGCTTTGCGCGTTTCTGCTAAAACTTTAGCTTTGGCTGCTTCCGACATTTCCGCACTAGCTGGCTGCTGCTGATTTGCCGCTACAGAATCATCTACGTACACATCAGCATCGTCGCTAATCTCGGTTGGCTCTGCGGGCTCCACTGGCTTATTAGGATGAAGAACAGCATTTGCGTCTAACAAGCCGTAGATTCCTACATAATCAAGCTCTTTAGCAATTTTTTGCATTGTCGGCAAGGACGCCGCCGTGGTAAAAGTCCCGGCACCTTCTTTTTCTCTAATCTGAACTTGTGCGTAGAACCAATCCTGCGGCAGAGTTATATTTTTTTGTGCAACACTGTCAGTCAAAACAACGTGCTTCGCCGAACCTTGCGGCGTCAAAGCTTTAAATCCCTTGGTAAAACGCTTGTGCTCTTTAGCAATAGCCTTGATAACCTTGACATCGACATCGGAAGGCTCAACGTTTTCTGTTTTCATAGACTGCTTAAAAGCTTCGCCCATTCTTTTATGAATATCGCCGGATTTAGATACTTCTTCGTCAGGAGTTGCAGCTTCGGAATTTTGCGCAGCAAAAACTTTATCGTCCGCCGTAACCGTTGTCAGCATATAAAGACGGTCGTTAGCCGAAAGCAGCGTTGTATCAACGGCAATCAAGCTTTTCATCTGCTTATATAAATAGGATATTTTTATAGCGCGACTGCCGTTAACTGTAGTAATGCCAATTATCGGCTTCAGCTTTTGAAACTGCTCCTGAAAATACTGCTGTAAAATAATATTCTTCCCCGTATCTTTTTCAGCATAGCGTTCCATATCCAGTAACGGGCACGGAACGGTGCGAATATCGAGCTCGGAGCGCTGCAGTACGGCGATTTGCTCATATTGCCGGTCAAAATAAGCTGTGCTGAATTCTTCGCCTAAAATCTGTGCCATTTCGTCAGCAGTATAATAATTTACTATATTTACGCTGCCGCGCTGCATTTTTTCCAATTTATCTAAGGAATTAGCGCTAAAGCTGGAATAAGCGTATATTTTGCTGCTGGCCATTTTGTAGAACGGTTCTTTATCCTGCACGCTATAACCAGCCTGCAAATTTTCGTAAGCCCATGCTTGTCCTGCAACTAACATACATAAAGCGGTTAAAGCAAAACCTTTTTTCATAGCTGCACCTCCTCTGCTCCGGTTTCAAGCTATTTATTGTAAACAATATTTACCATTACACCGCTGTCTAAGTTGCAGGCATTGGCTTCATCAGTATCAATGTGTACTTCATCGGCATGCTTTACACCGGCGCGCACCAAAACGTTGTGCAAGGTAAGGCTGCGTTCGCCTTCGGTTTGAATATCAACAATATCGCCATCTTTTAAACCATATTTTTCAGCAGTTTCGGGATAAAGATGTACGTGACGGGCAGCAATAATAATACCCTCTGTAATTTCTACTTCACCGCATGGACCAATCAGCTTAGCTCCGGCAGAACCGGCAATATCGCCGCTATTACGGATAGGCGCATTCAGCCCAACCTTGCGTGCGTCAGTTAAAGAAAGCTCGATTTGCGTTTCCGGACGCAGCGGGCCGATAATGCGCAGCTTCATGGAATCCTTGGGAGTTACCATCATAATTTGTTCTTCAGAAGCATATTGTCCGGGCTGGCCGATAGGTTTTTTGGGATGCAGCTCGCTGCCTTTACCAAAAAGAATATCCATGTGCTCACGGCACAAATGGGCATGACGGGCGCTAACGCCCAAAACGATAGGGAATTGCATATATATCACCTCATAGTAATTTTTGTATCTACCAAAATTATTATATCACATTCCGCTTGCACAATGATGTATACATGCGGAATTTAGCAAAATTTTCACAATAAAGCACCGCTGAATTTTATATTACTGGACAAGCAGAAGTATATACTTTATACTATGATAAAAAAGTATTATATAAAGGAAGAAACTTATGGACGGACAAGCTTATTTACAACTACTTGAGCAGCGCTTACAGCGTTACTTTGACAAAAAGCCGCTGAACGAAACTTTGCCTTTCGCACTTATCGCCGAGCTGAACGCTACGGACGAAGGCTATTTTATGGTGCCCAGCATTAAAACTTATAGCGTGCAGCACAACGAATATTTATATATTCAACTCTTTGAAAAGGCGGTTTCTAAAGAAGAAGTAGATTCATATATATATTTGCTCAAGGAAAGAATGCAGACTTTAAAAACAACTACAGAACACATGAGCAGTCTTTTTGCTTTAGTATTTATCTGCGAAGCCGGTATAGAACCTAATTTAGTTAAGCAGTTGGAAAAATTTAGGTATCACAAGGACTATTGCTTCAGCCTTAAAGGATGGTCAGATTTGGCATTATATATTGTGGATATTCCTGCGCAAAGGCTTACTTATAACAAAGCCGGTCAAAAGTCGGCAGAATATTTTAAATTTATCAACAACCAATAGTTAAGAAAGCTGTTAAGCTTATTACAAACTAACTTAACAGCTTTTTTCTTTCAACTAATTTGTTTACACTTTCATTATTATTTGACTGAAATTATTGACAAAAATATAAAATATGATATACTAATAGAAAGTTTTGCACAATACATGAGTATTGTGCGCCTATTTTTTATAAATTCATTTGCAAGGATGCAAACGTAAGAAAGGAAGTTTTTTATGAGTGGATTTTTATTACTCGCTGGTTCAATGATTATTTTTTTCATTGCCTACACTACTTACGGCGCTTGGCTGTGTAAAAAATGGGGTATTGACCCTTCACGCAAAACTCCGGCAGAAACTCTGCGCGACGATGTAGACTACATGCCTACTCCTCCGGCAGTTCTTATGGGTCACCATTTTTCTTCTATCGCCGGTGCAGGCCCCATCGTAGGCCCTATCACCGCAGCAGTATTCGGTTGGGTTCCGGTTATGCTGTGGATTTTAATTGGCAGTATTTTCTTCGGCGGCGTGCATGACTTTGGCGCACTGTTCGCTTCCGTTCGTTTTGAAGGCAAAACCATTGGTCAGATTATCGAAGCAACCTTGGGCAAAAGCGGTAAATTCCTCTTCTCCATTTTTGCTTATGTAACTCTGCTGGTTGTTATTGCCGCTTTCGCTAATATCGTAGCTGCAACCTTCGTTGCCAGCCCGCAGGCAGCTTCTTCCTCCATGCTTTTTATTGTGCTGGCAGTAGCTTTTGGCCTGGCTGTATACCGCGGCGGCGTAAGCTTCAGCATTGGTACTATTGTAGGCGTTATTTTGTTAATTGTATGCATTGCTTTGGGCAATATGTTCCCGTTGGTCCTTAGTAAAAGCGTTTGGATTTGTATTTTGATGGCATATATTTTTATTGCTTCTATTGCCCCGGTTTGGATTTTGCTCCAGCCCCGCGATTATTTGAACTCTTTCCTGCTGTATGCCTGCATTGCTTTTGCTTTGGTTGGTATCGTTTTATATCAACCAACCATACAGCTTCCGGCTGTAACCTCTTTTGATCCTTCCGGCAAGGGTACCAATCCTATGTTCCCCATGCTGTTTGTAACCGTTGCCTGCGGCGCTATCTCCGGCTTCCACAGCCTTGTATCCTCCGGTACTACCTCTAAACAGCTGGACAGTGAAAAAAATGCTCGCTTAGTTGGCTACGGCTCCATGCTGTTGGAAGGCGTTTTGGCAGTTGTTTCCGTTGTAGCCGTTGGCTATGTAGGCGGCGACAAGCTTACTACACTGCTCAAAGCCGGCGGTCCCGTAAACGTATTTGCTGATGGCGTTGGTACTTTTATGACTACCTTAGGCTTCCCCTTTGGCGTGGCAAAAGGCTTTGTAGCTTTGACTATTTCTGCTTTTGCTCTGACTACTCTCGACACCTCTACCCGTCTGGGACGTTTCATTTTCCAAGAGTTATTTACTAAGGTTAATGCCGAAACTGGTAAAGCAGAAGGCTCCGTACTGACTAATCCGTATGTTGCAACCTTGATTACCGTTGTGCTTTCCGGCTACATGTCCTTGGGTTCTTACCTCACCATTTGGCCCATTTTTGGTGCAGCAAACCAACTGCTGGCTGCTCTTTCTCTGCTGGCTATCGGCGTATGGCTGAAGAGTGTTGGTAAAACCAATCTGATGGTTGTAATTCCTATGCTGTTCATGTTCTGCGTAACATTGGTAGCTTTGGTGCAGATTGTATCCGCAAACTTTGGCGCTGGCCACTTTATCACTGCCGGTTTAGGCACAGTTCTCTTTGTGCTGGCAATCGCCCTCTTCTTTGAAGCTCGCAAGAATTTGTTCGGCAGCAGCAAAGCATAATAAAATTGTAAACAAAAACGCTTCGGTGAACTGTAAAGCAGCAAACCGAAGCGTTATTTTTATTGCGTAGAACGCAAAAGTTTATTAGTTTTTCATAGCTTTACCATTCTATCTTTGCTATAATATGCTTAATAACAGGAGGACAGATCATGAAACAAAAACGCTCGCTTCTTTTTTTGGCGGCAATATTATGCTTAGGCTACGGCATAATGCAGAATGAACCTACCAGCGTTATGCGTAAAGCTATTACATTTTGTTTGGAGTGTATAGGAATTGGTTAAGCGTAAAATTATACAATGGCTTACAACCTTTTTATATAATGCCAATCTTCCGGGATTTTTACAAGGTCACATCTATCGCGGCCCTTTAAAAAGCGTCTGCGTACCCGGACTAAACTGCTATTCCTGTCCCGGAGCTCTTGGTGCTTGTCCATTAGGTTCTTTACAAAGCTCTGTAAGCGGCGCGATTTTGCATTTTCCTTTTTATGTTTTGGGTATTATTTTGTTAACCGGGCTGCTGTTTGGTCGGCTTATCTGCGGTTGGGCCTGTCCCTTCGGTCTAGTACAGGAAGTGCTTTACAAGCTGCCAACGCCAAAGGTTAAGCTTCATAAAAGGTTTCATAAACTTGCCTATCTCAAATATATTATAGCAATTATTTTTCTGCTGATTCTGCCACTTGCGTTTTACTATGCCAATGGTTTAGGATTACCGGCATTTTGCAAATATATTTGTCCTGCCGGAACTTTGGAAGCTGCTTTACCCTTAGCCGCCGTTAATAATGATATTCGTAATGCTCTTGGCAATTTATTTTTTTGGAAGCTTTTGATTTTATGCGTTACGGTCATTGCCAGTATTTTTATTTATCGTCCGTTCTGCCGTTTTATTTGTCCATTGGGAGCCATTTATTCTTTGTTCAACAAGCTGTCACTTTATGGCGTAAGCATTACAGAAGCTAAATGTATTAATTGTCATAAATGTATTGCCTATTGTCCCATGAACTGCGCTCAAGTTGGCGACCGCGAATGTATTCACTGCGCCGAATGTGCCAATGTGTGCCCTACTGACGCTATTAAACTAGGAAGAAAATTTTAAGCTAAAATTTTGTATATTTAAGGAGGTTTACTATGAAAAATTTATTAACAAGCTTTTTGCTGATTTTATCCTTAATTATTACTGCCGGTTGCGGCGGAACCAAAACCGCTAATACACCGATTCCTCCAAGCGCTACTGCCAAAGCAGAAGCATCTGCCGCAATGGCCGAAATTGGCCAGCTGGCGCCTAATTTTACTTATACTGATCTAGCTACCGGCAAACAGATGCAACTTGCTGATCTGCGAGGCAAACCGGTGTATTTAAACTTTTGGGCTACTTGGTGCCCGCCCTGTATCAACGAAATGCTTCATATTCAAGATAAATATGTACAGTACAAAGATAAAATGCAAGTGTTGGCCATCAGCGTAGATGATGAGAAAAATTCTCCTGCTAAATTTATGCAAAACAAAGGCTATACTTTTTCTGCAGGCTACGGCAATGTGAACGAAGTAAGCCAAAAATATCAGCTGCAAGCCATACCGGCTTCTTACATTATAGATGCCAACGGCGTTATAAAAGCTAAAATGATAGGCGGCATGAACGCTGCCGCTATGGAAGTATTTTTTCAAAAAGGATTGTAAATGATATTTTGAAGTGAAAATAAATGACGCTTCGGTGAGCTGTAAAGCAGCAAGCCAAAGCGTTTTTTATTGCTGTATTAAATTTTATATGAGACTGTGAGAAAAACTCTCACACACTCAACTAATTCATACCGCTTTTCTGCTGACCAATCTTTGTTAAAATTATTGTGTTTTAGGGCATCTGTACCACAGGCTTCAATAGTTCTTGCCCAAACTCGAATTAAGCGATGAAAGGTTGTTGCTTTTACACCATCTGGTGGTTCCATATACAACCCTTGATTGTACATATCTACACATTTTAATTTGAATTCATAACTATATTTCATAAAAATACCCTCCTTACTGGTTTTGTCCAGTAAAGAGGGTACATATCTCCTAGGCTTTAGTAATTACTGGGTTATTTTATTCCATTTATCAATGACAACATCATACTCAAAAATTGAACCATCTGCATTTACCTCATAGGTGCCTATAGTCACCACGTGGCCCTGATGGTGCTCAACTAGTTTAAAGGTATGCGTTTCAGCTAGAGCCTTACCAATATGCTGCAGAGCGGCGCCTTGAAGCTTATTACGATAAACAGAACTGCTATTCATAAATCTATCCAGGACATACATAGCTGCCTCACTGGTCATCTTAGGATATTCTATATCGATAATATAATCACCCTCTATATCAATGCTAGGCACTCTACCGCTTTCTGGTTTAACCACCTTGAAAGAATATTCACCCTGGGGATAAATGAGTAAACCATAATCAACATCATCATACTTACAGAAAATAGTTTTACCACTACTGTCCAGCTTTTGAACAACCTGACGTTGAATGTGAAGTAAAACGTCATTACGCGGACCATCGTTAACCTCGCCAATTAACCAGGTTTTAGTAATACTACCATCCTTGCCACTTTCTTCCCTAGCGATTATTTCGCCCCAGCTATTAATAGGAGCCTTGTACATATTGGCGCTTCTAATATAAAACTCATTGCGCATAGTATGAGTATAGCAGGCTCTTAAAATTGAATGAAACTCGATAGCCTTTGCCTCAGCAAAAGCTACAGAGGCCATACCTAAACAGCCAATAGCTAAGGTCGCTCCTACTAATATTTTTTTTGAATGTTTTAAAAAAGTAAATTTCATAGTATTCCTCCTTATCATAAAGCTTTTATGCTCAAAAAACATAGTAGGTATAAGTTTAGTATTGCCAGACTAAACCTAGTTTACCTTCTTAATCATGAAAATACTTCAGTCTCCAATAGTCAAAGTCGAAGATGCCTAAGGCTTTTACGTCATATGCTCCTCCAACTAAGCTAACACGCGTAGCACTATAGCTATGTTCATACTCATCTTTTACGACAAGCTCAATGCCGTGCTGCTTAAAGCCTGCCATGCTTGGAACGGGCATCGTAACCTTATCAGCAATAACATTTTCAATCAGATTCCCTTTGGGATTTTTAAAGCTATGCACTAACATTTTATTTTCCTTGCTAAAGAAGATAGGAGTAGCCGTCTTGGGAATCTCTAAAAGGAAATGCCCAGAAGCCTTTTTAGTAACCTTTGCCTTGTCCTCTAGCTTAGATGACCATTTAGTTTCATAGCCAGCGTAAAAGCCATCCTCTACCTTAGTCAGATGGCAAACATATTCTTCTACACCCTTAACAGAATAATATTTTTTATATACAGTCTGAGCATCCTTTTCAATATCAACTGGAACAAAACACATAACTAAGCCTAAATTCTTAAATTTAGCCTGCTTCTCAGGTTCATACTTTGGGAAGGAAGCTCCATAGACATCAATATAAAATTTAAACACCTCATTCGTATCCGGTGCCAAAACCTTTTGGGCAAACTCCTGCGGGCTAATTTTAGCAGGAACCAGTTTTAAAAGCTTTGTACTGATTTCCTTGGATTGGTCAATTTGCTTAGGATTACGAGGCTTATCATTTTCGTTTTTTAATTTAATGCTATAACCATGAAAGTTTACCTTGGTTTCCTTCGCAGAATAATTAAATTCCTTAAGAATAGCTGCTTTTACAAGTGCACAGGTTTCTTCATAGCCTTCACCAACATACATACTTTTAGTGTTATAGTCGAAAACATAGTCATAGCTTTTACCATTTACCTTATATGAACCCTTTATAGCGCCTAAAAGGTCCAATTCTGTTGCATAGGCCTCGCAATCAGAATCAGGCTTGGCAGCAGGCATATTTTTAGAGAACCAAGCTAAAGCCTCGTGCTTATGTTCACTGACAATCTTCTTCGCCTGCTCCTTGGAATAATTGGGTGGAAAACAGCCAGAAATAACAGAAGCTGTTACGAGTAAAGCTACCATGAGTATTAAACTATATACTCTTCTCATTGAAAATCCCACCTTTAACAAAAATTTAAAACCAAGCAAGCATCCATTTTGCTATAAAAACCAGGACTTTGACATCCTGGTTTTTATGATTTTAACTTAGTTTATTATTTAGTTCCACATTTTTCGTGGGTAACCCATTTCTTGCCATTTTCTTCATGACGAACATAGGTCTTATCGAAGGGAATGATGGTGCTCTTTTCGATTTTAGGATGATTATAGGTAGTAGGATCCATTCTTACAATATGCTCATCAGTAGCTTCAATTACACATTGGCCTTTGCAAGCACCATATAGAACCTTGATAACATAGGACTCTTTACCTTTAACCTCACGACCCTTATCATCTGTAAACGTAGGCGCGTTATTATCAACAGTACGGCTATAGTCATAAATCACTTCACCCTCAACTGGCACTTTTTTATATTTATAACCAACAGAGCCCCATTTCAGGTTAGGATATTTCGCTTTACTCATTTCATCAAATTTCTTATACTCGGGCCTATCAGTTATTAAATCAGCACGTAATTGCTGAGGAGTAAGATTTGCTCTATACTCCTTCTTGCGCGCCTCAGCACGTTCAGCCGGAGTCATTTTCTTCAGCTGCTCATCAGTATAAAGGCGAATCTTTTCTTTTTTAGCAGGCTGAGCAGTTGCTGCCGGTTTTGCAGGCTCCGCCGGTTTTGCAGGTTCTGCAGGCTTTTTATCTCCACCACAGCCTGCCAAAAATGCCATTGTTGCAAGCATTCCGCCAACCACTAACAATTTACCAAACTTATTCATAATAGTCACCTCTTATAAAATAATTTTTTATTATTTAGGCCACAGGGCCAAGCATACTTCTACACATAACACTTCAATTTATAAAACGTACTGAAGCTTTCCTTGGCGATTTACATCCCTCTAATGGGACCACGCTGCAAAAACTGAGCCGCTACATAGCCAGCCTGTCCATTCTCGCGTTTTACATAGGCCCAGCCATTAGGAAGCGGCGCACTATAATCTACATTGGCATAGCCATAAACATAAACACTCTCGTTTTGGTTAAAATAGCCCAAAATGTCGCCATTCAGATTGGGAGCCTGGCGCATGCGTACCTCCGTACCACTAATATACTTATAGCCGCCAAAAATACTAAACTCTGTGCTAGGCGCATTATTTACCTTACAGATTGCTGCTAAAAACATTTTCTCATCAATATCATTATAAATATAATGAATTTCGAAATGATTTGGCAGAGCTCCTACCCCATCAGCAATATCCTTAACCTGATGATAGCTATGATAAGCGACCTCATCCATATAGCCACTTTCTAAATCATGCATACAATTATTAACATAGCCTACATTGGCAATCGTATTACGACTCCCCTTAAATCCCTGCCAGGTCTCCTCCAGCTTGAAGACATCCATGTAGGTATCCTCCATACAGGTAATTTTATAAAGCCCCTGCTTTCTATCCTCTACAACATACATAGAGTTTCCGTTTCTTTTATCTCTAAAAGCGGCTTCCTCAGGAGATATTTTCACGTATTCGATTTTATCGCTAACATATACTACAGCATTATTATCACTAGTTGCGTATGCAGGAGCAGCATAGCTCAAGCCTAGACAAAAAGCACCTACAGCTGCTCCCATGATCAGTTTTTGCCAAGTAAACATTTTTAAGCCTCCATTTTTCTCAACAAATATTAATTATTTAACCCTTCAATAAACATTTTCGAAACATAGCCAAGCTTACCATTGGCTAAGCGAATAGCTGCCCAGCTATTATCAAAGGTCTCACCTGTTTGGTCTACTAAGCCCAGTACCTCAACCATATCACCCTTATTTACATAGCCTAAGATGTCGCAAGCAGTATTAGGCTCCTTACGGATACGTACTTCATCACCGGTAATGTAATTAAAGCCCATATATTTCTTTACCTTCATTGCATCGTTGTCTGAATGACCAACACTGGCTGCTAGAGCCTTCACTCCATCAGCGTCCCTTACTAAATCATAAAGGCGGGTAAATACGGCATTTTCTCCCTCGCCACCAAAGAAGTCTTTAAAAACTAAGGTCATATTATTGGACTTGGTTAGCTCAGGGAAGGTCTTTGCTAAATATCTATGCATATACAAGGAGCTCTCGTCTCCCCCGACGCAGGTCTTAAAGGAAGCTAGGCCATTTTCTGCCCATTGAACATATTTATCACTAACAAAAAAAGGCTTGTAGCTAGCATTACCTTCCGTAATACATCTCATTACTATATTAAACTCATTGTCCATCAGAACGTTCTCGGAGTAATCTCCTTGGCTACCATCCTTATAATTTAGCTCAATGCAATTAACCCAGGGTGCAAAGTCATATTGCTGTATGCAATAAGTATTTGCCCCAGTCCCTTCTTCAAAAAGACTAACATTTTTTGTAGTCTCATAGGCGTAAAGCATTAAAGCATTATTGGCCTGAGGATTACTTCTGGGACTAAAATAATACTCACCATCGTACTTGGCACCAGCTCCACTTACCGTTAACCTATCCTCTCCCGTAAAGCGAATTAAAGGTCCCTGCTTTTTAACAGCATTAACCTTAAACCGCTCCTTTTGCTCACACTTTGCCAGATTTTCAGCATCAATTACAAAGCATTTTTCAGAGGCGGCATAGCCGTTGCTAGTCTCCTCTAGCTTGGAGGCATAATTCTCTGTTTCGTAACCATTGTTATCCAACGCATCAAAACAAACGTAGGTGTTATCACCTATGCTATTCTGTGCCATATAATCCCCGGTACCTGAATTATGTAGTATGGTAACCACGCTTTTTAATCTACCATCAGCATACATTTGCTGATACACCCCAGATTGAGGAGCAGCCAAAGCTATTGAGCTGACTAGGATCAGCGCAGCAGTCAACCCTAAAATTTTCTTTTTCATAATTTTTCTTATCCTTTTCCGTATTTTAGACTCTAGAGCAAACTATTAGAATCTAGAATAGCCTTTACACCAGCTTATCTTAAATCAATAAATTGAGCTGCGGCAAAGCCCTCTAATCCATTCCCTTTTTTCACATAATACCAGCCTCGACCATCTAGGCCCTTTTCATACCCTAAAACCTCAACTGACTCGTTTAAATCTAGCATACCTACAATTTTAGAATCAGTAGTTGTGTTAGCACGCATACGTACTTCAGAGCCTAACAAAACGCCACGGCCAGTCCAACCACGCATATTAACAGTATTGCCAAGCTCAGCATCAATTTTCACTAAATAGCCAAGCTCCATAAGGTTTTCTACACATTCAAAACGAGTTCCTGTGGCTTTGATACGAATCTTAGTCTGGTTCCATTCCTGATTTACAGTCTCTGCTTGATAAAAGCGATCTGGGTTACATGTACTTTCATGGGCATAAGCCAAGCTTATAGGGGTGAATTTTAGGTTATCCGCAACATAGGTATACTTGCCGCTAAAGGAAGCAGCAGTATTGCCATTTTTCCAGCTTTCAGGTTCACCAGTAAAGCCTGGTCTAACATTGACCTTAGCCATACCATTATCGTCAAAGGAAAAAGCAGCCATATCCTGTGCGTAAATAGGAGTAGCAATATCTTCATTCTTTAAATTTTCAATACCCTCACGATCTAAAATCAAAGCAGTTTCTGCTGCACCAACACTGTCTGTTTTCCAAACATATTTGGTAGCAAATTCAGAATGCCTTTCTCCATTAGATGTATAGCCCTCTAGCCAAATAATTTGTGTATAGTCATTACCATAACCAAAGGTATATTTAGTGGCACCATGTTCACCCATAACAAACATACGCGCTTCTAAAGTTCCCGCTGCACTATGCTTCTCGTATACCCCCTCTTTAGGCAAAGCTGCCAATGCAGAGTTGGCAAACATACATAAGCCCAATAACACCGAACCAATAATTTTTCTATGCATAAATATAGCCTCCTCTTATTTCTAAACATAAAAGTTCTATATGCTACTATAATTGTATCAAATAGGCTTAATCTTGGTAACTGTAATTTTTGTCAGTATGCTAAAATTTTACCCTATTCTTCTGTTAATTTTCATCCTCATCTTCGAATCGAATATACCCTTTATTGGTAGCCTCAATAGCTAAGCTCATAAGCTTTTTATAGCCTGTTTTGGCGAACATGTTATTGATGATATAATTTAACCTATAATTATTGTTAAACAAAAAAGAAGAACCCTGTATCAGATTTAATTCTAAAAGCCGATACAGGGAACCTTTCACTTGTTGTATTATATTTTCTATTTTTGCATAATAAATTCCATGCTAACAATTTGAATACAATTATTTACTCAAATATTCGTCAATAGCAGCGGCAGCTTTCTTACCAGCGCCCATTGCGGAAATTACGGTAGCAGCGCCGGTTACAATGTCGCCGCCTGCAAATACTCCGGGAATAGAGGTGGCGCCAACCTCGTCGGCAACAATGTTACCGCGTTTGTTGACTTCCAAATCAGGAGTAGTATCTTTAATCAACGGATTTGGTCCTTGACCAATAGCCATAACTACCATATCCACATCCAAAACATACTCGCTGCCTGCGATAGCCACAGGACTGCGGCGGCCGCTGGCGTCAGCTTCGCCCAACTCCATTTTTACGCATTGCAGTCCGCTTACCCAGCCTTTTTCGTTGCCGATAATGGCGGTGGGATTATTTAACAGACGTAGCTCAATGCCTTCTTCCTTAGCATGTCCGATTTCTTCTTTACGAGCAGGCATTTCTTCCTCGCTGCGGCGGTAAACAATATAAACATGCTCTGCGCCCAAACGCTTAGCAGTACGGGCAGCGTCCATAGCTACGTTACCGGCACCAACAATGGCAGCGCTCTTGCCAACATAAACAGGAGTTGCTACGTTGGGGAATTGATATGCTTTCATAAGATTTACGCGAGTAAGGAATTCATTGGCAGAATATACACCGTTTAAATTTTCGCCGTCAATGTGCATAAAATGCGGCAAACCAGCGCCGGTGCCAACATAAACAGCGCTGAAGCCTTCTTCCTCCATTAACTCTTTAATGGTAAAGGTACGGCCGATTACGGCATTGACTACAATATTTACGCCCAGCTTTTTCAAACCGGCAATTTCGTGCTGTACAATTTCTTTAGGCAGACGGAATTGCGGAATGCCGTACATAAGCACGCCGCCTGCAGCATGCAGAGCTTCGTACATGGTAACGTCATAGCCCATTTTTGCTAAATCTCCGGCGCAGGTCAAGCCGCTGGGGCCGCTGCCTACGATAGCAACCTTTTTGCCCTTGCGTTCTGCCGGAGCTTCAACCTCGTTATCAAAACCGTGCTCACGGGCATAATCGGCAACAAAGCGCTCCAAACGGCCAATAGCAACAGGCTCGCCCTTAATACCTAAAATACATTTACCCTCGCACTGGTTTTCCTGCGGACATACGCGGCCGCAAACAGCTGGCAGAGCGCTTTTACGTTTCAAAATTTTATAAGCTTCGGCAAAATTTTCCTGCGCTACCTCGTGAATAAATTTAGGAATTTCAATATTTACGGGACAGTTGCCTACACAGCGCGGTTTAGGACAATTCAAGCAGCGTTGTGCTTCGTCTACTGCCATTTCCTTGGTATAACCAAGAGCTACTTCTTCAAAATTTTTGTTGCGCACGTTGGCCGGCTGTTCCGGCATTGGGTTTCTCATTCCTCCACGCATTTGCAATGACCTCCGCAGCTATATTCCAGGCTTTCCTGGTTCTTGTACATTTGCTGACGCATTACCAAGTTGGCAAAATCAACCTGATGGGCATCAAACTCGGGACCGTCTACACAAGCAAATTTATTTTCGCCGCCAACCATTACACGGCAGCCGCCGCACATGCCCGTGCCGTCAACCATAATAGTATTTAGGCTGGCCGTGGTTTTTACGCCGAAGGGTTTGGTTACGGCAGCAACATTTTTCATCATAATTACAGGACCGATAGCCAGCACTAAATCGATTTTCTCTCCTGCTTCCAGCATTTCGCGCAGCGGATCGGTTACGAAGCCCTTGCGTCCTGCAGAACCGTTATCGGTGGTAATTATTACTTCGTCACTGATGGCAGCCATTTTCTCCTGCCAGATAACCAAATCCTTATCGCGGGCGCCGATGATAGAAATAACCTTATTTCCCAGCTCATGATAAGCGCGGGCAATAGGATAAACCGGCGCAACGCCGATACCGCCGCCAACTACAACAACTGTACCAAATTTCTCCATTTCAGAAGGACGACCCAAGGGACCAACAACGTCTAAAATATCGTCGCCGACGTTAAAGCTTTCGCACAGGTGGCGAGTAGTATTACCTACCGCTTGAATAATTAAGGTAATAGTGCCTGCTTCGCGATTGAAGTCGGCAATGGTCAGCGGTACACGCTCGCTGAATTCGTCAGTTCTTACAATGACAAATTGCCCCGGCTGGCATTTATGAGCCACCAAAGGCGCATCTACAACCATTTCGTAGACGGAAGGAGCGATCAGTTCCTTGGTAATAATTTTTGCCATAATGTTTCCTCCTGATATAAACTTAAATTTATTTATTAACTAATTTTTCTGCACAAGCCTGAGCCTCTGCATAAATTTTTTCTTCGTCAAAAGTCAGCAGCCTGCCACCCTCAAGAACTTTTTTACCGGCAATAATCACTGTATCTGCATCACTGCTGTTAGCGGCATAAACAAGCTGGGACAGCTTATTATGACGCGGATACCAATATGGCTTATGCATATCCCACAGCACAATATCAGCCAGTTTACCAGCTTCAAGCGTGCCTAAATTTTCAAAGCCTAAAACCTTAGCGCCATCACAGGTTGCCATTTCCCAGGCTTTAGCAGCCGGAACGACCAATGGATTCAAGGTTGTAGCTTTATGCAGCATTGCTGCAGCGCGACATTCTTCGAGCATATCCAGATTATTATTACTGGAAGCGCCGTCTGTACCTAAGCCCACGCAAATGCCCTTTTCCAGCATTTGTGCGACTGGCGCAATACCGCTGGCCAGTTTTAAATTACTTTGAGGATTATGGGCAACGCGCACTTTTTTTGCCGCCATAATTTCCATATCCTCATCAGTTAAATGTACACAGTGCGCAGCAACCGTCCCTAACTCAAACATTCCTAAGTTATCCATCAATTTGATAGGTGTTACGCCATGTTCTTTGACGCAGCTTTCCACTTCAAATTTAGTTTCACATAAATGCATCTGAATTTCTGCCTTATGCTCTGCAGCCGCTTTGATAACTTTTTCTAAATAATCTACCGGACAGGTATAAGGAGCGTGAGGGCCATAGGTAACGCGAATGCGTCCGTTATCGCAGCCATGCCAATTTTCAAACAGCACATTATTTTCCGCCAGCTTTAAATCCTTATCAGGAGCAACGCCGATAAGACCACGGCACAAATTAGCACGAATGCCTGTTTCTGCGCAAGCGCGGGCAACGTCTTCCATAAAGGCATACATATCGGCAAAACAAGTAGTACCGCCTTTGAGCATTTCTGCAATGCCCAGCATAGCGCCCCAATAAATGTCGTTGGCATCCATTTTGTCCTCAATAGGCCAAATTTTATTTTGCAGCCAATCCATAAGCGCCATATCATCAGCATAGCTGCGCAGCAAAGTCATAGAAACGTGGCCATGAGTATTAACCATACCGGCGGTTGCCAGCTTGCCTTGGCCGTCGATTATTTCCGCATCCTGAATATTTGCCGGAATATCTGCACCTACATAAGTGATTTTATTATTTTCAACAGCGATATTTTGCAGCTCGCCGTAGGGAGTGTGCAAAAGCTCAATATTTTTAATCAATAATTTATTCAACATACCACCCCTTTATTCCTCGTCCATTTGACGTTTAGAATAATGCTGTTCATAAAAGCTGTGCATAGCCTCGGCATCTGCTGCATCTAATTCAAACGCCTTACCGCCTGCTCCGCGGCAGATAAGCACTATTTGAGCAGCCTTTTCTAAAATTTCACACACAATCAGCGCGTCCTCCAGGCTTTTACCCCAACACACAGCGCCATGATTTGCCAATAATGCCGCCTTGCGTCCATGCAAAGCCTTAACGGCGTTACCCGCCAGCTCCTGCGTTCCCGGCAGAGCATATTCAGCACAGTAAACCTTGCCGCCACAGATTTGCACGATGTCCTCAATAATCGCAGGCACATCCTCGCGCATGGCAGCTAAAGCGCTGGCATAAATACTATGAGTATGAATTATTGCTTTAGCTTTCGGACATGCAGCATAAATGGCTACATGCAGCTTGCTTTCAGAGGAAGGAATACGCTTTCCTTCAACTACATTGCCTTGATTATCCAAAAGCACTATATCCTCCGGCTGCTGGTTTTCATAACCACGGCCAGAAGGCGTAATAGCAAGAGTGTTTTCATCAATCCGGCAGCTGATATTTCCCCAAGAGCCAGCGACAAGGCGTTCATCTATCAGCCTGCGCCCCATCTCGACGATGGCTGCGCAAGCTTTTTGTCTTGTTGAATTTTCCATAACACTTTATTCGGCAGTTAAATAAGCCTTTTGTTCTTCGGTAAGCGTATCAATACCTGCACCCATAGCATGCAGCTTCAATGCAGCCACCTCGGTATTCAGCTCTTCCGGCAGAACATAGAGCTTGTTCTCCAGCTTCCCTTTATTATCCAACAAATATTTCATAGCCAGGAACTGCATAGCAAAGGACAAATCCATAATTTCAATAGGATGACCGTCGCCGCAAGCTAAATTTACTAAACGGCCTTCGCCCAACAGGTTAAGCTTACGTCCGTCAGCCATAGTATATGTCATAATATTTTTACGCACTTCGTAAGGAGCAACTACGGATAATTCTTCTAAATGATTTTTATTTACTTCTACATCAAAGTGACCGGCGTTACACATTACAGCGCCGTTTTTCATCACCTGCATGTGTTCTTTAGTGATAACGTCCTTGCAGCCGGTGACAGTAACAAAAATATCGCCATACTTAGCAGCTTCCTGCATAGGCATTACGCGGAAGCCGTCAAAAACAGCTTCAATGCCCTTAATAGGATCTACTTCGGTAACAATAACATTAGCGCCCAAACCTTTCGCGCGCATAGCCACGCCCTTGCCGCACCAGCCGTAACCAGCTATGACAACAGTTCTACCTGCAACGGACATATTGGTAGTGCGCATGATGCCGTCCCAAGAGGATTGACCGGTACCATAACGATTGTCAAAAAGATATTTACAGTAAGCGTCATTAACGGCAATCATCGGAAAAGCCAAATGACCCGCAGCAGCTAAAGCCTTTAGACGATGTACGCCGGTAGTAGTTTCTTCACTGCCGCCCAAAAGCTTGCCGATTAAATCACGACGCTCACCATGAAGCATGTTTACCAAATCGCCGCCGTCGTCAATAATCAAATCAGGCTCAATCTTTAATGCTTCACGCAGATACATATCATATTCTTCATTGGTGCAGGCGTGCGTTGCAAAAACGGTAATGCCGCTGTCAACCAAAGCTGCGGCAATTTCGTCCTGAGTAGATAAGGGATTGCTGCCTGTAACAACCACATTGGCACCGGCATTTTTCAGAACCATTGCCAGATAAGCTGTTTTTGCTTCCAAATGAATGGTAACAATCATATTCAAACCTTTAAAAGGTTGAGTTTTGCTGTACTGTTCATTTAAAATGTTCAGCAAAGGCATATACTCCTTTGCCCAGGCAATACGCTGGTAACCCAAAGGAGCCAGCTTAATATCTTTAATAATACTTTCCATATTTATAAAAACTCCTCCTTGCTCTGCTCCTGCAGATGCTTAATATTTTCTATATAGGGTGCGGTTATCACACCGTATTCAGTAATGATTCCTGCAATCAGCTCTGACGGCGTAACGTCAAAAGCAGGGTTAAATGTAGCTACACAGTTAGGCGCAGACTGTTCGCTGCGGAAAGCTTTTACTTCTTCGCCAGCACGCTCCTCTATGGGAATCTGCTCACCGCTGACAAGAGAAAAATCAAACGTACTCACAGGCGCGGCAATGTAAAAAGGTATACCATGAGCTTTGGCAGCCAGCGCAACACCGTAAGTGCCTATTTTGTTAGCAGCATCACCATTAGCGGCAATTCTGTCTGCACCAACGACTACGGCATTTACGCCTTTGGTTTTCATAGTCCAGGCTGCCATATTATCCGTAATCAGCGTGACAGGAATTTTATCCTCCAGCAATTCGTAGGCAGTCAGCCTTGCTCCCTGCAAAAGCGGCCTGGTTTCGTCAGCATAAACCATTTTTATTTTACCTAAAGTGTGAGCGCTGCGAATTACTCCCAACGCCGTACCCCAGCCGCAGGTAGCTAGCGCACCGGCGTTACAATGAGTTAAAACCACTGCATCATCAGGCAAAACAGCAGCACCGTACTCACCCATTTTTTTATTGCGTGCAATATCTTCCTCATAAATTGTCAGCGCTGCGTGTTCTAACTCCTTGATAATTTTATAAGGAGCAACATCTTCCTCATGCAGCTTAACTGCCAACGCAAATTGCTTGTTGCAGGCCCAAGCCAAATTTACTGCCGTAGGACGGGCGCTTATAAGCTCCGCGCACACCTTAGCCAAAGCATGGATAAAATCAGGCTTATCGGCACACGCCAACGCTCCCAGTACCATGCCGAAGGCGGCAGCAGCGCCGATAGCAGGCGCGCCGCGAACTTCTAAACGCTCAATAGCCAGCTTAACTCGCAAATAGTCTTGACAGGTAATAAAAATACATTCTTGAGGCAGCTTTGTTTGATCCAAAAGTATCAAACTTTGCGTTTGCTGCTCCCAGCGCATTGTTTCAACCATTATCTGTAAAATCTCCTTAGAGCTTAAACCCGCCAAATTCTTTTAAGGCTTCGTGACAGTTACATGCTGCCTCTGTAGGTTCGCTATAATTGATAAAGGCTTCAATAAGCCTATTCATATTCGCTATGCTTCTGCCCATTGCTTCAACAACCTCGGCATGAGACAATGGCGTCGGAGAAATACCGGCAGCCATATTGGTTACAATAGAGCAAGTGCTGTAACACATTTCTGCTTCACGAGCTAAAATACATTCCGGCATGTTGGTCATACCTACAACGTCACCGCCCAGCATAGCGAACATTTTAATTTCCGCAGCGCTTTCAAAGCGAGGGCCTTCGGTACACACATAAGTGCCTGTTTTATGGAAGGTAATGTCAGTTTTTTCTAAGCATTTAATAACCTTTTCGCGTACTACCGGACAATAGGGATAGGAAAAATCCGCATGTACTACGCCGCGTTCGGGAGTATCATAAAAAGTATTGATACGGCTCTTAGTAAAGTCCAAAACATTATCGCATACTACAAAATGACCGGCCTTCATCTCCGGATTGAGGCTGCCAACGGCGGTAGTAGAAAAAATTTCTTCCGTACCTAAGCTTTTCAACGCCCAAATATTAGCGCGATAATTTACCTTATGGGGCGCAGTTTTATGGCCAATACCATGTCGAGTAATAAATATCACCTGATTATCTGCTATAGAACCAATGTTGCACAAAGCAGAACCATAGGGTGTCTCAATAATCTTTTCTTCAAAACCACTTAAAGCTTCCGGACTATAAATGCCCGTGCCGCCAATAATAGCTATTTTACGCATTTTTTGCCTCCTCCAAATTTATTTTTTCTATAATTTTTACTAAATCCTGCGGTTTATTGATAGTATAATCAGGTTTTCCCTCGTCTAAAATTTTTTGCCAAGGAAACGTGGTATAGCCTACCGCTACTGTCTTACAGCCTGCCGCGTGACCGCTTTGCAAATCATAAGGACTATCGCCCACGCACAAGCATTCCTCCGGCTGTAAGCCAAGCCTTTCACTGGCCAACAGCATTGGGTCGGGATGAGGCTTGCCTCGCTCCGTATCTAATACCGAAACTGTAGCGTCAATATAAGAAATCATATTTAAGCAGTTGATACCTCGTTCCAGCATAACCTGTTTTTTGGAGGTAACAACAGCTATTTTAATTTCTCGCTGCTTTAATTCAGCCAACAATTCAGCAATCCCGTCAATGGGTTTAATCATTTTATCATGATTCGCTGCGTTGAATATTTTGTAAACCTTGCGAAGCTCCGTCACCATTTCCGGCTGACGCGAAAGTATAGTCATAGCATCGCCCAAAGGCAAGCCAATCGTATTGATAATCTCTTGTCTAGGCGGAGTAAAGCCTAAAGCCGTCTGCAAAGTATATTCAAACGTCGCTACTATTAAATCAATAGTGTTAGCTAAGGTACCGTCGAAATCAAATAGAATTCCTTTTATCAAGAGAGTTCTCCTCATCATACTATTTATTCTAGTATTATATCATAAATTCCACATAAAATAAACTTCTTACTTTAACATATACTGTATACTCATATGTATCAGTGTACACTGTATAAAAATAACTCCGCAACCATAAAGCTACGGAGTTAAATAAAATTTAGTTTTCTTTTTTATCACGAACAAAAATAACCTCTTTAGGTCCGTCGTTAACCGCATCGTCGGGAATAATAACATCGTCAAAGCTAATGCCGCGCGTATGTAGAGTATGATTCCAATCGTGGTCGTTGCGGTGCCACCAGCCTAAAGCAGTAATGGGAATCCAGCTATAAATGAACAGCGGATATAAAAGCAGATAAAACCACGATTTCAAAGAAGCATGAATTTTCCACAACACAGCTACCGGAAAAATATACTGTCCTACGCCAACAAGAGTCCAAACCTCTAAAGGAATAACCTTATATAGAATATTAGTATAGAACGGTACATAATTATAAATATAGCTGCATAGCACGAAAAATGTTGAAACCATTAAGAAATACGGTTGAATCAAATTCACAGAGCAATCCAGCATTACAATATTACGGGTTTTGATAGCTTTTTTTATCATCGGCCATAAATAACGGTCTGCCACGTCAAAATGACCTTGCGACCAACGCTTACGCTGATTCCAGGTCTGCATAAAGGTCAGCGGCTTTTCATCATAAATAATTGCATCATGCGCCCAAGTAGTAGGAATGTTTTCCATCATCGCCTGAATAGTAAATTCCATATCCTCAGTCAGACAGGTAGCACGCCAACCATAGCGCTTCAAAACCTCCGTATCAAAGCACATACCAGTGCCGCCCAAGCAGCAAGACAAACCCATATTATATTTAGCCAAGCTCCATACATGGTTTACAATCCAGAAAGAAATAGCAAAAACTCCGCTTATCCACGTATCAGTAGGATTTTTTGCGTCAATATAACCTTGAATAATGCGCTCGCCATGACATAGACGGCTGTTCATCTCTCGCAGAAAGTCAGGATGTACTAAATTATCAGCGTCAAAAACACAGACTGCGTCATACTTTTTTGCCAGCTTGAACAAACGCTCGAACATCCACGCCAGCGCAAAGCCCTTGCCCTTGCCTTCCTCACTGAAACGCTCATGCACCAAAGCGCCTGCTTTTCTGGCAACTTCAGCAGTATGGTCACTACAATTATCTGCCACTACAAAAACATCATACAACGCGTCATTGTAATTTAAGCGGCGCAGATTATCTACCAGTTGAGCGATAACCCTTTCTTCGTTATGCGCGCAGGCAATCAAAGCAAAAGTCTTACTTTCGTCATATATTTTAACTTCCTTTTTTTTGCCAAACAGTCCAAACCAAGAAACGAAGAAGTAATAGAGCGTGAAAAATATAATCAGTATCTGCAAAGGTATCATGACTATATCAAAAACTGTATACATCAAAAATCTCCTTTACTGAAATATACCGTAAGCTTAATTATTTTTACCCGTAGCTGCACGATAAATATGGTTGATAATACCGGCAATAGTATAAGTAAACATCGCTACAAAAGGCCATGCACCAGGACGGTTAAACAGCATTGCCGCGCCAATAACTAAAGCAATAATTACGGGAATACGGTACATAGGATTGCCCTTACCCTTAAAATCGGGAAATTTTACATTACTATACATAATAACTGCAATAATTAAGGTCATTACAGCAGTTAAATAAGCGTTAAAATGGTAGCCGCTTAAAACATAGGCGGCTAAAAAACATGCGCCCGCAGGTATCGGCATACCTTGAAAATAACCGTGCACAACGCCTGTATTGCAGTTAAAGCGCGCTAAACGCAAACAACCGCCTACGGCAAACAGTGCTGCAATTACCTGACCAACAAGACCTAATCCTTGTAAGCCAAATTGGTAAATCATAATAGCGGGAGCAACGCCAAAGGAGCACATGTCGCAGAGAGAATCCATTTCCTTGCCAAAATCTCCGCCGCCGACACCCAAAGCACGTGCCGCACGACCATCAAGAGAATCAAAAATTACAGCAATGACGATAAAAACAGGAGCATAAAAAAAATCTCCCTGAATAGTTTTAAAAATAGAAAGTATACCAAAAATTAAACTAGTAGAGCTAATGCTGTTGGGTACAAGCCTACGATAATTCATTATGCTTTTATCCTCCCTACTACGGTTACACCGCCGACAACAGTTTGTCCTTTTTTGACCGTAATTTCTACATTACGCGGAACAATCAGCTCTGTACTGGAGCCAAATTTAATCATACCATAGGTCTCGCCTTGTTTTAGCTGATGACCAACCGTCACCCAAGACACAATACGACGGGCTAAGAGACCTGCTACCTGAATAACCAGAAAACGTATTTGACCGTTATCAATACCAATGGCATGACGCTCATTTTCAAAAGAAGCAGACTTTTCATAAGCCGGAACAAACTGTCCGCATGTATAACGCTGATACTTTATTTCGCCATCTAAGGGACTGCGATTAGTATGCACGTTAAAAACAGAAAGAAAAATCGTCAGCTTCAAAGCTGGTTCATTTAAATATTCGTCATCAAAAATTTCTTCTATACCCATAACCGTACCGTCGGCAGGAGAATACAAAATATTGGGGTCAAATGGCATACTGCGATGAAAATCTCTAAAGAAATATGCAAAGTATATCGCTAGCACTAACGGGATTACTGCCCACGCTGCGCCAAAGAAATAATATACTATGGCTGTTGCAATTAAGCAGACTATAATAAAAGGATATCCATCTTTAACAATAAACATTAAAATCCTCGCTTTCTCTAAAGGCAATATATCTAAACACTTACATAACACAAAAAGTGATGGACAGCTTAATCAAGCCTTTCCATCACTTTATTATAATACAGCTTATGTTTTTTGTCTATTCTAAGCGTTAAATATTTAACAATAAACAGGTATTTCTTCTACCGCAATGCCTAATTTTAATCTTTATCGTGAAAAATCACCTTAAAAACAAACTTAGGCAGCGCCAGCATACGCATAAAACGGCTTGGCTGTTTGTACAAACGAAAAGCCCACTCTAAAGAAGCATCCTGCATCCATTTAGGAGCACGCTCCATTTTACCTGCCAAGACATCAAAGCTGCCGCCAATACCCATAATAATGCGCGGCTTTAAAGCTTTACGATTAGCCAAAATCCATTTTTCCTGCTTAGGCGCACCTAAAGCCACAAACAACATATCCGCACCGGAATTATTTATCGCTTCAATGATTTGCGGTTCATCCTTTGCTGTAAAATAACCGTTATGACAGCCAACTATCTGCACGCCCGGATATAAGCTTTCAGATTTTAGCTTAGCAGCCTCGGCAATATTGGGCGAACCGCCAAAAAAATATGCTTTATAACCTTTTTTAGCCGACAATGCCAACAAATGATTGTATAAATCAAAACCAGCCACACGTTCCGGCACCTTGTAGCCAAGATAACGGCCTGCCCACACTGCTCCCGCTCCGTCGGGCAGCACCAGCTCTGCTTCCATACTGATTATGCGATTATATTCAGCGTCCTGCTGACACATCATAATAATTTCGGCATTAGCAGTAACAACAAAGGTCTGCTTGCCAGCCAGCAGACGTTCTTCTAGTTCGTCAACAGATTGCTGCATAGTAAGCGGATGTACAGGAACACCTAAAATTTTTATTGGCTCTAGCATTTTTTAGCCTCTCTTTATTATTGGATGTACGCCTTCAAAACATCACTTTGTTTATCAAGGCACAAATATTTATATACAGGTCTGCCCACAGAACCGCGGTGCAAATCTAATTTTAATAAACGCAGTGATTTTAAAAACTCAAGATATTTGCGGATGGAAACGCGGGAAATACCTACTTTACCGGCTACTTCTTCCGTAGTAAACATGCCATCTATACTGCAAATGCACTGCCATACTGTAGCCAAGGTGTTTTTATCCAAACCTTTTGGTAAACTAACTACCAACTGTTCTTCCCGACGGATAATAGTTTGATCCAAATCGGATTGTTCAATAATGCTTTGCTCTTCCACGATGTGATAACGTTTAAGATAATTGTTTAAAGCTATATTAAATCTTTCAAATTCAAAAGGTTTAATAATATAATCAACCGCACCAAGACGCAGAGCCTGCTTTATCTTATCCTTATCATTGGCAGCAGACACAATAATTACATCTACATCGTAAGCATTTTCACGAATCTTTGCTAAAAGCTGCAATCCGTCCATAGTAGGCATAAAAATGTCAAGAATCAGTAAATCATATATTTTTTTACTCAATAATTTTAGTGCCGTATCACCATTATTGGCAATATCACATAATTGAAAGCCCTTAATTTGGCTTAAATAGTGCTCGTGCAGTTGAGCAACCATCGGATCATCTTCAACAACCAAAACATTGATCATCTTATTCTACCACCTTTTTCACAGGTAATCGCACAGTAAAAGTAGTTCCTTCTCCCAATGCAGACTCTACAATAATAGTACCATTAAGACTATCTACACTTTGCTTAGCTAAGAACAAACCAAATCCACGTCCGCTATCATCCTTAGTACTGAAGCCACGTTCGTAGATTTTTTGTTTGGTCATTTCGCTCATGCCGGGACCAGAATCCTCCACTACAATTACAATTTCTTTATCAAAATCAAGTATAGAGAGATTTACAATGCGTTCACCGTTATAATTTTTAAGAGCGTCAAAGGCATTTTCTATTAAATTACCGGCAATCAAAACTATATCGTGTACAGAAGGCACGTCAAGCTCGCTGTGAACTTCGCTTTCCTCGGTAAGTCTAAAATCAATATCCAGTTCACGGCTACGACTGATTTTACCTAAAATAAAACCGGAAAGCGTAATATCCTTTAAACGCGTTACAATATACGAAACCTCGGACTGACGGTTATAAGCAATTTCCTGCGTGTAATTTTTCAGCTCATTATAAGCCTTCATATCGATAAGTCCCATAATAACGTGCATTTTATTCATAAATTCATGAGTTTGAGCACGTAAAGCCGTAACATAATTTTTAAAACCGGTCAGTTGATTAGCCATTTCTTCTACTACAGACTTTTTACGGAAAGTGATAACCGCACCTAAAACCTGCTCGCCTGTAGAAATACCCAAAAGAGGTACGGCAGTAACAACAAAGATAGTATTACCAAATCTCACGGACGCATCTACTAAGGTTTTTCCCTCTTTAATAATATCGTTTAAAGGAACATGCCCTAAAACCTCTATAGCAGACTTGCCGTAAAGGTCGTTGCAGTCAGAAATACCGGCCTGTTCCAAGAGCATTTTTGCTTCGGAATTAACCACGGTGATAATACTTTCACTGTTGACGTTGATAATACCTTCACGCACGGAATTCAAAATAATATTGCGCTCCTGCAAAAGGCGGGCAATTTCTTCCGGTTCATAGCCAAAAAGAACCCTTTTAATCCTCCCGGCAAGAAAAACAGCACCTAAAATACCAATAACCAAGCCTAAAAAAGCCATCAGCAGCAAAAACAAAACAGAGTCAATAGTGGATTTATTCAGAATATCATCAGAATAACCGGTAACAACATAACCAATAGTTTCATTATCTTTGCCTTTAACAAAACCAAAAGCCTTATTAGGAATAGCATAATTCTCCTGCCAGGTAATTCTTTCTAATTCGGCGTATTTTTCCATGAGGTCGCGGGCGCTATCGGCAAAATTAGGCAGATTACCCGGATTATACATAACCCGTAAACGACCGTACTTATCGTAAATGGCTACACCGGCTTCATCAGAATGGTCAACATCATTAACATAAGCTGCCATATATGAATCTACTTTAGTATTAACGCGAATATTCTGCTTTTGCAAACTCTGCTGAATCTCAGTGGAATTACAAAGAATATTGTTAATACTCACGGCATTGATACTAACGCGGTCATAAATAACCTTAGATACGCGATAAATAGTAAACATGGAGGCAGGCAGCAGCGCAATACATACTACCAAGCTTATAAGCAGAACTATTTGCTGGGACAGAGAAAAATTTTTCAGTTTAAAAATGCTAATATTTTTTTTAAATTTTTTCCACATCTGCGGGTACCGTTAGGAACTGAATACCTGGATTGCGTTCCAATATCCAATTAAGGGACCATTCATTGTTAACCAGAATAACGGGACGGTCTTTTTTGTCAAAAACCAACATACCGTTATCAAGACCTTTAATATTATCAACCAGCTTTTTATCTTCCGCATACACCCAACGGGCTACAGAATATGGCAGCTGATTCATCAGCAGCTTGGCATTGTATTCGTTAAGCAAACGATATTCCAAAACCTCCAGCTGCAAAACGCCGACTACGCCAACCACGCAGCTTTCTAAGCCAACGCCTTCCTGATGAAATACCTGAATAGCGCCCTCCTGAGACAGCTGCATAATACCCTTTTCAAACTGCTTGCGTTTTAAGGAATCCTTCGGCTGTACACGGGCAAAAATTTCCGGCGGAAATACCGGGAAATCCTCAAATTGCAATTTGAGACTATTATCGCTCAAGGAATCGCCAATACCAAAAATACCGGGATCAAAAACGCCGATAATATCACCTGGATAAGCCTTTTCCACAATGGTGCGCTCCTGCGCTAAAAATTGCTGAGGCTGTGCCAGCTTAATCATTTTACCCGACTGCTTGTGGTACACACTCATGCCCTTCTCAAATACACCAGAACAGATACGCATAAAGGAAATTCTGTCGCGATGAGCAGGATTCATGTTAGCCTGAATTTTAAAAACAAAGGCTGAAAAGTTTTCATTATCCGGCGATATCATTGTACCATCCTGCAAGGAACGCGGTTGTGGCTTGGGAGACAATTCCAAAAATTTCTCTAAAAAGCTTTGTACACCAAAGTTTGTCATAGCACTGCCGAAAAACATCGGTGTAAGCTCACCGGCATTGACTTTTTCTATATCAAACTCATCGCCTGCCATATCCAAAAGCTCAATGTCATTGCAAAGATTTTCATACAACTCCTCGCCCAATATTTCTCTAATCTTAGGGTCATCTAAAGAGCCTGTAGTCGATTTCAATTTATTAGAACCATGGCTGGTATCATTTTCAAATAATTCAATGGTATTTTTCAGACGGTCATAAACACCCTTATAATGACCGTCAATACCAATCGGCCAGTTAATAGGATAAGCGCGTATGCCGAGCACCTTTTCCAGTTCGTCCATCAAATCAAAGGGATTACGTCCATAACGGTCCAATTTATTTACAAAGGTAAAAATTGGCAGATGACGGCGATGGCAGACCCAGAACAATTTTTTAGTCTGGGGTTCTACGCCTTTGGCAACGTCAATCAACATCACTGCGCTGTCTGCTGCCATCAAGGTACGGTAGGTGTCCTCGGAAAAGTCTTGGTGACCGGGAGTATCAAGAATGTTTACTCTATAACCGTCATAGTCAAATTGCAAGACAGAGCTGGTTACGGAAATACCGCGCTGCTTTTCAATTTCCATCCAGTCAGAAACAGCATGCTTGGCAGTTTTTCTTGCTTTAACAGAACCGGCCAAATGAATAGCTCCGCCATACAGCAAAAGCTTTTCGGTTAAGGTTGTTTTACCTGCGTCAGGGTGAGAAATAATCGCAAAAGTGCGACGTTTTTCGATTTTTTCTAATAATTCCTGCATAAAATCCCCCTATTGTTCTTCTTGCATATTTTCAGCAAATTCATCATTCATGCTCTGCGCTTCATAAAGCTTATACGCTTCCAAAATCTGCGTTTTAATATAACCAGGCATGGGCTTTTCAGTTTGCAGTTCACCGCGCATAGTTACACGAAAAGCAACATTTTCATAGCTTTCTCCACCATAAGTAGCGCAGGTTACAGATGTCCGCATAAATTCATCCTTAAAAATGCAATCCTTCAGCACGTGTGCCTTACGTTCTTTATCCCACGCATTATATATTTCGTAGAGTAGCTGCTGTGCTTCGACGGGAATATCCTCGCCCACAACAACTGTTTGTGTTTCGTCTATGGGAGTACAATCCATGTTTTGATAAACGGTACCGTCTTCCAGTTCGATATCCACTGTCATAACATAATCTTCTTCATGAAAAGCAGCATTTTTTATCTGCCATTTAGCTTGCCATTTGGCAATGCAGTTTGGGCAAATAAAATTAGTATCGCGAATGCTGTTAGACATATAATTATCTCGATAATAAAGCTTTTCTCCGGGAGTAAATGCTTCGCCGCATTCACTGCAAACAATATCTAAAGTACGAATCATCACATACCTCCAAAAAGGATTGATTTTAGCATTTTTAGCTACTGATAATTTATTGTTATACCACAATGGTATATGTTCTGCTAAGCTCTGCGTTCGCCTGCGGCTCAGCAATCGCTAAGCATTCACATTATACCTTAAATTCGCCATAATAGCAATTGCTAAGGAGCTTTCTGAATTAAACATAATAAAAAACCGCTACACCGGTAATAACCAATGTAACGGCTGATTTCATGGTCGGAGCGGCGGGATTCGAACCCACGACCTCTTCCACCCCAAGGAAGCGCTCTACCAAACTGAGCCACGCCCCGACTTCAAGGAGTTGCTGCAATATCTTTGCAACGAATAAAATTATACTTTATTTACATATAAATGTCAAGCATTTTTTGTAGTTTTTCTCTAATCAAGAAAACTTTCCTTTAAATTACCTTGACACCTTCCGTATCTAAATCAAGAATATGGTAAACAGCCTGCTCGCCATGTCGGGCAAAAGCATTTACCATGGCCTGCGCAACAGCATCATAATCCTTTTCAGGGTCAACATAAGCCATAACGGTAGAGCCTGCGCCGCTGATAATAGCGTTATAGGCGCCGGCAGCTTTAGCCGCAGCAAAAACATCAGTCAAACCTGTAATCAAATGCGCTCTGTAAGGCTGGTGCAGCTTATCCTCCAAAGACATCCCTAAATATTCATAATTTCCGCTAAGCAAAGAACCAACTAAAAGTGAAGCTCTGGAGGTATTATATACTGCATCCTTATGCGGCACCGTTTTAGGAATAGCCTGACGTGCCAAAGAAGTAGCCAATTTGCTGCCAGGTACTACTGCTACAAATTTCAGCGGTTTAGCAGGCAGCAGACGCAGGGAATGCGCTTTTTCGGCTTCCATGTAGCTAATGGTAAAACCGCCGTAAATCGCAGGCGCAACATTATCAGGATGACCTTCCATGTCTGTAGCCAAGCCTAAAAGCTCGTCCTTGGAATAAGGCTCCCCCAAAATACTGTTAGCGGCAAACAAGCCTCCAACGATAGCACTAGAGCTGCTGCCCAAGCCTCTGGACATAGGAATGCGGTTTATCATACTTACTTTTAAACCAATACGCTGACAATTAGTTGCTTTATTCCATACTTTAAGAAAGCTGGCAAAAGCTAAATTGCGGCCGAAAGGCTTTAAATATTCTGCGCCCTCGCCTACTACCTCCAATTGAAAGCCTTTTGTATCAGTAACTTCGTAAGTTGCTTCATTATATAGATTTACTGCTAAACCTAAGGAATCAAAGCCGGGACCGCAGTTTGCTGAAGTAGCGGGAACCTGAATAGTAACTTTTTTCATGTTCTCCACCTCTTAATTCAGCTTGCTGTCCTCAACGCGAATTACACAGCTAACTTTTTCTACCACCGGCAGCACGCGCAATATTTGTAAAGCCATTTGCAAATTAGATTCAGAAACGCTGTGCGTAATAACAACAATTTCAGCCTTTTGGGTAGAAATCCCGTTACTTTGAATAACATTACGCAAGCTTACATTCTGCGCCCCAAAGGCAGCGGCAATAGCGGCCAAAGCTCCGGGCTGGTCTAAAACCTGCAAGCGAATATAGGCAGGCGCCGACATTTTTTCCGGAGGACAAAGCTTCTTTTCTTTGAAGCAGGTACAGCTAATACGTCCTGTTGCGCCTTTTGAGATATTACGAGCAATTTCCATAATATCGCCAACCACAGAGCTGGCAGTAGGCAGGCGGCCTGCACCCATGCCTAAGAACATTGCTTCGCCAATAGCGTCACCATCAACAAATACTGCGTTGTAAACGCCGTTTACACCGGCTAAGGGATGAGTCAAAGGCAGCATGGTAGGCTTAACGCAAACTGTAATACCATTTTCCGGATCGTTTTTAGCAATACCAAGCAGCTTTACGGCATACCCTAAGCTTTGAGCATATTTAATATCGCAGGCTTCAATATTTTCGATACCTTCAACGATAACATCCTTTAAGCTAATGCGCGTATTAAAAGCAATAGAAGCAAGAATAACTACCTTACGGGCAGCATCTAAGCCGCCGACATCGGCAGTCGGGTCAGATTCAGCATAGCCTTTGACTTGAGCTTCTTTCAACACCTCATCATAATCAAGGTGCTCATTGGACATTTTGGACAGCATATAGTTGGTAGTGCCATTAACAATACCCATAACGGAATTAATACGATTTCCGGCCATACTTGTTTTTAAAGGTTCAATAATGGGAATACCGCCGCAGACGCTGGCTTCAAACATAAAATCCAAGCCTTTTGCTTCGGCCAGGCTGTAAATCCCTTCGCCATAATGAGCAATAACGTCTTTATTGGCAGTAACTACATTTTTACCTTTTTCAAAAGCAGCACAAATATATTCTTTGGCAGGATGCTCGCGACCTAAAAGCTCTACTACAATATCTATATCAGGATCATCCAAAATATCGTCAATATTATTGGTAAAGCAATACTGTCCGCCGTATTCAGTACGACGCGCATCTAAATTACGGTCTAAAATTTTCGTAATCCGAATAGGCCTGCCAACCTTTTTCTCTATTTCGTCAGCGTTGTTTTCTAATACCTTAATAACACCGCCGCCTACCGTACCTGCTCCCAGCAAGCCTACGTTGATAAAATCCTTCATAATGCCCCTCCAACTTTACAAATTCATTACTCTAAAATTTATACCTGACCAAGAACCTCCAAGCGTTTCACTCCGTCAATCATACGCAGCTTATCCAATAAAGCTTCCAAATCCACAGTCAAATGCTTGGTTTCAATAGAAATAGTAGTATTCGCAACACCTTGCAGCGGAATACCTTGATTGATAGTCATAATACTGCCGGAATCATCGGCTACGGTATTCAAAACCTTGGATAAAACACCGGATTTATGCTCTAAAAGCAAAGACAGCGTAATGATTTTTTCTTTGCTGGCTTCATAAAACGGGAAAACGAAATCTTTATATTTATAATAAGCGCTACGGCTCAAGCCCATTTTTTCTACAGCTTCATTGATGGTTTTAATCTCGCCGCGTTTCAGTATCTCTTTCACCTTAATAGTTTTTTTAATAGCTTCCGGAAGAATCTCTTCCCGTACCAGATAGAATGTAGATTTTTCAGACATAACATTGTCCTCCTTATGGTAAAAAACTTTAATAATATTATAACACTGTTTTTACTAAAAACACAAAGGTTTTTTTGTGAAAAATTTTAGATAATATTGTCTGAAAAGTACATATAACCATTCTTACTTTCCGGTACTTGTTCGCAGTGTCACAGCCTCGGCAATGTGACTGGCTTGAATATTTTCACAGTCAGCTAAATCGGCAATGGTACGAGCTACTTTTAAAATACGGTCATGACTACGTGCACTTAAATTTAAGATATTAAAATATTTTTCCAGCACAGCTTGTGCAGTATCGTCTAAACTGCAATATTTAACCACTTCACTGCGTCCCATTTGCGCATTACAATGCATTCCCCATGGCTCTAAGCGCCTCTGCTGAATTTCCCGCGCTTTTACTACTCGCTGGCGAATAACATCGGACGCTTCTCCCGCTGTTTTATTTTTTAGATCGCCAAACTCAACCCGCGTCAAATTTATCTGCATATCAATTCTGTCCAACAACGGTCCGGAAATTTTACGCCTATAATTTTCGATATCACGCTGTTTGCAGGAACAAATATGGCGGCTGTCTCCTAAAAAGCCACAGGGACACGGATTAGCGGCAGCTACTAAAATTATTCTGCTGGGAAATGTCATATTGCCGCGCACACGGGAAATACTCACTTCGCCATCCTCCAATGGCTGACGCAGCATTTCCAAGGTCGCTCTATCAAATTCCGGCAGCTCGTCCAGAAACAAAACGCCATTATGACTTAATGTAACCTCTCCTGGCCTAGGTGTCGAGCCTCCTCCCAGCAATGCGCTGCCGGAAACACTGTGATGAGGACTTCTAAAGGGACGTTCCAGCATTACGCTGTCTGTTTGGGGAAGCATACCTACGATGCTGTAAATTTTTGTTACTTCTAAAGCTTCACTTTCCGTCATAGGCGGTAAAATAGTAACCAGCCTTCTTGCCAGCATTGTTTTGCCGCAACCGGGAGCGCCAACCATCAATATACTATGTCCTCCTGCCGCAGCAATTTCTAAAGCACGCCTGGCAACAAGCTGGCCCTTAACATCGGCAAAATCAACGTGATATATACGCTGCTTATTCTGCATAATATTTTCTTTAGGCAATGGCTGGAGCTTTTTATTATCCAGTAAATGTTCTACAATTTCCGTTAGGGTTGACGCTGTATATACGTCAATACCATGGATAAGCTTGCCTTCGGCAGCATTAGCCTGCGGAATAAATATTTCCTTTGCTCCACAGCGTTTAGCGTCTATAATCATGGATAACACACCGGAAACTTTGCGAATACATCCGTCTAATGAAAGCTCTCCTACAAAAACCTTGCCGGTAACTTCTTCCTGTTTAATAATTCTGGCACAGCATAAAAGACCTATGGCAATAGGCAAATCCAGGCCGGAACCTTCTTTGCGCAAATCTGCCGGTGCCAGATTCACTGTAATTTTAGTCATAGGAAAGGGATAATTGCTGTTGCGTAAAGCGGCCTTTACACGCTCCTTTGATTCTCGTACAGCCATAGCAGGAAGTCCAACTAAATCAAAATTGGGCAAACCATTGCTCACATCCGCTTCCACTAAAATCATTTCTCCGTCAATCCCCTTGGTAGTTTCTCCTAAAACCTGCGCGAACATTACCTTAAGTCCTCCTTCGTAACAATCTGACAACGCTTTAAAAGCAATGCGGATAATGCAAAAGCTGCACACCGACACTGCCTTTAATGATAATCTCCACTACATCAAAGGAAAGTACCGGCATGCAGCTTATCAAGCCTGCACATTGCAGGTAATATTCAGCACAACGATAGATTTTTCTTTGCTTCGCCAAAGTAACAGCTTCCGCGGGCTTGCCATAGCGTTGCGAAGCGCGTGCTTTGACCTCAATAAAGCTTAATACTCCTGCTTTACTGGCAATAATATCAATTTCTCCATAACGTCTGCAGCGAAAATTGCGCTGCAGAATAACATATCCCTTAGCCTCTAGGTATTTACAGGCCAAGTTTTCTCCATACACGCCTAAATTATTGCTGGATATCGAACACATAATCACAGTTAATTTTTGGACTATAAAGCTCATTGACAGCCGCTGCAACCGGCGCCAGCTGCATGCTTTTCACCGGCTCATAGCTGCGGCGGTGCCAGCGCGTTGCGCCCAATTCTGCAATAACCTGCATGTGAGCTCTGCTGCCGTAACCTTTATTGCCGGCAAAACCGTAAGCAGGATAAACGACATCCAAACGCTCCATAATGCGATCACGAGTTACCTTGGCAATAATCGACGCCGCAGCAATAGAAGCGCTCAGCGCATCACCGTGAATAATAGACACAGTTTCCATATTGTTAGCCTTTACGGGCATAGCGTCTATCAAAGCGATATCAGGCTTAATGCTTAAATGCTCCAAAACCTCTGTCATGCCGCGCTGCGTAGCGCTGTAAATATTATAGGTGTCTATATTGCTGACACTGACTATGTTGACCTCCACAGCAACGGCCTTCGCCAACACTTCGTCATAAAGCTTCTCTCTTTTGGCCGCCGTTAATTGCTTAGAGTCATTCAAGCCGCTGATAAAAACCTCCTGCGGCAAAATTACGGCAGCGATTACCAATGGACCAGCCAACGGTCCGCGGCCTGCTTCATCTACGCCGGCTATATATTCAGCGCCCTGATTATACAGCTTGCGCTCATAAGCAAGCATCTGATAAAACCGTTCTTTTTCCGCTGCCTCTTTAGCTAAACGCTTATCATAAGCTGCTAAAAGCTTATGCACACCGCTGCGTTCATCTTTGCGCAGTTCTTCCAGTTGCGCGTTTGTGGGATACTCGGCTAAAAGTTCCTTTACTTCACTGATTTTCATTTTTGCACTTCCTTTTTCTAAACAAAAAACCGCCTTATAGCTATTTTGTACTACAAAGCGGTTCATAAACTAGATAAACCTCACTTAAGGCTCGTCAAGAGTAAAGCGTCCTAACCTTCCCGAACGAAAATCTCTTAAAACTAATTGGTCAACCTTATCTAAATCAAGGAGCCCGCCTGCTTTAAGACAACCACGGGCTATGGCAATCTTCGTCATTACAGTTTGAACATTATCACTATTCTCCAAGCTTACTGCATATTTAGTTTGCAAATCCAACGGATATTTATTTATTAAAAAATCTATTAAAAGCTCTACCGCAGATTCACGGTCAAAAACATCTTCTTTAATGGCACCGGTAGCCGCTAAGGAAAAGCCCACAGACGGATCTTCAAACTTCGGCCACAAAACGCCTGGAGTATCTAACAGCTCCAATCCCTTAGCAATGGTCACCCACTGCTGACCTCTGGTAACGCCCGGTTTATCAGCAGCCATAACCTTATTTTTTCCTACCAAACGGTTGATGAGCGTAGATTTTCCTACATTAGGAATACCTACAATCATAACGCGTACAGGACGATTGCGAACGCCTTTTTTCAACCACTTATCAATAACAGGTTTAGCCGCAAGCTGGATAGCGCTGATAAGCTGCTTGACGCCTTTTCCCGTAGCACAATCAATCTTACATACCGGCAACCCGCTGTGCTTCAGCTTTTCCAACCATAAATCAGTCTTAGCGGCATCAGCCATATCAATTTTATTAAGAGCGATAACTTTAGGCTTATTGCCCAAAATATTTTGCAGCATAGGATTGGTACTGGAGCGAGGAATACGGGCATCCAGCATTTCTACTATTACATCCACCAGCTTAATCTGGCTTTCCATCATACGCTTGGCCTTAGTCATGTGACCGGGGAACCATTGAATCTTAAAATCTTCGGTTCTCATGCTTACATACCTGTATCAGCCTTAATTGCGCGAATTCTATTCACAGGCCAAAAAGCGGCTAACGCACGTCCTTTAACTAATTTATGCGGAACAAAGCCTACATCTGCAAAACGGCTGTCCTCTGAATTATTACGGTTGTCACCTAAAACAAAAATAGTACCTTCGGGAACAATGGTCTTGCGGTAGCTGGACATATTTTGGCCTTTAGGATCATTTTTATAGATATAATCTTCTTTTAAAGCCTGTCCGTTGACAAATACTTGTCCGTTTTTCATCTCTATGGTGTCGCCGCCTACAGCGATAACACGTTTAATAAAGTCTCTGCTTTCATCTTTAGGAAAACGGAAAACTACAATTTCCCCGCGCTTAGGATTACCAATAAAATAGCTCAGCTTATCAACGATCAATCTTTCATGATTAACTAAGGTAGGATACATAGAAGACCCTTCAACCATATAAGGCTCAAACAAAAAAGTGCGGATGCAGAAAGCCAATGCTACTGCTACAATTATAGAAACAAGCCAGTCGCTTGCTGTATCCTGCCAAGACATATCTTTCTTACTACTCAAAATACAATCCCTCTCTCTAAAACAATTTATGCTTTTATTTTAACACAAAAAAGTTTGCGCGTCATTCATCAAATATGAAAGAATTGTAAAAATAAAAGGGACTGCACAACATACAGTCCCTTCCATTATGAACATGTCTAAATTAGCGTTTTTCTCTGATACGAGCTGCTTTACCGGTCAGATTGCGCAAATAGTACAGCTTAGCACGACGAACAATACCACGGCGAGCCACAACAATTTTGTCGATACGAGGGCTGTGAACCGGGAAAGTTCTTTCAACGCCAACACCATAAGAAACACGGCGAACAGTAAAGTTCTCACGAACGCCGGAACCACTGCGGGAGATTACAACGCCTTCAAAAAGCTGAATACGCTCGCGGGTACCTTCAATGATTTTGCAATAAACTTTTACAGTGTCGCCTGCTTTAAAATCAGGAATGTCGCTGCGAAGTTGTTCTTGTTCCAATACTTCAATAATGTTCATAATTTCCTCCTAAATCATAGACGTTCATGTGTGAACTCCACAGCGGACCGTCCGTATTACACAACGTCAATTGTACCATAACGCTTAAATAAAAGCAAGAAAAATATGCAAATAATTTTACACTTTTTCTTCTTTTTTCCACCACGCTTCACCAGTCAAACGGTCTAAAATAATCGCTGCAGCACTGCGAACGCAAAGGTGGTTATAATCGCAGGAACCATAAACCGGCTCCAGTATATAATCAAAGCTTTTCATAACCTCCGCTTCAATGCCAAAGCCAGTACCGAAAAGCAAAAGTACGGGTCTGTCACCCTCATGCAGCTGCCTGCGCATAAAGCTGTAAGAAACTGTATTAGGATAAATACGCGCATCCGTAGTAACAATATAGGGACGCTTGCCTGTACGTTGCTTAATATTCTCTGCTGCCGCGGCAATACTTTCCTGCCAACAAACACGCTCCAAGGCATCAGCGCGGTCGGGATTATAAATCTTGCCGTAACCCTTCTGCCAGTAGCCAATTATCTTGCGAATAATATTTTTCTGCACCTCTAAAGGATGAATAATATAGTAACGCTTCACATCATAGGTACGGCAGGTGCGGGAAATATCGTGAATATCAAAATTAGTTACGGCTCCGGCAATAACCTGCATACGCTTATTATAAATCGGATAATGTACCAATCCCACATAAAGCTCAGCCATTTTGCTCCGCCTCCTTCGGCAAAGCATCCTTGCCGGCTACATATTGTGCCGTCATTTTTACTTTTTCAGCAGCAATTTTTTCTCGCAGTTCTTCCCAAAAACGGCGTTCAGCTTTTTTCATTTTATAAGGCAGCGGTTTTTCCAGCAAGTTTATCTGTTCTGCTGTAAGCAAATCCGGACGAATAAAATAGGTTGCTTTGATTGATTCCTGCAGCCGCCAGCTTTCGATTAAAGCGTGATTGCCGTTACGCAGAACCTCCGGAACCTCCAAGCCTTCAAAATTAACGGGACGGGTATATTGCGGATATTCTAAAAGTCCTGTGCTAAAGGAATCCTCTTCCGCGCTTACCAGCTTACCTAAAACGCCGGGAATAAAGCGGGCTACGGCATCCATAACGATAAGCGCAGGCATTTCACCGCCGGTCAGCACGTAATCGCCAATGGACAGCTTTTCGTCTACCCAATGAAAAATGCGTTCGTCAAAGCCTTCGTAATGTCCGCATACAAAAATAAAATCCTGTCCGCAATGAGCATATTCTTCGACAAGACTTTGCTTGAGCGTGCGTCCTCCCGGACACATAGCAATAACACGGGCATTGGGCAGCTGCTCTTTTGCCTTACGGATAGCAGCGACCATAGGTTCAGGTTTCAGCACCATGCCTGCACCGCCGCCAAAGGGCGTATCATCCACTGTGCGGTGATTATCATAAGTAAAATCACGAGGATTGATGCAGCTTATTTCCAGCAGACCCTTTTTAGCAGCACGCTGTAAAATACTGTGTGCTGCCGCCTGTTCAATTTGTTCGGGAAAAAGCGTTACAAATAAAAATTTCATTCTTCGTCAACCCATTCAGGAAGTGCTACGACAATGCGTTTTTCTGCTAAATTTATCTCTTTGACATAAGTTTTTAAAGCAGGTACAAGAATATCCTTGGCGTTAGGCACAGCAATTACGTAAACGTCGTTGCTTCCCGTGCTCAAAGAATCCTTAAAGGTGCCTATCTGCCCGCCTGCTTCGTCATAAACTGGCAGACCGATTAAATCAGCCACATAAAATTGACCTTCTTCCAGCTGGGGAAGATCCTCTGCCCTAATCATGATTTCCTTATCGCGCAGCAGCTCTGCTTCGTTCATAGAAGTAAGCTCCGCAGTTGTTACCAGCACCATACGCTTATGAAAGCGTGCGTGTTTAACAGTCAGCTTGCGACCATCAGCTAAAAGCAAATATTTTAAATCTAAAAATTGTTCCGGCTTTTCTGTCAGGGGCATAATACGAATATCGCCCCGCACACCGTGCGGAGCGACAATTTTGCCAATTACTATTTGGTTATCCATGGATCACTCGCGGAAAGCGATTACTTTACCGTCTTCAGTAAGAATTTCCGCACCCATCAAAGCATCCAAATCAGTGCCAACAGTGATTTCTACGGTACGTTCTAAGGTACCGTGACCAATTTCTGCACCCATTTCCAAGGCTTCTGCTCTTTTCAGCTTAGCTTCTGCCTCTGCTTTAGCAGCAGTGCGTTTATTTCTTTCCATGTCGATTTGTTCGCGCAAAGCCGGCAGCACGCTCAAATCAGATGCAGCTTGATGCAAAGCTTTTTTAGCTTGGAACTCAAATTGTTCCAAATCAAGCTCCATATTTTTTATGGTGTTTTGGAGATCTCCAATAATTTTCAGTTTTAAGTCTTCGGTTACCTTTGCTTTTACAGCAACAGGAACTCTAACAAACATTTTATCCATAGCAATACCATCCTTAGTTAAACAATCTCGACAATAACTTTTACATTCTCGCGGGTTGCTACTGCTTTCATTACAGTTCTGATGGCTTTGGCGATACGGCCTTGTTTTCCAATAACTTTGCCCATGTCTTCAGAAGCAACATGGAGGCGGAGTACCGTAGTTGTTCCGGTAGTTTCCTCCTCCACTACTACTGCCGAGGGATTACTTACAAGAGACTTGGCCATTACTTCTACCAATTCTTTCATGTAGATCACGCCTCTCTAAAAATTATTTTGCTGCTTTAGCTTCAGCAAAAGCCTTCATGATACCATTTTTGCTGAACAGGTTTTTAACGGTATCAGTAGGTTGAGCACCTTTGCCCATCCAATCGATAGCTTTTTCAGCGTCGATTTTTACGTTTGCCGGGTTAACGGTGGAATCATAGTAACCAATGGATTCAATGAAACGACCGTCACGAGGAGAACGAGCGTCTGCTACTACGATACGATAGAAAGGAGCCTTTTTAGCACCCATACGTTTTAAACGAATTTTTACTGCCATGTTGATAGTCACCTCCTTAAATATATCTCAACAACATGGAACTTTTAATATTTATTTATGACCAAAAGGCAGGCGCATGCCGCCTTTGGACGCAAACTTTGCCATACCCTGCATCCTCTTCATCATCTTCTTGCTTTCTTCGAAGTTCTTAAGCAGTTTATTGACATCCTGCACACGCATACCGCAGCCAAGGGCAATACGTTTACGGCGGCTGCCGTTGATAATATCAGGGTTACGTCTTTCTTTCGGTGTCATGGAGCGGATAATAGCTTCAATGCGGTCAAATTCTTTTTCGTCTACATTAGCTTCTTTCAGCTTTTGGCTGATACCGCCCATACCGGGAATAAGACCAAGAATGGTCTCTAAAGAACCCAGCTTTTTAACCTGCTGCATTTGGTCAAGGAACTGCTCTAAGGTAAATTCATCCTTGCGCAGTTTCTTTTCCATTTCCAACGCTTTTGCTAAGTCCGTTGTAGATTGGATTTTTTCTACCAATGTCAGAATATCGCCCATACCCAAAATACGGGAAGCCATACGGTCCGGATGAAAAGGCTCCAAAGCATCAAGCTTTTCTCCTAAACCAATCAGCTTAACCGGCTTACCGGTTACTGCCTTTACGGAAAGTACAGCGCCGCCGCGGGCATCGCCATCCAGCTTGGTAACAATCAAGCCGTCAATTCCCAGCTCGCTGTTAAAGCTTTCGGCAACAGTTACGGCATCCTGACCGGTCATAGCGTCAACAACCAAGAGAATTTCCTGGGGCTGAACTGCGGCTTTAATATTGCGCAGCTCGTCCATAAGCTCTTCGTTGATGTGCAAGCGGCCAGCGGTATCTATAATAACAGTATCGCAAGCCAAGCTGCGCGCTTTTTCAATCGCCTTCTCGGCAATTTCTACGGGAGAAACCTTATCACCTAAGGTGAATACGGGCACACTCAACTGTTCGCCCAAAACCTGCAACTGGGTAATAGCAGCAGGACGATAAACGTCGCCAGCTACCAGTAAAGGCTTTTTATGCTTATGCTTTAAGTAATTTGCCAGCTTACCGGCAGTAGTAGTTTTACCGGCACCCTGCAGACCAACCAGCATAATAACTGTAGGCGGCTTTTGTGCCACAGTCAGCTTACTTTGAGTACCGCCTAAAAGCTCAATCAGCTCTTCATTAACAATTTTAATTATCTGCTGATGAGGATTTAAGCCCTCGCTGACTTCTGCACCTAAAGAACGCTCTTTAACCTTGGCTACAAAGTCTTTAACTACTTTAAAGTTTACGTCGGCCTCCAGCAAAGCCATGCGCACTTCGCGCAGAGGAGCTTTTAAATCCTCTTCCGTAAGCTTGCCTGTGCCGCGAAACATCTTTAAAGCATTTTGTAATCTTTCGGATAAACTTTCAAATGCCATTTATTTTTCTACCTACCTTCACCGCAGATTTTCTGCAAACGCTCTACGGCTTCGCACTTTTTCTTATGCTCGTCAGAAACCAGTAATTTCATAACTAAATGCAATTCTTGGTGCAACGTTTCTTCCTTAGCCAAAATTCCTAAGGCAGCTTCATTGCGCTCCAAAATCTGCTCCACTCTTTTGAGTAAATCATGAACAGCCTGTCGTGAAACTCCTAACTCTTCCGAAATTTCACTCAAAGATAAATCATCATAGAAATATAACCCTAAGCAGCTTCTTTGTTTTTCTGTTAACAGACCGCCGTAAATATCAAACAATCTGCTCAAGCGCATTCGCTGCTGAAAAATTTCTTCTGCTGACATAGTTCTACCTCTAATAAATTTACTCGACTTTGATAGTATAATAAAAAAAAGGAGTGTTGTCAAGTATTTTTACTTGTCACACTCCGATTTTTTTATTTTTCCGTATCGAACAACGCTTCCACAAATTTATCAGGCTCAAAGGGACGGAAATCCATAATACCCTCGCCCACGCCTATCCATTTTACGGGCAGGCCGAGCTCTTCCTTAATGGCAACTACAACGCCGCCTTTAGCCGTGCCGTCCAGCTTAGTCAGCACAACGCCGGTAACGTTAGCAGTTTCCATAAAAACTTTTGCCTGGTTGATAGCATTTTGCCCGGTGGTAGCATCCAAAACCAAAAATGTTTCGTGGGGAGCTTCGGGAATTTCGCGTTTAATAATGCGATGGATTTTTTCCAATTCATTCATCAAATTAGCCTTATTATGCAAACGACCGGCAGTATCAATAAACAGAATATCTGCTTTGCGGGCAATGGCTGCTTTTACTGCGTCAAAAACTACGGCTGCCGGGTCGGCGCCCTCGTTATGGCGGATAACATCGCAGCTAGCGCGCTGTCCCCAAATTTGCAGCTGTTCGGCAGCAGCAGCGCGGAAGGTATCGCCAGCAGCTAAAATAACTTTATATTTGAAAAGCGTAAAATAATTTGCCAGTTTGCCGATAGTCGTAGTTTTGCCTACACCGTTAACGCCTACTACCAAAATTACCGTAGGCTTTGCGCCGATACGGGTACGCTGACCTGAATCAGCCAGCAGCTCTGCCATATATTTTTTCAAAAACGGAATAACATCCTCCGTACCTTTAATCTCTTTTTTTCTTGCTGCGCTGCGCACTGCTTCAATAAGCTTTTCGGTAGTTTTCACGCCTACGTCTGCACTCAGCAATATCATTTCCAGTTCTTCTAAAAAATCATCGTCAATAGCCGTAGACATGCCTACCAGCTCTTGAATACGGTCGGTAAAGTTGCGTCTGGTTTTAGAAAGCCCTTCCTTTAAACGCTCAAAAAATCCCATAATTAACTCTCCTTTGCATTTATCTTCACAGATAATAACTTTGATACACCGGATTCTTCCATGGTTACACCGTACATTATATCGGCACATTCCATAGTACCCTTACGGTGAGTTATCATAATAAACTGCGTTTTGGCAGAATATTCTCTGAGGAAATTGGCAAAACGTTGAATATTGGCATCATCCAGCGGCGCGTCAATTTCGTCCAAGATGCAGAACGGCGCCGGTTGGTAGCTAAGCAAAGCAAAAAGCAAAGCGATAACCGTCAAAGCTCTTTCGCCGCCGGACATTAAGAACAGGCTTTGCAGTTTCTTGCCGGGCGGCTGTACCTCTATATCGATACCGGAATCCAAAATATTCTCCGGCTCTGTAAGCTTTAAGACTGCGGTGCCGCCGCCGAAAAGCTTCACATAGCATTGAGCAAAATAAATATTGATCTGCGCAAATGCTTCTTTAAAACGTTTCGTCATGCCGCTGTTAATTTCGCCGATGACTGCCTCTAAATTTTCCTTAGCTGTATATAAATCATCATATTGCTTCTGCAAAAATTCGCTGCGTTCTTTTATCGCTTGATATTCTTCGATAGCTGAAGCGTTGATGGAGCCCAATTCGGAAATAGCAAGATAAAGCTTGCTGGATTTACGCTGCAAAGCTTTCAAATCCAGTTCTGCCAAGCTGCTAATGTCAACTAAACGGGCCTCTTGCTCATTTATGTGATAATCCTGCTCCAGCTGCTCCAACACATGCTGATAGTCGCTCTCGTGACGGGCAAGATTTAATTCTGCCTGCCGCAAAGCTGCTTCGCTTTCTGCGGCTGCTTTACGCGCTGCGGCTGCACCCTGTTCCATTTGCCCTTGCCGCTGTAAAAGCTCGCCCCGCTGCTCGGCGAAAGTTTCTTTGCCATTCATAATTTCGTTCAGCTTGGCTAAAGCTTCGTCGCTTTGAACCGTCAACTCTTGCTTTTGTTTTGCGCAGTCTGCAACAGTCTCATGCATTCGCATGATGTCCGCTTGATTATCGGCAATTTCTTTGCGTACACGCAGCGTATCCTGGTCTAGGCTATGCATACGTTCGCTTGTCAGCCTGCTTTTAGCCGCCGAGGTTTCTAACGACACGCGCGCGTCCTGTAATTGGTTTTCCAAGGCTGTTACCGCGCTGCCACTTTTAGCGATTGCTTTTTTTAAATTTTCCAGCTGTTCCTTAGCTTCTGCGTCCTGGCCTTCGCGCTCCGTTACGGTAAGACGTAGAGCCTTTAATTTATCTCTATTAGCCAAATATTCGTCGGTAACTTGACGTCTGTCGTCTAATAATAAAAGCAAGTTTTCGTTTTCGCGTTTTTTGGCTTGCTCCGACTGCTCTAAATGCAATCTTAATTCGCTGCCTTTTAATCTTTGCTGCTGCAATTCTTCTTTAGCCGCTTGCAGCCTATAGGCCTGCTTTTTAGCAATTTCTTCCTGTTCTTCCAGCTGCTCCTGCCACTCCAGCACTTCCTGATGCAGCTTAGCACAGTTCGCTAAAATTTGCTTAATTTCGGCGTTACGGCTTAAATAGCCTTCTCTTTGTCTGCGTGTACCGCCGGTCATACTGCCGCCGGCGTTAACAACATCGCCGTCCAGAGTAACTACCCGCAGACGGTAATGCACTGTCTTAGCCGCCGCCAAAGCAGCGTCAATATTTTCCGCAATCAGCACCCTCCCCAGTAAAAAGCGAATAGCATTTTCCGCTTCGGCATTGTATTGCAGCAAATCAACGGCAAAGCCGCATATTCCCGGCATTGCGGCAGCAGCTTCTTCCTCGCGGTTAGGACTGCGACGCTGTACTGTATCTAAAGGCAGAAAAGTCGCACGACCGCTTTTATTTTGCTTCAAAAAGCTAATGGCCTGCTTGGCAGTCTGTGCATCACGTGTAACAATATTCTGCGCGCCTTCGCCTAAAGCAGTTTCCATGGCGGCAACATATTTATCTTCAACCTTGATAAGCTCGGCCACTACGCCAACAATCTGCTTACGCCACGGCGCCTGCGATTTTAAAATTACCTTTATGCCATTGCTAAAGCCTTCATAATTATCCTGCAATCTCCGCAGGCTTTGCGCTCTGGTTTCCGCAGCGGTAAGATTTCTTTGGCACTGCTGCTGCTTGGCGGTAATATCCTTTATTTTTCCTTGAGTAACAGCCAGCTCCCGCTGCATTTTCTCCGCATCCTGCTCCACAAGCTCCTGCTCATGACCGTTACGGGCCTGCGCTTCTAAAAGCTGCTTATACTTTTCCTCTATACGTGCTTGAGAAGCTTCTGCTTCCTCGATATTTTTTTTCAGCGCTTCACGCTTACGCATCCGCAGCTCCTGCGCCTGCTCCAAGCTGTGCAGTTCATTGCGCAACTTTAACAGCGCCTGCATTCCGGCAAAAAATTCACTTTGCGCATTAGCACTTTTATTCTGCACATCAGCCAAAGCTTTCGCTTCTTGGTCGCGCTGCTGCTGCAGCTTATCTACCAGTAAAGCAGCCTTGGCACGCTCCCCGTCTGCTGCGTCAAATTCTGCTGCTAATTTTTGCATGGTAGCTTCTAATTCGGCAGCCTGTTGAGCCAGCCTTTCGTTGCTCTGCTCATAACGGGCAATAGCTTTTTGGCTTTGCTCCGCTCTTTCACTAAGAACTCCCTGCCGTCCGCGCAATTTCTCCAGCGCAGTTTCGTGAGCAGCAATTTCTTCCTGCAATTTGCTGTAGCCTTCAGCCAGCTTATCCAGCTCCCGCTGCACCTGTACAGCCTCCGCCTCACGCTGACTTAAAAGAGCTGCCTGATGACTGAAAAAATCTGCCGCAGTATTCTTACGCGCCTGCAAAGCTTCGTTCAGGCTTTCCATATTATCCAGCTTACGGATGATTATACCTAATTGACACAGATTGTATTCTTCATTTAATTTATTAAACTGCTCTGTTTTTTTGGCAGCCTGCGCCAAAGGCTCCACCTGCGCTTCTACCTCGCTGCGAATATCCTTAATACGCGTTAAATTTACTGCCGTATCGTCCAAACGACGCACAGCGTCCTTTTTGCGCAGGCGGTACTTGGCAATTCCGGCCGCTTCTTCAAAAAGTCCTCGCCGGTCCTCGGAACGGCTGTTTAAAATTTCATCTATTTTATTCTGACCGATAATGGACATAGAACCTTTGCCCAAGCCGGTATCCGCCAATAAATCCACTATATCCTTTAAACGGCAGGATTTTTTATTGATGGCATATTCGCTGTCACCACTGCGATACAAGCGGCGCGTTAAGCTTACCTGTTCAAAATCCATGGGCAAGGTATGGTCGCTGTTATCAAACTCTAAATTTACCTCTGCCACACCCAAAGGACGACGCCTGCTGCTGCCGGAAAAAATAACATCCTCCATTTTGGCGCCGCGCAGATATTTAGCGCTTTGTTCGCCTAAAGCCCAACGAATGGCATCAGAAATATTGCTCTTGCCTGAACCGTTAGGTCCTACAACAGCAGTTATCCCTTTATCAAAAGTCAATTCAGTTTTATCTGCAAATGATTTAAAGCCATAAGTTGAGAAGGACTTAAGACGCACTAAAGATCACCTGTTTCCGCAAAAATTACAACACATAATTTTTGCTCTTTCTAATGTTATCTTATTATTGTATCATAGATAATGTTTTTTTCATACAGCTTTTAAGGCCGCAATTATAAATACTCTAAAATTTTCTGCCATTCTTCCGCTAAAGCCTGCATATTCATTCTGGCGTTAGCCGGACTGGTAGAATGTAAATAAAAAACATGCACATTTTTTGGCAGCTGCTTAGCAAAATATTTTTTGAAAGCGCCGGCAGCTTTGCTGCCGTTGCAAAATACTGCGTTAATAGACGGATGCTCCCCTAACAGTTCTGGTATCGCGTTAGGCACTTCATTTTTGATATTACTGTCCAAGCTTCCCTCTCGTTCACACAAGCCGAGCGTATCCCATAAAGCTATATGATGACGCAGCAGCATTTCTTTTTTAGCTGCATAATTACACGGTTCAGGTTCATTGAAAAGCAAAGCCAGTAAGCGCCAAAAGCGATTCTGCGGATGAGCATAATATTCCTGCCGCTGCAAAGAGCGCACTCCCGGCATAGAACCTAACAGCAAAATTTTACTTTCTCTGTTTACTATGGGAGCAAAGGATTGGCAGTTGGCCATACTTTTATCTCCTTTTCCGCAGAATTTTGACAAATTACTACTTTTATTTTTAGCTGCGGTGAAAGCTGCTGCCAATAATGCAGATTATCGCTTTTATGTCCGCGCAGCTTTGATTCTAATTTTTTAGGACAATGCAGCTCCACGTTTAAAGCTCCCTGAGCAGCTAATTTTTGCAGCTGTAAGGTTATTTTATCCCGCAGCGCTCTGCTTTTAACTAATTCTCCCATGGATGGATGAAAGGGGCCTGCAACAATATTTCCCGGAGTACACAATTCTTCATCCGGCTGCAAGCCGATACGAATTACTTTCACGCCTGCCGCTGTCAGCGTCTGATAAACGAAAGCGCTTTGCTCTACAGCGTCCTCCAACGTCAGCGGCTGATAATTTTTCGCTGCATACAATTTAGCCAAAGGCGTATCCTTGATTACCAAAACAGGATAAATTCTTGCAACGTCAGGCTTAAGCGCGGCTACAATTTCTGCCGTCTCGCGCACGCTTTCACAAGTTTGGCACGGTAGCCCCACCATCAGCTGTATGCCTGTTTGAAAATCAAACTGCCGCAGCAAATCGTGCGCATTATATACCGCTTCCACGCTGTGTCCACGTTCGGCAGCAGCTAAAACCTTTTCATCTAAAGACTGTACGCCAAGCTCCACCAGCCTTACACTATGCTTCTGCAATAAAGCCAGTCTTGCGGCATCAATATAGTCCGGACGAGTTGACAAGCGCACGCTGCCGATTATACCTTTGTCTAACAGCTCATCGGTTAATGCTAAAAGCTGCTTTTGCAAATCCATATCAAGACCCGTAAAAGAACCGCCGTAAAAAGCAGCTTCGTTGTGAGCAGACGGACGCAGCCATTGCAGCCAGCGCTTAATCTGCGCCTTAGCTCCTGCTACTGCAGCCGTTTTATGGCCGCTGATAGTCTTTTGATTGCAAAATATACATTGATGCGGACAGCCTGCATGAGGTATAAAGATAGGCAAAATAGACATACAAACCTCCAAAAAACTTATTCGCTTTTTGACAAAATATATAGAATTAAAGCAGGCACGGCGCTGCCCTACCTGCTTTGCTTATTATTCTTTAGCCTGCTCAGTTAAAATACTTTCAATAACCATGGCAACGCCGTCATTATCATTAGAAGCAGTAACTATTTTCGCATGCGCTTTAACCGCATCCTTAGCATTAGCCACAGCAACGCCAATCCCGGCGTTGGCAATCATCTTTACATCATTGTTAGAATCGCCAATGCACATAATTTCTTCCGGCTTAATACCATAACCGGCAGCCACAGCTTTCACTGCTTCCCATTTGTTAATACCAGGCTCCATAAGCTCTAAAAAATTATCCTTAGAGCTGGTCACATCCAGCTTGCCTTGAAAATCCCTGGTAAATTTATGCCACACCTCTTGAAATTCGTCAGCCTTAGTCATTACTAAAATTTTATAGGGAGCCTCATCAGTATGATACACCGCATCGCCAACAGCGGTAGTAGGAATGCCGCTGATTTTGCTATACATACGCGAGCATTCGTTTTCCGTATGAATAAAAATGTTGTCGCCTACATAAAGCTGCAAATAATAACTATTTTTTCTGCAATATGCCAACACTTCATTAGCGGTTGCCAGCTTCATTTTATGCTCATAAAAAACCTTGCCGCTCAAGCTGCCTTTAACCAAAGCGCCGTTGTAGGTCACTAAAGGAACATCTAAATTTAAGCGCTCTGCATAAGGCTTTACAGAAACATACATGCGTCCGGTAGCCAATATAAATATTTTACCGACAGCCAAAATCTTTTTTATGGCAGCCACATTGCGCGGAGAAATTTCGCATTTACTGCTTAAAAGCGTGTCATCCATATCACTGGCAATAAGTTTAATCTCCATCAATTAGTTTGCTCCTTTTTACAAATTAAGTCTAAAATAATTGCTGCTATGGGATAAAGCAAAAGTAGGAAGATCAGATGCCAAGCATGCGTATGCAAAGTATAGCCAGGCATTATATGACTAAGCGTTAAAGCTCCTTCCCAGGAAAAAGCAGCAACTACAACCAAGGCTTTCAGCATATCGTTTGACGGCGACAACGCAGCCTTTAACGGCAATTGCTTAAACTCCTTGCTGACAACAATTCGCATCAGACCTGTGCCAAGAAGCAAAAAAAATCCTTCTATAAACGCGCCTGCAGCTAAACCGCCTAAGGTTACTACCTCCAGCCAATCAGTTAAGTATTCTGCTAAAAAAAATATCACACTATAAGTAAGCCACAAGGTAAACCAATTATATAATTTATTCTTCATAACATCACCACAGCATATTATAGCATAGAAATGCACTTCTGAATACTTTATTATTGTTGTTACCGACAATAAATGATATAATGAATTTGTTGCTAAATCTTTTTGAATAAATTAAGCAAAACAGGTTCTATGCCTGCACGAAAGGAGTTTAATATGAAAAGAAGTGACAAATTCCGTCAAGCCAACAAAGAAGCAAAGGCTACAGTGCTGGCAGCAGCAGCGGTTATCATTTTTTGGTGTTTAGCAGGTTTCGGTTTAGCAGACAGCGATATTACTTTTCTGCACACGCCTCTATGGGTTTGGACCGGCTGCGTAGGAACATGGCTTTTTGCCATCCTCGTAACGCTTTTCTTAAGTGAAAAAGTTTTTAAAAATTTTGATTTAGATAACAAGGAGGAGCAAAAATAATGGGCAATATTATCAACCTTCTCCCCGTACTTTTATTTTTAGTTGGTATGCTGGGTATCAGCGCCTACATTCAACGTACTTCTACCGAAAATCGTAAAAAGGATTTTGCCAAGGATTATTTTATTGGCGGACGTACTTTAGGCGGCTTTGTTTTAGCAATGACCACAGCAGCTACTTACAGCAGCGTCAGCACCTTTGTGGGCGGTCCCGGTATGGCCTGGATTATCGGCTATGGCTGGCTGTATATGGCTATTGTCCAAGTTATTGTTATTTTTCTCGTTTTAGGCGTTTTTGGCAAAAAAATTGCGCTTATCGCGCGTGAAATCGACGCAGTAACCGTTATCGACTTACTGCGCGCCCGTTATCAATCTAATTTTTTAGCTAATATGTCGGCTCTTGTTATTGTAGCCTTTTTCTGCTCTACTATGGTTGCGCAATTTGTCGGCGCGGCTAAGCTTTTTGAAGCAGTAACTGGATTTTCCTATGTTACCGGTCTCAGCCTTTTTGGTCTTATCGTAGTAATTTATACCACTATCGGCGGTTTTAAAGGCGTTGCTGTTACCGACGCCTGCTGCGCTGTTGCCATGATTGTCGGTATGTGTATCTTAATGGGCGGCATGATGAGCGTCGGCGGCGGTTTTGATAATATCATGGAATACATCAGCGGCAAGCATCCAGATATGCTGGAGCCTTTATCCCGTGGTAAAATGCCCGTCTCCCTTTATATCAGCCAATGGCTTTTAGTTGGTATCTGCACTCTGTCCCTGCCTCAATCTGTTGTCCGCGGCATCAGCTATAAAGACACCAAAGCTCTGCACCGCGCTATGATTATCGGCACTATCGTTATTGGTGCGATGACCTTAGTTGCAACCTGGATTGGCGTTTTAAGCAAAGGCATTTTAACCGAAGGCATCAAAGCCTACGGCAGCGTGGATAATATCATTCCTATCGCTATTGTTAAAAGCTTAACTCCATTCTGGGCCGGCGTAATCATTATTGGTCCTATTGCAGCAACTATCTCTACTGTTTCTTCTCTGCTTTTATCCACTTCTTCCTCCATTGTCAAAGACGTTTACATGAATATTAAAGGCGAAAAGGGCGAAATTTTAAACAATAACCAAGTAAGAATTTATAGTCTTGCGGTTACGATTATTCTTGGTTTAATAGTTTATGCTATTGCTATTAAGCCCCCCACCGTTATTTGGCAGATTAACATGTTTGCTTTTGGCGGCTTGGAAACAGCCTTCTTCTGGGTATTGATTTTTGGTCTATTTTGGCCTAAAGCCAATAAATACGGTGCCATTGCTGCTATGAGCGGCGGCGTGCTGGTTTACTGCGTAACCATGGCTATGAAAATTAAATTTATGAGCCTGCACCAAATTACTTTAGGTATTTTCTTCTCGCTTATTCTTTTCCTCATTGGCAATGCTATGGGCAAACCGCACGAAGAAAAAGTTTTAAAAATTTTCTTTCCGGAAAAATTTGAGGATTGATTAATTAAACGCAAAAATATTCCCATTGATAATTTTCAGTAAACATCTCAAACTGTAAAAACCCATGTTTCGCTCTTAGCGAAGAAACATGGGTTTTATTTTTTATAAAGGCTCTTTTGCTAAGCACCTTGTAACTTATAGCAACAATAAAAACTTAAATAAGACTATTCACTTGGCCTGAAAATATTCAAAAGCATCTATAACGTCTAAAAAAGCTCCGTCAAAACCAGCGTCAACTATTTTAGATAAGTAACTGTCACGGGCATTATATATAATATCATGCCATGGCTGCATCCAATATTTAACCTTATAACTACCCTGCCAGTTTTCATTTGGCTCGTCCAACCATTCCGGTCTTTCATTATGATACGCTTGTTTCCAATACCAGCGATAATTCTCAGCTTCTCCAAGACTCATATAGCAATATACTAAACGCCGTTTCCCATTAGGTTTGACCCTTAATCCTGCAATATCAGCAGCAGTAAAAAAGCTGTCACCAAAATAACCATCAATAATCAACAAATCGTAGCTGCTTTTTCTTAGACTAGCCAAATAAATTTCTTTTGAAGCAAATTTATGAGGGTTCAGCAGAACACAGAAATTTTCACAAGCCTGCAATTTCCTGACATTTTTATCATTTAACGCAACTAAAGGTAACTCATCTAATCCTCGCGTAGCTGCATAATTGACAAATCCCTCTTTTCTGCTTAACCGCATTGCTGTATTTTGCTGACGCGAACTACGGCAATAATCTATATTAAACAAAGCAACCTTATTTTTTTTAGCTAACTCAATTGTCTTAAGAAAATATTTCTTCACCTCTACAGGAGTTTTTGCTCCATTCTGGTAGTTAAAGCCAAAATTAAAGCTTTCAATTAAGATACCGTCAACTAAAGCAATGGCGTTTTCTGCATTAGCATTATTATTGGATGCGTATGCCGGAGGATAATAAATATTTGTTCCACCATTCACCAATATACCAAAAGAAGGATTCTTAATCCTTCCTTCTGTACGCACTTTGCGCATCAAACGCTGCATCTCCAGTTTATAAAAATCCTGTGTATTATCTGCAGCTAAACCAACAGAACAAATACTTAACAGCAGCAATAATAAAAATAACATCTTCTTCATAAAAACTCCCACAGCTCCTGAAAATAAGCTTTATATAGCTTTATAAAACCATACAGCAAATTCTATTCCCTTATATTTCTTACGAGGATTTTTGTCGCGCAGCCAATAATAATTAGCATCAATGGTTAATCTACCTTGCTCCTGCATATTGATTTCGTAGCCAACACCTAAAGTATGCTTGTTACGTCCATCTACTTTATAATTACTATTTAAAGGATCATAATATTTACCTGTGCTAAGCATGTTATTATTGCGTACAAACCAAGCGCGATTCTCATCTACAGAATATTTGTACTCTAATCCGTAATAACGAACAGTAGAACTGCTGCCCACACTTTGGGGATCATCAAATTTATTGGCACCTTTACTACGCAGCCAAAAATATCCCATTAGCTCGGAAGCTTTACTTAAACGCTTATTATACATAGCCTTATACAGCATTTCTCTTCCTTCTCTATAAGGCAAAGTATTATCTCTTTTAAATGTAGTTTCACTGTTAAAAAATGATTCTACTGCAAAACGCATTTGATAATTCTTCTCTGCATGAGTCCAGCTTAATCTTCCGTCAAGGGTATCTCCCGGATTTGCTGATGCTTCCGGCATAGTTTTGCTATAATCATAACCTCGCGCTGAATGTTAAAATATCTCTGCACATCCTCCGATGCGCTGTCCAAAGCAATCTCCATAATTTCCAAAGCAGTATTTTTTTCTATGTTGCGTATTTGATACGCAACATAGTTTATCAGCGTAAAAATAACCAGCATTACCAGCAGGGTTATCTGCATTTTATTTTTATACTCCAAATAAATTACATCTCCCCTCTAAAGATTTCGTTTCACATTCAAATATTATAGGCTAAAATATCGATAAATGCGCCAATTCTCAAAGTGTTAAACTTTTTCTACTATTTTTTCATAGATAAAAGTGCATTAGCAAAATCTGTTAAAGAAAATAATCCCTGTTCTTGTTGAGATTTTTCCAGTTCACCATCAATATCCACAAAAAAATCGCGTACCGGACAATTCAATACTTCACTCAATTTGAGAAGATTTTCCAAAGTACAATGATTGCGTCCACATTCTATATTGCTTAAGCTTGCCTGACTGATGCCAATTTTTTCGGCTATAGATTTTTGCGACAGTTGATTTACGAGGCGAATATATTTTATTCTGGAACCAACTTTTGCTATTTTTTCATTCATCATAATAAATACACCTCTGCAAGCAGCCTGCTCTTTTACATACAGGCCTGTAATAATTTAATGTATACACTTTGAGCCGGCCTACATATCTTAATTTTATAAGCTGCAAATATAAGCTTTCTATATTTTTAATTATTTTTACATATCGTTCTCTATTGTTATATATATTTAGAAGCATTATACCATATTGTCACCCCCCCCGCAAGCAAAAGTTCTCATAGCGAACTTTACTTGAAACAGAAAAAGTTTTTCTCACTGCATAGCCGCAAACGCTCCGACCGTTGTCCGGAGCGTATTTGCTGCTTTCTCTCTCCTTGATAGCTTTTACCTAAAACATTCATAAAGCTTTATTCATATCAAAAACATAAAAAATCCTTCTGTCGTAATTTTAGCTTCTACAACAGGAGGATTTTTCAATGCCTATTTAGTTTTTTATAATCTGCCTCGCCAAAAAATAATTTTATTCGGCAGCAGGAATGCTCTTAGCAGTTGCAATATTATGGCGCACGTCCTCGCAGCAGGTGTGGAACTGGGCTTTTTCTTCATCAGTCAAGGGCAGCTCCATAACTTGCTCGATACCTTTTTTGCCAATCAAGCAAGGTACTCCAACAAAAACATTATGCTCGCCATATTCGCCGTCCAATAAGGTGCTGGCCGGCATAATACGCTTTTCATCATTTAAAATGCAGCGCACCATACGCGCGGCAGTAGAACAAATACCATATTCCGTACATTGCTTGCCGGCATAGGTTACCCAACCGCCGCCAATAGCTTGTTTTTGCAGCTCCGGCTTGTCAAAGCCAAATTTATCAGGGATTTGTTTTTCCAAAACACTCAAGGGAACGCCGCCAAAGCTTACACAGCTCCAAGCAGCCATTTGACTGGCGCCATGCTCGCCAATCATATAGGCGCTGATGGATTGGTGCGCTACACCAGTCTGTAAGGAAAGCTTAGAAACTAAACGAGAGGTATCAAGACCGGTACCGGTACCAAAAACCCGATTTTTAGGTAAACCGCTTTCCTTCCAAATTAAGTCGGTAATAACGTCGCAGGGATTAGTAATATTTACGATAAAGCCTTTAAAGCCGCTGGCCATAACCTTTTTGACATAGCTCTTTACCTGAGCCACAGTAAAGTTCATCTCATCCAAACGATTATTAGTAGCGCAAAGAGCAATATCGCCAATACAGTTTACCAAAATATCACAGTCGCCCAAATCGCTGTAAGTGCCTGCATTTATCTCCACCTTATGAGGCGCATACATCTGCGCGTCGCGCAAATCCTGCACTTCACTGGTCAGCTTGCTTTCTTTAAGGTCAACTAAAACTAATTCAGAAACAATTCCCTGAATAATAAGGCTGTACGCAACGTGCGCGCCAACGTGCCCTAAGCCTAAAATACCTATTTTTCTTGTTTTCATAAAAATTTCCCTCTTTCAAAACATAAATTTATTTATCTAAAATCGGCAGAGTTGCAGAAGCATGACCCATAACGGTAATGGTATAATTGTCTTTCCCCTGCTGTGCTAATTTTTCTTGAGCAAGTTCCCACGCTTCAGCCAAGCTTTTACACGGAATGTGGCCTGTTCTACGGACAAAATCAAAGTTTTCCGGACGAGTAACTAAATAAGCAGTCGCATCCTTTATAATGCTGCGGGCTTTAAACGCTACAAAAGCCGGAATGGTGAAATTTGCCCGAATATCTTTTTCAAACTGCTCCAAATCGTTACGGCTGAAGCAATCAGTAAAAATAGCCGGTTCTTTAATATCCGGACAATCTAATGTAAAAATCATGATGCCGCCTTTTTTCACAGCAAACTGCGCATTCATATGACATTTGGTTGCCTGATATAAGTTTAAATCTTTTGGATAACCGCCTGCGGAAGCGATAACTACATCAGCCAATTCTTTAATATGTACGCCGCTCATGGCCAAAAGGTCTTGACAGCCCTTCAACCACGCCTCATACCAATGACCAGCCACAATCTCACTGATTTCTCCGTCAGAAGTAAAGACAGTGTTTACTAAAAAATCGGGATTAAGCAAAGCAGCGGCTTCCTTCATATCCTGATGAATAGGATTTCCCTCCAAAAGGCTGGCATCGCAAGCCGCATTGCAGCCTCCGCCTTCTACCGGCGACATAGTCATACAATGGTTCAGCATAATGCTGTCATAAGCAGCGACACCGGGCATAACAGCCTTGCGTCCGCCGCCAAAGCCGGCAAAGGGATGCAGCGTTACCGCACCCGTCAAAATTACGCGGTCAGCGTTAGCCACATATTTGTTAATGGCAACATCATTACCAAAAGATGTTTTGCCCAAGGAAACCATGTCTTCGCTTTTTCGACTGTCATGCTGCACAATTTTTAAACGCTTCACCATAGCTTCGCCGCAGACAGTAATATCTTCTTCGTGAGTATGCCCACGATGAGTGCCGGTTGCCACCACAACAGTTATTTCTTCGTCCTTAACGCCTATGCTGTTCAGTTCTTCAACTATTACAGGCAAAATTTCGCTGGTACCACACAAACGAGTTATATCACTGATAATAATAGCTACTGTTTCACCCGCATGAACAACTTCACGCAACGGTTTAGACGCAACAGGCTTGCGAATTGCCTCACGAGTTGCCGTAACCACATCACTGCAAATTTTGGCTTCATTGCCATGTATGTCATAGATCACATGTTCTTCCGGCAGCAATACTTCTTCCTGGCGCTTGCCGATAGGTAAAAAATATTTTTTCATGCTTAACCTCCATCACAAAAGTATAAACTTATTATACATCAATGTATTTAAAAACAAAAGAAGAATATCAATGAAGATATTCCTCTTGACCACTATGAAAATATAAGAGTTATTACCAACGCTTACTCTTATGCCAATATTCGCTGCGCAATAAAGCAAGCGCTGTAAAAAGCTCTAAACGCCCTAAAAGCATAGCAAAAGACATAGCAACTTTAGCGCTGGCAGGAATATCGGCATAAGTACCGGTTGCACCAATACTGCCAAAAGCCGGGCCAACACTGGCCAAACAAGACGCAATACCAAAAATTGCTTCCTCCGGCGGAATGCCGCTGGCCGTAGTTGCCAACGTCAAAAAAGCTACTACAAAAAAATACATAAAGAAAAAGCGACCAATATTGGTTATCGTAGCTAAAGATAAACGCGCCTTGCCGTAATAAACGCTGGACAGCATCTGCGGATGCAGGCTGCGGCGCAGCTCTGCGCCAACAGTTTTTACCAAAACAATTAAACGGCAAATTTTGATACCACCGGCGGTAGAACCGGCGCAGCCGCCGGTAAAGAACATAATTGCCAGCATCATGCGTGCAAAGGACGGCCATTTATCGTAGTCGTTAGCTACAAAGCCAGTGGTGCTGGAAAATGAGGCAACATGAAAAAATGCCGAACGAAAACCGTTTTCCAACGAATAACCATTAACCAACACGATATTCAAGGTAATGAGTACGGAAAAAAACAGCACCATACCTATATAAGTTTTAAATTCCAAATCCTCCCACAAGGCTTTGATACCGCTTTGCGTAACCTGATAATAAATGGCAAAGTTACCCGCAGCCAGCACCATGAAAATGCTTAAAGCGTATTCAATCATGGGACTGCTAAAATGTGCCACGCTATTATTATAATTAGAAAAACCGCCTGTCGCAATGCAGGAACAGGCATGGTACACAGCGTCATAAACGCTCATTCCCATGCTGGCCAAAATGCCAGTTAAAATAATGGTCAGCAATAAATAAATGTAGAAAAGCGCAATCGCCGTGGTGCGAATACGCGGCAAAATGCGGCTGTTGGAAAAACCGGTAACCTCGGCGTTAAAGAGATATACGGCGCTGCCCGCCATTTGCGGCAAAAGAGCAACGAAGATAACGATAATACCGATACCGCCTATCCAGTGATTCATAGCACGCCAAAAAAGCAAGCTTTTCGGCAGAATCTCAAGGTCTTTGATAGAAGTTGCTCCGGTCGTAGTCAAACCGGACATAGCTTCAAAATAAGCGCTGACCGGATCAAGAACACCCATCAGCACAAAGGGCACACCGGCAATACCGGCAGCTAAAAGCCAGCTAAAAAAAACCGTCCCTATACCCTCGCGCAGAGAAATATCGTCATTAGCGGCTTCTTTACCATAATGCTGCATACCATATCCTAAAGCAATAGCAAAAATTATTGACAACAAAAACTCTTTACTGCAAGCTTCTTCAAAATAAATTGCCATAGCGAAATTGATAATTTGCACCAAGCCCATAAGCACTGATATTTTGCCTAGCAGAAAGATAATAAGCTTTATATTCATTCCTTAGCCTCCAAACAAATTACCAGTTTTGCTTATCACGCCAAAAGTCCGGGCGCAGAATTGCCAAAAGCGTAAAAATTTCCAAACGGCCAAAAAGCATTGCCAAAATGCTGATAAAACGCGCCCAGTCCGGCAGATTCGCATAGGTTGCCGTGGGACCGACAATGCCAAAGGCAGGGCCAACGCTGCTCATACAGGCAGCAACAATACCGAAGGATTCCATCATTGAAATGCCGGAAATAGAAATCAGCACCGACAAAACCATAAAGACAAACATGTACAAAAAAAAGAACCGCGTAATATTGCCTACAATAATAGGATCTATTTCTCTCTTGCCCATCTTTACGGAATAAACTATACGAGGATGCAGCGTGCGCAAAAGCTCCGCCCAGCCTGCTTTCAGCAGAATAACTACGCGGGAAATTTTAATACCGCCGGCAGTAGAACCGCTGCAGCCGCCTACAAACATCAGCATTAGCAGCACATAACGACTAAAGCTTGGCCAAGTATTAAAGTCATCCGAGGCAAAGCCGGTGGTACTGGCAATGGATACTGCCTGAAACATACTATGTCGTACTGCCGGCTGAAAAGCCAACACTCCGTGAGTATACAAATCAACAAAAATCAGCACAGCCGCTGTGGTAATAAGTCCAAGATAATAGCGCGGCTCTGAATCTATCTTGATAGACTCCCAATCCCTGCGCCAAAGCTTATAGTACAAGGAAAAGTTCATACTGGCAATCAGCATAAACACTACGGCAATAGCTTCGATGGCAACATTATGAAAGGAAATCAAGCTGTCATGATAAAAGCTAAAGCCGCCTGTGGCCATAGTTGCCAAAGCTAAATTTATCGCATGATACATAGGCAGTCCCGACAGTATCAATAAACCTATCTCCAAAACAGTGAGAAAGGTATAAATAGTGAGAATCAGTTTAGCCGATTCTTGGATTTTAGGCAAAGTTCTTTCCGCCATACCGCCGGGCAGCTCCGCATTAAAAAGATAGCTGGCGCCACCGTTCATTTGCGGCATAATTACAATAAACAGCATAATTACGCCGATACCGCCGGTCCAGTGAGTCAAACAACGCCAAATCAAAATGCTGGGTGGAAATTCGTGAAAAGAATTGACCGTCGTTACACCGGTAGTGGTAAAGCCGGAAACGCTTTCAAAAACCGCTGCCAAGGGATCGCCCGGATTTAGAAACAGATACGGCAGCGAGCCTAAAAAGCATACTAAAAGCCAGCCACAGCCAACAACAGCAATGGCTTCCCTACCCCGCAAACGCTGACGCGAGCGCTCGTTAGCATATGTACTTAAAATAGAAGCAACCGTAAAAGAAGCTATCAGCGTAAAAACAAACAGCCACACATGCTCAATGTCCACTGCCAAAGCACCTAACAGCGGAATAAGCATAACTGCACAAAACGCCAGCACAAGCTTACTTAAAAGACGGTTTATCAGCGTAAAATCCATTTATATCAGCCTCGTCCTTCAAAGATAGGGACAGTATTTTTGGACAGCTCACTCTTAATAAATAAAATAATACGGTCGTTGGCATGCAGAACAGTATTACCATTAGGAATATATGCCTCATTATTGCGTACAATGGCACAAAGCAAACATTCCTTAGGCAATTTTATATTACGAACCGTAGCACCGTCAGCATCGCTATTTTTACCAACAATAATTTCCAAAGCCTCGGCCTGCGCGCCCTCCAACAATGAAACAGAAACTATACCGCCCTTGCGGACGAAACGCAGCACTTCACCGGCACTCAACAAACGGGAGGACAAAACTATATCCACGCCAACCTTTTCCATCAGCTCAATATATTCGTTGCGAGTTACGCGCACAATAGTTTTCGGCGCACCTAAATGCTTAGCCAACTGTGCCAGCAAAAGGTTCAGCTTATCATCCTCGGTCAGGCAGATAACCACGTCAGCCTCTGCTATGCCTTCTTCCAGTAAAAGGTCTATATCCGTACCGTCGCCACAAAGAACCAAGCCTTTTTGCAGCTTGGCGGCTAGCATTTGACAGCGTTCCTTATTTTTTTCGATAACCTTAACCTGAATCCCCTGATCCTCCAGCATTGGCGCCAAAAAACGTCCTGTACGACCGGCGCCAATAATTAAAACCTTCTCCAGCTTAGCAAAAGTATTGGCAAAACTGCTTTCAAATTCACGAATGGCTTCATTTTTCCCGACAAAATAAACATTGTCGCCCGGAAGAATGTAATCATTACCGCGAGGAATAATCATGCGATGACGGCGAAAAACCATAGCCATCAAGATATCCTTAGGAATTTCCAAATTCTTCAAAGGTATGTTGATGAACGGGGAATCCTCCCTGATTTTTGCTTCAAACATGCGTACTTTACCTTCGGCAAATTCATCTACATTCAAAGCAGAAGGAGTCATCAAAATATTATTTATTTCAACAGCAGTAATACGCTCCGGATTGATAACCAAATCAATTTTCATATCTCTGTGGAGCATATCCGGCGCATGAACAGCATAATCGACATTACGAATACGGGCAACAGTATGCTTAATACCATAATTTTTAGCCATCAAGCAAGTAACCATATTTACCTCATCGCCATCAGTACAAGCAATCAAAACATCGGCACCGCGCACATCAGGATCGGCAAAAACTGTAGGACTGCAAGAATTGCCTTCGATAGCCAAAACATCCAAAGAATTCTGCACAACCTCTTTTCGCTTAGGATCAATTTCCACTACGACAACATCAAATTGATCTTCAGCCAAAAGCTGGGCAATACTAAAGCCTAGCTTGCCAGCACCAGCTATAATAATTCGCATTTTCAGCGCTCCTTTTTATATAATACTGTATTTAATTATAGCACAAATAATTAGTGATAACAAGAAAAGGACTTAAGAAGAAAAAAACTCCTGCAAATGCGGCGAATCGGCAGCCAAGCCCGCGGCCTGTTCGTTGGACTATTTACAAACAGAAAAAGAACCATACCAATAGGTATGGTTCTTTTTCTAACCGGCAGCTTTCTATCC
>CAJKLD010000009.1 GCA_905200645.1 uncultured Phascolarctobacterium sp. | reverse complement strand
TGAGGGTGCGTGGATAGAAATAATGCCAGTCTGCGCGCTGACGGCGCGCTGCTCTGTCGCACCCCTTGAGGGTGCGTGGATAGAAATATTGCCGTCGCTACATCTACGCCCATTTTTTTAGGTCGCACCCCTTGAGGGTGCGTGGATAGAAATAATGCCAGTCTGCGCGCTGACGGCGCGCTGCTCTACGTCGCACCCCTTGAGGGTGCGTGGATAGAAATCCATTTGAGCATAGGTCCAACGCAAAAGCATTGCAGTCGCACCCCTTGAGGGTGCGTGGATAGAAATTGCAAGAGATTATTGTTGTTCACCAAGGACAGCGTCGCACCCCTTGAGGGTGCGTGGATAGAAATTGTTGCTACCTACCCTTTCGATTTTTGTTTAATGTCGCACCCCTTGAGGGTGCGTGGATAGAAATGCTGGCGCCCTTAGTAAAAAGCAGGCAGAAGAAAGTCGCACCCCTTGAGGGTGCGTGGATAGAAATCGTTCTTGGAGCTACTAATTTGTTTTAAGGAGTTGTCGCACCCCTTGAGGGTGCGTGGATAGAAATGCTGGCGCCCTTAGTAAAAAGCAGGCAGAAGAAAGTCGCACCCCTTGAGGGTGCGTGGATAGAAATGACGCCGCGCGCCCTAGCGCTGGCATGGCGTCGTCGCACCCCTTGAGGGTGCGTGGATAGAAATCAAATATGCCCAACTCGGCAAATTCGGGCTCCAAGGTCGCACCCCTTGAGGGTGCGTGGATAGAAATCATCGTTCTGTCTGTATTGTTATGTACGTCGGCTGCGTCGCACCCCTTGAGGGTGCGTGGATAGAAATCCCTACGCCAGCCCGGCAATCAATACGCACCCTAGTCGCACCCCTTGAGGGTGCGTGGATAGAAATGGCAGGCAGGATTAAATATTGATTTGCATATTTTTGTCGCACCCCTTGAGGGTGCGTGGATAGAAATTCGTATACGTAGGTATTGTCGTTCTGTTGCTCCTGGTCGCACCCCTTGAGGGTGCGTGGATAGAAATATTTAGCTTCTTTTAACAATGATATGAGCTTAACAGTCGCACCCCTTGAGGGTGCGTGGATAGAAATAACTTAAGCAGCTCGAGCTTGATAAAGGTCGCTTTGTCGCACCCCTTGAGGGTGCGTGGATAGAAATCGTTGCGGCAGTTGTAATGGCTCCGTCAAAGCCGTCGCACCCCTTGAGGGTGCGTGGATAGAAATTAGCAGAGTGGACATATGATAAAGAAAAATACAAAGTCGCACCCCTTGAGGGTGCGTGGATAGGAATTTACTAGGTTCAGATTCTTTTTGCTTTGGTCGCACCGTCGCACCCCTTGAGGGTGCGTGGATAGAAATAAAGCTTGGCGCACATACAACCTTATGCGTATCGGTCGCACCCCTTGAGGGTGCGTGGATAGAAATAAGATGTAGTTGAAGCAGGTAGATTATGGGGTAGTCGCACCCCTTGAGGGTGCGTGGATAGAAATAAATTCAAGACCAACGCTACTATCAAGACCAAGACGTCGCACCCCTTGAGGGTGCGTGGATAGAAATACTCTGACCGCGCAGGATAGGCACGGTGTAGCGAGTCGCACCCCTTGAGGGTGCGTGGGTAGAAATATGTTTAATGAATCACAGCAGACACGTAAGATGGCTACGCCTGACACAGAATGCGTTAGTAGAAATGAAACAAGTAGAAATTATGAAAATTGTGTCATCGAAAACTTTTTAGAATTTTTGACTTAAGACACAAAAAGGAGTTCTGACTACGTAACTCGTACTATTTCACATTATTGTAACTTTTTTTATATATTTGTCACAAAAAGGTATCGCTAATACCTAAAGTTAAAATATATCTATGCCTTCAGGTTGTATTATGGTATAATACAATCATATAATTGTATTCATACAATTTGGCGGAGAAATTTTAGAAAAGAGGCGAGGAACTTATGAAAAAAATTTTAGCTCTCATGATGATGATTGTCATGGCTTTAACCGTGGCGGCTTGCGGCGGTGATAAAAAAGCTGATAACAAAGCTGCAGGTACTAAAGTTGATCGCAGCAAAGAGTTCATCACTGTGCTGACCGGACCTACCAGCGGTATTTATTTTCCGATTGGCGGCGCTTTTTCTAAAGTAGTTGGCGAAATGGGTTATAAAACCTCGGCAACTGCAACCGGCGCTACCGCAGAAAATATTAACGCTATTTTAACCGGTAAAGGTGAGTTGGCCATTGCTATGAGCGATTCCGTTATCCAAGCTGTTGAAGGCTTTGGCGCATATCAAGGCAAACCCAAAGCGGTTGACCTGCGTGCTATGATGGGCTTGTGGCCTAACGTATGCCAAATCGTTACCACTAAAGACAGCGGCATCACTAAATTTGAGGACATGAAAGGTAAACGTGTTGGCGTTGGCGCTCCTAACTCCGGCGTTGAACTGAATGCCCGCATGATGTTTGAAGCTCACGGCATGACTTATAAAGACGCTAAGGTTGACTATTTGTCTTACGGCGAAGCTATTGACCAAATTAAAAATGGTCAGTGCGACGTTGCTTTTGTAACCTCCGGCCTTGGCAATGCTACTATTAAAGAATTAGGCACTTCTAAAGAAATCGTATTCGTTCCTGTTGAAGGCGAAGCTCTCAAAAAATTGATTGCAAAATATCCGTTCTATGTAGAATGGAAAATCCCGAAAGAAACCTATGGCACTAAAGCTGATACCACTACTGCTGCTGTAATGAACATTATGCTGGTTAGCAAAAATCTTTCTGATGACGTTGTATACGATCTGCTGACCGGTATTTATGATCCTAAGGGTTTGGAAACTATCGGCGCTTCCCATGCAACTGCTAAACGCGAAATTAAACCGGAAACTGCTCTGCGCGGTATCCAAGGTACTTCTGTTAAGCTGCATCCCGGCGCTGAAAAGTACTACAAAGAGAAAGGCATGCTGAAATAATTCATGTCTAAGAAGACATTACTTTCGTTAATTCTATTGTTAAGCATAGTTGCTGCCGGCCTTTTTGGCTGGCAGTATCTATATTCGGAGGAAAAAATCCTGCGTATCTATGATTATCAGACCGAAAAAGAGTATGTGCGCTATCCTGTGAAAACAGGTGATAAGCTGTTTTTTGGCTGGATACATTCGTGGGAACGCATTTCCTGGCACGAATATTATCACATTAATTCAGATAATACTTTGGAACTTGACGCTATTTCTTTTCCTGCTTTTGGCGCAGGTATACCGGAGAACAAGGGGAAACGCACCAGTATAAAAAACGGGCGTATTTATATGGAAGAAATAGGTCAAATTTTTCCAAGATTTGTTTGGATAAATTCTCACTTTGCTACAAGGGATATCAAAGTAAATGATGTGTTGGTTACTAGCGGAAGAATTTTACCGGAGCATTCTAGATTAGTTTTAGTGATTGAAAGGAGGGGACTTTTTGATGCCAGATATTAAAAATAAAGCTGCTGAAGAAAAAGCAGCCAGCTTTACCGAAGCCAGTGCGGAAATGCAAAGTAAGTCAGAGGAAATTATAAAAAAATTAGACAAGGAATCTACTACGAGAACATTTTCCGGCTTTATGAAGAAATTGTTCTTTGTGCTGTGCATACTTGTGTCCTGTTATCATCTTTATACGGCTACTTTTGGCCCGCCTTTGACCTTAATTCATCGTTCTATTCACGTTTCGATGATGTTGGTACTAACTTTTCTCATGTACCCTATGACGAAAAAATCCAGCTTTACAACGCCTTCTATTATTGATTGGCTGTTAGTGGCAGCATCTTTAGCTGCTCCAATCTATATTACTACCGATTATCAAGGCTTTGTAGAAAGAGCCGGGAATGCTAATACTATGGATATGGCAATGGCAACCTTATTGGTAGTTTTAGTATTGGAAGCCTCCCGCCGTGTGAGCGGTAATGTGTTATCGTTATTAAGCTTAGTATTTATTGCTTACGGTATTTTTGGACGTTCCATGCCCGGTATGTTTATGCACCGCGGTTATGATTGGACCAGCTTATCCAACCACTTTTTTGCTAATACGGAAGGTATTTACGGTACGTCTGTCAATGTTGCTGCCAGCTATATTTTTTTGTTTATTCTTTTTGGCGCTGTAATGAGTAAATCCGGCATGGGTCAGCTGTTCAACGATTTGGCCTTGTCTTTAGCAGGCCATACTAAGGGTGGCCCGGCGAAGGTTTCTGTTATCGCTTCCGGCTTTTTAGGCTCCATTAATGGTTCTGCCGTTGCCAACGTTGTTACGACCGGCGCTTTTACTATTCCTTTGATGAAAAAAACCGGTTATTCTAAAGAATTTGCCGGCGCCGTAGAATCTGCCGCTTCTGTTGGCGGTCAGCTTCTGCCGCCAATTATGGGGGCTGCGGCTTTTATTATGGCTGAAATGCTGGGCGTAAAATATTCCAGCATAATTGTTTGGGCTGCTATTCCGGCGCTGCTGTATTATTTAGGCATTATTATTCAAGTGCAGCTGCGTGCTTCTAAAGACGGTTTAGTTGGTCTGCCTAAGGAGCAGCTGCCGGTTTTGAAAACAGTTTTAAATGCTCGCGGACATTTGCTGCTGCCGGTATTTTTCCTGTTGTACATGTTGTTTTTCTCCGGTACTACCGTAGTTTATTCTGCGGTGCTGACTATTGTTGTAACCATTGTAGTAGCGCAGCTGAAAAAAGATACGCGTATGAGCGTTAGGGATATGATTGATGCTTTGGCAAACGGCGCCAAGCAAACTGTATCCGTAGCGATTGCCTGCGCCTGCGTTGGTATTATTATCGGCGTCTGCTCTAAAACCGGTTTTGGCCTGACCATGGCTAACACGATCATAGCGCTTGGCGGCACCAGCATTCTTTTTACGTTGATATTTACCATGATTACCTGCATGATTTTGGGCATGGGTCTGCCTTCTATTCCTGCGTATATTATTACTGCGGCTATTGCGGCTCCTGCTTTGTCTAAATTGGGTATCGCTCCTGCGGCAGCGCACATGTTTTCCTTCTATTATGCTATGTTTGCAAATTTAACGCCTCCAGTAGCTTTGGCTTCCTTTGCGGCAGCCGGACTTTCCGGCGGCGACCCGATGAAAACAGGCGTGGCTTCGGTAAAGCTGGCTATTGCGGGCTTTATTGTTCCGTTTATGTTTGTATTTTCACCGCAGCTGATGCTTATCAACACCACTTTAATTGAGGGCGCCTGGACGGCCATTACTGCCTGCATCGGCGTATTTTTGCTGGCAGTTGCTGTTGAAGGTTATTTCTTGGCTAAGGTTGCTGTGTGGATGCGCGCTGTTATTCTCGTAGGCGCTTTAGCTCTGATGAATCCCGGTATCGTTACTGACGGTATCGGTATAGCTGCCTGCGTAGTGCTGTATTTGGTACAAAAGAAAAAAGAGCATGCGTTGAAAGCGGCTTAGTTTGTTCTGTGTAAAAAATATTTTCAAATTACTGCCAGTAGTTTTTCTACTGGCAGTTTTTATGCTTGCATATAAATTTTATCGGATGACGAAATAAATAACCATCTTAAAATTTTCACTGAAATTTCTATTCTTTTTCATAGGCATACAGAAAATACTTTGTTATAATGTGAATAGAAAGGATGTGAGTGCATGGGCATTTTAGGCAATATAGTTTGGTTCCTTTTCGGCGGAATTTTTTCCGGTTTAGGTTGGTATTTGGTAGGCCTGCTTTGGTGCATCAGTATTATTGGCATACCCATTGGGATGCAGTGTTTTAAATTTGGTACGCTCAGCTTTTTTCCCTTTGGCAAGGAAATACAATACGGCGGCGGCGCGGGCTCTTTACTTTTAAATATTTTGTGGTTGATTTTCGGCGGCTTTGAGCTGGCCTTGGCGCACGCAACCTTTGGCCTGATACTTTGCTGTACCATTATCGGCATACCATTTGGCTTGCAGCATTTTAAGCTCGCTAAGCTGGCGGTTATGCCCTTTGGCGCCAGCGTAGTATCAAAAAATTAAATTGAAAAGAAAAATCCGAGACTTGCTGTGATGCAAACCTCGGATTTTTTTATGTGTAAAAATTTTACATTATAGGCGCGCCGATGGCGTCCGGCTGTTCAAAAATGAAAGCAGGGGACGGATAGTAGAATTGGCAATGTTGGAAAGCAATTTCTTCAGTGGAGAAACGTTTCAGTAAAGCGTAGGAAGCGCGTTCTTCAAAATCAATAAGGTTATCCTTGTTAATATCGGCGTCTTTAACAATAACCAGCAGATATGCAGAAACCACAGGCGCGTCTTCAGGAACCTGGCTGCGGTCCAAAGGAATGTTGGGAACAATCTCTAATTGACCGATAGGTTGGTTGTTTTCGTTGTACAGCATGCAGCCGTAAACATTTTGGTAAAGTGTGCGCACTAAGCGCAGTTGATAAGCTCCGGAACTCATGAATTATTCACTCCTTAAAAATCCAGGCTCAAAGCCTGTTTGTTTTTGCTGAGAAAAATTTGCTGCTTGCTTGTAAGCAGCAATTATAATATCCACATTGTAACATAAATTACGCAAATAGGCAAAAATATTCTTAGCAAGATTTGCTGTCTGCAAATTACATGGCGTTTGGATTTTTTTTCTTTAATACTAGACGGCGACAGAAGCTTATACTTGCAAGTATTATGTATACAGTTAGTTTTTTTGCATTTTTAGCAGGATTTTACAAAGATTTAACGAATTAAATACTAAAAATATGTTGCTGTGACTTTTAAGCACATATTCGAAAATAAGGAGGGGAAACCGATATGAAAAAAATTTTAGCATTTTTACTTGGAATGATGGTTATAGCTACCATGATCGCCGGTTGTGGTGGAGATAAAAAAGAAGAGAAAAAACCGGCGGCACAAAAATTTATTAACATTGCTACCGGCGGCACTTCCGGTACATATTTCCCGCTGGGCGGCGCTCTTGCTGATATTCTGAATAAAAATGTTAAAGGCGCTAACGCTTCCGCACAATCTACCGGCGCTTCTGTTGCTAACGTTAATCTGCTGAAGCAAGGAAAGGTAGAAATTGCTTTTATTCAAAACGATATTGCTTACTATGCCGTTAACGGCACCGAAATGTTCAAAGACAAAAAGGTTGACAATCTGCAGGGCTTGGCTACTTTGTATCCTGAAACTGTACAAATCGTAACCTTGAAAAAATCCGGCATTAAATCTGTTGCTGATTTCAAAGGTAAACGTATTGCTGTTGGCGCTGCCGGTTCCGGTACTGAAGCTAACGCTCGTCAAATTATGGAGTCCTATGGCATTAAATATGACGACATTAAAGTACAATATCTGTCCTTTGGTGAAGCTGCAAGCGCATTAAAAGACGGCAATGTTGACGCTGCCTTTGTAACTGCCGGCCATCCTACCGCAGCTATCCAGGATATTTCTACTCAAAACGAAGTTGTTTTGGTTCCTGTTGACGACGCTAAGGCTGACGAACTGATTAAACAATATCCGTTCTACACTAAGCTGATTATTAAAAAAGGCACCTATGCTAAGCAGGAAACTGACGTTCCGGCTGTTGCAGTTAAATGTATGTTAGCAGTTACCGACAAAATGGATGCCGACACTGCTTATGAAGTTGCAAAGGTTCTCTATGGCAATTTGGATCGCATGAAAGCCGCTCATTCCGCAGCAAATGCTATTACTAAAGCAACTGGTAAAGACGGTATGTCCATTAAATTGAACCCGGGCGCTGAAAAATTCTTTAACGAGAAATAAGATTTTTCCATGAAGCCGAACTTCAAAGACCGGAAACCGGCTATTGCCGGCTCCCGGTCTTTTTTCCCAATTAAGAATTTAGTAATTTTTTTAAGCGTAATAATTCTTTTTTTAGCATGGTATGGCACGCGCTTAGTAGTAGCAGTCATACCTGAAGGAGATAGGCAACCGTTTTCTTTTGCTACTTATGTTGGTGATGAATGGAGTATTAGCTTAACTCATTCGGTAGAAAAAACAAAATGGGATGATTATTTTCGCATCAATGCTGTCGACGATATGACTATGACCCATACTAGTTTTGAATCCCTAGGCTGGGGTTATCCTTATGCGCCCGGCGAAGGCAGGCTTACTAGGACGGATGACGGAAAATTCCTTTTGGAAATGAACAGACCCTATAAAGATTTGGACTTGCGTATTTCTGAACAGGCTATGCAGCATATTATCCATGATAAGGATGATTATGACTTGATTAAGCTTTACGGTCAGGGAACGGCATTGAAAATAAAAGTTCAATATCGTTATCAATATTTGCTGGAGAATTATTTGTAATTTAATTTATGAGAGGAGCTGATACCCTATGTCTGCAAAAGAAGAAAAAATCAGAGAGCTTTCGGCAGAAGAGGTACTGCAAAAATTTGATAAAGAATCAAATAAACGCGAGCTAAGCGGTTTTTGGGGCTATGTTATCAATGCAATTTGTATTTTATTTGCTATTTTTCAGCTTTATACAGCTACCTTTGGTATTTTAGATGCTCATTTGCAGCGTGCCGTGCATTTAGCTTTTGGCTTTTTGTTGATTTTTTTACTTTATCCGACAAGAAAATCTTGGTCTAAAACTAAGATGAATCCTATTGATGTAATTTTTGCTTTGGTCAGCGCGTGCTCGGCGATGTATATTGTAGTAAATTACAGCGAGCTGGTGCTGCGTGCCGGTTTGAATACGGAGACGGATTTTATTGTTGCGCTTATTGGTACAGTTTTAGTATTTGAAGCCGCCCGTCGTGTTGTTGGCTGGCCTATGATTATTGTAGCTTTCGTATTCCTGCTGTATGCTTTCTTTGGTTCTTATATTCCCGGTATTATGGCGCATCGCGGCGTTGGTTTGGAAGAAATGTTTGACCACCTTTTCTTTACTACCGAAGGTATTTTTGGTACTCCTATGGGCGTATCTTCCACCTTTATTTATTTGTTTATTCTGTTCGGCGCCTATTTGGAAGCAACCGGCTTGGGCAAGTTTTTTATTGATTTGGCTAACGCTATCGCCGGTTGGGCAGCAGGCGGTCCCGCTAAGGTTGCCGTTTTATCGTCCGGCTTGATGGGTACTGTTTCCGGTTCTTCCGTAGGTAACGTTGCCGGTACCGGTTCCTTTACTATTCCCATGATGAAAAAATTAGGTTATCGTCCCGCGTTTGCCGGCGCTGTTGAGGCTGCCGCTTCTACCGGCGGCCAGCTGATGCCTCCCGTTATGGGTGCTGCCGCCTTTTTAATGGCAGAATTTGTCGGCGTTCCTTATTTTGACGTTGTTAAGGCTGCCGTAATTCCGGCAATGCTTTATTATATCGGCGTATGGCTGGGCGTTCATTATGAAGCTAAAAAATTTGGCTTACAAGGTACTCCGCGTGACCAGTTGCCTAAATTTAAAGATTTATTCTTGGAAAAGGGTCATTTGGCCATTCCCTTGATTGTAATTATTTATTTGCTGGTAAGCGGTTATACTCCTATGAGAGCTGCCTTAGCGGCGATTGCCTTAAGTATTATCTGCGCCTGCCTGCGTAAATCTACCCGTATTACCTTTAAGCAAATTATTCAAGGCTTAATTGACGGTTCTAAAGGCGTGCTTGGCGTATTGATTGCCTGCGCTACTGCCGGTATCATTATCGGCGTTGTAACCAAAACCGGCGTTGGCCTGAAGGTTGCTACCGCTTTGCTGGACTTGGCAGGCGGCAAGCTGCTGCCGGCAATGTTCTTTACCATGATTACTTCTTTGATTCTTGGCATGGGCGTGCCGACTACGGCAAACTATGTAATTACTTCTACTATTGCGGCTCCTGCCTTGATTCAAATGAACGTGCCTGTTTTGGCGGCGCATATGTTTGCTTTCTATTTTGGTATTGTTGCCGACGTAACTCCGCCCGTTGCCTTGGCTGCGTATGCGGGAGCCGGTATTGCAGGTGCTAACCCCATGCGCTGCGGCGTAATTGCTGCGAAGCTGGCTATTGCAGCCTTTATTGTTCCGTACATTTTTGTACTGGCGCCGGAGCTGCTCATGATTAACGCTACTCCGTTTACTATTACTTACAGCGCGCTGACTGCTATCATTGGTATGTGGGGCGTATCTATGTCCATGATTGGCTTCTGTCAAAATCTGCTTAATCTGCCGCAAAGAATTGCTTTCTTGGTTGGCGGCGTGTGCATGATTGTTCCCGGAACGATTACTGACGGTGTTGGTATTGCGTTAATCGTTTTGACCTTCTTTTGGCAAAAGACCAATAAAATTAAGGGCGCGATTAAACAAAATTCTGATTTATAATTTATTTACTAACAGAAGGCTGACTGCTGCGGCGGTCAGCCTTTTTTGAAGGAGTCTATTTATGAAGATAATTATTTCTCCGGCTAAACAAATGCGCGTAGATACGGATTACTGCGCTTGCCTAAAACCGCAGTTTTTGGAGCGGACAAAAATATTGTTGGCGAAAATGCAAAGCATGAGCTTTACGGAGCTGCAAAAGCTGTGGGGCTGTAACGCTGCTTTGGCAGAGGAAAATTTTGCACGCATCAAAAATATGAACTTGGAAAATAATTTGACGCCTGCTGTGCTGGCGTATGTGGGCTTGCAGTATACTCATATGGGACCGCGCGTAATGGAGCTGGAGGCGTGGGCTTATCTTTGCCAAAATCTGCGCATACTTTCCGGCTTTTATGGCCTGCTGCGCGCTGATGACGGCGTTGCGCCTTATCGTTTAGAAATGCAGGCCAAGCTGGCAGTTGAAAGCAGCAAAAATCTTTACCAATTTTGGGGATGCAGACTGTATGATGCGCTTGCGGCAGAGGATAAGGTGATTTTAAATTTGGCATCCAAAGAATATAGTAAGGCAGTGGAGCATTTTTTAACTGCTGATGTGCGTTTTGTTACTTGCATTTTTGGCTGCGCCGATAAAAGAGGCGGCTATAAAGTAAAAGCCACGGAAGCAAAAATGGCTCGTGGAAGTATGGTACGCTGGTGTGCGGAGAGGCAAATTCAACAGCCGGAGCAGGTGCAAAAATTTGACGTTTATGGTTATAGATTCCGGCCGGAGCTTTCCACAGCGACCGAATATGTTTTTCTCAAAGCTATTTAGCTACATTTGTTTCACATGAATAGATGCTAAAAAAATTTAACAGCTATCGGTCAGCTTTTGCTTGACAGCACGGCTGCTTTCTAGTAAACTAAAATCATAAAGGGAGTAGCTGGCGCGCTTGGGCGTGTTTACACCATCGTCAGTACGGTTGCCCGGCGGCAATCCGGTAGTGTAAGTAAGTAGCGAGACTTTGTTGTAATTTATTTGCAGCAAAAGTCTCGTTTTTTTTGTTGGCGGCTTTTGCAGGAGGGAGCAGAAGATGGAAATATTATTACAGTTGGTTTTGTTGGCGTTGGGCTTTATGCTTTTAGGTAAGGGCGCCGATTGGTTTGTGGAGGGTGCGGCCAATATTGCCGCTAAATTTGGTATTTCGCAGCTGGTAATCGGTTTGACTATTGTGGCCATGGGAACCAGCGCGCCGGAGGCAGCCGTTAGTATTGCTGCTTCTCTAAAAGGCAGTGCAGATATAACTATTGGCAACATTGTGGGCAGCAACATTTTGAACATCTTGGTTATTTTGGGCTTGTCGGCAGTAATTACGCCTTTAATTTTGGCGCGCTCTACGGCTCGTATTGAAGCGCCCTTTGTGGTTGCCGTTACCGGACTGTTATTGTATCAGGGCAGGGACGGCGTAATTTCTTTTGCCGACGGATTAGTGCTTATAGGCGTTTTTGCTTTATATCTTGCTTATCTTTATAAAATGGCCATGAGCGGCGGCAGTGAAGAGAATCCGTTAGATGTCATGAGCATAGGTAAGTGCATTGTATATACCTTGGGCGGTTTGGCAGTAATTATTGCGGGCAGCGAGGTTACCGTTAACGCCGCAACGGCCATTGCCGTTTACGTTGGCCTTAGCGAACGCATTATTGGTTTGACCATTGTAGCCTTGGGAACAAGCCTGCCGGAGCTGTTTACTTCTGTAACGGCTGCCAGAATGGGCAATTCAGGTATTGCTATCGGCAACATTATCGGCAGCAATGTTTTCAATATTCTTTTTGTAGTTGGTTTATCCAGTTTGATTGTAGATATTCCTTTTGCCGAAGCCTTTACGTTTGATACTTACGTTGCCATTGGCGCGGCCGTGCTTTTATGGCTGTGCGTATTACCGAAGGAGCGTTTAGCCCGCTGGAGCGGCGCGCTGATGCTGTGCTGCTACGGCGCGTATTTGTGGTATATTATGTAAATTGATTTGTAAAAAATTATACATTTTTGCAGTAAAAATCCTGTTGCACTACTTGTGCTGCTGGACTTTTTATGATAAAATATTTCGAGTGTAAAAATACACACGCAGGATAATTCATCCGCTGTCTGCGTCAGCCGCGCAGTTATGGATGAAAATGCGTCTCTGCGGAGGAAAAAACAGGAGGAAACAAAAAATGGCTATTATCTCTATGAAACAATTACTTGAAGCTGGTGTGCATTTTGGTCACCAAACCCGTCGCTGGAACCCTAAAATGGCTCCTTACATTTTTACCGAGCGCAATGGTATCTATATCATTGACCTGCAAAAAACCGTAAAAAAAGTTGACGAAGCTTATAACTTCATCCGTGAGGTTGCTGCTGCCGGTGAAAACATTCTGTTCGTTGGTACCAAAAAACAAGCTCAAGAAGCTATGAAAGAAGAAGCTCTCCGCTGCAACATGTTCTATGTTAACGAACGCTGGTTGGGTGGCATGCTGACTAACTTCAAAACCATTCAAACTCGTATTGCTCGTCTGCGCAAGCTGGAAGCTATGGAAGCTGACGGCACTTTCGATGTTCTGCCTAAGAAAGAAGTTATTGGCCTGAAACATGAAATGGAAAAACTGACCAAATATTTAGGCGGCATTAAAGATATGAAAAAACTGCCGGGCGCTATGTTCATCGTTGACCCCCGCAAAGAACACATTGCTGTTTTGGAAGCTCACAAGCTGAACATTCCTATTGTTGCAACTGTTGACACCAACTGCGACCCTGACGAAATTGACCATGTAATCCCCGCTAACGACGATGCTATCCGCGCTGTAAAACTGTTGACCGGCAAAATGGCTGACGCAGTTTTGGAAGGCCGTCAAGGCATGCAAACCGAAGAAGTTCCGGCAGTTGAAGAAGCTGTTGCTGAAGACGCTGAATAATTTAGACTTAATACTTTGTGTGAGGAGGAATTACTCATGGCTCAAATTACTGCTGCATTAGTTAAAGAACTGCGCGAGCGTACCGGCGCAGGTATGATGGACTGCAAAAAAGCTTTGACCGCTGTTGAAGGCGATATGGACAAGGCTATTGACTTCCTGCGTGAAAAAGGCTTGGCTGCTGCTGCTAAAAAGGCTGGCCGCATTGCTGCCGAAGGCGTTGTTGGTTATGCTTTGAGCGCTGACGGCAAAGTTGGCTGCATTGTAGAAATTAACTGCGAAACCGACTTCGTTGCTAAAACCGACGGTTTCAAAGAATTGGTTGCTAAGATTGCTAACCATATCGTTGCTATTAAACCTGCCGACATAGAAGCTCTGCTGGCTTCCGAAATCGAAGGTCAAACTGTTGACGCTTTGGTAACTGCCAGCGTTGCTAAAATTGGCGAAAAGATTTCCGTTCGTCGTTTCGCTCTGTACGAAGCTCCGGAAGGATTGGTTGCTGCTTACATTCATGGCGGCGGCAAAATCGGCGTTTTGGTAGAGATGAAGGGCGGCAGTGCAGAACTGGGCAAAGATATTGCTATGCAGGTTGCTGCTGCTAACCCCTCTTATTTGGAGCGTTCTCAAGTTCCTGCTGCTGAGCTGGAGCATGAGAAAGAAGTTCTGTCTGAACAAGCTCGCAACGAGGGCAAACCGGAAAAAATTATCGAAAAAATGGTTCTTGGCCGTATCAACAAATACTACAAGGAAGTATGCTTGGTTGACCAAGAGTTCGTTAAAGACCCGGATCAAACTATTGCTAAGCTGCTGAAAGCTAACAATGCTGAAGTATTGGCATTTGCCCGCTTCCAACTGGGCGAAGGCATTGAAAAGAAACAAGAAGACTTCGCTGCTGAAGTTATGTCTCAAATTAAAGGCTGATAGCTGAACTAACTAGACCTGCATCGCAAGGTGCAGGTCTTTTTTATATGTGAAAATGGTTTTTAAAGAAATCGATAGCTATTTTTCTTTTGTCAGCAGGAAAAACTGCAGTTGTGTAGAATATATCTAAATGGAAATTTTTTGACAGGTGCGATGATTGAGTTCATTGCTGAAAAGGGAATACCGGTGCGAATCCGGAGCAGTCCCGCTACTGTAAGCGGAGCCCAGGCAATATGTCACTGACGCAAGTTGGGAAGGCGCTGTGGGTGATGAAGCTAAGCCAGGAGACCTGCCTGTTGCGAAACCGTTGGCTTACGGGAGATAGGCTGGTTTTCGTGCGCAATTAAATAGGTAAAGTATATTTTTGGAGCCTCCCGCCGCTAGTGGGAGGCTTTTTTACGAAGGGAGGCAGAAAAATGGCCGGAAAAATAATTATGGTTACGGGCGGCGCCCGCAGCGGTAAAAGTGAATTTGCTGAGCGTTATGTGCTGCACTATTCTCCCAAGTGCGATTATATTGCCACAGCAGAAATTTTGGATGAAGAAATGGCCGAGCGTGTGCGTTTGCACCGCGAACGGCGCAACGACGGCCGTTGGGTTAATCACGAAGCGCCTTATGCGGCAGAAAAGGTATTTTCCGCATTGAGCGAAGCAACGAGCGCCGTACTGTTTGACTGTTTAACAATTTATATGGCGAATTTATTCTATGGTAAAAACGCGCCTACAGGTGATTTTTTGAGTCGCTGTGAATATGTCTATGCAAAAATAGATAAGCTTCTGGACGCTGCTCGCAGATGCGGCAAAATTGTGGTGTTTGTGTCCAACGAGGTAGGCAGCGGTATTGTGCCTGATAATCAAATGGCCAGAGAATATCGCGATTTGGCAGGCTGGGTCAATCAGCGAGTGGCAGCGGCAGCAGACCATGTATATTTGTGTGTAGCCGGGCTGGCTGTGGATATGAAAAAATTAGCGTTTAAGTTTGAAGATGAAGAATAAAGGAGACAAGTGATGGAACAGATAATTATTCCGGCGTTGGATAAAGCTGCCGCGGTTAAGGTGCGCGGCGGTTGGCAAACAATAGATAAGCCGGGAACCAATTTGGGCAAGCTGGAGGAAATGGTAGAGCAATTTGCCGCTATGACGGGCAAAGAATTGCCGCAAAAATTAAAGGCTGCCATGCTTTTAATGTGCGGCGATCACGGTATTGCCAAATACGGCGTCAGCGCTTATCCGCAGGAGGTAACGCGCCAAATGATTAATGGCTATAAGCGCGGTACGGCGGGCGCTACGGTTTTGGCGCGTCACGCAAAAGCAGATGTGTATGTCTGCGATGTAGGTACGGCTTTTGATTTGAGCGATATAGATAACGTGTATCAGCATAAAGTTGCCTGGGGTACTAACGATTTTACACAGGGCCCGGCCATGACTAAAGAGCAGGCAGAGGCAGCCATTGAGGTTGGTATCAAAATGGCGGATATGTGCATTGATAAGGGCTACAATCTGCTGTACACCGGCGAAATGGGCATTGGCAACACAACTTCTACTGCGGCAATCGCCAGCGCTTTTTTGGGCTTGGACCCTATGCTGACGGTTGGTCGCGGCAGCGGCATTAACGACGAGCGGTTGCGCATTAAGCGTCAGGTGGTGATTGACGGTTTGGCAAAAAATCAACCGCGCAAGGGCGACGCTATGGATATTTTGTGCAAGGTCGGCGGCTACGACCACGCGGGACTGGCCGGCGTAATTATTGGCGGCGCACGTCGGCGCGTGCCTACAATGGTGGACGGCGTGAATGCTACGGCGGCGGCGCTTTTAGCTTACGGATTATATCCCGCATGCCGCGATTATATGCTGTGTTCGCATTTAAGCAGCGATATTTCTGCTAAGGCTATGCTGGAGCTAATGCAGCTGCAGCCTATTGTCGACGCAGGCTTGCGCTTAGGCGAGGGAACAGGAGCCAGCTTGGCGATTGTCATACTACAAAGCGCGTTGGACGTTTATAATACTTTGAGCAGGAGCTGAAAAAAGTGCGAGATTTCATAACCTGTTTAGAATTTTTGACCAGACTGCGTTTTTCTCAGCGCACAGAATGGCATGACGATGATTTCAGCCGCAGCGTACCATATTTTCCGTTGGTAGGTTTAGTGATGGGAATTTTTATGGGCGCGGTAAATTACGGTTTATGCTATTTGCATACGCCTGCTTTGATGCGGGCGGTAATGCTGGTGCTGGCAGAACTGATTATTATCGGCGCGCTGATGTATGACGGTTTTATGGATACTTCGGACGGCGTATTCAGCGCCCGCGATAAAGAGCGGATGCTAGAAATTATGAAGGATAGTCACGTAGGCTCTAACGCTGTAATTGCGCTGGTCTGCCTGGTGCTGTTAAAGACTGCGGCTTACACCACGCTGGAGCCGCAAAAATTAACTTACGCTTTAGTAGCTATGTATGTGTGCACGCGCACCTTTATGGTCAGTTATATTGTAAATTATAAATACGCCCGTAAAACCGGTATCGGGCACATGTTTACGGCTTATGCCAAGCCTGCCTATACTTATATAGCCTTTGCTTTGTGTGTTGCTTTGGTATACCTTTGCGGTCTGCCTTGTTTATATACGGCTGTAGGAACATTTTTAATCTGCCAAGGCATTGCGCAGTTTCTGTGCGGCCAGCTGGGCGGCTTGACCGGCGACACCTACGGCTTTTTAACGGAATGCGGCGTTGTAGTTTATTTAATGCTGGCTACATATATAATTTGAGTAGCTTGTTAAAAGCGATTTAGGTATAATAGATGTGAGGAGATTCTAATGCATATCGAAGAAATTATTCAAAAAATTATTCCTGCTGATGCAAAATGCTCTCAACTGGCTCAGGCACGCTTTGACGCTTTGATTAAACCAGTGGGCAGCTTGGCGCAGCTGGAGCACATGACTGCCAAATATGCGGGCATCAAAAAAGAATATAATAAAGTGGATTTAACCTATCCTAAGCGGGAGATTTTAGTGTGGTGTTCTATTGCCGAGGCTGCGCAGGCGGAAAAAATTATGCACGCCCAATGGCCGGTGAATGTGTTGGCGGCGGAGACCAACGCTAAAACTCAAGCGTTGTTAGTAACTGCAGAAACAGAGGCAGATGCTTTAGAGGAAGGCGCTGCTTTGGTGCAGGAGCTTATCCACGAGCACGGTTTAGAGCTTTTAGGCTTTGGCTGCCTGGCAGATGCAGACGATCAATTGGTGCGTGCCGCTATGGCAGGCGGAATTTTGCAGGCTGCCGCCATGCGCGTAGGCGTAATGTTGGACGGCGTAGCAGCTTGTAAAGCTGCTAAAAGGGCGGCAGAGTTGTCGCCGACTGTTTTGGATTACTGCTTTGCGGGTCATGTAAGTGCTGAACAAGGCGCAGAGGAAGCTTTGAGGGAGTTAAATTTAGTTGCGCCCTTGCGCTTAAATATTCCCGACGGTGCAGGCGAGGGCGCGGCTCTGTGCTTTACTTTGCTGGACGCAGGTATCAAAGCCTATAAAGAAATGGAAACCTTTGAAGAGGCCAGCGTACATGCGGAGGTTAAGGAATTTTCTTTAGCAGAGCAGAAGAAAAAGGAGAGAAATTAAGCTGATGGGCAAAATTTATTTGATTCGCCATGGTGAAACGGACAGTAATCTGGGTCATAAATTTCAGGGACAGATGGATTTGCCGTTGAATGGTACCGGCTTAGCGCAGGCGCAGAAAATGGCTGCTTACATGGCAGAAAAAAAGATTGACGCTATTTATTCCAGCTCCATGCTGCGGGCGTTAATGACAACTTCCAAGCTGGCGATGGCAAAGAATCTTCCGTATCGTTCGCTTGATTTATTAAAAGAAATTAGCTTCGGCGATTGGGAGGGCTTGGAATACAATGATATTCAGGCGCGCTGGCCGCAGGAAATGTATAATTTTCTGCACTGCCCCAGCAAATGGCAGCCGCCGCACGGAGAAAATTTTGCCGCAGCTATGGAGCGCTGCCGCTTAGCCTTTGAGCAAATTTTTGCTGAGCAGGGTTACGATAAAAATATCGCTATCGTTTCTCACGGCGGCATTATCCGTTTACAGCTGTGCCTTGTTTTGGGCATTCCGCTGGATAATTTGTGGAAGCTGAGCGTATATAATGTTTCTGTTTCCACTTTGAGTAATTGGAACGGTTCCTTGTGCGTGGATAGCATGAACGTAGCAGATTTTTTAGCAAAGAGCGTAGAAGCACATGTTATCTAATGACGGCGGCAGTAAGTAGTGTATACTGATTTATTGCATTTTTTCAAAACTGTGGTTGACAATTATATGTAGGTACTATATACTGGTAGTGGTATCTCAGTGGTCCGTTTAAGTTACTAACTTCTTCTATCATAGATGACATGGGGAAGCCTCAGTAAAATCTTAATGCGTTCTGTGGGGTATGTATCTATGATTAGGAGTGATCAAACAATGAAAGAAGACAAGACTTTAACCTGCTGCGAATGCGGCAACGAATTCGTATTCACCGTTTCCGAGCAAGAATTTTATGAAGAAAAAGGTTTCACTAATGAACCTCGCCGTTGCCCGGCTTGCCGTCAAGCTCGTAAACAACGCATGGGCATTCAAAACGAGCGTCCGCAACGCGAAATGTTTGCTGCAGTTTGCGCTGAGTGTGGCAAAGAGACCATGGTACCGTTCAAACCATCTAACGACCGTCCGGTATACTGCCGCGACTGCTTCAACGCTCGTAAAAACCATTAAGCTTGAAGTTATAAATTGAATTCAAAAGGACTGCTGCATTAGTAGCGGTCCTTTTTGTCTTAGATTTTTAAAAATAAAAGCGTAAAATTTATTGACAGTGAAAATGAAAAAGCATATAATATTTTAGTAATACCGTAGAAGGATGCGCTTGACAAGCATCCTTTTTCTTGTCTTTAAATGTCTTTGTAAAATAATGTGAGGAGAGAATAGGACCATGATTAGAAATGATATTCGTAATATAGCTATTATTGCCCACGTTGACCATGGCAAGACAACCTTGGTTGACGCTATGCTGAAGCAAAGCGGCATTTTCCGTGCTAACGAGCATGTTGAGGAGCGCGTTATGGACTCCAATGACTTGGAGCGTGAGCGCGGTATCACTATTCTGTCCAAAAATACTGCTGTTATGCACGAGGGAGTAAAAATCAATATTTTGGATACTCCCGGCCATGCTGATTTTGGCGGCGAGGTAGAGCGTGTATTGACCATGGTTGACGGCGTACTGCTTTTGGTCGATGCTTATGAAGGTCCTATGCCCCAAACTAAATATGTGCTGCGCAAGGCTTTGGAGCAGCATTTGAAGCCTATCGTAGTTATCAATAAGATTGACCGTCCTGACCAACGAGTAGAAGAAGTTGTGGATGAGGTTCTTGATTTATTCATTGAGCTGAACGCTGACGAAGATCAACTGGAGTTCCCCGTTGTTTATGCTTCTGCCCGCAACGGTATTGCTAAATTATCCATGGATGAAGAAAGCAATAATTTGGAGCCTTTGTTCAAAGTAATTTTGGAAAATATTCCTGCTCCCGATGTTGATGTAGACGCCCCGCTGCAAATGCTGGTTAATACCTTGGACTACGATAATTTTGTTGGCCGTATCGTAATCGGTCGCGTTGTCCGTGGTACCATTCATAACGGTGAAAATATTGCTTTAATGAACGAAAAAGGTGTGCGCAGCGGTAAAATTGGCCGCCTGTACGCTTATCAGGGCTTAAAACGCGTAGAGGTGGACTCCGTAGGCGCCGGTGATATTGTAGCGCTGATGGGCTTGCAGGATGCAGAAATCGGCGAAACTATTGCCGATAAAGAAAATCCGGAAATGCTGCAGGGGATTAAAATTGACGAACCTACCTTGTCCATGGTTTTCTATGTCAACAATAGCCCCTTTGCCGGCAAAGAAGGCGAATTTGTTACCAGCCGTCACATTCGCGACCGTTTGTACAAAGAAGCAGAGACCAATGTAGCTTTGCGTGTAGAAGAAACCGAAAGCCCTGACGCTTATAAAGTATCAGGCCGCGGCGAACTGCATTTGTCCATTTTGATTGAAACTATGCGTCGTGAAGGTTTTGAATTGCAGGTAGGTAAACCGAAGGTTATTATGCACCGCGACGAAACCGGCACTTTGCAAGAGCCTATGGAGGCTTTGACTATTGACGTACCGCAGGATTACATGGGCGCCGTTATGGAAGGTTTGGGTCTGCGTAAAGCAGAGCTGCAGAACATGACGGAAATGGCAGGTTATCTGCGTATGGAATTTAAAATTCCTGCCCGCGGCTTGATTGGCTTCCGTAACCAATTTTTGACTGATACTAAAGGCAACGGCGTTATGAACCACGTTTTTGCCGGTTATGAAGATTATAAGGGCGAAATTCCCGGACGTACCCGCGGCAGCTTGGTTGCTTTTGAAAGCGGCGAAACTACTTCCTATGGTATCGGCAACGCGCAAGAACGCGGCACTATGTTTGTAATTCCTGCGGAAAAAATTTATGAAGGTCAGTTGGTTGGCGAAAACAGCCGTGAAGACGATATGGACGTTAACCCCTGCAAGAAAAAACACGTCAGCAATATGCGTGCTTCCGGCAGCGACGAAGCTATTCGTTTAATTCCGCCGCGTACCTTCTCTTTGGAGCAGGCTTTGGAGCATATCAACGAGGACGAGCTGGTAGAGGTTACTCCTAAATCCATTCGTATGCGCAAGAAGGTTTTAAATCGTCTGGAACGCGGCAAACTGCGCGCACGCATGAAAAATTCTTAAGAATAGTCTAAACACACACAAATATTTTGACAATTATAAAAAAGTTTGTTAGAATGTATTTTACAAGCAGGAATTTTTAGATTCTAGAGCGAATAATAAGGAAATAATTATAGTTTATTAGTTTGGAGGCTTTAGCCATGGATTTTAAAAATACGGCAATGAAATTTTTTACCTCCGCGGAGGACGAAGAACGTGAGGAGCAGTATGCAGGTCCACGTTTAGTAAAGACTAGCCACTTGAATATTATGGTGCGCACTCCTAGAAGTTTTACTGATGTGCGCGAATATGCTGATTCTCTTATGGGCGGCTCCGCTATTTTGGTCAGCTTTGAAGCAGTAGATGCAGCTTTAAGAAACCGTATTTTTGATTATTTGAACGGCGTCAGCTATATCGTAAGCGCTTCCGTATCTTATATCAGTGATGATCTGCTTTTGTATGCTCCCGAACAAGTAGAAATTGCTAAGGAGAAAAGCGTTAAGCGTTCCGGAATTAGTTCTTGGCTTGGTTGATTGAAAAATTTATATAAGAACTGTTGCTTCGGCAGCAGTTCTTTTTTATTTGCTGCTCACTTGAAAAATGATTTATGCAGTGGTATAATGAAAACAAGTTATATTGATACTAATTCTTAAATTTATTTTTAAGATTTGTATGCAATTAGTTTTATTATTTCTTGCATCGGTGGCTGCCGCAGAAGCAGTCTTTTTTTATAATTGTTGGGAGAGAAGGGCGAAAGATGACAAAGCATTTATTTAATTATTGTGCTATTGATTGGTATGAAAAAGAATTACAGGCCAATGGACTGGATTTGCATAAAATGATCAAAGATATGGGTGTTGACGGAATTGAACAGTTTGTTTATTCTTTGGAGTCTTCTGTCAATCAATATAAAGATATTACCGTGGGCGTACATTTGAATTATTGGCCTTATTGGATGGATTTTTGGCTGAAAAAGGCTAAACGCTTAAAACAGCAATTCCGTAATATCCGCGAGCGCAATAAATATTTTAAAGATGCTATGAGCTGCGACGAATGGCTGTCTGTTATCCGCCGCAATATTGGTGCCGCTTTGGCGCAAAATCCTGAATATTTGGTTTGGCATGTTGCTGAAGCTAATAATGAAGAAATTTTTACTTACGAATTTAATTATAGCGATAGAGAGGTTTTGACCGCTGCTGCTGATGTGTTTAATGCAGTTTGTGATGAAATTCCTGCTCACGTGCCTGTGTTATTTGAAAATCTTTGGTGGCCGGGACTGCGTCTGACAGATGTACGCAATGTAAAATATTTTTTTGACAGACTGCAATGCAAAAATGTCGGCATCATGTTGGATACCGGACATTTAATGAATACTAATCTGCGGCTGAAAAACGAAGCAGAGGGCGCCGATTATATTTGCAAAGTTTACGAAAAATTAGGCGACTGCAAGTCTTTGGTGAAAGGCGTGCATTTAAGTTGTTCTTTGTCCGGCAGTTATCAACGTAATTTAATCCATAAGGTACCTGATAAAATTACCATAGAAGATGTTTGGAAGCATATTGGCGCTATTGACCAACATAAACCTTTCCAAACTGTGGCCGCTAAGAAAATTTTGGAAGTAATTCAGCCGCAGTATGTGGTGCATGAGGTTGGCTATGAAAGCCTAAAGGATTTGTGCGTGCAGCTGCCTGTGCAGTTAAAGGCGTGCAAGTAAAAATTGAATTAGATATTTTTTCATACCATTTTATGCCTATATTTTGCTTGAATAGATATGCTGTTACAGAATACAGCTTCTAAATAAATTAACCCATGCTTCCCTAACAAAGAGAGAAACATGGGTTTTTCTACAGTCTGAAAGCAGAGCAAATCGGAAATGCCGATTTACTCTGCTTTTTGGTTTTAAAAAATTATTTTTGCGTTTTAACTTTAAATACAATCGCATACAGTACTGGCAAAACAATCAGCGTCAGCAGCGTTGCTCCTGTTAAGCCGCAGGCGATAGCCACCGCCATAGCGTTCCAAAACTGGCTGGCAAACATGGGAATTAAGCCTAAAATTGTGGTGAAGGCTGCCAGCATAATGGGACGGAAACGCACGATAGCTGATTCTACAATGGCTTCGTGTTCGTGCATGCCTGCGTCAAGATGCTGCTGTATTTGGTCAACAATAACCATGCTGTTGCGGATAATCGTACCGGTAAGCGCCAAAATGCCCAGCTCCGCCATAAAGCCCAGAGTGGAATTAAACAGCAGCAGACCAAAAATAACGCCGATAATGCCCATAGGCGCGGTGAGCATAATCACCAGCAGCTTGCGAACATCCTGCAGCTGTATCATAATCAAAATCATAATCAGCAGCACCATAATTGGCACCGGTTTCAGCAAATAATTAAGCGTTTTTTGGCTGTCTTCCAGTGAACCGCCAATTTCAATAGTCATCCCTGCCGGGAGGTTGGCGCGCATTTCTGCCAGCTGGTTATAAATTTCTTTAGTGACGTCGTTGCCTGTAACGCCTTCGCTAAGACCGCCGTTGACGGTGATAGTTGGACGCAGATTGCGTCGCCAAATCATATTATCTTCACTGGTGTGTTCTATTTTGGCAACCTGCGACAGGGTAACGGCGCCGCGGCCGGTAGGAATGGCAATGCTGTCTATTTGACTGATATCTGCCCGCTCTTGAGGCGCAAGACGAAAAACAATACCAATTTCCTGATCGCCCTCCAAATAAGTAGCGGCAGTATAACCGGAAATCTGCGCTTGTAAAGCGGCGGCCACTGTTTGGCGGGTAATACCCATTTGCAGCAGTTTATCGTTATCAATGGTTACTTTCACGGCGTTGCTCTGCTCCAGCCAATCAAGCCGCGTCATGGTTATGTAAGGGTGAGCCGCCATAATTTGACGCACTTTTTGCGCATATTTTTTAACCTGCTCATCGCTGCTGCCGCTTACGCGCAGCATAACGGGATAGGGAGCAGGGGGACCTAAAGGAATGGAACGGGAATAAACAATAGCTTCCGGCAGTTCTTGCGCCGCAAGAGTATTGATGCGCTTTTCTAAAGCTTTGCGGGCGTTGACGCTTTTAGCGACTACAACAAGCTGCGCATAATTATCGCGGGGCTGTACCGGGTCGATAACCAGAACAAAGCGGGGAGCGCTTTTGCCTACATAAGTGGAAAAGTGGTCTAAATCCTCGTCGTTTTTGATGAGGTTGGTCAGCTTGCGGGCGGCGGCATCGGTAGCCTTGAGAGAGCTGCCTTCGGGAAGATTAAGTTCTATCAAAAGCTCGGGACGCACACTGGCGGGGAAAAATTCCTGGCTGACAAAGCGCAGCATAAAAACGGAAGCGGCCAGCAGCGCTGCCGTAAAACCAATAACTATTTTACGGTTGTCTAAACACCAATTAAGCAGACTGCGGAATTTTTGGTAGAAAAAGCTGTCGTAGCTATCTTTTTTGATAACTGTAGGGCGAATCCATTCGTAACCGAGTACGGGAGCCAGCGTTGCCGATACCAGCCAGCTTAGAAGCAGCGTAATGCTCATCACGGGGAAGATGCTGTAAGCAAATTCTGAAGCAGATGCCTTAGAAAAAGCAATGGGCATAAAGCCTAAGCAGGTAATCACTGTGCCCGTTAAAAGCGGACGACCGCAGGTTTGGAAAGCATAAGAGGCAGCTGCCTTGCGCTCCATGCCTTCGGACATTTTTACTTCCATCAGCTCGACAACTACGATGGCGTCGTCCACCAGCATACCTAAGGAAATTACCAGCGCGCCTAAAGAAACCTTGTGCAAATCAATGCCCATGGCCAACATGGCGGCAAAGGAGCCTAAAAGAATTAAGGGAATACAACAGGAAATAACGTAGCCGCTGCGCCGTCCCAAGCTGAATAGGCTGACAGCCAGAACGATAATAATGGCTTCGTAAAGGCTTTCGCTAAATTCGCTGATAGAATTTTTTACAACCTCCGGCTGATTGGCAACCTGGCTAAGTTCCAAGCCTAAAGGCAAATCCTTTTGCAGACGCGCAATTTCCAGAGCAAGATTTCTGCCCAGCTGAATATTATCGCCGCCGTCCTCCATAGATAAAGCAATACCCACAGCGGGCTGGCCGTTGTAATACATAAGCGGCTCGGGAGGGTCGGCATAACCGCGGGTTACTTTGGCGATATCGCCTAAGCGAAACACTCTGCCGTTGGCGTTGATGGGCAGAGAAGCGATGTTTGCTACACTGTCAGGACTGCCGCTAATACGCAGATAGGCATTGGCGGTGTCTGTTTCCACCATGCCGGAGGGTGTGACGGCAGTCTGCGCCTTAATCATCTCGGCAATGGCGTTGATATCCAAACCAAGCTTGGACAGCTTATCCGTTTCCGTCTGCACGAAAATTTTTTCCGGCTGCATGCCGACCAGCTCAACCTTTTTTACGTCGGGTACACCATAAAAGCTAAGCTTAATTTTTTCGGCGTATCGGCGCATATCTTCATAAGAAAAATTGTCGCCGGTCAAAGCGTAAATATTGCCGTAAACATCGTCGAAGCGGTCGTTATAATAAGGACCGTAAGTGCCTGTGGGCAGCTTACTTTTGCCGTCGTCAACAATATTGCGCAGCTCCAGCCAGCGTTGGCGTACTAAATTTCCCGTAACTTCATCTTTCAGCGTTACGGTGATTACGCAGGTTCCCGGACGGGAATAGCTGGTGATTTTGTCTATCTGCGGAAGATTTTGTACTTCCTTTTCAATAGTATTGGTTAGGTGCTGCTCCACATCTTTAGCGCTGGCGCCGGGCCACGCGGCAGAGATTACCATTTGCTTAACGGCAAAAGATGGATCCTCGCTGCGTCCTAGGGATTTAAAGGAGAAAATACCCATGACCAAAACAAGAAAAGCAAAGAAATAGACTAGCTGCTTATGCTCGATGGACCAGACGGCCAGGTTGATTTGCTGCTTTTCTTTGGGATAGTTAAGCATTATTGCTCACCGCCTTCCTCCAATTTTACTTCTTGGTTAGGTGTAAGCTTGGCAAGACCGGCAGTGATTACTTTGTCGCCTTTGGACAAGCCTTGCGTAATAATTATTTTATTGCCGTCGTAGCCGCCGACCGTTACGTCTGTTAAGTGCGCGTGCTTATCTCGCACCAGCCAAACCTGCGGTTTATTATTGACTTGATATAAAGCTGCGGCCGGTAAGGCGTAACTTTCGCTGTCATTTTTTTGCGCTGCTAATGCGTTTAACAGTCTTACTTTGGCAGTCATGCCCAGCTTAGCGCCGTCCGGCAGATTGGGGACGGCTACGCAGACCTTATAGGTTCTGGTAACAGGGTCGGCCATAGGAGCGATTTCCCGTACATAACCGTTGATACGTGTGTCGGGCAGTGCCCACAAGCTGACGTTGGCCTGCTGATTTAGTTGTACAGAAGCTCCTTCCGGGACATAAATCTGCACTTCGCGTTCGCCGTTGCGGATAACGGTAGCCATAGGCGTGCCTGCGGCTGCGATTTGTCCGGCTTCGCCGCTGATTGCCGCTACTACACCGTCGGCATCGCTGACTAATTGAGTATAGCTCCGTTGATTGCCGCTTATCTTGGCTTGTGCCTGCGCCTGCCTCAAAGCAGCGTTGGCGGCTTCTAATTGGGTGTTATATTGGTCGCGGACAGCTTCGCTGACTGCGCCCTGCGCATAGAGCGCGTTATAACGGGCGGCGTTATCGGCAGCCAGTTTTTGATTAGCCTGGGCGCTGACCAGCTGCGCTGCCGCTGCTTCTACATTTTGGTCAATATCTTTAGGGTCTATGGTCATTAAAATTTGCCCGGATTGCACTCTGTCGCCAACATTTACCAAACGGGCGTTGATTTTTCCTGTTACTTGAAAAGCAAGCTGGCTCTCGTAGCGTCCGCGTACCTCGCCGGGGTAGGAGCTGGCGGCGGTTTCTGCCGTTTCTTCTACGGTTACGGTGCGCACCAACGGAATAATTTTTTGGACTGACGGTTTGTTGACGGCATGGTTGTAAATAGCGTAGCCGCCAATGCCGATAACCAACGCTAAAACACCGTAAAGAAGGCGCTGCTTATTTTTTGGATTAGTTAAAAAAGCTTGCATAATATTTTCACCCCGCTCGGCAAAATTATTGATTTAAAAAATTTACTAAGAAAAGCTTAGTTGTTTTCAGAAAAAATTAATCGTTCAATTAAATTATAGTTTCTAATATTATGCCAGTCAAGCAACAAGTATGTGATTTCTTGCAGTGAAGCTATTCACTAATAGATGTAAATATGGTATAATGTTTTCTTGTCAAAAATGTGAAATTGTGAAGATGCTGTAAAAATTTTATGAAAGTGTAGGTGAGGAAATGGAGTGCTTTTTACTTGCCGCTGCCTGCTTTGGCGTCGGTATCCTGACTTTGTTATTTCCCCATAGCTTGCAGCGGTATGCTCATTGGTTGGCTAATGGCGCTGCGCTTATCGGCAGCGGCATTACTGCCTACAAGGCATGGACGCTGTTGGCCGGAGCGTCGGTTGTGCCTTTGGCATGGGGTTCTTATTCTTGGGTGTGCGATAGCTGGAGCGCAGTTTTTTTGCTATTGACCGGTATTGCCGGTGTGATTACCAGCCTTTATGCTTTAGGCTATGCGCAAAGCTATGAGGGCAGCCGCATGCGCCTTTTGGGCGGTATGTGGAATTTATTTTTGCTGTCCATGATTTTGGTGCTGCTGGCCGGTGATGCCTTCAGCTTTTTGCTGTTTTGGGAAATTATGGCAGTAGCGTCCTTCATGTTGGTAAATCATGAATCGGAGAAGCGTTCTACTTGGACGGCGGCGTATCAATATTTGGTAATGACTTCCGTAGGTACGGCGGCGATTATGATTGCCTTTTTGCTGACCGGCTCTGCCAGCAGCAATTTCAGCTTTGCCGCTATGGCCGACAACAAGCTGGATATTTTGTGGCAGCATGTGGTTTTTGCCTGCGCGTTTAGCGGCTTTGCTTTAAAAGCCGGTTTGGTGCCGCTGCATGTGTGGCTGCCTAACGCTCATCCTGCCGCTCCCAGCCACGTTTCTGCTTTGATGAGCGGCGTGATGCTGAAAATTGCTTTGTATGGCTTTGGCCGCTTTATGTTCAGCTTTTTGCCCGTTTGGAATTATTGGTGGTGCGTTATCGTTATGGTAGTTGGCGCCGTGTCCGCCTTTTTGGGTGTGCTGTACGCGCAGATGGAAAACGACATTAAGCGTATTTTAGCATATTCTTCGGTAGAAAATATGGGCGTTATTTTTGCAGCTTTTGGCTGCGGTATGCTGCTCAAAGTTTTAGCGGGCGGCAGTTGGTACTATCTGGGTTTTGTCGCTGCGTTGGTGCACGCTTTTAACCACAGCATTATGAAGGTGCTGATGTTTATGAGCGCAGGCAGCATTATGCACGGTACCGGCAGCAAAAATATTGAGCTGTTCGGCGGCCTGGCGAAAAAAATGCCTTATACGGCGCTGTTTACCTTTGTAGGCGCTATGGCTTTGGCTGCCATTCCGCTGACTAACGGTTTTACCGGTGAATGGCTGGTGCTGCAAAGCTTTATTACTTTGGTAAGCGCTAATTCTGCGCAGATTACGCGTTTGTGGGCAGCTCTATGCTTTGTTTTGCTGGGCTTTACCGGCGCTTTGGCTTTAGGCTGTTTTGTGCGTCTGTTCGGTATTTCTTTCTTAGGACGTGCTCGCAGCGAGCTGGTAGAGCATGCGCACGAGTCGGATAAATTTATGCTGGCTGCCATGGGTTTATCCAGCGCGCTGGTGCTTATCTGCGGCATTTATCCGCTGCCCGTAGTGCAGGCAGTCTGCGCCGCTTTAAAGCTGGACAACGAGTTCGCCGTGCAGGGTTTTAGTCTGGCCTGGGCCGGCAGCGGTTCTTTATCCGTTTTCAATCCGCTGCTGCTGCTGCTTTTGGTGGCTGTTATCAGCGCGGCAGTATATCTTTTTACCAACAATATTTTTGTAGAACAGAATGTAACCTGGAACTGCGGCACTTATCCTACGGAGCGTCAGCAATATTCTGCGACCGGCTTTAGTAAGCCTGTACGCCGCGCTTTCGATTATCTGCTGAAGCCTAAGCGTCAGGTTTCTTATATGCGTAAGGACCACGCTTATTTTGGCCGTCAGCTGTCCTACAAGCTGGAAATTCCGGATATGATTACGGAAAAGTTATATCAGCCTGTGCAAAAACATTTTGTAGGGATTTCTACCTTTTTGCGCCGTATGCAGCAGGGCAGCGTGCGTTTGTATGTTTCTTATGTTATGGCGACTATGGTTTTGGTGTTAGTATGGGGGGCGTTGTATAAATGATGTATTTTATCAGTGATGTGCAAGGCTTAGCCCTCTGTTTGCTGCAAGCTGTAATTCTGCTGGCGGCTGCGCCTTTGATTACAGGTATTGTCAAAAAGGTTAAGGCCTTACTGCAAAATCGTATTGGTTCCAGCATTTTCCAAGAATATTACGATATAAAAAAATGGTGGGGCAAACCTACCATGGTAACTCCCTATACCAGCGCGCTGTTCCGCCTGACTCCCTGCGTTTATTTTGTAACAACTTTGGCTGCTGCGTGTATGCTGCCTAATTTTTTCGGCGGCAGAGCTGGCTTTGGCGACGTTTTTGTTTTTGTTTATATTTTAGCTTTAGGTCGTTTCTTTATGGCTGTATCTTCCATGGATGCGGCGACTGCCTTTGGCGGCATGGGGGGCAGCCGCGAGGTTTATGTGGCTGCTTTTGTGGAGCCTGTGATTATGCTGGCGGTTTTATCCAACGTTCTGCACACCGGCAGCACTTCTTTGAGCGGCATGAGCCTGCGTTTTGACGAAGTAAATCTGACGGTGGCAGGCGTATTAACTTGTATCGCCTTTTTTCTCGTGCTGCTGGCAGAAAACAGCCGTATTCCCGTGGATAATCCGGATACTCATTTGGAGCTGACCATGATTCATGAGTGCATGACGCTGGAATATTCCGGCAGATTGCTGGCGCTTATTCATTGGGCGAGCCAGCTGAAGCTTTTGGTATTTCTGCTGCTGTTTTCTATGCTGTATCTGCCGCTGGATTTGCCCGTAGTGCTCAAAGTGCTGCTGAGCGCTGTGGCCGTAGGCGTGGTAGAAACCTTAAATAATAAAATGCGTCTGTTTAAAGTGCGCGTATATTTGGCTGCTGCCTGCTTAATGCTGCTTTTGGCAGTGGTTGCGCAGTAAGGAGGAGGACGATGGAATATTTAGTTGTAAGTTTAATGTTTATCGTCTTTTTGCAGACGAGATTTATGGAGCTGCGCCGCGCTACGCTTTGCCTTGCTGTGCAGTCTGCGCTGATTGCCGCGGCCTGTCTGGTAGTAGGTTTAAGTCACGGCGGCGGTCTGCACGGATGGCTGCCGGGCATTTTGACTATTGCCGTTAAGGTGCTGTTTATTCCGTATGCTATTTTGCGCACGGTTCAAGGACTGCGCGACGAGCGCGAAATCGTCAGCGATATCAATGTAAATTATTCTACTGCCGTAGCTGCGTGTAGCCTGGCGCTGGGTTATATGGTAATTGACGGGCTGCTGCCGCAGGCAGAGGGCAGAGATATTTTAGCCACCTCCATGTTTATGATTATGACTGGACTGACCTTAATTGTTATGCGCAGCCGTGCCATTATGCAGATGATTGGCCTGATCACCATGGAAAACGGCATTTACCTTTTAGGCTTGATTATGACTGAAGGTTTGCCGCTGATTATTGAGCTGGGTATTTTCTTAGACGTGCTGATTGCCGTAGTTATTTTGGTTATTTTGACCTCGCGTTTGCGTTTGTCCTTTAGAACTACGGATACTAACGTGCTGGACAAGCTGAAAGGATAGGTGGAAGATGCTGCAATATATTTTAATATTACTTTGTCTGCCGCCTGTATGCGCCATTTTGGCGCTGACCGGACGCTTTGCCAACAATCTGCTGCACTGGCTGCACCGTTTGACTGCTACTGCCGTAGGCATCTGCGTGGCGCTGTTGGCTGCTAAATTTGACGCCGCCGTACCCTATGTGGACGATTATTTTTATGTGGACGCTTTAAGCCTGTGGGTGCTTATCATTATTACAACCTTATATGTGGCGGCCAGCTGGACGGCTAAATCCTATTTGACCCGCGAAGAACGCTGCGGCGTTTTGAAGGGTGAGCAGCTGCAGACAGGCAGATATTTTGCTTTGATGCAGTTTTTCTGCTGGACGATGTTTATTGTGCTGTTAGTAAAAAATTTAGGCCTGATGTGGGTGGCAATCGAGGCCACTACTTTGATTTCTGCGCTGCTGATTTCCTTTAAATTTACCCGCGCGGCTCTGGAGGCTACTTGGAAATATATTATGGTCTGCACCGTAGGTATTTGCTTGGCGCTTTTGGGTACGCTGGTGCTGTATTATGCGCAGATTGCCGCTTTAGGCACCAATAACGCTTTAAGCTGGGTGTTTTTGCACCAGCACGCAGAGGCTTTAGACCCGGCGCTGACTAAGCTGGCGCTGCTGTTTCTTGTTATCGGCTACGGTACTAAGGCCGGCATGGCGCCTATGCACACCTGGCTGCCGGATGCTTACGCCGAGGCTCCGTCTTTAACCAGCGGTATGCTTAGCGGCGCCTTGTGCAGCTGCGCAATTTATGTTTTGCTGCGTAATTTGGTAATTTTGCTGCCTACCGCAGGCAGCGCTATGATGAGCAGTATGCTGCTGTTTTTCGCCGTTTTGACTGTGGCTGTGGCGGTGCCCTTTGTAGTTGTTCAGCGCGACGTAAAACGTATTTTGGCTTATTCCTCCATGGAAAATATCGGTATTATGGTTGCCGGTATCGGCGCGTTTTCCGCTCTTTCTATTAAAGCGGTAATGCTGCACATGTACAGCCACGCTATGATTAAATTCGTGCTATTTTATATTGCCGGAACTATCATCCAAGAATATCAAACACGCAATATGATGCGTATTCACGGTATGATTAAGGATGTGCCGCATACGGCGACCTTTTGGCTGACGGGTATGCTGGGTATTTTAGGCCTGCCGCCCATGGGTTTGTTTTTCAGTAAATTTTACATTATGTCCGCATTGTTTAAGGAGGGGCATTGGCTGGCAGGCAGTCTGCTGATTGTGCTGCTGGCAGGCGTGCTGATTGGTATTTTATATCACGGTATGCGCATGCTCTGCGGCGAGGCGCACCGCCAGCCTTTAGGCGATTTGCTGGGGACTGTGGATGTGCTGGTTTTGGCATTGTTATTAATTTTTACCTGCCTTGTGGGTGCAGGCTTTGAAAATCTTCCGTGGCTCAATAGTTTGTTGAACCACGCCGTACATGTAATAGGAGGCTGATGCTATGCTCGTAAAACCCGAAAATCTGCGTGGCGCTGCTAATATTTGCAGCGACGGCGGCAAGCGTCCGCTGGCAGCTATGTTTGGTGCCGATGAAACTCTGCGCGGCGGCGGACTGGCTATCTATTGCTTGTTTTATAACGCTGAAAAACGCGATCTTGACGTATTAAAGGCAGAATTTCCTGCCGACAGCTCTTTAAATTATCCTTGTTTGACTACGCTTTTGCCAGCGGCAGCCTGGTACGAAAGAGAGCTGCACGACATGTTCGGCTTTATCCCGGAAGGACATCCGGATTTGCGGCCTTTGGTGCTGCACGAAAGCTTTCCCGAAGGCTTTCATCCGCTGCGTAAGCAGATTCCCGTAAACTGCAAGTGCCATGGCCACCGCGAATATGAAATGATGACCTCCGGCGGCGAGGGCCTTTTTGAGGTTCCCGTCGGCCCCATTCATGCAGGCATCATCGAGCCCGGCCATTTTCGTTTCAGCCAGGCGGGCGAAGCTATGCTGCAATTAGACGCTAAGCTGTTTTTTACGCATCGCGGTATTGAAAAAGCTTTAGAGGGCAAAACTGTTACCGAAGCGCTGCCGATTATCGAGCGTATCTGCGGCGCTTGCAGCGTGGCTAATACTTTAAGCTTCTGTCAGGCGGTGGAAAAGCTTTCTGCAAGCAAGGTGCCTTATCGCGCTTGGCTTATTCGGACCCTGGCGTTAGAAATGGAGCGCCTGTACAATCATGTAGGCGATACGGGCAATATTTGCGCCGGTGTAGGCTTTTCGCCTATTATCAGTATGGGTGCGCGCTTAAAGGAATATTTGCAGCAGCTTAACGAACTTGTTGCCGGTAATCGTTTTTTGCGCGGCTTGATTATCCCCGGCGGCGTATCTATGGATGTGGAAGAAAAGCAGCTGGAGGAAATCAGCGACGTTTTAAAGGAAGTAGAAAAGGTTTATGCCGACATGGTGCATATTATGTGGGAGCAGGCTAATTTTATCAACCGCATCCGCACCACCGGTATTGTGCGTGAAAATACTGCCTTTGATTTAGCAATGGTAGGCGTGGGTGCCCGCGCCAGCGGCGTAGCGCGCGACAGCCGTAAGGATATAGGATTTGGTATTTATGACGAGCTGGATTTCGAGCTTGTCACCGAACCCGGCGGCGATGTAGAAGCGCGCATTAAGGTGCGGATAGGCGAGGTGCGCGAAAGCTTAAAGCTGGTGCGTCAGCTTATCAGCAAGCTGCGCCGCAATGCCGAGACGGAGCTGTCCGTAGATTTAGGCGAATTACGTACCTTAGAGGGAAGCTGGGGCATCAGCGAATCTCCCCGCGGCGACAATATTCACTGGTTGATGCTGGACGAAGCAGGACGCATTGACCGCAGCTTTATCCGCTCTGCGTCCTATCCTAACTGGCCGGCGCTGACGGTGGCTGTGCAGGGCGATATTATTCCCGATTTTCCGCTTATCAATAAAAGCTTTGAGCTGTGTTATGCATGCATTGACCGCTAAGGAGGCAGCAGAATGTTAAAAATGTTAGAAGCAATTTTCTCCGGTAAAATTGCTACAGAAAATATTGATGTTTCCGGGCACAAACGTATGCGCGGCACTTTGCAGTGCAACGGCAAATGCAGTGCCTGCGGCGAATGTGCTGCGGCTTGTCCAGTGCAGGGCATTAAGCTGGTGGGCGACATGCCGCAGATTGATTATAAAAAATGTCTTTTCTGCGGTAAATGCGTGGAAGCATGTGCTGCAAAGGCGTTGAGCCACAGCAATAAAGAATGTTTGGCAGAAATTTTGACGGCAAGCCAGGCTGTGGTCAGCGAAGCGGTTACTGCCAGCTTAGGTCGCAGCCTGCATGTGCGCCATTTGGACGCAGGCAGCTGTAACGCCTGCGATTTTGAAATGGGCGCGACCAGTAATCCCATTTACGATTTGCACCGTTACGGTATCGCTTTTGTGGCGTCTCCCCGTCATGCGGATATGCTGATGGTTACAGGGGTTGTAACGCGCAATTTGGAGCAGGCGCTGCGCATGACCTATGAAGCTATGCCCGAACCGCGGCTGGTGATGGCTTGCGGCGCGTGTGCGGCAGGCGGCGTTACTTATGGTTCTACCTATGCCATAGTCGGCAAAGCTGCCGACGTAGTGCCGGTGGATATTGCCGTTCCCGGCTGCCCGCCCAGACCAAGCGCCATGATTGTGGCTTTGTGCGCAGCGGCAGATATGCTCAAGGAGCGGATGTAAAAATTATTGTGTATATTGATCAAGTGAGCGGCGAATATATTATCACGGAGTGAAAATATATCGCCGCTATATTTTTCGAAATATATGAGTAATTGTTCATGAAACGCGCTGGGAACAAACGTTTAGCGTTAGAAACAAGCAAAAAGCGCAGGACTCATGCTTCAATGAATCCTGCGCTTTGCACTACCTCAAAGCGGTATTCCTGCTTAATATCAGGATATTTCTTTTTATCAACCTTGCTCATAAACATTTCATAAGGACGGGCACAGGTTTTAAAGGGCGCATAAAGCGCCTGATAAATTACCAGCTTTTCTGACGTTTCGGTGTGAACGGCAAAAGCGACAATTTTATATAAATATTCTGCGGTGGGATTTTTGATAGTTTCTCTTTTAAAGTGGCGCACAATATCGCCGATATGTAGTTCCCTAACCATACTTGACGCTCCTCTAGCCTTTGCTAAGTGATGATAAATAAGAATTCAGCGCTTCCAAAAGATATTCTGTTTCGGAGCGTTGGTCAAAATTACCAATTTGACGGATTTGTCCCTGCGTGAGAAAAAAGAACATAATAATACCTTCTAACGTAAAAGCTACGTGCGTAGATTTAATGGCTGTAATAATTTCGCCGCAGGTAATAGCTTCGTCAACAAGCTCCGCCATAAATTGGTGAATGCGGTACAGCCTGTTTTTAACATAATTTTCAAACATGGGCTGCGGGGAAAGCAGTTCGCGGTAAATCAAATGAATGTTATAAGGATGGCGCAGCTGCATTTCGGCAATAGAATCTACATAAGAGCGTAGCTTAGTAAGCGGAGATTCCTCGCGCTGACGGATTTTTTCCTGCAGCTTGAGAAACTTATCTGCCTGCTTATATAAAACCTCCTGATAGAGATTTTTTTTGCCGCCGAAATAATAAGAAATCAGGGCGCTGTTTACGCCGCTGGCTGCCGCTATCTGCTTAATAGAAACGGCGTTAAAATTTTCTTGTGCGAACAAATGGGTAGCAGCCTGCAAAATTTTTTCCGCACTGCTGGCTGTAGCTTGTTGAACATCATTTTCATTCATGGATAACAACCTCTCCTCTATTATTTATTATACAATATTTTGTCTCTATCAAGCAAGATAAAGCTGGTGATATGCGGCAGTTTGACAGTTGGCTGCAAAAAAAAATTTTGTTATAATAAGGTTACAAAAAAAATTTTAGGAGGCGGTTGGATGCAGCAAAACAATTCAAGAATTAAACCGCCGTGGTATGTGCAGGTATTTTTGGCTTTTTACGGCTTATTTTGGCTGAATATGATTTTTATTACCGGGCTTAACAGTCTGCATTTGGGGCGTATTGATTATGACAGCGGCAGTATGTTTTTGGCGTTATCGCTGGGACTGAAGCTGGTGTTTTGGTATATGGATAAATATTACGGAGGCAGATAATGGAATTTTGGGATATATATGATAAAAATAAGCGGCTTACTGGGCGTAAAATGCAGCGCAACGATTGGCGCTTGCAGGACGGCGAATATCATTTGACAGTGCTGGGCGTGGTACGGCATACCGACGGACGCTTTTTAATAACGCGCCGCGTGCTGACTAAGGCTTGGGCTGGCGGCTGGTGGGAGGTTCCCGGCGGCGCGGCCATGGCCGGCGAAAGCTCGCGCGAGGCTGTGAACCGCGAGGTTTTTGAAGAAACAGGCTTAGATGTCTCTGCGTTGACGGCGCAGCCTTTAGTGTGTTACCAAAGAGAAAATCCCGGCGAGGGCGATAATTATTTTGTGGACTGCTATTTGTTTACTTTGAATTTTAAGCAAAGTGACATCAAAATCCGCGAGAACGAAGCTTTGGCGTGGAAACTGGCAACTCTGGCTGAAATTGAAGAGCTGGCGCGGCAGGGAATCTTTTTGCATTACAACAGCATCAAAGAAATTTTTACGGCTGCCGATTGATTTTTAGCGTGGGCGTTGTTTTTTAAATGCGTGTTGAGAATTTGCTGTTTAAATTTGTTGTCAAAAAGCTTACTGCGTGGTAAAATAATACGGTGAACGCTAATTATTTTTAGTTATCTAAGTTTGGAGGAATTAAAGCATGTCAGGACATTCTAAATGGGCAAACATTAAACATAAAAAGGGTAAAGCAGACGCACTGCGCGGCAAGATTACTACTAAAATCAGCAGAGAAATTACTATCGCAGTTCGTATGGGCGGTGCCGACCCCACCGGCAATATGAAGCTGAAGCTGGCTTTGACTAAGGCTAAAGCTAATAATATTCCTAAAGATAACATTCAACGCGCTATTCAAAAAGGCGCAGGTGCTTTGGAAGGTCAAAGCTTTGAAGAAATTACTTACGAAGGCTACGGTCCCGCTGGCGTTGCTATGATGGTAAGCTGCCTGACTGATAACCGCAACCGTACTGCTGCCGATGTGCGTCACGTTTTCAGCAAGCATGGCGGCAATCTTGGAGCAACCGGCTGCGTAGGCTACATGTTCCAGCAAAAGGGCATTTTTGTAGTCAGCAAAGAAAGCGGCGTTGAGGAAGACGATTTGATGATGCTGGCTTTGGAGGCCGGCGCCGAGGATATTAAAAATGAAGAAGATGGCTACGAAATCGTTACTGCTCCCGAAGCTTTTGACGATGTAGAAAAAGCTTTGGCCGACGCCGGTATCGAAGTTGAAATGGCCGAAATTACCATGATTCCTGATACTATGGCAGAGCTGTCCGCAGAGGATGCTGAAAAAGTACAGAAAATGCTGGACGTTTTGGAAGATTTGGATGACGTTCAAGACGTTTATCACAACGCTGACTTGCCGGACGACGACGAGGAATAAGATTTTTGTGGGAAAGCAGGCAAGTTTTTGTCTGCTTTCTGTTTTTATGAGGATTTTTTATGCTGGTTTTAGGAATTGACCCCGGTACGGCCATCTGCGGCTATGGTTTGGTAGATATGACCGGCAACCGCCTGCGTCCTGTTTTTTACGGCTCTATTTTAACTGATAAGGATATGCTGCCGGAGCTGCGGCTGAAAAAAATTTACGATGATATCAGCGATATTATCGAGCATTTTCAGCCGGATTTTATGAGTATTGAAAAGCTTTTTTTTAACCGCAACGTAACGACGGCTATTCCCGTAGGTCAGGCTAGAGGCGTAGCGCTTTTGGCGGCGGCAAACCACAAGCTGCCGGTGATGGAATTTACGCCTATGCAGATTAAGCTCAGCGTAGTAGGCACAGGCAGCGCGACGAAGGAGCAGGTTATTTATATGGTAATGCATCTGCTGAATATTCGCGAAAAAATTAAACCTGACGATACTGCGGATGCGCTGGCGGCGGCAATTTGCGGCGTTAATACGGCTGCAACCCGTAGATGGCAGGAGGGACGATAAATGATAGGTTCTTTGAAAGGCAATGTAGGCTATTTGGCTCAGGATTATTGCTTGCTGGAAACGGCGGGCGGCGTTGGCTACCGCGTTTTTATGCCCTCCGCGCATTTAGCGCAGCTCAGCTTAGGCACGCAGGTGCGGCTGCACGTGCATACCGCAGTGCGCGAGGACGCTATTTTGCTGTACGGTTTTTTAAGTCAGGAATATTATAATTTATTTGAGCTGCTTTTAAGCATCAGCGGCGTGGGACCCAAAATGGCTTTAGGTATTCTTTCTGCCGTCAAGCCGGAAGCTTTTTATATGGCTGTGCAGAGCAGAGACCTTAAAGCGTTGACCAAGCTGCCGGGCATTGGCAAAAAAACTGCCGAGCGGATGCTGCTGGAATTAAAGGATAAGCTGGGCGGCGCTGTCGGTGAAGCCGGCAGCGATTTGAACGAAACCGTGGCGGCAGGCGGCAACGGTTCCGTGGCGGAGGCTATGGAGGCTTTGCAATCCTTGGGCTACAGCAACAGCGAAATTATGCCTGTTATGAAGCAAATTGCCGACGCCGATAAATTAAGCGGCGAGGAAGTTCTGCGACAGGCGTTAAAACTTTTTGCGCGCAGATAAATTTTTGAGTAAGTCTGAAAGAAAAATAGGAGGGCAATAATGGAATTTGATGATAGAATTATTGCCGGTGCGGAGCAGGAAAGCGACGGCTGGCAATACAGCCTGCGTCCGCGGCTTTTAAATGAATATATCGGTCAAAGCCGGGTGAAGGATAATTTATCCGTCTTTATTAAGGCTGCCGCCGCTCGCAATGAGGCTTTGGATCACGTATTGCTGTTTGGCCCTCCGGGCTTGGGCAAAACAACCTTAGCCAATATTATTGCTAACGAGCTGAACGTAAATATCCGCGTGACCAGCGGACCGGCCATTGAGCGGCAGGGGGATTTGGCGGCGATTTTGACTAATTTAGGCGAAAACGACGTTTTATTTATTGATGAAATTCATCGCTTATCCAAAACTGTGGAGGAAATTTTATATTCTGCCATGGAGGATTTTGCTTTAGATATAATTATCGGCAAGGGACCTGCTGCACGCAGCGTGCGTTTAGACTTGCCCAAATTTACGCTTATCGGCGCGACTACTCGTTTGGGCGCCATAGCTGCGCCTTTGCGCGATCGTTTTGGCGTGCAGTGCCGTCTGGAATTTTATAAGCCGGAGGAACTGCAATTTATTATCAGCCGCGCTGCGGAAATTTTAGGCGTTAAAATCGATTCGGAGGGCGCTGCCGAAATAGCCCGCCGCAGCCGCGGTACGCCGCGTATTGCCAACCGTCTTTTGAAAAGAGTGCGTGATTTTGCACAGGTTTTGGACGTAGCGACTATTAACCGCCAACTGGCGGACGAAGCGCTGGCTAAGCTGGAAGTTGACCAGTACGGCTTAGACCGCAGCGACAGGCGTATTTTAAATATTATCGTCAAAACCTTTGGCGGCGGACCTGTGGGCATTGAAACTATTGCCGCCGCTGTCAGCGAAGAAGCGGGCACCATTGAGGACGTTATCGAGCCGTATTTAATTCAGCTGGGATTTTTACAGCGCACGCCTCGCGGGCGCAAAGCTACAAGAGAAGCCTACCGCTATCTGGGCGTGCCTATGCCGGAACAGTAGGAGGAAAATTATGAAGCTTTTACTGCATGCCTGCTGCGGACCCTGCGCCTGCTATCCTACGGAAAAATTAACGGCTGACGGTGTTGATTTTACGATTTTATATTTTAATCCCAATATTCACCCTTATAAAGAATTTAAGCACCGTTTGAGTACCCTGCGCGAGTTCTGCGAAAAAAAAGAGTACAATTTAGTTATCAATAAAGATTATGCGCTGGAAAATTGTGTTCGCGGTATGCTGAGCGAGCCGACGGTGCGCTGCGCTTACTGTTACCGTCTGCGTCTGCGTTATGCGGCGCAATTTGCCAAGGAAAACGGTTTTGACGCTTTCAGCAGTACGCTGCTTGTAAGTCCCTACCAAAAGCATGAGCTGATAAAAAAAGCAGCGCAGGCGGCGGCAGAGGAATTTGACATTCCTTTTTATTATGAAGATTTTCGCAGCGGCTATCAGCGCGGCGTGGATATCAGCCTGGACATGGGTTTGTATCGCCAGCAGTATTGCGGCTGCGTTTTCAGCGAGCGCGACCGTTACGAGCTGCGCAAAAAAAATAAAGGCGCAAAGCCTAAGGATAAATTGATTGTGGTAAGCAAGCATATTAGTATGGTGAATTTGGACGTTGAATAAAGGAGAACATCATGCTGAAAAAAATTTTTATAACTGCCTTACTGGCCTGCGCTTATCTGCTGGGCGGTTTTGCACCGGCGGCAGAAGCGGCGCTGCTGCGTGTAGCGCTGGTTACGGGTCAGACAACGGCGGAAATCAGCTGTGATGATGAGTTTGAGGTGCAGAGCGGTTGGCAGAAAACAGTGATGCCTAAGGGAAAATATTTTCTGCATATTCAGGACGGACGCTTGCAGTTAGACGAGCAGCATTGCTTTGGCGGCACTGTTTATTTTAGCGCGCTGGAAGGAAAGGCTCAGCCCAAAATTAACCAGCGCAGCTATAACGGCTATATGCGGGCTATTGCCGTCGATAATAAGCTGCTGATAGTTAATTATGTGAATATAGAGCAATATTTGTGCAGCGTACTGCCCGCTAAAACCATGGTGGTCTGGCCGGACGAGGCTATTAAAGCGCAGGCGGTGGCGGCGCGCACTTACGCTATGTATATGCAGCGCGCAAATATCAATAAGCAATATGATTTGCTGGCGAACGATGCGGAGCTTACCTATGAAGGCACCGGCCCGCGCATAGAAAAAGCGGCTGTCAATAAATTGGTGCAGGCTACGAAAGGTCGGTTTATAGCCGACGTAGCAGGGCTGCCTATTCAGGCTGTGAGCACTTCTTCTACGGGAGGCCGCACGGAAAGCGCTTTAGGCGCGTGGGATAAAGAGATTGCGTATTTGCAGACTGTGGAAGATTTTGACAGCGACAGCCCCGATTTTACTTGGGAATATCGCGCCACGCCGTCGCTTTTGGAAGGCCAGCTGGCGCAGCGCGGTTATACTGTGGGCAGACTTACCGGCGTGCGCTTATCGCCGCTGGAGGATATGGGCGCCGACAGAACCGGAACCGGTCGCGTGAAATATTTAATTTTAACGGGAGCTGCTGGTGCGGCAAAAATCAGCGGCGGGGAGCTGGCTGAAATTTTAGGCTTGCCAAGCACTTTATTTGATGTGGAAACGGGCGTACCTACGCCGGAAGTTTTAAAGGTACCTATTGAAGACCGCTTTGGCTTTGAGGTAGGCAGCAAGGATATCAACATTAAGGTGAACGACGAGGATAAGGATAAGCCCGCGGTGAGCAGTATTCTGCGCAGCTATCACATGCTGAACGGCGGTAAGGACGAAAAAATAATTTTTCACGGCAAGGGCAGGGGCAGCGGCCTGGGCTTGAGCGCCTGGGGCGCGCGCGGCATGGCTAATGCCAAGGAAAAAATCACCTATAAGGATATTTTGGCGCATTATTATCCGGAAACCTATGTGAGAAAATAAAGGAAAGAAGACAGACAATGCTAGTAACAGATTTTGATTACGAACTGCCAAAAGAGCTGATTGCGCAGCATCCTATGGAGCCGCGGGATCATTCGCGCCTTTTGGTAGTAGATAAAAAAACGGGAGCCATAGAGCATAAGCATTTTTACGATTTAGTAGATTATCTGCGTCCCGGCGATTTGCTGGTGTTTAACGATACCCGCGTTATACCGGCGCGCCTGCACGGCTTTAAGGATACCGGCGCGCATGTGGAGGTGTTTTTGCTGACCCGTAAAAATGCTACCGACTGGGAGGTTTTGGTACGTCCCGGCAAAAAATTGCAGCTGGGCGCAAAAATTAACTTCAGCGGCGAATTATCCTGCGAGGTTATTGACCACACTGATTTTGGCGGCCGCGTAGTGCGCTTTGCTTTTGACGGTATTTTTGAAGAAATTCTTGACAGGCTGGGAGAAACTCCCTTGCCGCCGTATATTACGGCGCCTTTAGAAGATAAAGAACGCTACCAGACGGTTTACAGTCGTGAGCGCGGCAGCGCGGCAGCGCCAACTGCCGGGCTGCACTTTACCAAAGAAATGCTGCAAAAAATTAAGGATATGGGCTGCGAGGAAGTTTTTGTTACGCTGCACGTAGGCTTGGGCACCTTCCGTCCGGTAAGCGAAGCTAATATTGAAGACCACAAAATGCACCGTGAATTTTATACCGTTTCACAGGAAGCGGCGGACGCCGTTAATAAGGCCAAAGAGGAAGGCCGCCGCATTATTGCTGTTGGCACCACCTCGGTACGCACTTTGGAAGCGGCAGGCGCCGACGGAATTTTGCACGCGGGCGGCAACTGGACGAATATTTTTATTTATCCCGGTTACAAGTATCGTTTAGTAGACGCATTGGTGACTAATTTCCATCTGCCGCAAAGCACACTGCTCATGCTGGTGTCTGCTTTATCAAGCAGAGAAATTATGCTGAATACTTATAAAGCTGCCGTAGAAGAAAAATATAGATTTTTTTCCTTCGGCGACGCTATGTTTATCAAAGATTAAATTAAGGAGACTATATGCAGCACGCAGTAACCTACGAATTAATTAAAGAATGCAGCCGCAGCGGCGCGCGCTTGGGACGTTTACACACTCCTCACGGCACCTTTGAAACGCCCATGTTTATGCCCGTGGGCACGCAGGCTACGGTAAAAACTCTTGCTCCCGAAGAGCTTTACGCCATGGGCAGTCAGGTAATTTTAGCCAATACCTATCATCTGTTTCTGCGTCCCGGTCACGAGCTGGTGCAGAAGGCAGGCGGCCTGCATAAATTTATGAATTATAAGCGCGGCATGCTTACTGACAGCGGAGGCTTTCAGGTTTTTAGCCTGGGTGCCATGCGCAAAATTACGGAAGAGGGCGTAATGTTCCGCTCCCACATTGACGGCAGCAAGCAGTTTTTGTCGCCGGAGGTTTCCACTCATGTGCAGGAGGCTTTAGGCGCGGATATTGCTATGGCTTTTGACGAATGTATTCCTTATCCTGCGGAATATGATTATGCTAAGCGTTCAACGCTGCGCACCAGCCGTTGGGCAAAACGCTGCCAGGAGGCGCATACCCGCGAAGATCAGTCTATGTTTGGCATTGTACAGGGCGGCATGTTTCCGGATTTGCGCAAAATGAGCGTAGAGCAGCTGACGGAAATGGATTTTGCCGGTTATGGCATCGGCGGACTTTCCGTAGGCGAGCCTAAGCCCATGATGTATGATATTTTAGGACAGACAACTTATTTAATGCCTAAAACAAAAGCGCGGTATTTAATGGGCGTGGGTACGCCGGATTGTATTGTGGAAGCAGTAAATTTGGGCGTGGATATGTTTGACTGCGTATTTCCCACCCGCGTTGCCCGCAACGGCACGGCCATGACGCATACGGGGCGCTTAGTGGTGCGCAACGCTGCTTACGCCGAGGATTTTCGTCCGATTGAGGATGGCTGCCAATGCTATGCCTGCCGCAATTACAGCCGCGCTTATATCCGCCATTTGTTTAAAGCAGAAGAAATTTTTGGCCTGCGTCTGTTGTCCATTCATAATTTGCATTTTCTGCTGCATTTTGCTCAAGAAATCCGTGCAGCTATTGCTAATGATAGCTTCCCTGAATTTAGAGAAAGATTTTTAGAAAACTATCGCGGATAAATTGATTTTAGGGTATAATAAAGTGTAAGTATATTTTTGATTATAAATTTGGAGGTGTAATTATGCAAGGCGGAGATACAATGGCTTTAATCAATTCCTTATGGCCATTTTTTCTTATGGGTGGCATTTTTTATTTTATGCTGTGGAAGCCCCAAAAGAAAGAACAGCAGAAAAGACGCGATTTGCTTAATGGGTTAAAAGAGGGCGACGAAATTATCACTATCGGCGGCATTTACGGTAAAATTACTGCTATCAGCGAAAAGCGTGTTAAGCTTTTGGTAGCCGAAGGCGTGGAAATTGAAATGTCCCGCAGCGCTGTCAGCGGTCATCAAGATCCCGCAAAGAATGTTTGAGCCGGGCGATAAGACTGTTGTTGCTGCAAAAATTGAGTTGCGCAAAATTTTGCGTAAGCAGCGTGCTCAAATTTCTTGGCAGCAGGTATCTCGCAGCAGTATGCAGGTTGCCGAGCATATTTTGGCCTGTGATGCGTTCCGTAAGGCGCAGTGCATCATGGGCTTTTTGGCTTTTGGCCGAGAGCTGAGTGTGGATTTGGTGTTGGCGCAGGCGTTAGCCGAAGGTAAGACGGTCGCTGTGCCTTATATCGTTTCTGCAGCAAGTTTTGTGCCGGTTAAGCTGCAAAATATGCAGCATTTTGCTTTAGACAGATTTGGTATACGTACTGTGCCAAAGCCTATTAAGCAAATTTCGCCGGAGCAGATTGCTTTAACGCTTGTCCCCGGCGTGGCTTTTGGCCGCGACGGCAGCCGGATGGGCATGGGGGCAGGTTATTATGACAGATTTCTGCCGCAGGCAAAAAATGCTGTAATTATGGGAGTGGCGTATGATTGCTTAATGCAGCAGACGCTTCCCGGTGACGAGCGCGATGTAAAAATGCAGCTTTTAGTAAGTGAAAGCGGTATACATAAACCTATACGGCTTTAACTGATATATTAAATCCATTTTTTAAGGAGGAAATTATTTTGCGTTGGAATGAGTTGGGGAAATTTCTGGTTATTGCGCTGGCGATAATCGGCGGTTTCTGTGTTTACATCTCTCCCCTGGCCAACTCCATTAAACAGGGCTTGGATTTGCAGGGCGGCACGCATGTCGTTTTGCAGGCGGTTGATACTCCTGAGCTCAAGGTTGACGATGATGCTGTAAACCGCAGTGTAAAAATTATTGAACGCCGTGTTAATGAGCTGGGCTTGACTGAGCCTGTTATTCAGCGTCAGGGCAAGGATCGTATTATTGTTGAGCTTCCCGGTGTTAAAGATCCTGAAAAGGCTATTGCTATGCTGGGACGTACTGCTATGCTGCAATTTAAAGATGTCAGCGGCAAGGTTGTACTGACAGGTAAGGATTTGAAGGATGCCAGGGCGCAGGTATCTCAAGGCAATCAGGCTGTGGTTGGCTTGGAATTCAGCGACGAGGGCGGTAAGAAGTTTGCCGATTTGACTGCCCGCAACATAGGCAAGCAAATCGCTATCGTTTTGGACGGCGAGGTTTTGACCGCGCCCGTAGTGCAGGAAGCTATCACCGGCGGCCGCGCACAGATTTCCGGCTCCCGCAATGTGGAGGAAGCCGAGCATTTGGCTATTTTACTGCGCAGCGGCAGTCTGCCTGTAAAAATTGAGGTTTTGGAAAACCGTACCGTTGGCCCTACCTTGGGTCAGGACTCCAAGGATAAAAGCGTTAAAGCTTTTCTGATTGGTATTGCCGGTGTTTTTGTTTTCATGCTGCTGTTCTATCGTTTATCCGGCGTGGTAGCCGATATTGCTTTGCTGCTTTATGTAATGCTGCTGCTGTTGACTATGCGTTATTTGGGCGCAACCTTGACCCTGCCGGGTATTGCCGGTATTATTTTGTCCATTGGTATGGCTGTTGACGCTAACGTTTTGATTTTTGAACGCTTCAAGGAAGAAATTCAGAAAGGCAAAACTTTGCGCAGCGCTATGGACTCCGGTTTCAGCCGCGCTATTATCACTATTTTAGACTCCAATGTAACTACCTTAATGGCAGCGGCCGTGCTGTTCTATTTAGGTACCGGCCCCATTAAGGGCTTTGCTGTTACTTTGGCGCTTGGTACTTTACTCAGTATGTTTACTGCCGTAACAGTAACCAAATTCCTTATGCGTTTCCTAGTTTACAGCAATTTGACTAAAAGCCCCTTTATGTTTGGCGCTAGAGCGCCGAAGGAGGTGGCTAAATAATGAAGAAATTTTCTATTGTTAAAAATTATAAAATCTTCTTTGCCATTACCATCACCTTTTTGATTATCGGCTTTGGTTCTATGTTCATTAAAGGCTTTAATCTGGGCATTGATTTTACCGGCGGCAGTATTATGGATTTGGTTTTTGAAAAACCGGTGCAGGTTGCGGAGGTGCGCGACGTACTGAAGGGTCACGATTTAGGCAACAGTATTATCCAACTGGAAAGCAGCGACAGTAATGTTAAGGAAGCGAAGGGCGTACTGATTCGTACCGGCGTTATTGATGACGAAAAACGCCGTGCCGTAATGGATGACCTTAAAGGTAAGCTGGGCGGTTTTGCTATTCAGCGTGTAGAAAATGTCGGCGCTACCGTAGGCGGCGAGCTTATTCAGCAGGCTGTTTTGGCGATTGTGCTGTCTTGGATTTTGATGATTGCCTATATTACTTTGCGCTTTGAGTTTAAGTTTGCCATTGCGGCAATTATCGCTTTGATTATCGATGTCAGCGTTACTTTGAGTTATTTCTCTTTGTTCCAAATGGAAATGGATTCTTCCTTTGTAGCAGCGCTGCTGACGGTTGTAGGCTATTCTATTAACGGTACTATCGTAATTTTTGACCGCATTCGTGAAAACTTAAAAATTCATCGCCGCAGCGAATCTTTGAGCGATATGATTGACAACAGTATTTGGCAGACCATGGGACGCAGTATTTATACTGTGGGTACATCTTTGTTTGCAGTTGTTTCTATTTTTCTCTTTGGCGGTGAAACTATCCGCAATTTTTCCTTTGCGATGTTAGTAGGCTTCTCCAGCGGCGCGTATACTTCTACCTTCCTGGCCGGTCCTTTGTGGCTGTTCTTGAGAGGTAAAAAAGCGGGAGAATAAAACAGGATAAAATTTTAGCAACCTTAAATTTTTCAAGGGTCGTCTCGTTGTGAGGCGACCCTTTCACTTTGCAAAAAAAATAAAAATGAACAACAAAAAAAGCCTGAGATTTGTTTAACAAAATCTCAGACTTTTATTTACGTTGGCAGGGGTACTAGGACTCGAACCCAGATCGACGGTTTTGGAGACCGGTGCTCTACCATTGAACTATACCCCTATGGAGCGGAAAACGAGATTCGAACTCGCGACCCCCTCCTTGGCAAGGAGGTGCTCTACCACTGAGCTATTTCCGCAAATGGCGACCCGGATGGGACTCGAACCCACGACCTCCGCCGTGACAGGGCGGCATTCTAACCAACTGAACCACCGGGCCATTGTCAGGTGCCTGACAAGTACATATAATACCATAAAATTGAGCTTTTGGCAAGAGGCTGGCGATAAAAAAAGAAAAATTTATCTTTAGATTAGCTGTCATAAAAATTTTGTCTGTCAAAAAATTTTTATTGCCTGCATAAGATGTTTTTGCCGAAAGATGTTTTGGCTGTAATTGATGAGAGAGAAAAACTTTTACTAAAGCGCAGAGTAAATAATTAAAAAGTTCTCCATTGACTTGTGAATAAATTGTGGCGGTGGTATAATGATAATAATATTATAATATTTATTTTTCTTTTGAATAAATAATATAAAATGCTCACTATTGATAAAAGCCGTTTTCTTTGACAAGCAGCTTATTTATCCGGGGGGGAAAAACTGTGCGATGTAAAAAAGGTAATAAGTAAACTTATTTTTTATGTAAGCTAAAGGAGTAGTGCAATATGAAAAAAATAGGAATTATAACTACCACGTTGCTTTGTGCTGTGTTAAATACGACAGCGTTTGCAGCCTCTCCGCTGCCAAGCTTTGATAAAACTGCTGTTACCGAATATCCCTATTACCGCACCGGTAAGCAGGAGGCGGAGGTAGAAAACCGCTTGCAGCAGAAGGAAGCATATCAACCCGGCAATACCGGTACGCAGGAAAATCCGGCGTTCTATGTTAAGAGCATCAAGCTGACAGGCTTTGTGCTGCCGGAAGTACATCAAAACAAAAAGCTGCAGGATATTTTGGCTGCTTATACGCACAGAAGCGTAGCCTTTGCAGAATTGCAGCTTTTGACGGACGAGGTTACCAAATATGCCAGAGACTGCGGCTTTACCGTATCGCAGGCAGTGGTGCCGGAACAGGAAATTACAAACGGCGAGCTTGAGGTTGCCGTTTACGCAGCTTCGTATGACGATATTAAAATGGTACAAAATACTTCCAAAGTAGCCGACAGGGTATTGGTAAAGTTTTTGGAACCGCTGAAAAAAGATGTGGTTATTACCGATAAAAAGCTGGAAAGGGTTATGAATGACCTTAACGATTTACCCGGCGTTATTGCCAGAGGTTCTTTGTATCCCGGCAGCAGGCCGCTGACCACAGGCTTGGCAGTAGAAATTCTGCGCCGGCCGGTCTGGAATAATTATGTGTTTGCCGATAACGGCGGCAGCAAAAGCTCCGGCAGATACAGATATGGCATTCACACAGAAATAAACAATCCCGGCGAGCAGGGCGATAAAATTGGCATTACCGGTTCTATCAGCAATAAGCACACCAAAAATTACGCTGTAAACTACGAAACGGCAGTTGGCAGCCGCGGCACCAGAATAGGTGTGGGCGTTAGCAAAACCACCTACGATATTGGCTGGCAGAACGGCTTTTTTAATCAATACGGCGATTCCGAAGCATTCAGCTTTTACGGCATGACGCCCGTATATCGCGACAAGTCCAAACGCGTTACGGCGCTGTACGGTTATGATTACCGCCGTATTGAAGACAATATGGATTATAAATTAAATTTTGGCGACAATTTGATTATGTCTGCCTCTGATACTAATAAAAAGCACGCTAATGTTTTTCATGTGGGCTTGGCTGCCAGCGAATATCAGCCTAATTTATTTACCTATGGCAATGTAACCTATTGGTACGGCGATATTGACGCTAAAGAGCAGGAAGCATATTTTGAAGGCGCTTACCATAAGCTGACCGCAGATTTTAAACATGTTCGCTATTGGACGGACTGGAATCTGCGCATAGAAGCGCACGCTCAGCTGGCAAACAGAGGCCTAGACGGCAGCGAACGCTTTTACTTGGGCGGTATGAACGGCGTCAGAGCTTATCCTGCTTCCGAAACCAGCGGCGACGTAGGCTATAACGCTACTATGGAGCTGAGAAGAAGAACGGATATTGAAGGCTTGGAGGTTGCTGCGTTTATCGACGTAGGCGAGGTGACCATTGCCAAGGGCTACAATCAGCACCGCAATTTGGCAGGCTGGGGTCTGGGTCTGCGCTATGCCAAAGAAAACGATTGGTACGCACAATTTGACTATGCCTGGAAAATACACGGCGAGCCTTATCAAAGCGAAGACCATGACCACCGCGGCAGAATGTGGTTCCAGGTTTATAAAATGTTCTGATAAAAGCGAGGGCGGCGCAGGCTGTTTGGTATGAGCAGCGCAGGCCGCAGTTTGAAGGGAGCGAAAAAAATGACTATAAATAAAAAGAAAAAGCAGCGCAATATTACTAGATATATCCGCCTGTTTTCTCTGACCGGCGCTTTGTTTGCTTATAGCGCAGGCGTAGCATTGGCCGTGCCGCAAAACGTTACGCTGCCTACGGGGTGGCAATTTGTTGGCGGTAGTGGTACGATAAATTCTAATAATAATATTATGGACATTGTGCAAAATGGAACAAACGCAGCTATTAAATGGGATAGCTTTTCCATAGGCGGTAATGCCATTGTAAATTTTAGTAAAGATGGCGGCGGCAATTTTAATGTACTGAACTACGTTAACGCAGGCCCGGTCAGCGAAATTTACGGTACTATTAACGCCAACAACGGCAATGTTTTTATAGTAAATCCCGCAGGCGTAACTATTGGCAAATCGGCGCAGATTAACGTAGGCAGCCTGTATGTTTCGAACCAAAATCTTGGTAAAGAAGAATTTAATAAGTTTAATCAAAACGGTAATTTAGATAGTTTGGGAAACAATAATATCACAGCAGGCGAGCTGATGCACTTAGGCTATATTAACGCCGCTCAAGGTAAGGTAACCTTTGTGGGCGACCGCATTGTGCTGGACGCTGACCGCATTCGTGATACTCAAGGCAAAGAGCTGTATAAATCTGATGTACAAGGTGCGCAGCTTACTGTAAAAACAAATAATGCTGGACAAAACTTAACTGTTGGCTATACTGCGTATGATGCTGAGAATGGTGGTTATGTGTTTAAAGATACTGATACTACTGTAGGTGCTAATGATAGCAAAACGACTGTAATAGCAAAAGTTGATGGCAGTGACTACACAAAAGCAGATGGCTACATGTGGATTGATAATGTACAGCAGCTGCAGGCTATGAATACTAACGTTAGCGGCAGATATGCTTTGCACAATAGCATTGACGCCGTAGAAACCGGCACATGGAATAACGGCTTTATTTCCGTTATTGGTGATAAAGGTGAAGCTTTTTCCGGCAGCTTTGACGGACTGGGCTATAATATTTTTGATTTGAATATTAAAGGCGATGATACATCTACTAACGTAGGTCTGTTTGCTAAAACTGCTGACGCTTCCATTAAAAATATCAATTTGGTTGGCGGCACCATAACAGGTGGAAACAATGTAGGCGCTATTGTGGGCAGTGCAAGCAATACCGCTATCAGCAATATTACTACCTCTGCTAACGTTACCGGTGAAACTAATGTGGGCGGCATTGTCGGCAGTGCTACGGGCAGCAGCACTTTAAAGGATTTGGTAAATATAGGTGGTATAACCGGTACTGGCAATGATAGTGAAAAAATTGGCGGCATTGTCGGCAACATGACCGGCGGCACGCTTAGCGGCAGCACCTATAATATCGGACGCGTAACCGGCGGCCATGAGGTTGGCGGTTTGGTTGGCTATGCCCAAAATGCAGCTCTTGGCGACGAAAACGGCACGCAGATTTATAACAAAATGGATATCAGCGGCGGCTACAACGTAGGCGGCATTGTTGGCAGAATGGATGGCGGCACTGTAGTTAACGCCGCTAACTATAATAGCATTACGGCAACGGGTAGCATTGGGGAAGAATATTATTATTATGGCGTTAAAGGTTCGTATAAAGAAGATGGTGATGCAATAAAAGGTGCCCAAAATCCTTCTGGAGAGTTAATTGGTGAAAGAAAGCAAGCAGTTGCTGTACGAGATAATAATAATAATTACACTTATGAAAATGGTGATAGCGATTTACCAAATTCGAAAGCAAATGTGGCTAATGTAGGTGGTATTGTCGGAAGCAGCGTAGGTGCTTCTTTAAAAAAAGTAAATAATGAAGGAAATGTAAAAAGTATATCTAAAATAGATAATACTAAAAAATTCGAGTATTATCTTGCTGGTAATATAGGAGGTATTATTGGTCGTGCCGATAATACTTCTATAGAAGATGCTGTTAATAAAGAAAACAAGATTTATGGAGCGCATAATGTAGGCGGTATTGTTGGGTATTTGGGGACAACTGGTGTTGGTAAAGCTAGTTCGATAAAAAATAGTATTAATAACGGCGGTGAAATTTATGCTACAGGCGCTCGTAATAAAGATGAAAAATTGTTGACCGAATGGATACGTCCCAGTAATCTTGGCAGGGAGTTAGCATATATTGGTAATGCAGGCGGTATTGCTGGCTATGTATATGAAAACAGTGGTAGTATTAAAATAAATAGTGTTGGTAATAGGGGAAAAGTTTCTGTCACTGATTTATTTGATTATTATAGCTATAGAACGTCTTGGAATTCCGAAGCAAAGACTATTATTGTTGTTAATAATGTAGGTGGCATTGCCGGGAAAGTTGACCAAGGTAATGTATACGGTAATCAATCTGTGGATGTTACTAATGGTATTAAAAATAAATTAGTAGGTATCAAGTCAAATTCTGAAGAAGCACTTATAACAAATAGCTATAATGTTGGTGAAGTACGAGGCGGAATGAATATTGGCGGCATAGTAGGCCTAATGTATAATGGCTCTATTGCCAACAGCTATAATTTAGGTCATGTAAGATCATTTGTTGGGGAAGATAATATAAAAAAAGAGCCTGTATGGATAAATATGGGCGGTATTGTTGGCGGAACAACGGAAAATGTTACTGCTAGAGGCATTTTATATAATGTGTATAACGACGGTGTAATTGGCGATAGCAGCTACCAAACCGGCGGTATTCATGTAGGCGGTGTAGCCGGGCGCTTCAGTGGAAGTATGGAACAAAGCTATAATACGGGCGCTGTTTATAATATTACCCAGGCTACTGGCGGCATTATGGGTGCAATTTGGAAAGCTAATATTAAAAATGTTTTTAACGCCGGTAATGTTACTTCTTACAATAAAAATTATGCTAAAGAAGTGCATAATTCGGGCGTTGGTGGAATTATCGGCGTAAAAGCTTCTAATACTGATGATTATCTGACTAATATCTATAATATTGGTGTAATTAGAGGGTTGGTTGATGAATCAGATAGACATAATAATGTTGGTGGAATTATTGGTGTAATAAACACGAATAAAGAAAACCTAGGAACATTACATATAGAAAACGCCTATACTAGAGGTGAACTTTTTGCGGGATTAAAGCAGACTGATGGCAGTTATCAAAAACAGACAAGTGGTAATGTTAATATTGGTGCAATATATGGCACAATAGTTAAAAATAACGGTATTGTTTCTGCAAGTGCTGCACATTACATAGCTCCTCAAAATGACACAGTTTTTAATTCATTGAATGAAAATGATTTACGATTGCAAGACGCTAAATACATTGCAAATGGTGCTGCAAATAACCCAGCTGAATATAATTTCGACTTCTCCTATGTAAACGGAGAAAAACAAGGAGAAGGAACTGGCGATTGGCGTATTTACGACGGTAGATATAATGGTTCAAATTATAACTCTGGTACGACGCCTATCTTAGACTGCTTCCGTCCTGCGGCTGCTGAATATTTTGGCAGAGCAGACCAAGCGAATGAAGAAGAATTTGCATCTCGTAGAAAAGGTATTGACTACATCCAATACGGCACGGCATATAATCCTTTTATGACTATTATGTATGCTGGTAATGGAAGGACGGAGCCTATCAAATTAGACTTTGGCAATATTGGCGTAAGCTCTAAAGGCGGTTTTGCTGTTTATAACGGCGGCTTGAGCATTACAAATTTTGGTACAAGCGGAAATCAAATGTTTAACGGCGTTATTTACAGCGACGGCGATTTGACCATTGATACAAAAACTACCGGGGAAGATGGTAAAGAAGTAGACAATGGCAAGAGCATTAAGCTGGGCGGCGCTTCGGAGCTGTACGGTTCTTCCGTAACCTTGGATACGGATAACGGCGTAGAAATCTACGGCAAGATTAAAGCAACCGGCAACGCTCACTTTAAAAAGTTAGTCAGCGATGGAAGTGGCAATACAAGTTATAATTATAATCAAGTAAATGTCAATAATAAAACTCGCGGTGATGTCATCATCAACGGCGGCGACATAGAAATTTACGGTCATGTAAGCTCTGCTAAAGCCAATTACAAGAAAGAAAATGGCGATGAAAGCGGCGCTACGCAAATCAACGGCATTCGCGGCGGACGCAACAATAATAACGCGCAATACACGGTGGACAACATAGGCAGTATAGATGAAGAAAATTACCCTGTGCCTGATTTAGGTGAATTCTATGCTTATAAAGCTGGCGAATATGTAAAAGGTGATGATAATACCAAGCATGAAAATGGCTCAATTAAAATTACCGCAACCGCCAAGAAGGATAAGGGAACGCAAGGAACAGTTAAGGCTATGCTCGGCTCTCTTGACAAGGGTTATTTAGAATCCTTTGGCGCCATGGAAATTACCGGCAGCGACATTTATATCGACAGCGACTTGCGCGCTGGCGGCGATTTGACGCTGGACGCTGCAACAACGGTACTGGATATTTCTAACATTGGCCAAGTTGATAGCAAAGATTCTGCTGGCAGCACTGTTACTTCTGTACAACGTCTGCATAATTTCCTGAATAACTTTAGCGGTGAAAACGCTCATAAGTTAATTTTGAAAAATGGCGAAAATGCTACTGACGCCATCATTGCCGCAGATATGTGGGACGACACTAAAAACGCTTATGATTTGGGTAAGTATGATTTAAAGAATGATGATGGAACTACTATTACTACCTTTAGTAATGCAGTATATGCTTTGAATGTGCTAAAAGATGGAACAGAAACAGAATTAGGACAAGATGATGTTCAGAAACTGGCGCACATTTGGGTAGAAAACGGCGAACAGCTGAAAGGTATTCAATCTGCTAAATCTCAAGGAGCTTTGTCCAAAAACTTTGCTTTAAAAGATGATATTGATATGTTTGGTGTCAGCGGATATCAAAGCATTGAAGGCTTTACAGGTAATTTTGATGGTCGTGACAACCGCATTATCGGTTTTGGTTCCGGCAAAGCAGAAGTCGGTGTGGGCATTTTCAAAACTATAGGAAAACAAGCATCAGTAAAAGATGTTAAAATTTATAATTCCCGTATAGGTGGCAATACTGCAACTGATAGCACTGGTTTGCTGGCAGATTATAATAATGGTACTATAGAAAATGTTACTACCTTTGGCAACAGAGTAGAAATAGCAAGCGGTACCGGCGGCGGTCTTGTTGGTACCAATAGTGGTACAATTAGCAATGTTACTACTAGCGATATTGTCACCTCTCAAGCTGAAGCAACTCTCGGCGGTATTGTAGGCACTAATACTAATGTAGGTACTAATAATAACCAAGGTACTATAAAAAATGTAACGGCAAACAGCGCTGTAGTTGGTCAAAATGCCGGTGCTCTTGGCGGCGTCGTGGGCAAAAATGAGGGCAAGATTGAACACGCAGTCAGCACGCACGGCGTTATTTCCGGCTTGTTTGGCAGTGATGATTTGAACGATGCTAATGAATACGGCAGCTCGCAAAATATTGGCGGCGTAGTAGGTATCAATAGCGGCACAATAAACAGCAGCGGCACAATAAACAGCGCGTATAACGACAGCTATATTAACGGCTGGAATAATATCGGCGGCGTTATCGGCACTAACAGTCAAAATGGCAATGTAAAAAATATTGTCAACGGCAGTGAAATGTACGGCGGCAGCAATATCGGCGGCATTGTGGGTGAAAATGGCGGCACTATTGACAACGGCCGTAACAACGGCGCGATCGTAGCGGACGCTAACCATGTTTTGGATAAACAAGGACAAGGTGGAACACATGCTTCCGGTGCAAATGTAGGTGGCTTGGCAGGCGTTAACAGCGGCAGCATGTCCAATCTTGTTAACGATATTTCGGCAGCTATCGAGGGCAAAACCAACGTGGGCGGCATTATCGGCTTGAACCAAGGCTTCTTGAGTTCTTCGCAAAACCTGATGAATCAGGGCAAAATTTTGGGCGTAACTTATGTTGGAGGTATCGTTGGCGAAAATCAAGGCGTAATCTATAATGTAGCAAATACTAACGATTATACTTTGGGATATAATAATGATTATCAAAGTGCTGGAGAATTCTTCGGCGGTATCGTTGGCCATAATACCGGCACAGTTGGCGACGCAAAAAATAACGCTGCCATTATTGTAAATGGTTCAAATGTAAATTATGTTGGCGGTATTATTGGTAAAAACGATGGGACTATTGCTCAAGCCGACGCAGAAGTAAAAGATGAGCAGGGTAATGTAGTTAAAGATTCTAAATATGCTGGCTACCTCATCAATAACGGCAAGGTAATGGCTGAAGATAGCGATTATGTAGGCGGTTTGATTGGCGAGAATAACGGAACTATCAGCAAAACCAACCTTATCAATTCTATTACCGGCGAAGTAAGCGGCAGAAAAAATGTTGGCGGCTTAATTGGTCACAATACTGCTAAAGTTGAAGGCGGCAGGGATGACGGAAATAATTATTACGCATATCAAGTTTATAACAACGGTACAGTAACCGGCACTGATGCTAAAGTTGGCGGTTTAGTTGGCAGCAATGATACAAATGGCATTTTGATGGCTGGCTATAATACAGGAGCAATTAGCGGCGGCACTAACGTTGGCGGCGTTGTTGGCAATAATGCCGGCATCGTTGACCAAGTGTTTACTACTACTGGCGATATTGCTGGCGCAAGCAATGGTACTATGAAAAATGCTTATTCCATAGAAAAAGGTGACCAAAAAGATAAATTTAATAATGATATTGAAGATGACACAACAATTTGGGCAACCTATGGGGATGAGTATGGTACACAAAAACTGCTCAAGGTTTTCTTAACCAAGCTGCAATTTGTACCGAACGCCGGTCAAGAAACAGCTTTGACTAATTTGGTTTATGATGCGCAAAATCATAGGATTATCGTTAAAGAAGAAGGTGGCAAGGTAAAAGTCTTTAAGGATAATGTAGAGATTGGTTACTTTAAGCCAGCTTCCGGTGACCAAAACGCAGCACACAGCTTGGCAGATTATCTGAATACTATGGATACAGATGCTTTAAGCAGCCTGCTTTCCGGCAGTTCTTTTAAAGATGCGGGCAAACACCAAATTTTCAATACTCAACAGATTAACACTAAAGGCCAAAATAATAATCCCAACAATTTAGGCTTTGACGTTACGAATATTAAAGTTGATTATGACGGCAATCCTCCTACAGATCCTACCGACCCTGATGTTCCCCAACCTCCTAAACCAGACGACCCGATAAATGAAGTAACGGTAGATAAGGCTGTGATTAACTTAACACTGAAAGATGTATATAGACTTTTCGGTGATGCAAATACCTTGTATAAGGATGCTAGCCTGACTCCGGGCGGCGAATATAGTTATAGCTTTGACAAGAATTTCACAAAAGAAATGTTAGAAGAGCTGAAAAATTTGCAGGTTATTATGCCTAAGAGCGACGGTGCTGTCAACGGAAGCACCACTAATGCAGTTGGCGATTATGACTGGTCGTTAGTTGCTGAGCTTACTGGAGGGTTGGCAGATAATTATCAATTTGATGCTAACGGTAGTTCCTCTCACGAGTTTTTTGGCGCAGGTAAATCTCATGTAGTGGACATACCTGCTGATAAGCCCAAATTCGATGATTGGGAAGATAAATATTCCTGGTATTACGGCTGGGATAAAAAGCGCGAAGAGCGCGAACGCAAGGCCGAGGTGCATTTTGTAGACGGCGGCATGGAGCTTAATTAAAATGCTGGGTAAAAGCCGGCTTAAAAATTTTCAAATGACGCACGCTTTTTAGCGTAAATCAAAAGGGACTGAATGCGCATTGTCATTCAGTCCCTTTTTTGCTGATTTGACTTTAAAGTTTGTACTGATTATAATTAAAACTATAATTAGCTTGACAGCAAGAAATTTGTGCAGGTGACCAGTTATGAATCTTGAAGGCTTAACCTTAAAATTAGTTAACGATACATTAAATAAAGAATTATTAGGCAGCAAAATTTACCGCGTGTATATGCCTAATCCTCATGCGGTGCTGCTGCTGTTGCGCCGCACCGGCGATACCGGTTCCTTACTGGCGGATATGAACGGCGGCAGTCCTGCGTTATATATTCCCGTCAGGCTGCCGGAAAATCCGGAAACTCCGCCGGGCTTCTGCATGCTGCTGCGAAAGCATTTGGAAGAAGGACGTATTGCCAAAATTTATCAAAGCGGTTTAGACCGTATTATTACGCTGGAAATAGATATGCTGGGGCAGGCTGGCAAAATTATTACCAAAAAGCTTATTTTTGAGCTGACCGGCAAAAACAACAACGTTATTTTAGTGCAGGATAATATGATTATCGGCTGCCTGAAGCATGTAGGCGCAGCGCAAAGCAGTTATCGCTGCGTGCTGCCGGGCAGGGAATATATTGCCCCACCGCCACAAGCCGGGCTGAATATTTTAACAGAAAAGCCGGAAGCCATTGTGCAGGCGGCCAATAATCTGCCCGACGCCAATTTTGCCAAGGCTTTAGTCGCCGCAACTACAGGTATCGGCAAAGCCACCGCCGCAGAATTATTGACGGCGGCAGATATTCTGCCGCAGACAGTGCGTTTGGAGCAAGGAGAAGCGCAGGCCTTAACCAAGGTGCTTGCTGATTTGCAGCAGCATTTGGCAGATGCGAGTACAAAAGCGGTTTACGCGCTTATCAGCCGTACCAACCAAGTGAAAACTATTTTGCCGCTGCCGCCGCAGAATTTAGAGCAGGGTATGAGTGTGCGAGAGTTCGCCGACGTTAACAGCGCCATCAATTTTGCTGTGAGCCTTAAACCCATTCAGCTGCCGCAGCATGAACAGCTGCAAAAGCTGGTAACTGCCGAAAGCGCAAAGCTGACAAAAAAATTAACGGCGCTGCAGCAGGATTTACGGCACGCCGAGGATGCGGAAGCACAGCGCATAATTGCGGATACCCTGATGGCCAATATTTATCAGCTGCACAGGGGGCAGACCGATGCGGAGCTGATAAATATTTATGACGGCGAAAAGGTACATGTCAAGCTCAATCCAGTGTTGTCGCCAACAGAAAATGCACAGGCTTATTATAAGCGTTATAATAAATATAAACGCGCGCAGATTGAGGTGCGCCGGCAAATTGAAGCTGCGCAGGAAATGCTGACTTATTTGGCAAGCTTAGACGTTTCGCTGCTGACGGCAACTGCCAAAAACGAAATTGAAGAAATTCGCCAGGAAATGATTAACGTAGGCTTGATTAAGCTTATTGGTAAAAAGAAAACGAAAGCAAGCCTGCAAAAATCCCGGCCTCTGCATATTAAAATAAATGCAGAGGTTGACTTGTATATCGGCAAAAATAATAAGCAGAACGATTATGTGACTTTTACTTTGGGCGGACCGCGGGATTTATGGTTTCACACCAAGAATATTCCCGGCTCTCACGTTATCATGAAAGGCCGGCCGCAGGAAAGTGACGTGCAGCTGGCAGTGCAGCTGGCGGCTTATTTCAGCAAGGCCGGAGCGGGCAGCAATGTACCTGTGGACTGCGTAGAGCGCCGTTATGTGAAAAAGCCTGCGGGAAGCAAGCCGGGCTTTGTAATTTTCACTAACCAGCGCACTTATTACACCACGCCGGATAAACAGCTTTTAGCAGCTTATTTACCTAAAGATTAAATAATTATGATGGAGGCAGTAAATTATGTCTATTGAAAAGGTGCGCGCGTATCTGCGCCAATTTAATATGGAAGACCGTATTCTTGAATTTTCCGGCAGCAGTGCAACCGTAGAACTGGCGGCGCAGGCTGCGGGCTGCGAGCCTGCGCGCATTGCCAAAACTTTATCCTTTAAACTAAACGATAACAGCTGCGTGCTGATTGTGGCTGCCGGCGATGCTAAGGTGGATAACGCTAAGTATAAGCATTTTTTTGGCTGCAAGGCAAAAATGCTGAGCGCTGAGGAAGTTGAGCCTATGATTGGCCACGCTATCGGCGGTGTATGCTCCTTTGGTATTAACGAAGGCGTAAAGGTTTATTTGGATATTTCCTTAAAACGCTTTCAAACATTTTTTCCCGCTTGCGGCAGCTCCAACAGCGCCATTGAATTAACGCCGGAGGAATTGGAAAAATATTCTTCTAACTGCCAAGGCTGGGTAGATTTGTGCAAGGGCTGGCAGGAGGCCTAAAGACTAGAAAAATAACGCAAGACTAAGAAAAATGCTGAAATTAGGCGTAAAATATGGTATAATTATTTTTCAAGATAAGAACGAAGCTTGTTGCTTATCTCTTTAAATGTATAAAAATATACCAATCGGGGAGTTGGGAGGAAATTCATGTTGAAAAGCATGACCGGTTTTGGCCGCGGTGAATACGAAGACGCTGATTTTTCTATCACTGTGGAAATGAAAACCGTAAACCATCGTTATAATGAAGTGGCAATTCGCCTGCCGCGCTTTTTGAATCCTTTAGAGGACCGCATCCGCAAAACTATTTTAAAAACCGTCAGCCGCGGGCGCATTGACGTTTTTATTAACGCTGACTATACAACCAGCGATAATTGCTCGTTAAAGGTTGATAAAAATCTTGCCGCCGCTTATCATAAAGCATTGCAAGAAGTGGGCGAAGCTATCGGTGCCGAAGAAACCGGTATCAACACCGCTGCGGAAATTTTGTATTTGTCCCGCTGTCAGGATGTTATCAATATTAAAGAAGGCTTTTTTGATGTAGAAAGCGTTTGGCCGAAGGTGGAGCAGGCTGTACGTCAAGCTTTACAGAACTTGGTTGCTATGCGCGAGACCGAGGGCGGCAATATTTACGGCGATTTTATTTACCGCGCCGATTTGATTGCCGCAAAGCTGGCTTTGATTGAAGAACGCTCTCCCATGGTGGTGGAAGAATATCAGGCTAAGCTGAGCGAGCGTCTGACAAATCTTTTGGCTGACCATAATATTACTGTAGAGCCGGAACGTTTGCTGCAGGAGGTAGCGATTTTTGCCGACCGCACCAGCATTACGGAAGAAATTGTGCGTTTGAAAAGCCATATTAAGCAATTTAAGCTGATTATTGCTTCCGACCAGCCGGTAGGCAGGAAATTGGACTTTTTGATTCAGGAATTTAACCGCGAAGCTAACACCATTGCTTCCAAAGCCAATGACTATACCTTGGCGCAGATTGTGGTAGAAATTAAGGCGGAGATTGAAAAAATCCGCGAGCAGATACAAAATATTGAGTAGGAGGGGAACGGTAACGTGGATATTAAGCTGATTAATATTGGTTTCGGTAATGTTGTATCCGTAAATCGTATTATTGCCATTATCAGTCCCGAATCGGCGCCTATTAAGCGTATTATTCAGGAAGCGCGTGATAAAGGTATGTTGATTGACGCTACCTATGGCCGCAGAACAAGAGCTGTTGTGGTAACAGACAGCGGACATATTCTGCTAAGCGCCGTACAGCCCGAAACGGTAGCCAACCGTTTGACCATGAATGACGTGGAGGATGAGGAATAAAATGGAGAAGCAGGCAAAAAACGTAACTCCACAGGGATTGCTGCTGGTAGTTTCCGGTCCTTCAGGCGCAGGCAAGGGCACAATCTGCCAAATTTTGCGCGATAAGCTGCCGGATTTAGGTTACTCTATTTCTGTTACTACCCGTCAGCCACGCGTAGGCGAAGTGGACGGCAAAAGCTATTTCTTCAAAACAGTTTCGCAAGTCAAAGAAATGATTGCTCAGGGCGAACTGTTGGAATACGCAGAGGTTTACGGCAATTATTACGGTACGCCGCGACAGTATGTTATGGAGCTTTTGCAAAGCGGTCATGACGTTTTATTGGAAATTGATATTCAGGGAGCGTTGCAGATTAAAAAGCGTTTTCCGGAGGGCGTGTTTGTTTTTATTGTGCCGCCTTCCCTGGACGAGCTTTCCGCCCGCATTTATAAACGCGGTACGGACAGCGAGGATGTGATAAAGCGCCGTATGGCGTCTGCTGCCAGCGAGCTGACCTATGCTGCCGAATATGATTATATTATTGTCAACGATATTGCGGAAAAGGCTGCCAATAAGGTTTTAACCATTATGGAGGCTGAACGCTATCGGGTGGCAAGAACATATTTTATTGTTGATGAAATTTGTAAATGTAAAAGAGAAAAAGCATAAGGAGTGATGATAAATGTCTATGGTAGACCCTTCTATTGATTATTTGGCTGAAAAGGTTGACAGCAAATATACTTTGGTTATTTTGGCTGCTAAAAGAGCGCGTGAACTGACAAAACCGTCTGTAAATGCACCGGAAAAAGAAGTCAGCACCGCTTTAAAAGAAATTGCTAAAGATTCTATTACCTACGAGCGTACTAAAAACGTATAACAGCAGGAGGAAAAAGCCTTGTTAAAGGGTAAAAAGATTGTTTTAGGTGTTACCGGCGGCATTGCCGTTTATAAAGCAGTGGACTTGGTAAGCCGTCTGCGTAAGCAGGGATGCGAAGTGCGCGTAGTCATGACGGAGCATGCCCAGCAGTTTGTAACACCGCTGACCTTTAAAGAAATAAGCGGCAACCGGGTAGCTGTGTCCATGTGGAGCGGCAATCAGGAATTTAATGTAGAGCATATTGCTCTGGCTAATTGGGCAGACGCTTTTGTGGTAGCTCCTGCTACCGCTAATATTATTGCCAAAATGGCTTATGGCTTGGCAGATGATTTGTTAAGCACTACGCTTTTGGCAGCACAGGCTCCCGTTATTGTCTGTCCGGCGATGAATACCGGTATGTATAAAAATCCGGCAACTCAGGAAAATATCGCTAAGCTTGCAGGCCGCGGCATCAGCGTAATGCCTCCCGCTGTGGGCAAATTAGCCTGCGGTACCAGCGGCGCCGGTCGTCTGCCGGAACCACAGGAAATTGTAGAATTTATCAGTGCGTTTTTTGCCAAGCGTGAAGGCGATTTGCGCGGCTTAAAGGTTTTGGTAACCGCGGCCGGTACGCGCGAGCCTATCGACCCCGTGCGTTTTGTGGGCAATCGTTCCAGCGGCAAAATGGGTTACGCAGTAGCGCAGATGGCTGCTGAACGCGGCGCAGAGGTTTTGCTGGTCAGTGGACCTTCTGCTTTGGCAGCGCCGGCTAATGTGCGCACAGTTAAGGTGGAAACTACCAACGAAATGCTGGAAGCCTGCGTGAATGCTTATGGCGAAATGGATATCGTTATCAAGGCGGCAGCTGTTGCCGATTATCGTCCCCATGATGTGGCAGACCAAAAAATCAAAAAGAAAACCGACGACGCTTTGACCGTGGTGATGGATAAAAATCCGGACATTCTTAAAATTCTTGGCTCCCAAAAAAAGCATCAGGTTTTGGTTGGCTTTGCTGCTGAAACGCAGAATTTGTTGGCAAACGCTCGCGATAAAGTAATCAAAAAGAATTTGGATATGATTGTTGCCAACGACGTTACGGCGGCAGGCGCAGGCTTTAACGCCGATACCAATATCGTTAAATTTCTTTTTGCCAGCGGCGAGGTGCGTTCCTTAGAGCAGATGCCTAAGGCAGAGGTAGCTAACCGGATTTTAGACGAAGCCTTAAAAATTCGTCGCCAAAGGCAGGCATAATAAACTGTTTTTCAAAAGAAAATTTCTCAATAAGTTCTAGCTTGTTCTAAAAATAAATTTATTATGTGAATTTATTGAAAAGGGCTTGCTATATTCGACAAGATAGATTATAATAAGCAAGGTAAAAATCAAATTACTCATCAAGAGCGGTGGAGGGAATGGCCCTGTGAAACCGCAGCAACCACTATGGAGTGACATCCGTAAACGGTGCTAAGTCCTACAGCACTTGAGCTGTGAGATGAGGATGCTTTAAAGGTATTTATGGCGTTCTCAATCAGAGAACGCCATTTTTAATTACTATTTTTCGTATGTTCACGAAAGGAGATAAACATGAGAAAATTATTCACTTCTGAATCTGTTACCGAAGGCCATCCTGATAAAATTGCCGACCAAATTTCCGACGCTGTGCTAGACGCCATCTTAGAGCAGGACCCGAAAGGACGCGTAGCCTGCGAAACTATTGTTACTACCGGACAAATTCATATTTTTGGCGAAATTTCTACCAAATGCTACGTTGACATTCCCCGTATTGCCCGCCAAACTGTTATTGATATTGGTTACGACCGCGCCAAATATGGTTTTGACGGCAACACCTGCGGCGTGCTGGTTTCTATTGACGAGCAGTCTCCCGATATTGCTATGGGTGTTGATAAGTCTTTGGAAGCTAAAAAAGGCAGTGCAGCCGAAGAAGAAGCCGGCGCCGGCGACCAAGGCATGATGTTTGGTTATGCAACTAACGAAACTGACAGCTACATGCCCATGCCAGCATATTTAGCTAACAAGCTGTCTCTGCGTTTGACTGAAGTACGCAAAAACGGCACCTTGGCTTATCTGCGTCCTGACGGCAAAACTCAAGTTACGGTGGAATATGAAAACGGTAAGCCGGTACGCATTGATGCGATTGTAATTTCTTCTCAACATGCTCCAGAGATTTCTCACGAGCAAATTACCGAAGATATTATTGAAAATGTTGTTAAGCCCGTTGTGCCTGCCGCAATGCTGGACGACAACACAAAATATTATATCAATCCTACGGGCCGTTTTGTTATCGGCGGACCGCAAGGCGATGCCGGCTTGACAGGACGCAAAATTATTGTTGATACTTACGGCGGTATGGCTCGTCATGGCGGCGGCGCTTTCTCCGGCAAGGATCCTTCCAAGGTTGACCGCAGTGCTGCTTACGCTGCACGCTATGTTGCAAAAAATATTGTAGCGGCAGGCCTGGCAGATAAGTGCGAAATTCAGCTGGCCTATGCCATCGGCGTAGCGCAGCCGGTTTCCGTATTGGTAGAAACCTTTGGCACTGCTAAAATTGCTGAAGAAAAAATTGCCGAATTGGTGCGCAAAAACTTTGCGTTAAGTCCTACCGGTATTATCAAAGAGTTGAATCTGCTGCGTCCTATTTACAAACAAACTGCTGCTTACGGTCATTTTGGCCGTACAGATGTTGATCTGCCTTGGGAGCATACCGATAAGGCGGCAGCATTGCGCGAGCAGGTTGGTCTGTAAACGATTTTGCTTCATTTTTAATACTTGTATAAAATTTTACATTGTTGACAATTTATACAATAAACCTCTGCGATTTTCTTGCGCAGAGGTTATTTTTATGCAAAAACTCTTTCAATGAGAAATATTTTTTGGTATAATAGATTTCAATGAAAAAATAAATCTATAAGCTGTTTTTGGAGATGGATTATTATGTTTACCCTAAAAAATGGCGACGGTATATCTTGGCCTATGGGCAAGCGGATTGCCGTAATGGTGACCTTTGATTTTGACGGCGAGCTGCTGCGCCAATCCGTAATCGGCAAGCGCAATATCGGTTTTTCTGACCGCAGCCGCGGACAATACGGTCCGGATGAGGGTTTGCAGCGTTGCTTGGATATGCTGCAGCGCCAAAATCTGCGGACGACTTTTTTTGTTCCGGGGTATATGGCGGAAAAATATCCTGATAAGGTGGCAGACATTGCTGCCGCCGGTCACGAGTTAGCTTATCACGGTTATCTGCATGAGGCTGAAGTGGATATGCCTGTTGCTGAAGAAGAAGCAAATATGGTGAAGAGCGAAGAAATTTTACAGAAAATTTTCGGACAACAGCCTGTGGGCTATCGGGGACCTTTGGATTTGCTGCCTAATTGCGCTTTAGAGTTAATGGCTAAGCGTGGTTATTTATATTGCTCTACTTTGAAGGACTGCGATTGGGCTTATCTTCACAAGCCGGAGGGAATTGTGGAGCTGCCTACGGAGCCGTCGCTAGATGATTTTTCCTTCTTTTATTTTTCCTATGCTGATGAAGCAACCATAACCTGTAGTTATCCCGTGGATTATGTTTATGAAATTTGGCAGGATAATTTTGACGAGCTGGCAGAGGAAGGAGACAAGGTCTTTGTTCTCAAGCTTCATCCGCAGCTTATCGGGCGTGCCAGCCGCGTGCGTATGCTGGAACGTTTCATTGAATATATGCGTGCTAATGGGGCCTGGATTACTACTTGCAGGGAAGTAGCAGAATATGTGCAGAAATTTTATGCTGTTCAAGGGGGTGCTGCAATATGAAATGGAGCTGGCCCCAAAATAAAAGTATGGCTTTGTGCCTGTCCTTTGATATTGATGCAGAAACCCTGTGGCTGACCCGCAATGATATTAACTCCCGTCATTTGGTACACATGTCCCGCGGGTTATATGCCACTAAGCAGGCTTTACCCAGAATTTTGTGCATGTTGGAGGAAGAGGGACTAAAGGCTACTTTTTTTACTACGGCTTACACAGCCGAAATTCATCCGGAAATTATTCAATATCTTGCTAAGCAGGGGCATGAAATTGGCTATCACGGGTATATGCACGAAGTTATGGATACTTACGAGCAAGAAAGCGCGCTGATGGATAAGGTGGACGACATTTTTCGCAGACTGACGGGCAGGCGACCCGTAGGCGTGCGGATGCCGGACGGTATTCTGCACGATTTTCACAAGCAGCTGTGGCTGGATAGGGGAATTATTTATTCCTCCAACTGGCGTAATAATGATGGACCTTTTTTGCTGGATATTGACGGGCAGGAAATTCCTATTGTGGAGCTGCCTAAGGATGGAGTGGTAGATGACACCTCCTATGATATGTATACGCTACAGCATCCTGAGCATTATTATTTGCGCAGCGGCAGAGAAATGGTGCAGATTTGGCAGGACGAAATTGACGCTTTGGCAGAAGAAGGACGGATGCTGAATTTTGTTATGCATCCTCAGTTTATCGGGCGTCCGGGATATCTGCGGGCGTTGCGCTCCTTTGTTCGTCATGCTAAAAAAATTAATGCCTGGATTGCTACGGACGAAGCAGTAGCTAAGCATGTATTAGCCCAAAAAGGGTATGATATAAAAATAAAATATTAAAAAGAGGGGTATGAAAATGAAAAAATTAACTATGAGAAGCTTATTCACGTTTTTAGCAACAGCTATGCTGGCAATGATGCTGGTAGGCTGTGACGGAGAGAAAAAAGAGGCTCCTAAAGCAGACGCTGCTAAGGGTGATAAATGGGTGGTAGCAATTAACTCCACTTTCCCGCCCTTTGAATCTATCAAAGAGGGCACCAAGGAATATCAAGGCGTAGACATTGACATTGCGGAATATCTAGCTAAAAAGATGAACAAAAAAATCGAATTTACCGATATGAAATTTGCGTCTTTAGTGCCGACCTTGCAAAGCGGTCGTGCTGACGTAATTATTTCCGCTATTTCTCCTACTGATGAACGTATGAAGGTTTTGGACTTCTCTAAGCCTTATTATTTCCCTATGAAAGCGTTGATTTGCAAAAAAGGCGCCAATATTGACTCCTTAGCTAAACTGCAAGGTAAAAAAGCCGGTGCTTCTATGGGTACTACCTACGCTAAAGAGCTGAAGGCTGCCGGCGGTATTGAGGTTGTAGAGCTGGATACTACTCCGCTGGTTGTACAAGATATTAAAAACGGCCGTTTAGCCGCAGGTTTATTCGATTCTTCTCAAGCCGCTGTTTTTGTAAAACAAAATGCTGATATTGAACTGCATGTGCTTCAAGGCGCTGTTGTTAAGGATGATACTTTTGCTATTGCTCTGCCTAAAAATTCTAAGGATACCGAAAAAATTAACGCTTTGCTGAAAGAAATGCGTACTAACGGCGAACTGCATAAAATTTTGGTTAAACACATGGGTGAAGAGGCAACCAATCAATATGAAGCAGCTATCAAAGATTTGGAAATTGCCAAGCTGTAAGGAGCGGTTTAAATGTTAGATTTTTCCGTACTGGAACCGTATTTTCCGCTACTGGCTTCTGCTGTGTGGATTACGTTGAAGTTTACCTTTTTCTCTACGATTATGGGCTTTTTGGGCGGCTTTGTTTTGGCTCTGATTACTTTGTCTAAAAGCAAGCTGCTGTCCTTTTTGGCTAAGGTTTATATTTCTGTATTCCGCGGAACGCCGCTGCTAGTGCAGTTGATGCTTATTTATTTTGCTACGCCTCAGCTGACCGGTTATACCATCAGCGCGTTGGAGGCCGGTGTTTTATCCTTTGGTTTAAATTCTGCTGCGTATATTTCGGAAGCGCTGCGCGGCGGCATTCTTGCTGTAGACAAGGGACAATGGGAAGGCGCTATGTCTTTGGGCGTGCCTAAGCATCGCTTTCTGCTGGATATTATTCTGCCTCAGGCTATCAAAAACGCTTTGCCGTCTTTGGTAAATGAAAGCATTATGCTTTTGAAGGATTCCAGCTTGGTTTCTGTCATTGGTGTTGCCGATACGCTGCGTTGGGCAGACTTAATTCAGGCCAAAACCTTCCGTGCTTTTGAAGCCTTTATTGTGGCGGCTGCCGTTTATTATGTACTGGTTATGGCCCTGAACTTTTTGGGCTCTTTATTAGAAAAGAAGGTGCGCGTCAGTGATTGAGATTCAACACCTGTCAAAAAGCTTTGGCAATTTAGAAGTTTTGAAGGATGTTTCTTTAACCATCAATAAAGGCGAGGTCGTGACAATTATCGGCTCTTCCGGAAGCGGCAAATCTACTTTGCTGCGCTGCATCAATCTTTTGGAGCATCCCACAGGGGGAACCATCCTTTTTGAGGGACAGGATATTGTCAATAGTAAAATAAAAATTGAGGATATTCGTAAAAATGCCTGCATGGTATTTCAGCATTTTAATCTTTTTGCTAATATGACGGTTTTGGAAAATATGACCTATGCGCCGAGAGTAGTCAATAAGCTTTCCAAAGTTGAAGCTACGGAAAAAGCTATGAAGCTGCTGGCTAAAGTTAATTTGAGCGACAAGGCAAACGAATATCCCAGTCGGCTTAGCGGCGGTCAAAAGCAGCGAGTGGCTATTGCCCGCGCTTTGTGCATGGAGCCTAAGGTGCTGCTTTTGGACGAGCCAACCAGTGCGTTGGACCCGGAAATGGTTAAAGAGGTACTGGATGTTATCAAACAGCTGGCCAATACCGGCATCACTATGGTTTTGGTAACTCATGAAATGGGTTTTGCTAAAGATGTTTCTGATACGGTATATTTTATGGACGGCGGCTATCTAATTGAAAGCGGCACTCCGGAAGAAGTATTCAATCACCCCAAAACCGAGAGAGCAAGAAAATTTTTGGCTTCTATTTTAGTGTGAACAATTTTGGTAACGAAATGAAGATATTTATTATTAATCCTGATTGTGGAGTTACTCTCGAGCAGTTGGCGTTGCGTTGCCGGCTGCTCGGTCAGCATGTGGGTCCGGACGTGGAGCTGCGTATGGAGTGTCTGCAAAAAAATCATATTGAAATTGATTCTGCGGCGGATGCTGCTTTGGCTGCGCCGGAGATAATTACCATGGCTTTGGCTGCGGAAAAATCCGGTTACGACGCGGTAGTAATTTATTGCTTTAGCGATCCGGCTTTGGCTGCCTGCCGTGAGCTGTTGAAGATTCCCGTTGTGGGAGCAGGTCAGGCTGCCTGCCTCTTGACGCCTATAGTAGGCCGTCAGGCTGGCTTGCTGTTGGCTGATGAAGCCCGCGTACCGGAAAAGCTGCTGTTTGTGGAGCAGTGCGGTCTGCAACCAAGTCGTATGAAAGCTGTTGGCGGATTGCAAACTTTTGTGGATCCGTGGCAGCAGCGGGAGCGGGCGATAGAGCTTTTGACGGAGGCCGGAAAAAGGCTGCTGGCATCCAGTGATGTACAGGTGTTGATTTTGGGGTGCCTGTCTTTTTTGGGCTTAAGCAAGCCTTTAAGCGAACGCTTGGGTGTGCCTGTAATCGATCCGGCAATAGCTGCTGTTTCGCTGGCAGAAAGTTTAGTGCGGCAGGGATTGCGAACTAGTCGCCGGGCGTATCCGTTGCCTCCTGTGCGTAAAAGAAGCTGGAGCGGCGGAGAAATTTTGTAAATGCTTATGTTTGCAAAAAAATAGCCTTGACAAAGGCGGAAATTTCTTGTACTATAAATATATAAAGTGGGGGTATAGCTCAGCTGGGAGAGCGCTTGAATGGCATTCAAGAGGTCAGCGGTTCGATCCCGCTTATCTCCACCACTTAAACAAACAAAAAACAGCGGTTCGATCTCGCTTATCTCCACCACTTAAACAAACAAAAAACAGCGGTTCGATCCCGCTTATCT
>CAJKLD010000008.1 GCA_905200645.1 uncultured Phascolarctobacterium sp. | reverse complement strand
AAATAACAAATCCTGGAATCTAGATTTCTAGACCCCAAGATTTGTTATTGAACCTTTTTATTAGCCATATTCGGCGATATCATTCGTTCAAGGTCATTATCATACTTTTTCTTAGGGCAGGACGGCAAAGCAAACAATCACAGCAATAATGACTACGGTATTACAATGGCATTTTTTGCAATTTTTTTCACTCCTTGAAAAAAATTTTTAGGGGGTGAATTTTTGGAGAAAAAAGTAATTGTATATATAGGGGAATTTTTTTAGCGGCGCGTTTCCGGAGCAAAATGTGCCGGAAATAACCGTTTGCAGTAAAAAACTCTGCCGCTCTTGGCGGAATTTGGTATAATAGAGAAAAGCTGGAAAAGCAAAGATTTAATGGAGGCTGCCATGTTTGCAGTAAATGTAGCGATAAATTTACCGGTGAAAAGTATTTTTCGCCAATATACCTACGCTGTGCCGGAAACGTTGCCCTTTTTGGATGTAGGCTGGCGCGTAGTAGTACCTTTTAGCGGGCAAAAGGTGGAGGGCTTTGTTGTAGCAAGAACGGCTATGCCCACGGAGCCAAAGCTTTTGGCGAAAATAAAATATGTGGAAGCTGCTCTTGGCAGCCGGCCTTGGTTCGATACCGAAATGCTGGCTACAGCCAAATGGCTGGCCAATTATTATATGTGCAGCCTGGCGGAAGCCATGCGCTTGTTTGTACCCGGGAAAACCAGTATTAAACGCCATGCTGTGCGCGACGAGCAGGGAAGACTGCTTTATTATGCTTACGACCAGCGTTTGAAGGCTAAAACTGTTTTAGCATACGCTATCAACGAGCAGGGGCAGGAAGCTTTAGAGACAGGCATTTTGGTGAAAAAGGCCAAAGGACAGCACGCGGCGCTGGCATTTTTGGCAGATGTTCAGGACTGGCTTAGTGCGGCAGAACTTGAGAGCAAAGGCATAAGTAAGGCTGTAATTAAAGCCTTAAGGGAACATAATTTTATTGCCGTAGGCGAAAAACGTATTTTGCGCAACAGCTATAACCGTCCGGCAGAAATCGGCGCTAAGCTTAAGCTGACAGACGAACAGCAAATTGCCGTTAGCAAAATTAACGCTGCTATTGACAATAGAGACGCGCAGAACGCTGAAAAAAATAGGACGGCCGTTTTTTTGCTGCAAGGCATAACCGGCAGCGGCAAGACCGAAGTTTATTTGAGAACGGCGGCACATGCGGTGGCTAATGGCAGGCAGGTGCTGATGCTGGTGCCGGAAATAGCGCTTACGGCGCAGCTGGTCAAGCGTTTTCAGGCTTGGTTTGGGCAGCAGATAGCCGTAGCTCATTCTAAATTGTCGCAGAACGAGCGCGGCGACGTGTGGTACAGAATGCGCACCAAGCAGGCTATGGTGCTTATTGGCGTGCGCAGCGCTGTGTTTGCGCCCTTTGCCGATTTAGGCTTGGTGATTATCGACGAGGAGCATGAGGGCAGCTACAAGCAGGAGGAGCGTCCTAATTATCATGCGCGGGAGGTGGCCTTGGCGCGCTGCCGCAATACAAAGGCCGCGCTGGTTTTGGGCAGCGCTACGCCGGATGTTTGCAGCTATTATCGGGCCTTGACCGGAGAATATGAGCATTTGCGTTTGACTAAACGCCCCAACGGCAGCCGTTTGCCGCAGGTAAAAATTGTGGATATGCGCCAGGAATTAGCGGAGAAAAATTTTAGTGTGCTGTCGCGCAGCCTGCAGCAGGAGTTAGTGCAGACCGTAGCGGAAGGCGAGCAGGCTATTGTACTTTTGAACCGCCGCGGCTATTCCACCTTTGTGATGTGCCGTGACTGCGGCCATACAATTACTTGTCCTCATTGCGCGGTGGCGCTGGTTTATCACAGTGCGGGCGAGGATATGCGCTGTCACTATTGCGGCAATACGGCGCCTGTACCCGATGAGTGCCCCAATTGCCACAGCAGGCGCATAAAATTTTTTGGTACGGGCACGCAAAAGGCGGAGCAGGAGCTGGAACGTCTGCCGGAGGTGCGGGTGCTGCGCATGGATCAGGATTCTACCATGGCCAAATTTGCTCATGAAGAAATTTTACATAAATTTGCCGACGGCGACTATAATGTGCTGATTGGCACGCAGATGGTGGCGAAGGGCCACGATATTTCCAATGTTACCTTAGTAGGCGTTCTCTCGGCAGACAGTGCGCTGAATCTTCCGGATTACCGCGCGTCGGAGCGCGCGTTTTCGCTGCTGACGCAGGCGGCAGGGCGTGCGGGACGCGGCGACAGACCCGGCAAGGTAATTTTTCAAACTTATGATGCCGAAAATAATATTATCAAATTAGCTGCCGCCCAGGATTATGACAGCTTTGCCAAGGAGGAATTACAGGCGCGGCAGGAGTTTTTTTATCCGCCGTTTTCCCATATGTTGAAGCTGACTGTGTGGGATAAGGATGACGGCGCGGCGCTGGCCGTAGCCAAAAAAGTGGTACTGTATTTACAGCGTCTGCAAATTGAAGGTAAGCTGCAAAATTTGCAGCTTGGCGGGCCGTTTCCTGCTTTAGTAGCTAAGGTGCGGGATATGTATCGTTTTAATGTGCTGATTAAGGCGCAAAATATGGAGCAAGTCAAGCAGGCGTTGCTTGCCGGCGAGTTTAAGGAGCTGCCGCAGCTGTTTTTTGACGTAGATCCCGCGAGCGTGGTGTAATTCAACTTCTTTGCAGGCAAAGAAATTGGGACGTTCGGTGTGCAAGCGGCACATCCGCGCGCTGATTTAATTCAACTTCTTTGCAGGCAAAGAAATTGGGACGCTCGGTGTGCAAGTGGCACGTCCGCGCGCTGATTTAATCAACTTCTTTGCAGGCAAAGAAGTTGCAAGAAACCTCGCGCTTTTCAAAGCGCGGCAAAGAATAGAGCTTCAACCCTGAAGTGGCATCGCCATTATACGGTCGCAACCGGGCAAAGGCTCCCCCAAGGCTAGTGGTTCCAGGTCATTTCGGCTCGCAATGCAAGGCTTTGGCGGTCTACCGCAAAGTTGGTTGTTCGCTAGCGTGCTTTTTGTACTTGCCAGCACCAAAAATACTCACCGTTGCGTGCTAGTTTTTAGTTACCAAAGTAAGCAAGAAGCTTATCTATTGTTCGTTCAGCGTGCTAACGTAGTCATTATTGCTGTGGTTGTTTGTTTTGCGAATTAACGTTATCACTATGAAGCTCGTGGGACTTACTGCCTGCAATGAAAGGCTCTTTTTGCATACTTTTTACCCTAAAGGGCACGCGTCTTGCCCTAAGAAAAAGTATGATAATATCTTAATGTTCGCAATGAGTGCGAACGTAATATATTGTCGTTAACTTTTTGAAGATGCGGACACGCGGAATTGTTCTTGCAACTCTGCAAGAACAATTTGAATTTGCCCAAAGTATTAGATACGTGGTATAATGAACTGTTAATACTATATATTTTTGGCAGAGCTTACTCTGTCGACATTAAGATAGAAATGTGAAGCTAGTTAAGGAGGATTTTACTTGATGGCAAAAAAATTGCTGAAGATTTTGGTGGCAGGCGATCCGGTGCTGCGCCAGGTGGCGAAACCTGTGGACCGCATAGATAAAAAAACTCAACGTTTATTAAAGGATATGGCGGAAACCATGTATGCTGCTGACGGCGTGGGCTTGGCTGCGCCACAGGTTGGCGTTTCCAAACGCATGGTGGTAATCGATGTGGGCGAGGGGCTTTTTGAGCTGATCAATCCCGTGATTGTTAAAAAAGAAGGCTCAGTTGTGGGCGGCGAAGGCTGCTTATCCGTGCCCGATTACGAGGGTGAGGTAGAGCGCGCCAGCTATGTGGAATGCGAATTTACCGACCGCACCGGCAAGCGTATGCTGCTGCAGGCTCACGATTTGCTGGCCGTTTGCATTCAGCACGAATTGGATCATTTGGACGGCGTGCTTTTTATTGATAAGGCGCAGGTTGTGACGCCCAAGAAAAAAGAAAATCCCGCCGACGTTGTCAAATAAGAGGTAAAAAATATGCGCATAGTATTTATGGGAACGCCTGATTTTGCCGTAGGCAGCCTGAAGGCGCTCAGTGAAAGTGGTAAATATGAAATCGTCGGCGTCGTAACGCAGCCCGACCGTCCCAAGGGACGCGGCAACAAGATGCTGATGACGCCGGTAAAAGAATATGCTTTAAGCAAGGGTTACGACGTTTATCAGCCGCAAAAGGTGAAAACGCCGGAATTTGTGCAAACCTTGCGTGACATGCAGCCTGATTTAATTGTGGTAGCTGCCTTCGGCCAATTTTTAAGCCGGGAAATTTTGACTATGCCGCGATATGGCTGCATTAACGTTCATGCTTCTTTGCTTCCTAAATATCGAGGGGCAGCGCCAATTCAGTATGCTATTATCAAGGGTGAAAAAGAATCCGGCGTTACCATTATGCAGATGGATATTGGCATGGATACAGGCGCTATGTTGGGCAAGGTCGTCGTGCCTATCGGCGAAAATACTACTATGGGCGAGCTGCACAATGAGCTGCGCAACAAGGGTGCGGAGCTTTTGCTGGCAGTAATAGAAAAAATTTCGGCAGGCACCGCAGTAGCGGAGCCGCAGAATAATGCTGAAGCAACCTATGCGACGCTGTTGGACCGCAGTATGGAACGAATTGATTGGAGCAGGTCGGCGCAGGAGGTACACAATTTGATTCGCGGTTTTAATCCCGCACCCAGTACCTTTACAACATTGCCTAACGGTAAGAATCTTAAAATTTGGGGCAGCCGTTTGACGGATAAAAGCAGCGGCGACGCTGCCGGAACAGTAGCAGAGATTGGTAAGCATAGCTTTTTTGTAGCTTGCGGCAGCGGTGTAGTAGAAATTATCGAGGTGCAGCCGGAGTCTAAAAAGCGTATGCCGGCGCAAGTATTTATTAACGGTCGCGGCGTTCAGGTAGGCGATATTTTAGGAGAGCCGGTTGCGAAGTAAGGAGTTCTTTTTCCATGATGGAAGACGTATTTAAACCGAAAAAACGTATTTTTATGGCGTTAACTTCTTTCAGCGCGCTGTTAGGCGCGTTGATGGTGTATGTGGTTTGGAAGGTTACGGTGCCGGGCTTAGCGCAGATTAACCAGCTGCTGCCCGTGATTTTCGGCGTTTTGTCGGTAATTATAGTTTTTGCTTTAATGAGCGGCATTTTAGGTATTGTGATGGCGCTGTTAGGTATTCCCGTAATTAGATTTTTCTTTTTTTGGGCGTGGAAGGCTATCAATATTTTATTCCCCTTAGCCGTGGTTTTAGGCAGAATTTTTAATATCCCCCGCGAAAAAATTGAGCAGTCTTTTATTGAGGTCAGCAATAATCTTGTTTTGCAGCACAAGGTGAAGGTGCCCGGCAGCAGAATTATGATTTTAACGCCCCACTGTATTCAGCGCGATACCTGCGTGCATAAAATTACCCGCAATGTAGAAAACTGTCGCCAGTGTGGAGGCTGCTGCGTGGGTTTCATGCTGGCGCTGGCACATAAATACGGCTGTTCTTTTGCTGTGGCTACGGGTGGCACTTTGGCGCGGCAGATGGTGAAGCAGGCCAGACCTAAAGCTATTGTAGCCGTAGCCTGCGAGCGCGATTTGACCAGCGGTATTCAGGACGTATTTCCGCTGCCGGTTTTGGGCGTGCTGAACGAGCGTCCTTTTGGACCTTGCTTTAACACTCGCGTTGATTTACACAAATTAGAAGCAGCCATTTTAACTTTTTTAGATGACGAGGAAACTAAAGATAAGAATGCAGAAACAGCTAAGCAGGAAAGTTAAAAATAAAAAGCAGCAGTTGCCTAATAACGCCCGCGGTGCAGCCTTGACTGTGCTGCAGCAGGTGTGGGATGAGGGCGCATATACCAATATCGCCGTGAATAAATATTTGCGCACACACGAATTAGAGGATGTGGAGCGCCGTTTATTTACGGAGCTGGTCTATGGCTCTGTAAAAGCGTTGGGCACTTTGGATTGGTATTTGGCAAAATGCGTGAGCCGTCCTTTGACGCAGTTGGAAAAGCCGGTGCTGGCTGTTTTGCGGCTGAGCGTTTATCAGCTTATCTATATGACGAAAATTCCTGCTGCCGCTGCCTGCAATGAGGCGGTGAAGCTGGCGCGTTGCGTGAGCCACGAGGGCAGCGCCAAATTTGTTAATGGCGTGCTGCGCGGACTTTTGCGTAAACGGCAGGCGGGAGAATTAAATTTTCCTACGGAGGAGCAGGACGACGCAGGTTTTTTGTCCCTGCAATATTATCATCCCCGCTGGCTGGTGAAGCGTTGGCTAGGGCCTTGGGGACGCGAAGGCACGGAAAAGCTTTTGGCTTTTGATAATACGGCGGCTCCCGTTTGTTTGCGGGTGAATACGCTTGCAACGACTAAAGAAAAGCTTATAGACGTTTTAGAGAACGAGGGCGCGGAGGTACAGGCTTCCAAGTGGTGCGTTGACGGCATTGTTTGCACGAAGCTGCCTGCTTTGGGTAAGCTTTTGGGCAAGCTGCACAATGCTTTTTATGTGCAGGATGAAAGCTCTATGCTGGTGGCAGGCGTTGCTGCTCCTCAAGCCGGTATGGCGGTGCTGGATTTATGTAGCGCGCCCGGAGGCAAAACTACGCACTTGGCGCAGCTGATGGAAAATCAAGGCAGTATTATCGCTTGCGATATCCATGAGCATAAATTGCAGTTAATTCAAGAAAACGCAGAGCGTTTGGACATAAGCATTATCAAACCGCAAATTAACGACGGTACGGTGCTGCGGGAAGAATGGCTGCGCAAATTTGATAGAGTTTTGGTGGACGCTCCCTGCTCGGGCACGGGCGTTTTGCGGCGCAGGGCGGAGGCGCGCTGGCGTAAGCAGCGTGCCGATTTAAAGCTGTTCCCGCCTTTGCAGCTGGCGATATTGCAGAATGCCGCTCAATATGTTAAGGACGGCGGGCGCTTGGTATACAGCACCTGCACCATTGAGCAGTCCGAAAATCATTATTTGGTAGAAGAATTTTTAGCTAAAAACAGCGGCTGGCGCAGAGCTGCCTTTACGCATCCCGTAACCGGCGAGCCGGTAGAAGAATTGCAGCTGCTGCCGCAAAAGGACGGCGTTGACGGCTTTTATATCTGCGCTTTAGAGAGAAAATAAAATTAATAAGATGATAACGAAAACAGAACTTTTTGGCTTAACAATAGAAGAATTGCAGGAACAGCTGCTTGCCAAAGGCTTGAAAAAATTTCGCGCGAAGCAGATTTTTCAATGGCTGTACCAAAAATCAGTTTTTGATTTCAGCGCCATGCGTAATTTGAGCAAGGCGGATATCGCGCTGCTGGAGGAAAATTTTACGGTGCTGCCGCGGCAGATAACCATTTTGCGCGAGCAAAATTCCTGTGACGGCATGACCGTTAAGCTGCTTTTAGCCTTGCCGGACGGCAATAGTGTAGAAACGGTTTTGATGCACCATGATTATGGTTATAGTGTGTGTGTTTCCAGTCAGGTTGGCTGCGACATGCACTGCGCTTTCTGCGCTAGCGGGTTAAAAGGCGCGGTGCGCAATCTTACGGCAGCAGAAATTATTGCGCAGGTTTATTTGTTTAACGAGCGTCTGCGGGACGCGCAGGCTATGGTAAGCAGAGTAGTTGTTATGGGCAGCGGCGAACCCATGCTGAATTTTGACGCAGTTTTGGGCGCGCTGGATTTTCTGCATCGTGAGGACACCAGCTTTATGAGCTACCGCAATATGACGATTTCTACCTGCGGCATTATTCCCGGTATCCGCCGTTTGGCAGAGCAGGGCAAGCCTATTAATTTGGCAGTTTCGCTGCATGCAGTAAAAAGTGATTTGCGCAGTAGTTTGATGCCTGTGAATAAGGGCTTTCCCTTTGTGGATGTTATAGCTGCGGCCGAGGATTACAGTCAGTCAGGCGGCCGCCAGGTAACCTATGAATATATTCTTTTGCGTGGTAAAAACGACAGCGTGCAGGACGCGGAGCTTTTGAGTAATTATCTACGCTTTAAGCACGCCAGCGTAAATCTTATTCCGGCTAATCCTGTGCCGGAGCAGGGCTTTGAACGTCCTTCAAAGCAAACAGTAGAAAAATTTTTGCAGACCTTGCAAAAAAACAGGATTAACGCTACGGTGCGTAAGGAAATGGGCAAAGATATTGACGCGGCCTGCGGTCAGCTGCGGGCTAAATTTGCCAAGGAACAGGAGCAAAAATTATGCAAGTAGTCAGCAGAACCCATGTGGGGCTGGTTAGAGAAAATAACGAGGACGCTTTGCTGGTGCGCGAACCGTATTTGTTCGCTGTGGCAGACGGTATGGGCGGTTACGCTGCGGGAGAGGTGGCCAGCCGTTCAACGATTAAGGCTTTTGAAACTGCCACACATAGCCTGCGCCATGAGCAGGGCGAGCAGGATATTTTCAATGTGCTGCGCGAAGCTTTTGCTAAAGCTAACGTACACGTGCTTAAAATGGCTGCCAGCAATGATAAATTTAACGGTATGGGCACCACGCTGACAGCACTTTATCTACCCGACGAAGCAACAGCTTTTTGCTGCCATATCGGCGACAGCAGGCTGTATTTGTATCGCGGCGGCGAACTGCAGCAAATTACGCGTGACCATACCTATGTGGCTGATTTGCAGGCCAAGGGCGAAATTACGGAAGAAGAAGCATTGATTCATCCTAAGCGGCATATGTTAATGCAGGCTATGGGGGTGGAAGAAAATATTCAGATTGACAGCATTCGTTTCACTGTGCAGCCTCGTGACCGTCTGCTTTTATGCAGCGACGGTTTAAGCGATATGCTGCGTGACAAGGAAATTGCCGCAGTTTTAAACGATGCTGATTTAGAGCATACGGCGGATGAATTATTAGAGCACACTTTAAACAATGGTGGACGCGACAACGTCTCGTTTATTTTGTTAGCCTTAACGCCTACAGCAGCTCAGAAGGAGGAAAGCAGTAATGGATAAAAACGGCACAACCATATTAAATGGGCGTTACGAAATTATTCGTCCCATTGGTTATGGCGGTATGGCAGAGGTTTTTTTAGCCCATGATCAGCTGCTTGACCGTGATGTGGCAGTAAAAATGTTGCGCGACCAATTTTTGAGCGACAAAGAGCTTTTGCAGCAGTTCCGGCGCGAAGCAAAATCAGCGGCGCGTTTGGTACATCCCTATATTATCAATATTTACGATGTAGTTTCCGACGGCAGCAGCCAATATATCGTTATGGAATATGTGGACGGCGTTACTCTGAAAGAGTATATGCAGGAGCACAAGTTGGGCTTAAATACCGTTTTAGAAATTGGCGTGCGTTTGGCAGACGCTTTGGAACACGCACACAGCCACAATGTTATTCACTGCGACATCAAACCGCAGAACATTCTGTTGGAAAAAAATCTCAATCCTAAAATTGCTGATTTTGGCATAGCAAAAATGGTTACAAACCAAACCATGGTTTATTCTAAGTCTGTGATGGGCTCCGTGCATTATATTTCACCGGAGCAGGCCGGCGGCGGCAAAATTACCGCCTGCAGCGACGTTTATTCCTTAGGTATCGTACTGTTCGAGATGCTGACAGGAAAAGTTCCGTACACCGGCAATACGGCTGTGGCGGTAGCGATGATGCACGTGGAAAAGCCTGTGCCTAAGCTGGCAGATTATATGGAAAATGTACCCGAGGGCTTGCAGGAAATTATTGACAAGGCCTTGGCAAAACGCTGCGAGGATAGATACGCCAACGCCGGCCAGCTGCGGCGGGATCTGCTAAATATCAAAATGAAGCTTTTTCCATTTAGCGACGAGGATTACACTCATGAACTGCGGCCTATGAAAAATACAGCTTCTTATACGGACGAAGCAGAGGCTACGGTAATTATGAAGCCGGTGCAGCGCGCGCAGGCTGACGACATGGAAGCAACCGTGATCCTGCCTGTAAAGCGCCGGGAGCAGACTGCTGCAAAGGATGAGCAGCAGAAAGAAGAAGCAAAGGATATGCAGAAGCCAATGAGAAAAAGAAAAATCAACTATACCAAGCTAATAATTTTTATTACTCTGTGCGTGGTGGCAATTTCGGTAGTGGCGCATTTTATTTTCAACCGCGCTTTAAAAGAGGTTGCCGTGCCCGACGTAACTAATATGACGGTGGTTGAGGCGCAGAAACTGCTGGAGGAAAATGAATTTAAGGTAGACTTGGAAGAAAGATACGGCGACCCTGCGAAGTTTAAGCCCGGTACGGTTATGGAGCAATCGCCTAAGGCCGGAGAAAAACGCAAGCAGCGCAGCCTGATTGTTTTAATCATCAGCAAGGGCGCAGAGCTGAAAGCGGTGCCCGAGGTTTTAGGCATGTCTGAAAATAAGGCCGAAAAAATGCTTATGGACGCAGGCTTTAAAATCGGCAGGATAACTAGAAAGCATGACCCGAAGCAGCGCTTAGGCGTTGTTTTGGGGCAATCGCCTAAGGCTTTAGATAAAGCGCCTAAAGGCAGCAATATTGATTTGGTTATCAACGAGGGCGATAAAGAAATTCCCAATATAGTAGGTAAATCTGTTGCGGAAGCTAAAAGAATGCTGCAAGCGGCCGGTTTGAAGTTGGGTGAAATTAAGGAAGTAAACGACCACAGCGCCGTGAAAAATGTAGTTTTGGCCTGCAATCCTAATGCAGGCGTAAAAATCAGCCAGGGAGACGCAGTAAGCATTTCTGTGGCTGCGGGCAGCGGCAAAAAAAGCAACGCGTATGTAGAATTTGTCATTCCTGGCAATAAACCTACCGCTGTGCAGCTTGTGTTGATTGATGGCGAAGGCAAAAAGGATATTTATCGCGGCACGCAAAATGGCGGCGTGCGTCTGCGCCAGCGCGTAGAATATATGGCTCCGGCCAGAGTGCAGCTGTACTGCAGCGGCAAATTGACGAGCGAAAAGGTTTTGTAAAAAATGGCAGAGCTTCAAGGTCTTGTATTAAAAAATTATAACGGTTATTATTATGTTCAGGTGGGTGAAGCAACCTACACCTGTAAAATTAAAGGTAAAATGAAGCAGAAGCGTTTTTCTTTAGTTACAGGCGACAGAGTTTTATTAGAAGCAGAAAATAATGGCGAAGGTATGATTAAAAATGTGCTGCCGCGCAAAAATTTTCTGCTCCGGCCGGCCATGTCGAATATTGATTTATTTGTGGCGGCGTTTGCCTGCGCTGCGCCGGATTTTAGCTTTCTGTTGGCAGATAAACTGCTGGCTTTGGCGGAGCTGGCGCAGATTCCGGTGATTTTGGTATTGAATAAAGCGGATCAAGCGCCAGAAGGGCTGATTGAGCAGGTGAAAAATGTCTACGAGGCAGTTGGCTACGAGGTTTATGCTATTTCTGCTAAAGAAGGAACCGGGGTAGCTGCGCTCAAAGAACGCCTGCGGGGCAGGCTGTGCGCTTTCGGCGGACCTTCCGGCGTGGGCAAATCCTCGACGATTAACGCTATTGACAGCAGTGTGGAGCTGCGCACTGGTACGGTAAGCGAAAAAATTGGACGCGGTAGGCATACTACGCGCTTTGCTCAGCTGCTGCCCTTTGACGAGGGCTATATCGCCGATACTCCGGGCTTTGGTAATCTGCTTTTAGAGGGTGTGGAGGAGGCGCAGATTTTGAGCGCTTTTCGCGAGTTTGCCGATTATGAGTATGGCTGCCACTTCTGTCCCTGTTCTCACACTCATGAGCCGGTGTGTGGCGTTAAGACAGCGGTGGCGGCTGGCAAAATTGCCGCCAGTAGATATGCTTCCTATTTAGCTATGCTTGAGGAAATAAAATTGTTGAAAGAGAAAGAGGGAAGAAAATGCTGATTAAAGTTGCTCCATCTATTTTATCCGCAGATTTTGCTTATTTAGCAGACGAAATTAAAAAAATTGAGCTGGCAGGAGCGGACTGGGTGCATATAGACGTTATGGACGGCGCTTTTGTGCCTAATTTAACCTTTGGCGCTCCCGTAGTAAAATGTATTCGCAAAACCACCAAGCTTTTCTTTGACTGTCATTTGATGGTAGAAAATCCCGAAAAATATATTGCTGATTTTAAAGCTGCCGGCGCCGACCAAATCGTAGTGCATGTAGAAGCAACCAAGCATCTGCATCGCTGCATTCAGCAAATCAAAAGCGAGGGTATGCAGGCAGGCGTAGCTTTAAATCCCGGCACTCCCTTGTCTGCGCTTGAAGAAATTTTGCCCTATGTGGATATGGTGCTGATTATGAGCGTTAATCCTGGCTTTGGCGGACAATCCTTTATCGAGAGTATTGTGCCGAAAATTGCCCGCTTGCGTAAAATGATTACTGACGCAGGCCTAGCCGTAGATATTCAGGTAGACGGCGGTATTAACGATAAAACTTCTAAGCTGGTGCGTGAAGCAGGCGCTAATATTCTCGTTGCCGGTTCTTATGTTTACGGCGCAGAGGATACTAAGGCTGCCATTGCGTCGCTCAAAGCTTAATTTTGCAAGTTTTGTAAATTGCTTTACAAATTTACTGCGAAAATAAAATTGCGGAAAATTTTTTGCTAAAACTGTTGACGCTATCTATAAGTAGTAGTAAAATATGCACAACTTCAAACATTGCCACAAACCGTTGAGATGGAGATCAAATCGGTAAATGCGCTTACAGAGAGTCCGGGCAGCTGGGAGCCGGATAGAGATGCAGACCGACAAATGGACCATTGAGGGAACAGTCAAATTAGATTTTTCTAAGAGTATTCTGTTACGTAGCACCTGCGTTATGGGTGAGGGATGTGATGGCATTCTGCAAAAGTGCGCTAGTAATAGCGAAACAAGGTGGTACCGCAGGTATATGTAATGATGACCTGTCCTTGATGAATTCAGGGACAGGTTTTTTTATTGGTTAAGGTAAATTTCTCATTACATTTAAAATTTTCCAAGCGGTATTCTGTATAACTCATTCCTAATAGGCAATAGAAAGAAAAATTTTTGTAACCGATTAAGAGGAGTTGGTCAGAATGATTAAAGAAGCAATTGTAAAAATAGTTGACAAACAGGATTTGAGCTACCGTGAAGCCTACACTGTTATGAGTGAAATTATGAGCGGCGCCACTACTGCTACGCAGAACGCAGCTTTTTTGGCGGCGCTGTCCACTAAAAGTACCACGGCCGAAACTACCGACGAGATTGCAGGCTGTGCCGCCGCTATGCGCGACCATGCTATAAAATGCGAAACCGGTATGGATGTATTTGAAATAGTAGGCACCGGCGGCGATAACGCCAATAGCTTTAATATTTCTACAACCTCCGCTTTAGTTGCAGCCGCAGGCGGCATTAAGGTAGCAAAACACGGTAATCGCGCCGCTTCTTCTCAATGTGGCACTGCCGACTGTTTGGAGGCTTTAGGCGTAAATATTCATCAAAGCCCGGAAAAATGTGTGGAGCTGTTAAATGAAGTTGGTATGTGTTTCTTCTTTGCACAAAAATATCATACTTCTATGAAATATGTGGGGTCAATTCGTAAAGAGCTGGGTATTCGCACCGTGTTTAATATTTTGGGACCTTTGACCAATCCCGGCAGTCCCAAAATGCAGCTTTTGGGTGTTTATGACGAGTATTTAGTGCAGCCTTTGGCGCAGGTTTTGATAAATTTGGGCGTAAAGCGCGGTATGGTGGTGTACGGTAAGGATAAGCTGGATGAAATTTCTTTGAGCGCGCCCACTGCTATCTGCGAATTTAAGGACGGCTGGATGCGTAATTATGTAATCACGCCGGAGGATTTTGGCTTGGAGCGCTGCACGAAGGCTGACCTTTTAGGCGGTCTGCCGGAAGAAAATGCGCAAATTGTCCGCGATATTTTAAACGGCGCGCAAGGTCATAAACGCAATGCGGTGCTGCTCAATGCGGGCGCGGCTCTGTGCGTGGGCGGTAAAGCCGAAAATATGGCTGACGGCGTCAAGCTGGCGGCGGAGCTGATTGACAGCGGCAAGGCCTTGGAAACCTTGGAAAAATTTATCGAATTAAGCAATAAATAAAGCAGCAAGGTGAAGGATTAATTATGATTTTAGACGATATAAGCGCCTACACATGCTTACGGGTGAAGAAACTGAAAAACAAAAAAAGTCTTTACGCCGTGCGTGACGAAGCCGAGAGCAGACCTCTTGGCAAGGATTTTCGGGCGGCGCTGACGGCCGACGGGTTAAGCATAATAGCTGAGCTGAAAAAAGCTTCTCCTTCCAAAGGAGTGATTGCTCCTGATTTTGAGCAGATTTATTTGGCGAAAGCTAAAAGCTATGCAGCAGGCGGAGCCGCAGCCATTTCCTGCTTGACGGAGCCCAAGTTTTTTCTTGGCAGTGACGCGTATCTTACGCAGGTAAGGCAGACCGTAGAGCTGCCGATTCTGCGTAAGGATTTTACTATTGACGAATATCAGATTTATGAGGCCAAAAATCTTGGTGCTGATGCGGTACTTTTAATTTGCAGCTTGTTGAGCGCCGGCCAGCTGGCGGAATATCTTTGTCAGGTGCGCGAGTTGGGGCTTAGCGCTTTAGTGGAAGCTCACGACGCTGCCGAAGCAGGCATGGCCGTTGCTGCCGGAGCCGAAATTATCGGCGTCAATAACCGCAATTTAAAAGATTTTACCGTTAATCCTTTGAATAGTCTGCGTTTGCGGGAGCAGATTCCTCGTGAGAAAATTTTTGTAGCGGAAAGCGGCATTACGCAAGCCGGCGATACCGTAGCTTTAAAAGCAGCAGGCGTACAGGCTGTTTTGATAGGCGAAGCGTTGATGCGTGCGCAAAATTCGGCGGTGCTGCTTCAGGAAATGCGCGGTGAGCGGATATGAAAATAAAAATTTGCGGCTTAAGCCGTCCGGAGGATATAGAGTGCGTTAATAAACTAAAGCCTGATTTTATTGGTTTTGTGTTTTACGCTCAAAGTAAGCGCGCCGTAACTATGGCGCAGGCTGCGGAGCTAAAAAATAAATTAACGCCGCAGATTAAGGCTGTGGGAGTTTTCGTCAATGAAAAAATTGAGTTTATACTCAAGCTGGCGCAGGACGGAATAATTGATGCAGTACAGCTGCATGGCGACGAGAATGCGGCATATTGCCAACGCCTAAAGGAGCAGCTTGCTTTGCCGGTTATTAAAGCCGTGCGTGTGAAGGACAAGAATTCATTATTGGATTTGGCAAAATATCCGGTAGATTATTTTCTGCTTGATACTTACGAGCAGGGTCTATATGGCGGCACAGGCAGACGATGGCGCATGCAGCCGGAGTGGGAAAAGCAAATTCCCGAGCCATATTTTCTCGCTGGCGGTCTTAACGCCGACAATGTGACAGAAGCTATAGCAAAAAATAACGCTTTCGCTGTTGATGTCAGCGGCGGCGTAGAAATAAATGGTATTAAAAATTCAGAAAAAATAGCAGCATTTATTGCGCAGGTAAGGGGAGAAAAATAATGAACAAGGGTAGATATGGAATTCACGGCGGCCAATACATGCCGGAAATATTGATGAATGCAGTGTTAGAACTGGAGGCAGCTTACGAAAAATATAAAAACGATGCTGACTTTAAAGCAGAGTTGACTCAATTATACAGAGAATATGCCAACAGACCGTCACTTTTGTATTATGCAGAGCACATGACTAAGGATTTGGGCGGCGCAAAAATTTATTTAAAGCGCGAAGACCTTAATCACACCGGCGCGCATAAAATCAACAATGTTTTAGGCCAAATTTTATTAGCGAAAAAAATGGGCAAAAAACGCGTTATCGCCGAAACCGGCGCAGGCCAGCACGGCGTTGCTACCGCTACCGTAGCTGCGCTTATGGGCATGGAATGCGAGGTTTATATGGGTAAGGAAGACTGCGAGCGCCAAAAGCTGAACGTTTTCCGCATGGAGCTTTTGGGCTCTAAGGTTGTGCCTGTAACCAGCGGCACCGGCACCTTAAAGGATGCAGTCAATGAAGCGCTGCGCGTATGGACTGAAAGAGTGGAGGATACTTTTTATGTTTTAGGCAGCGCAGTTGGACCGCATCCATATCCGGAAATCGTGCGCGATTTCCAAAAAATTATTGGCGAAGAAATTCGTGCGCAGATGCTGGAAAAGGAAGGACGTCTGCCGGATGCTGTGATTGCCTGCGTAGGCGGCGGTTCCAACGCTATAGGTATGTTCTACGATTTTATTCCCGATCAAGAGGTGCGCCTGATTGGCGTAGAGGCAGCGGGCTTGGGTGTGGATAATCCCAAAAACGCCGCTACCATTACTAACGGGACAATTGGCATTTTCCACGGCATGAAATCTTATTTTTTGCAGGATGAATACGGACAAATTGCGCCGGTATATTCTATTTCCGCCGGTTTGGATTATCCCGGTATCGGGCCGGAGCATTCTTATCTGCACGATATCGGCCGCGCTGAATATGTTGCCGCTACCGATCAGGAGGCTGTAGACGCCTTTAACTATTTGTCAAGAATCGAGGGAATTATTCCGGCTATCGAAAGCGCTCACGCAGTAGCCTATGCGATGAAGCTGGCGCCGACTATGGCTAAGGATAAAATTATCGTTATAAATATTTCCGGACGCGGCGACAAGGATGTTGCTGCCATCGCGCGTTATATGGGGGTTGATTTACATGAATAAAATTCAGGATGCATTCAAAAAAAATAAAAAGCTTTTTATTGGTTTCGTTACTGCCGGCGATCCGGATCTTGCTACAACTAAAGAATTAGTATTAGCTATGGTAAAAGCCGGTGTTGGGCTTGTAGAATTTGGTATTCCTTTTTCTGATCCTGCGGCCGAGGGTCCGGTGATTCAGCGGGCCGATAAACGCGCTTTGGACGCAGGCACTACTACCGATAAAATTTTTGCGTTGGTAGCAGAACTGCGCAAGGAAACGCAGGTGCCGCTGGTTTTTCTTACCTATGCCAATCCTGTTTATACTTATGGCGCCGAAAAGTTTTTTACCCGCTGTGAAGAAACCGGCGTAGACGGCGTTATTATTCCGGATATTCCTTATGAGGAGCGGGAGGAAATGCGTCCTTACAGCGAGCCTCATAAAATTGCCTTGATTCCTTTAATTGCGCCAACCTCTAAAGACCGCGTGCAAAAAATTGCTGCCGTAGGCGAGGGTTATATCTATGTTGTTTCTTCTATGGGCGTTACCGGCGTGCGCGGGGAAATTACTACCAATGTTGCAAACATCGTCAAAGAAATCCGCAGGGTTACTGATGTACCGACGGCAGTTGGCTTTGGTATTGCTACGCCGGAGCAGGCTTACGCTATGGCTAAGGTAAGCGACGGCGCTATCGTAGGCAGCGCTATTGTAAAATTAGTAGAGCAATATGGCAAGGAATCGCCTAAATATGTTTATGAGTACTGCAAAGAAATGGTTGCTGCCGTAAAAAAGGCGGCGGAAGCTGAATAAATTTAAGTAAAAAATTTGCTGATATTCCTCTAAAGCAGTTGTTTTAGAGGAATATTTTTGCTGTTTTTAGCGGAAATACTTTATTTATACTCCGTAGAGCTTTATAATTAGTTATTATAAGAAAGGAAGTAATTTTTATGAGTAATATGCAAGAACGCCTTGCCGAGCGTTTTTTGCGCTATGCTGCAATTAGCTCGCAAAGTGCTGCAGGCGCAGATGTGGTTCCGTCAACTCCGGGGCAGTGCCAGCTGGCAGAGCTGCTGCAAAAGGATTTGGCAGAGCTGGGTTTGGTTGATTTAGAAATTAGCGAATATTCCGTACTGACCGGCCATCTGCCGTCTAATCTGCCCGCCGGTTATCACAAGGTGCCTGCCGTTGGCTGGGTAGCGCATTTAGACACGGTTAACGTAAATCTTTCTGCCGACGTTTATCCGCAATTTGTAAAAAATTATCAGGGCGGAGACGTGCTGCTTAATGCGGAGAAGCAAATTTATATTAAGGTCAGCGAGCATCCGGAGCTGGAAAAATATATCGGCAGCGATTTGATTACCGGCGACGGAACCTCCGTTTTAGGAGCGGATAACAAGGCTGCTATTGCTAATTTAATGGTGGCGCTTGAAACTTTGCACAATAATCCGCAGATTTTGCACGGCGACATTTACGTGGCTTTTGTTCCTGATGAGGAGGTTGGTCTGCGCGGCTCTAAGAAAATGGATTTCGGTAAATTTCCTGTGGATTTTGCTTATACCATTGACTGCTGCGAGCTGGGCGAGGTGGTATACCAAACTTTTAACGCAGGTAGCGCTACAATTAAAGTAAAAGGCGTAACCGCTCATCCCATGTCCGCTAAAAATACGCTGGTTAATCCTACTTTAGTTTGCGTCGACCTTATCAACTGCTTAGACAGAATGCAGACGCCGGAGCATACAGAGGGAACTGAAGGTTTTATTTGGGTAGAATCCATGCAGACTAATGTGTCCGAGGCTGTTTTGAATTTGAAAATTCGCGACCACAGTAAGACTATGTACGAAGCGCGCAAAAAATTTATTGCGGCTGCCGTAGAATATGTGAAGGCTAAAAATTCCAAGGCCGTGGTAGAGCTGCAAATAGTTGATGTTTACGGCAATATTGCCGACGCTTTGAACGCTGATAACCGCGTTTGCGTGGACTATATTTTTGAGGCGATGAAGGAATTAGGCATTACGCCTAAGGATATTGCTATGCGCGGCGGCACCGACGGTTCTTTTATTTCTACCAAAGGAATTCCTACGCCTAATTATTTTACCGGCGCCCATAATTTTCATTCCTATTGTGAGTTTATGCCTATGACTGCGGTGGAAAAAAGCTGCCAAATGACGTTGAAGCTCATTGAGCTGATTACGAAATAAACGAGAAATGCCTAAGCTTTTCGCTTTTCGTGCTGAAAAGCTTAGCAAAAGGGCTTTTAATGTTCATTTGTTAGGCATGCTTGATTGTGGCTAGTGCTTTTGTATTCGTGGTTCAAGACTATTTTTGCTCGCAACGCAGGGTTTTTGGCGGCTGCCGCAAAGTAGTATTGTAGTTTTATAGTACAAAAGTAAATCAAAGCGATTATATTATCACGTAGCGAAGATTCGAGCTTTTAGCAAGCAAACGCATGGAATAATAGAAGCAAGGGTACGCATTGAAAATCATTTTTCAGCCAAATTTTTCCCGCAGCTTCGTTATTATTCCGCGTGAAGCTGGCGTTAAAAAAGCGAGGTGAGCGAGTGACAATATATCGCCGTTATATTTTTTAAAACGCATGAATAGTTCTTCATAGAATAAAACGCGCTATGGAGCATATGTTCGCATGCAAAAAGCTCCCTCTTTTTAGAGGGAGCTTTTTGCACTTTAACCTTAATAATGCACCGCTTTGTCGTGGAGCAGTTGGAAGCCTGCTTCATGTAATTTGGTTTTGATTTCGTCAATCTGCGCCTGGTCGCGGGTTTCCAGCTCCAGCTTGAGGTAGCAGCCGGTAATGGGCATATTAACGTCGCTGCGGTTATGCTGCACGCCTACCACGTTTGCGCCGCAGTTGCTCACGATTTCGCTGACCTGACGCAGTTGGCCGGGACGGTCGTCCAGCACGATAACCAAATCTGCTTTGCGGCCGGTGGTGATTTGCCCGCGGGTGATGACGCGGGAAAGAATATTGACGTCGATATTGCCGCCGGAAACTAGGCAGACAGTTTTTTTGCCTGCCAGCGGCAGCTTATTAAAGAGCGCCGCAGCCACAGGAGTTGCGCCTGCACCCTCGGCAATCAGCTTTTGCTTTTCCATTAGCGTTAAAATAGCGGTAGCAATTTCATCCTCGCTGACAGTAACGATATCGTCAACATATTTGCTGATAATGTCAAAAGTAGTTTCGCCGGGAGTTTTTACGGCAATACCGTCGGCGAAGGTGTTTACCTTGTTCAAGGTTTCGTATTTGTGGTCGCGGAAAGCGTTGAACATGCTGGCTGCGCCTGCCGCCTGTACGCCGTAGATTTTTACCTCGGGACGCAGACTTTTTATAGCGAAGGCTACGCCGCTGATTAAGCCGCCGCCGCCGATAGGAATAATAACTGCTTCTACATCCGGTAGCTGGTCAAGAATTTCTAAGCCTATGCTGCCTTGGCCGGCTATAACAAGTTCATCGTCGTAAGGATGAATAAAGGTCATGCCGGTTTCGGCTTGCAGCTGCACGGCGCGGTCGTGAGCTTCGTCATAAGCGCCGGGCACAAGCTCTACCTGCGCGCCAAGATTTTTTGTGTTTTCTACCTTCATAATGGGCGCGCCGTCGGGCATACAAATAACGCTTTTAATACCCATGCGGGTAGCAGCTAAAGCTACGCCCTGCGCGTGATTACCGGCGCTGCAGGCGATAACGCCTTTAGCGGCTTCTTCAGGAGTAAGCTGGCTGATTTTATAATATGCGCCGCGAACTTTAAAACTGCCTGTTACCTGTAAATTTTCTGTCTTTAAATACAGATCCAGACCCTTGCCTAAATTTGGTGCGGCAATAAGGTCAGTTTTGCGGGCTACGCTTTTTAAAACGAAGGACGCATGATAAATTTTGTCGAGTGTGAGCATGGAAGCACTTCCTTTTTTCCCTTATTTTACAATTAAAAAATAATAAATTTTATCGCCAAGCGCTTTTTGTTGCCAAAAAATAACGTCGCTGCAGCGTATTTTATATAAATAAAGTATAAAATTTATTTTTTGTATCGTCAAGAGTAAGCGCGGGATTTTCCCTTGAAAGCTATACATTTTAGCGGATAATAGTGTATAATAAGAAAATAAAATCTTTCTGTATGAATAATGAAGGGAGCTTATAAAACGGCTATGGATAATTGGATAGAAGTAAATGTTGCAGTAACTCACGAAGCGGTGGAGGCGGTTTCCGAAATTTTGACGGAGGCCGGGTCTAAGGGCGTGGCCATTGAGGACCCGCGGCTGATAAATGATTTGCGCAACAGCGGCACTTGGGAGTTGTGCGATATTCCCGAGCAGGAAAACACAGAAATTGTTACCGTCAGCGGTTATTACGCTGATGATGAAAAGTTGGACGGACGTTTGGCGCAAATTGAGACAGAATTGCAGGCGGTGGAGGAGCGTATCGGTAAATACCGCTTTGGCAATACCCGCTTTCGCAAGGTGTCCGAGCAGGATTGGGCCAACGAATGGAAACAGTATTTTCATGTGACGCACGTGGGCAAATCCTTGGTGATTAAGCCCAGCTGGGAGGAATATGCTGCCAAAAATGGCGAGCACGTTATTGAAATTGATCCGGGCATGGCGTTTGGCACCGGCACTCATCACACTACCAATATGATGATGGAGCGCTTAGAAAAAATTATGCACGACGAAGCGACTGTATTTGACGTAGGCACCGGCAGCGGTATTTTGGCTATTGCCGCAGCCTTGTGCGGTGCCAAAGAAGTTAAGGCCGTAGATATTGACGGCGTAGCAGTGCGCGTAGCAAAAGAAAACGTAGCTAATAATCATTTGAGCGACAAAATTGAAGTCCGCGAGGGCGATTTGCTGCACGGTACCGAGGGTCAGGCTGACGTGATTATAGCCAACATTATTGCTGATATTATTATTATGCTGCTGCCGGATATTCCTGTCAAGCTCAAGGACGACGGCGTATTTTTAGCCAGCGGCATTATTGAAGAGCGCATGGCTGATGTCGAAGCGGCGGCTCAAAATCAGGGCTTAAAGCTGGACGCAGTTGACCGTCGCGGCGGCTGGGTTGTCATGCAGTTTGTTAAGTCGTAAGTTAGTTTTAGTATAGCAGGAGTAATTATGCACAGATTTTTTATTCCTCAACTTTATAGCGAGGAAATGTATATTGAAGGCGTGGACGCGTGGCATATCAGTAAGGTGTTGCGTATGCAGCCGCGGGAAAAGCTGCAAATTGTCAGCGACGACGGTGTCAGCGCCGTGGCGGAAATTGCGTCAATTGACAGAGAGCGCGTTTATGTGCGATGCTTAGAAAAATTGGCAGAAAGCCATGAGCCGCAGGTGAAGCTGGTGCTGGCGCAGGGCTTAACCAAGGGTGAAAAAATGGATTTTATTGTGCAAAAGGCTGTGGAAATGGGCGCATACAGCGTCGTTCCTGTGGCTATGGAGCATTCCGTAGTGCGTTTAGAGGGCGCCAAGGCTGCGAAAAAAGTAGAGCGTTGGCAGAAAATTGCCGAAAGCGCTGCCAAGCAAAGCAAGCGTGATATTATTCCGCAGGTACAGCCAGTGCAATCTATGGCGCAAATGCTGGCTGACAATAATTTTCAGACCAAAATTATCGCTTACGAATGTGAGGATAAGATAAGTTTGAAAGCTGCTTTGCAGGCGGCAGAGGCTGGCGACATACAAAAGCTGCTGTTAATTATCGGCCCGGAGGGCGGCATCAGCGAGCATGAATTGGAGCTTGCCAAAGCCGCCGGAGCAGTTCCTGTCAGCTTGGGCAGACGCATTCTGCGGGCAGAAACGGCAGGCTTGGTAGCTATCAGCGCGATTTTTTATGAAACAGGAGATTTAGGAGATTAACAATAGATGAGAAAAATTGCTTTTTATACCTTGGGCTGCAAGGTAAATCAGGCGGATACGGCTAGCATGGAAGAAATTTTTCGTCAGGCAGGTTACGAGATAGTAGATTTTGCCGGTCAGGCAGATGTGTATTTAATCAACACCTGCGTGGTGACAAACACGGGACAGCGTAAATCGCGCCAGATTATCAATCGCGTCGTGCGCCGCCATCCTTTGTCCTTAACTGTTGTTACAGGCTGCTATCCGCAGACAGCACCGGAAGAGGTGCGCGCTATTGAAGGCGTGGATGTAATTATCGGAAACCAAGAGCGTGGACGCATTGTGGAGCTGGTGGAGCAGGCGTTGGCGCAGAAGCAGAATGAAATTTTAGACAACGTGCAGAAGATGACTGTCGACACGCAATTTGAAGAACTGGGCGTAGGTACGGAAACTGATAAAACGCGCGCGTTTTTAAAAATTCAAGAGGGCTGTAATCAATACTGCACGTACTGCATTATTCCTTATGCCAGAGGCCCGCTGCGCAGTCGCAGCCTGGCGAGTATTCGCACGGAAATAAAAAAGCTGGTGGCAGCAGGCTATAAAGAGGTTGTGCTCATTGGTATTCATTTGGGCTGTTACGGCAAGGAGCTTGCGAAAGAAGGCAAGCACATTACCTTGTATGACGCAGTGCAGGCAGCTTTAAGTGTAGAGGGCGTGCGCCGTCTGCGTTTAGGCAGCCTGGAATCTGTGGAGGTGGAGCCGCGTCTTTTGCAGCTTATGGCGCAGGAGCCGCGTTTGTGTAAGCATCTGCATCTGCCCCTGCAAAGCGGTTGTGATAAAATTTTGCAGTCCATGCACCGACCATACGATACAGTGCGTTTTAAAAATTTGCTGGCAGATATTCGCCGTCAGGTGCCGGATGTGGCTATAACTACGGATATTATCGTAGGCTTTCCCGGAGAAACCGAGGAAGATTTTGCGACGACCTTGCGCTTTGCCGAAGAATGCGGCTTTGCTAAAATGCACATTTTCCCTTATTCCAAACGCAAGGGGACGCCTGCGGAAGCTATGCCTAATCAGGTAGAGGAAAATATAAAAGCAGAGCGCGCTGCCCGCTTGGCGCAGCTGGACGAAAAGCTGCACCGGCAAATGCTTTTGTCTATGGTTGGCAAAACAGAAGAGGTGCTGTTTGAGCAGCCTGTAGACGGCGAGCACATGGAAGGTTTATGTGGACCTTATCTGCGTGTTATTGTTGGCGGTACGCCTGCATTAGCCGGAGCAATTTGCAAGGTTAAAATTATTGGCGTGCAGGAAGATTGGCTGACCGGCGAGCTTTTGTAAAAAGAGAGTGACTTTTGTGTCAGTCTGCTTCAAATTGTGCTATAATATTAAGTAAGCTTTGAAGTAAAGTTTTGCGATTTAAAGTAAAATTAAAAAATAAGAAGGAGGGATAATAATGGCTGAAGATTGCATTTTTTGCAAAATTATTAAGGGTGATATTCCTTCTGCCAAAGTATATGAGGATGACAAAATGATTGCGATTAATGACGTAGCTCCGGCTGCTCCCGTTCATGTACTGCTACTGCCTAAGGAACACACTCGCGATGTTACAACTGCTGATGCTGAATTGCTTGCTTATATGCTTGGCAAAGTAAAAATGATTGCCGAAAAAACCGGTATCGCTGAAAAAGGTTTCCGTATTGTTATCAATACCGGCGACGACGGCGGCCAAACCGTTAAACATCTGCATATTCATTTAATTGGCGGCAAAGTATTAGGCTGGCCTCCCTGCTGAAAATCTTGACAAATGTTGCTTTCTCTTGTATAATAGGTAAGTAAGTGTTTTTAGGTGGTAACATTTAAAAACTTAATTTGCAGATACACTTCCCTAAGTGTGTGGAGGGAGGGAGAACAGATGGCAGAAATTAAAGTTGGCAAGAATGAAACTTTAGACAGCGCATTGCGCAGATTTAAAAGAGCAACCCAAAAGGCAGGCATTCTTTCTGAGGTAAGAAAACGCGAGCATTATGAAAAACCCAGCGTTGCCCGTAAGAAAAAATCCGAAGCAGCCAGAAAACGTAAAACCAGATAATTGGAGGCGGGCTGTATGTCTATAAAAGACCAATTAACTGCTGATATGAAGCAGGCTATGAAGGACAGAGAAGCCGGTAAGTTGCGCTTGTCCGTCATACGCATGGTGCGTGCTAATATTAAGAATGTTGAAATCAATGACAAAAAGGAACTTACAGATGACGAGGTTCTGGCAGTCTTGATGAAAGAGGTCAAAATGCGTCAGGATTCTTTGGAAGAATTCCAAAAGGCCGGTCGCGATGAGTTGGTTGCCCAAGCGAAGGAAGAAATTGTTATTTTAAAAAAATATCTTCCTGAAGCTCTCGGTGATGACGAACTGAAAGCCATCATAGCAGAAGTAATTGCCGCTGTCGGCGCTACAAGTCCTAAGGATATGGGTAAGGTTATGCCGGCTGTTATGGCCAAAACTAAAGGCCGTGCAGATGGCAAACGCATAAATGCTATCGTTCGTGATTTACTCAAATAATTATGATAACCGCGTTGGAGAAGTCCGACGCGGTTATTTTATTTTTAAAAGGTTGTAAAAAATCTGTTATAAAATACAGTATTTACTGCTGAAAGATGGCGGAGGCAAGCCAAAACATGGTATAATGTAAATGCTTAGCGATTGCGGAGCGATAGTGAACGCGAAAGCAGAGCTTAGTAGAATATATCAATATTTAATAGAGGAGGTATGCTATGCCTATAGAATATTATCTTTTTATTGCCGGCGTTATTTTAATGGCGGTGGAGCTGGCAGTGCCCGGCCTTGGCCTTTTTGGTATCGCCAGCCTGCTGTGCTTCAGCGGCGGAAGCTATTATTTGCTGGGCGGCGGGATGCCTGCTCTGCTGGTTATTTTAGGCGTTTATTTACTGGCGGCGCTGTGCATTGGCTTTTTGTGCTTCTATCTGCCAAGAGAAAGCAAATGGAATCCTTTTGTGCTGTGGGATAAGCAAAAAAACAGCGACGGCTATACCGGCAGCGAAAATTTATCTGCACTGTCAGGCAAACGCGGCATAGCGCTGACTACCTTGCGTCCTGCCGGAACAATTCTGCTGGAAGGCAGGCGTTACGATGTAAGCAGTTTGGGCGATTTTGTTACTAAGGACAGCCCGGTGCAGGTAGTTAAGGTAGAAGGCAGTAAAATTTTTGTAGATGTATTAAAGGAGTGAAAGCATGGATTTTTTATTTAATTTTATTTTTGGCAGCGGCATTATGTTTGTGTTAGTTATCGCGGGCATTGCCATTTTCTTGAATTTTGTACCCTTGGGACTTTGGATTAGCGCTATTGCGGCCGGCGTTAACGTAGGCATTTTTAATTTAATTGGTATGCGCCTGCGCCGTGTGCCTGCTTCGCAAATTGTGCTGCCTTTGATTAAGGCTAATAAAGCTGGCTTGGATGTGAACGTAAATCAGTTGGAAGCTCATTATTTGGCCGGTGGTAACGTTGACCGCGTTATTGATGCGTTAATTGCCGCTCACAGAGCGCAGATTGATTTGAGCTTTGAGCGCGGCTGCGCCATTGATTTGGCAGGCCGTAATGTGTTGGAAGCAGTGCAGATGAGCGTTAATCCCGAAGTTATTGAAACTCCCGTAGTCAGCGCAGTGGCGAAAGACGGTATTGAATTAAAGGTAAAGGCGCGCGTAACCGTGCGCGCTAATATTGACCGTTTAGTAGGCGGCGCAGGTGAAGCGACGATTATTGCCCGCGTTGGCGAAGGTATCGTTACTAATGTCGGTTCCAGTGACGATCACAGTAAGGTATTGGAAAATCCTGATTTTATTTCTAAAACTGTTTTAGATAAGGGCCTTGACGCAGGTACTGCTTTTGAAATTTTGTCCATTGATATTGCGGACGTAGATGTTGGACGTAACATTGGCGCAGCTTTGATGACTGACCAAGCTGAGGCTGATAAGCGCATTGCTCAGGCGCGCGCCGAAGAACGCCGTGCCATGGCAGTTGCTAAAGAGCAGGAAATGAAGGCTTACACGCAGGAAATGCAGGCTAAGGTAGTAGAAGCGCAGGCTAAGGTTCCCGCGGCTATGGCGGCTGCTTTAGAGAGCGGACGTTTAGGCGTTATGGATTATTATCGTTTGAATAATATTCAGGCCGATACGCAAATGCGCCGCACCATTGCCGAGGTCAGTCCGGAAGCAGTTGAAGGAGCAGAAAAAACCAACGGTAAATAAGAGGTTGGATTATGTTTGATTTATTGGATAATTTGGTGCCAATGCTTATCTTTTTTATGCTGGTACGCGGCATCCTAGATGTTTTGTTAAGCAAAAAAAGACGGCGTGTGCCTAATGATGATAATACAAATTTTCCGGAAGCAGAGCCGGATATGCAGCAGGAGCAGCAAGAAACTGTTGAAGCTGAAACTGCAAGCTCTAATAAGCCGGATGTAGCGGCAGATTTTGAAAGGCGGCTGCGAAAAAGAAAAAAATCCTTGCCGCCGGCAGAAGAGAACGATGCTGTACTTGTAAATTACGAAACGAAGCAGCCGGAGCGCAGGGATAAGCAGCGTATTCATTATGACGGGGAGCCGCAGCATGAAGGTAAAGGGCGTATTCATCGCGATAATGAAAGCTTTGTGCACGATAAAAACAAGCTGTACCGCGACCCTAAAAGCGATTATGGTTATGATGAAGCTAAATTTAATGAAGAAGTGGCGGCTTGCAGCGTAAAATTTGCTAAAAATCAGGAGCAGCCTAAAATTAAGCTGAAATTAAAGCATTCCGCTTTGGTAAACGGTTTTATTATGTCTCAGGTGCTGGATAAGCCGCGCAGTATAAAGCCTTATAGTAGTGAAGAAATAGGCTAGGGTTTTGGTGGATTAGGGGAAGGATAAATAAGGAGATGGTGTAAGTATGTTGGAAAAATTGGATTTGCAGAAAAAGTTATCCAAAAGTGATTATGGCAGGGTAATGGATGAGCTGGGCGAGCGTTTAGGTCAGGTGCAGCGTTTGGCCCGCGAAGCCAAAAAGCCGATTATCATTGTGTTTGAAGGCTGGCGCGGTGCCCGCCGCAGCGCCATTATCAACACCATGATGCAGCAGATGGACGCGCGCGGCTTTGATGTGTATTCTACTGTGCGTATGGGCGAAGCAGAGTATAAGCAGCCGTTTTTCACTTTTTTTTGGAAGCATTTGCCTGCTTTAGGAAATATCGTTGTGTATCACCGTAGTTGGTATTATTTAAAAAATGCCAATGAACAAAACGACAAGAATAACGACTATAAATACAGCCAAAATATTTCCTACGACCATATTAATCAGTTTGAAAAAATGCTTACTGATGATAATTACATTATCCTAAAATTTTTCCTTCATTTATCTAAAGACAAACAAAAAGAAAATATCGAAAAGAACGCCAAAACCTTGGGCAAGGCTTGGCGCGATGTAAGCCCGGCTATTGACGAAAGCGAGCATTACGAAGAATATTTTGAGCGTTATGAAAAAATGCTGGAAGCTACCGATAAGGTAAATGCTCCTTGGCATTTAATTGCCGCCGATGACAGACGCAGCGCAGAGATAGAAATTATCAGCTCTATTGTAGAAACAGTGGAAAATGCTGTGAAAACTCCTGTGGTTGCGCCTGCTGCTGTGGTACGTCCCAACAATATGTACGACGTGTTAGGCAAAATAAATGCTACGCAGGAATTGACGAGAGAAGAATATAAAAAAGAACTGGATAAATATCAAAAACGTTTGAAGCAGCTCCAGATTGAAATGTTTAAGGCACAAATTTCTACGGTTATCTGCTTTGAAGGCTGGGATGCTGCGGGCAAGGGCGGCGCAATCCGCCGTTTGACTGCTGCGCTGGACCCGTTGGGCTTTAGCGTGCAGCCTGTTTCTGCGCCTAATGTGGTGGAACGGCAGTTTCATTATTTGTGGCGTTTTTGGGTACATCTGCCATCGCCAGGTAACATTGCTATTTTTGACCGCACTTGGTATGGCCGCGTGATGGTAGAGCGTATCGAAGGCTTTGCTAAGGATTATGAATGGCAGCGTGCTTATGACGAAATTAAAGATATGGAACAGCAATGGGCGGAGCATGGCTTTGCTATTGCCAAATTTTGGCTGCAAATTGACAAGGACGAGCAGCTGCGTCGTTTTACCGACCGTCAGAACGATCCTATGAAGCAATGGAAAATTACGGATGAGGATTGGCGCAATCGTGAAAAATGGGACGCTTATGAAGCGGCAGTTAACGAAATGCTGGTGCGCACCGATACCTCGTACGCGCCGTGGACGGTAGTAGAAGGCAACAATAAGTATTACGCGCGTTTAAAGGTGTTGAAAACTATTGTTAATTTGTTTGAGAAAAAATTAGGGAAATAAGCTGAATTTGAGAGGTAGAAGCTTTGTCCTGGAAAATAAAAAATTATTTACAAACTATTAGAACTGCAGAGGAGGGAGCTCGTGTTTATCCACCCGGACTCCGTCATCCGGTGGCTTTTGTTTATCCCAATCTTTATCATTTGGGTATGTCTAATTTAGGACTGCATATTTTATATCAGATGATTAACACGCGCGGGGACAGCGCCTGCGAGCGTTTCTTTTTGCCTGATAAGCAAATGCAGCAGGAGTATACTAAAAGCAGAACGCCCTTATTGAGTATTGAAACCGGCAGACCTTTAGCCGATTTTGCCGTTATTTTTGTGATGCTGTCCTTTGAAATGGATTACGAAAATTTATTGACGGTGCTGGATTTAGGCAATATTAAGCTGCGAGCGTCCGAGCGCAACGACAAGGAGCCGCTGGTTATTGTGGGCGGCCCGTGTGCTACCTTTAATCCCGAGCCTTTGGCGCAGGTGGCAGATGCTTTTGTTATTGGCGAGGGCGAGGAAACGGTACAAAAAATTTTAGATACTATTTATGCCGGAGAAAGCAAAAGCAAGACTTTGGAAAATTTGGCGCAGCTAGCCGGCGTTTATGTGCCTGCCTTTTATGAAGCAGAATATGACAACGACGGCCAATTTGTTGCTTTAAAGGTAAAAAAAGACAGCTATGCTCCTGCAGTTATCCGGCGTCAATGGGTGCGGGAGATTGATAATTATCCTCATACAACGCAGATTTTAACCGGCGGTACGGAATTTGAGGATATGTATATTGTGGAGGTAGCCCGCGGCTGTGGACGGCACTGCCGTTTTTGCATGGCTGGTTACTGTTTCCGCAAGCCTCGTCCGCGCAAGCTGGAAAATATTTTGGCAGATATTGCTAAGCGGCCGTCGCGCACGAAAAAGGTTGGCTTAATGGGCGCAGCTGTCAGTGACCATCCGCAGATGGCAGAGCTTACAGCCTATTTAAACGAAAACAAAATTCCTTTCAGCGTTGCCAGTATGCGTGCGGATATGCTCACGCAGCAATTGGCTGATGCTTTGGCTGCCAGCGGCCTGCGCACCATGACCGTTGCGCCGGAGGCGGGCAGCGAGCGGCTCCGCGCGGCAATTAACAAGGGAATTACGGAGCAGCATGTTTATAATTCCATTGAGCTGGCGGCAGTGGCGGGCATGCGTCACATAAAATTGTATTATATGATTGGTCTGCCGGGAGAAGAAGATATTGATATCGAAGAAACTGTGCAGATGATTTTGCGTATTCGCGCAAAAATGGACGCATTAGGCAACAAGGGCGAGCTGATTATCAGCGTGAACGGTTTTGTGCCGAAGCCTTTTACGCCGTATCAATGGGCGCCGCTGTGCAATGTACGCACACTGAAAAAACGCTTCAAAATGCTTACTGACGGACTGAAAAAAAGCAGGCATATAAAATTGATAACTGAATCCTTAAAGGAAACAGTCATTCAAGCAGTGTTGGCGCGAGGCGACCGCCGCGTGGGCGAGATGCTGTTGGAAGCTCATTCTGCCGGTGAAAATTTTAAAACGGTGCTGAAAAAGCATGGCTTAGATGCAGAGAAAATGGCGGAGAGAGAGCTGGATATTGGGCAGCCCTTGCCGTGGCAGCATCTTGATATGGGCGTTACTATGGAGTATCTCAAAAAAGAATTGGAGCGCAGCCGCGAAGGCAAGTTTACGCCGATGTGCTTTGATAATTGCAAGCGCTGCGGTATTTGTCAAAAATAATTACTATGAATAATTCTTTTATTATTACGCAAAAAAATAATTTATGGTTTGGCAGCTTTCCGTTGCTTAGCGGAGCAGGCTTTATCAACGGCTGCAGCTGCCGTCTGCATGGGGAAAGCGCCGTTGTGCCTAACACGTTAAATTTGGCGCTGCATGTAGGCGACGAGCAAAAGCTGGTCCTGCATAACCGCCGGCGCTTTGCTAAAGTCTTAGGTGTGGACGCAAACAAATTTACTACCTGTCAGCAGGTGCACGGCAGTCGCGTAGCGGTGGTTGATGAAGCTTTAGTTGGCGCCGGCGCGCTGGATTTTGCCAACACTATTGCCGCAACTGACGCGTTAGTAACAACGCTTACCAATGTGCCTTTGCTTTTATTTTATGCCGATTGTACGCCGGTGCTTTTGGCTGACCCCGTAAGCGGAGCTATCGGCTTGGCGCACGCAGGCTGGCGCGGAACGCTGGCCGGTATTGCGGCGAAAACTGTGCAGGCTATGGCAGAAAATTTTGGCGCTCAGCCGCAGAATATTTTGGCAGCTATTGCTCCATCCATTGGCGCTTGCTGCTATGAAGTGGATGATTTTGTGCGCGAGCATGCGGTAGCCAAGGAAAAAGAGCAGGGAATTTTTGGCGTATATACTAATTTTTTTGCGCCTGTTGCGCAAAGCAAAGGTCATTATCTGCTGGATTTGTGGGGCTATAACCGCTGTGTTTTAGAACAAGCAGGTATTCGTGCAGAAAATATTGCGGTAGCCCAAATTTGTACTGCGCATAATCACGAGCTTTTCTGTTCGTACAGAGCGGAAAATGGCAAAACGGGGCGCATGGGCGTGTGCCTGTGTAAAAAATGACAAGGGTTATTGACAGCGCTTTTCTGCACCGAGCGCTTAAACATTTTTATGGCTATGATAGTTTCCGTCAGGGGCAAGAAGAAATTATCAGCGAAATTTTACATGGCGAGCCGGTATTGGCAGTATTGCCAACAGGCGCGGGCAAAAGTATTTGCTTTCAGCTGCCGTCGCTGCTGCTAAAGGGCGTAACCTTAGTAATTTCTCCTTTAATTTCGCTGATGAAGGACCAAGCGGAGGCTTTGACCGCGCGCGGCATACCGGCTGCATATTTGGACAGCAGTATGACGAACAACGAGTACGGCAGAGTTTTGCATGCTGCGCTCAATAAGCAGTGCAAATTTTTATATGTTGCGCCGGAACGGCTGCTGAATCCGCAGTTTCTGCGCTTTGCCCGGCAGGCGTATATTACTATGGTGGCTGTTGACGAGGCTCATTGCGTTTCTCAATGGGGACACAGCTTCCGCAAGGATTATTATAATATTCCTCAATTTATTAAGGAGCTGTCTGTGAAGCCTTTGTTAGCGGCGTTTACGGCTACGGCAACGCCTGACGTGCGGCAGGATATTTGTGAGCGTTTAGAAATTCCTCAAGCCAAAATAGTTGTTTCCGGATTTGATAGACCTAATCTGCATTTTGCAGTGGAGCGCACGCAGGATAAGGATCGCTCGCTGCTGGCATTTTTAGCAAAGCATAAAAATCAGTGCGGCGTTATTTATTGTGCTACCAGACAAAGAGTAGAGCAGGTGACCAAGCTTTTGCTGGGGCAGGGGCATTTGGCTTTGCGTTATCACGCGGGCTTAACGCCGGAGGAAAGGCGCGAGAATCAAAATTTTTTTGTCAGCGGGCAAGTGCCGGTGATTGTGGCGACCAACGCTTTTGGTATGGGCATCGATAAGGCGGACGTGCGTTACGTTGTGCATTACAATATGCCTAAGGATATGGAAAGCTATTATCAGGAGGCCGGCCGCGCCGGACGCGACGGCTTGCCGTCCGAGTGCTTACTTTTATATAATAAGGCTGATATTGCCGTGAACACTTATCTCGTTGGTCACGACCAGCCGGATTTGGCTTGGAAGGCACACGAGCTGGAGCTGCTGAACAAGATGATTTTTTATTGTAACACCAGCGGCTGCCTGCGCAAGGTGCTGCTGGAATATTTTGGCGAGCAGGCGCCACCGCGTTGCAATAACTGCGGCAACTGCGATAATAATAAAAACGCCAGCTGGCGTAAATTTTTGGGCATATAAAAAGCGAGTCTTTGCATGTAGCAGAACTCGCTTTTACTATTTTGATTTTTAATTAAAGCCAAGCAGCAAACCGATATGCCGGACAATGAACGCCATAATCCAGGCTATGCCCAGCTCGTAGGCGATAATGCCGCAGGTACTCCAACGCGAATTTAATTCCTTGCGCATAGTTGCCAAGGAGGCAATGCAGGGCGGATACAGCAGACAGAAAACCAAAAAAGTATAGGCCGTGAGCGGTGAGAAAAGCTTGGGCAGATTTACGCTGCCGCTGGCGTCCACCGCCAGTACGGATAGAGTGCTGATAACAACCTCTTTTGCCGTAATGCCCGTAATCAACGCTGTGGACATGCGCCAATCGCCAAAGCCCAGCGGCTCAAAAATAGGCGCGGTCAGCTTGCCGATTTCGGCAATGATACTTTCGTTGCTGTTGACCATATAAAATTGGCTGTTAAAATTTTGCAAGAACCAAACAATAATGCTGGCCATAAAAATTACCGTGAAAGCCTTATGAATAAAGTCTTCTGCTTTTTCCCACATGTGCATTAAAATGCTGCGGCCTGTGGGCATGCGGTAGGCGGGCAGCTCCATAACAAAGGGCACAGGCTTGCCGCTGAAAACAAAACTGTTAAGCATAGCGCCGGTGAAAACTGCTACTACTACGCCTAAAAGATAAATAGAAAGCATAACCAGCGCGCCGGAATCGGGAAAGAACGCGCCGATAAAAATGCCGTAAATTGAAAGCTTAGCGCTGCAGCTCATAAAAGGCGTGAGCATAATTGTCATTTTACGGTCGCGCTCGCTGGCCAAGGTACGCGCTGCCATAATTGCCGGAACGCTGCAGCCAAAGCCGATAATGAGCGGAATAAAGGAGGAGCCGGAAAGACCGATTTTACGCAGCAGCTTATCCATAACAAAAGCCACGCGGGACATATAGCCGCTGTCCTCCAGCAGCGATAAAAAGAAAAACAGCGTGACGATAGTAGGAATAAAGGAAAGTACGCTGCACACGCCGGCAAAAATTCCGTCAATAATGAGAGAGTGCATGGCGGGATTGATGCCGAAATTGGTTAAACCCTTATCGGCAGAGGCAGTGATGCCGTCTAAGATATCGCCGAGAATTCCGCTTAAAAAAGCGCCGATTACATCAAAGGTAAGAAAAAAAACTAAACCGATAATAATGATAAAAATAGGAATACTTAAATATTTGTGCGTTAAATAATAATCCATTTTTACCGAGCGCCGCTGAGCTTCCGTGTCCTGGTGCTTATGCACCGTATACATGCACAGTTCTTCAATGTAAGCGTAACGCATATCTGCCAAGGCAGCTTCGCGGTCAGAATTGAGCGCTTGCTCCATTTCCTGCGTAAAATGGCCGACAATATCCTTTTCGTTTTCCGAAAGCTGTAATTCGCTGAAAAACTCTTCGTCGCCTTCAATAAGCTTGGTAGAAGTAAAGCGCAGCGGCAGATTTTTCCGGCGCACCTTTTCTTCTATTAAATGTGCTACGGCGTGGATAGCAGTATGTACGGGACCTGAGCAAAAATCTAAACGCTTAGGCAGGGTAACGTTTTCGGCTATTTCAATAGTACGTTTAATCAGTTCGGCAACGCCCTCGCCGCTGTTGGCAGAAATTGGCACTACGGGAATCGTGAGCTGTTCTTCCATAGCTTTGATATCAATGCTGCCGCCACAGGTAGCTAATTCATCCATCATATTGAGCGCTATAATCATGGGAATATTCAGCTCGATAAGTTGTAAGGTTAAATACAAGCTGCGCTCAATATTAGTAGCGTCAATAACGTTGATAATAGCGCTGGGCTTGTTATAAAGCAGCAGGTCACGGGTAACAATTTCCTCCGAGGTATAAGGTGAAAGAGAATAAATGCCTGGCAAATCAATAACGCTGATGGTAGAATTTGTCAGCAAAGAGCCTTCCTTTTTCTGCACGGTAACGCCGGGAAAATTTCCTACATGCTGATTGCTGCCGGTTAGATAATTGAAAAGAGTGCTTTTACCGCAATTTTTGTTGCCTACAAGAGCAAAGTGCAGCTTCATTTTTCTTCTGCCTCCACTAAAATGGTAATTTCACTGGCCTCGGAAGCGCGCAGCGTCAGCTCGTAGCCGCGTAGATAAATTTCCAGCGGGTCACCTAAGGGAGCGCGCTTGCGTACTAAAACCCTGGTGCGGGGAGTTAAACCCATATCTAATAAACGGCGGCGTAAAATACCTTCGCTGCCTACTTGTTGAATAATTCCTTGCTGCCCAATGGGCAGTTTATCTAAAGTGATTTGCGACATATTGATGACCTTCCATACAAAAGAGATTCTGCGTTTTTAATTATATATTTCTTGATTGTTAATGTCAAATATGGTTAGTGGCGGAGTATAAAAAATTAAGAACAACGCAGTTGCCGGTTAAAATTTTATAAATAGAAAAATATCTATAAAGAAGCTGGTTCTCTTGTTTGTAAGCCGGTTGTTAATGTTTTAGAAAAAAATTAAGAACTAATTCATTAGTTAAAGAACACTTCTTGAAAACTGTCTGTTTTATATGTGAATTTAGTGTAGCTTATGCTAAAAAATACTTGACAAAAGCTTTATAAAATGTATAATTCTAATTGAGAACAATTTTTGATAAAGGATGATGACAATGGCTAAAAGAAATACTATTCAAAGACAACTTGTTATTGCTGCTGTACGTTTTTTAGCAAATCACCCTACTGCTGAAGAAGTGTACGACCGCATCACCATGGAATATCCCGATATTAGTAAAGGTACGGTATACCGCAATCTTAACAGCTTAGTGGAAAGTGGACTTTTGAGCAAGGTTTCTGTGCCCAGCGGCGCAGATCGTTTTGACCATATTCTGGCAAGGCATTATCATATTAAGTGTACTGAATGCGGTACTTTTATGAATGTAGAAAATTTTGATTATATTCCGGATATGGACGAAAAGGTTGCAGCAGTAACCGGTTATAAGATGAATCACCATGACATCGTGTTCAGCGGTGTTTGCCCCGAATGTCAAAAGTTGGAGCATAAGGCGCAGGACAGCGACGATGTTTTGGGTGAAGATAAAAACTAATTAGTTTTGTCCTTTAGGGGACACGAGGAGGAATTATTATGGAATTAAAAGGCAGCAAGACTGAACAAAATTTGATGACCGCATTTGCAGGCGAATCTCAGGCTCATACTAAATATCAGTATTATGCAAGCGCTGCTAAAAAAGAAGGCTACAATCAAATCGGCGCATTTTTCACCGAAACTTCCGGTAATGAAAAAGAGCATGCTAAGCTGTGGTTCAAGGCTTTGCATGGCGGCAGCGTTCCATGCACTATCGAAAATTTGAAAGACGCAGCAGCAGGCGAAAATTACGAGTGGACTGAAATGTATGCTGAATTTGCTAAAACTGCTAAAGAAGAAGGCTTTGACAAGCTTGCTGTATTGTTTGAAGAAGTTGGCAAGATTGAAAAAGAGCATGAAGAGCGTTATCGTGCTTTGCTGGCTAATATTGAAAACGACCGTGTATTTAAACGCGAGGAGAAAAAGGTTTGGATTTGCACTAACTGCGGCAAAATTGTTGTTGCTGAAAAAGCACCTGAAAAATGCCCGGTTTGCGACCATCCCCAAGGCTATTTTGAACTGAAGGTTATCAATTACTAATCGATAAAGCTTAATATAATAAATTAATTGCAAGCGCTCTGTCGTATAAGGCAGAGCGCTTTTTTATCTATATATCGCAAAACGCGCAGGGAACAAATGTTTGTTAAATTTTTTTACTTAAGAAACGTGCGCACTGCTTTTTGGTTATCTTAAATTAATGTTAACGTTAATCATATAAAAGGTTGACTAAACGGACGCTTTGCATTATAATATCCTACATGAAAGGGTGTTGAAAATGTTAGAGCTTGCACATAAGCTTGCAGACAGTGACAGTAAATTTTTTGGCGGCTGGGTTTTGGCTGGCGCAGAAGCGCATATTCATGGTCAGGCGCAGCAGCTGGAAAATAATATCCTGTTAGAAAAACAGCGTAAATGTATTATGCAGGTGCTGGGTACTACAGCAGATGGAAGTACAGCTAAAGAGCTGCGGGTTTTTTTGGTGTTGCCAAAAAATAAAATTGGCGCTAAAACCAAAGCAATAAGCGAACCGCAAGGAGAACTGCTGGTAAAATACAGCTTTTCCGTGCAGGAAGTAAGGGATTACGTTGCGTTCACAGGTGACGAAAATATTATTCATCAGGGAAAGCATCCTGTGATTCCCGGCTTGTGCATGGCTGCGTGGCTGCAAAAAGCATTGCAGCTTAAGGAGCTGGACTGGCGCATAAGCTTTTTGGCTCCTGTGTATGCAGGCGACGAGCTTTCCGTTTACTGCAGTGAAAATGAGCTGCATGGTTATGTGAAAAGCTCTAAGGTTTTTAGTGTCAAAATATAAATAAGGCTGGTGCTTTTGATGAAAACAAATACTGCAAATATAAATAAAACTGCTGAAATGACCAAAATGGCTCTGATGGTTGCCATGAACTGCGTTTCTGCGTATATTATTATTCCTCTGCCATTTTCCCTTTCTCCCATAGCTTTGCAGACGCTGATTGTTAATTTGACAGGCTATGTGTTGAACGTCAAGCAGGGCTTTATGACGATGCTGGTGTATATTTTAGTAGGCTTAGCCGGTGTGCCGGTTTTTACAGGCGGTACCGCAGGCCCGGGCAAGCTTTTTGGGCCTACGGGCGGCTACATTATCGGCTTTTTGTTTACCGTAGTATTTTTGGCCGCTACTCGCGGTGAAAAATATAATTTTAAACGTTATGCACTTTTGGGTTGTGTAGTTGGTATTCCCATCATCTATCTTTTTGGTTATGTACAGCTCAAGCTGGTTACGGGTATGCCGTGGGATAAGGCCTTTTATACCGGCGTTTTGCCCTTTATTCCGCTGGATATTGTAAAATGCGCGGCCGCAGCCTTTTTGGCTGGACCCATTCATAGAATTTTTGATCATCAATAAAAAATCCCGCATCGCTTTTAAATTGCCGATGCGGGTTTGTTATATATTTTTTAAGGTGAAATTATGAAAAACGCATATATTTTAGGCGGACTGCGCAGCTATGTAGGCGTGGTCAACGGTATGTATCGCCACGTTCCTGCCGAAAAGCTGGGAGCGGCGGTGATGCGTCAGGTCATAGGAAAATATCAAATTGCAGCGCCCGATTATATTATCGGCGGCAACGGCGTGGGCGCGGGCGGTAATATTACGCGTCTGATGGCTTTGGAGGCCGGAGTGGCCAACACGGTTCCTGCCTTTACTATTGATGTGCAGTGCGGCAGCGGTCTGGAGGCTATTGCGGTGGCGGCGGCGAAAATTGCCTGCGGCGAAGCAGACTGCATTATTGCAGGCGGTTTTGAAAGCAGCTCTACGCAGCCGCGGCGCGCTTATAATGTCAACCATCCCGATTATCAGGGAGAAGAATGGTATAGCGTAGCAAAATTTATGCCGGAAATTCATCGAGAAACGGTGATGCTGGAAGGCGCAGAGCTGGCGTGCCAGCGGGAAAAGGTAACTAAAGAGGAATTGGATAAGTGGGTGCTGCGCAGTCATCAATTGGCTGTGCAGGCTAGGGAAACCTGCGCTTTGCAAAATATTATTGCGCCTGTTTTTGACGCTTATCTGGATGAAGGCATCCGTCCGCGCATGAGTCAAAAGCTTTTGGACAGACTGCCCAAGGTTTTGCCTCAAGGAAGATTTATCACGGCGGCCAATTCCTGCCTGATTAACGACGGCGCGGCTTTTGTAGTATTGTGTTCCAAAAAATATCTTGAGGAGCATAATTTGCAGGCTCAGGCCAAGGTAATTGGGGCTGCTGCCTGCGGCGGCGACCCGTTGGCAAGTCCGCGCACTGCTATTTTGGCGTTGGAAAAGCTTTTGCAAAAATATAATTTGAAGGAACAGGATATTGCGGATTTTGAAATCAACGAGGCCTTTGCCGTGATTGACGTGCTTTTTGCGCGCACCTTTAAGCAAAGCATAGATAAATATAATATTTTTGGCGGCGCTTTGGCCTATGGTCATCCCTACGGAGCGTCCGGCTGCATTATTACGCTGCATTTATTGGAAGCCTTGCGGCAGCGCGGCGGACGTTTTGGCTGCGCCAGCGTGGCGGCTGCCGGAGGAGTTGGTACGGCTTTGCTGTTGGAAAGGATGGCGCAGTGATGGCAGCGGAAGCGGCACAAAATTATCAGGATTTTGCGGATTATTTGGCGCTGATTGCCGGTAAGCCGCAGGATAAATTGGCGTTGGTTGACGATGATTGCAGCTATACCTACGGACAGCTGGCGGAAGCAGCGTCTAAGCTGCGCCAAGAAAACGAGCTGCGCGAGCCTGCAATTTTTATCCATGCGGAAAGCATCGCTCAGCAGTTGATAAATTTTCTTGCATACAGCGGCACAAAAACTCGTCCGATTATCGCTACAGAACTTAGCAAAAATCAGCAGTTTGTCGTAAAAAATATTCCCCAAAACGCCTGCATGGGGGTGATGACCAGCGGCAGCACAGGGAAAAGCAAGCTGCTGTGGCGTAATTATCATAGCTGGGCAGACTTTTTTCCGGAGCAGAACCGCGTTTTTGGCGTGGATAAAAAGACAATAATTTTTTGTCAGGGAAGCTTGGCTTTTACCGGTAATTTGAATATTTATATGGGCGTTTTAGCTGCTGGCGGCACATTGATTGTTACGGAAAAATTTCGGCCTAAGCATTGGCTGGAGCTGATACGGCAATATGATGTCAATACTATTTACTTAATTCCTTCTAAATTATTGCTGCTGCCTAAATTTATGAAGCAGCCCAATAATACTGTTCGCAGCATTATCAGCGGCTCCCAGTCCATGGGGCGGCAGGAAGCGGATAAGCTGCTGGCAGTTTTTCCGCAAACGCAGATAACGCTGTACTATGGCGCCAGCGAGCTTAATTATATAACCTATATCAAGGATAAGGAAATGACCGACGACCGCACCTTAATTGGCAGACCCTTTAAGGGCGTGAATATTAGCATATCTAATGAAGAAATATTTATTGACACGCCTTATCATGTGGAGCAAATAAAGGTGCCTTTTTCGCTCAAGGATAGAGGCCGCTTGGATGCGCAGGGCAGGCTGCACTTTTTGGGACGCACGGATGATATTTGCAATGTCAACGGCCGTAAGGTGAGTACAGTAAAGGTTGCTGCCGTTATTACTGACTTGCCGCAGGTTGTGGAAGCTGCTGTGTTAAGCAAGCATATTGGTGACGTAGATGTGTTGGTTGCTTTTGTAGCGGCAGCAAAAGAATATAGCAAGCAGGATATGATAAAAATGCTGCGGGAACAACTTGAGGATTATGAACTGCCAAAGCAGTTCGTTTTTCTTAAAGAATTGCCGCGTAACGAAAGCGGCAAGCTTGACAAGCTGGCTTTACAGCAGTGGCAGGAAAAATAATAGCATAGACAATTTATAAAAAAACTCCTGGGATTTTTGTTATAGTAAAATCTCAGGAGTTTTTTGCGTCTTAGTCCCATCTTTTGAGTAAATCGTCAATGATTTCTTTTTTTGTTTTACGGCGTTTTTTTTCGTAATTACGAAAGTTATTATCGCGGTGGTCGGTAGAATAATCGGCGTAATCAAAATCGTCGTCACTGCGCTCATAGCTGCGGTTATAATCTCCGTGACCGTCATCTAAACGCAGAGGAATGCTAGAAAAAATTTGCGGTAAATGATATATAAACAATGTTTGAGCTCCTTTCGTAGTGGCTATAATTTATATGATAATTTTAGCATGTTTTGCTGGCGGTGGAAAGAGGGGGAGATGAAATCAAAAAATTCTCTTCCTTCAAAAAAAATTTCTTTTACTCTTGAATATGCTTGATAAATGTGATATAGTATACACTATATTAAAGTTGTTCTTTGTATTAAGTATAGTATTTTCAAAGGAGCTAAAAAATCATGGAAAAAGAAAAAGCATTTTTGCTGTGGTTTGACCAATTGGAGAGAAAGGATGTAGCGATTGCCGGCGGCAAATCCTCTTCCTTGGGTGAGTTGACTTCTCATGTGGATGTGCCTGTACCTTATGGCTTTGCAACCACGGCCTGCGCTTACAGATATTTCTTTGAGAAAACCGGCTTGTATGACGAAATTAAAAATCTCATTGCAGGCTTAGATGTTGATAACAGCGCTCAACTGCGCGAGGTTTGCGCTAAAATCCGTCAGGCAATTATGGATAAAGAAATGCCGCAGGATTTGCAAGAGCTGATTGCTGCTGCTTATGAAGAGCTGGGCAAAAAAGTTGGCCAAGCTGATCCTTTCGTTGCTGTACGCTCCAGCGCTACGGCCGAAGATTTGCCGGACGCAAGTTTTGCAGGGCAGCAGGATACTTATTTGAATGTTAAGGGCGCTGCTACTATCGTAGCTAAGGTTAAGGAATGCTATGCTTCCTGTTTTACTGACCGCGCTGTTTACTATCGCGAAAAACAAGGTTTTGACCATTTGGATGTAGCTCTTTCTGCTGCAGTACAAATGATGGTATTCTCCAAAGCAGCAGGCGTTATGTTCACCGTTAACGTTGCTACCGGCGACGACAAAAATATTTTGATTGAAGGCGCTTGGGGGTTAGGCGAATATGTTGTTCAAGGCACCGTAACTCCGGATAACTATACCGTAAATAAAGCCAGCGGTGAAATTATCGAGAAAAATGTCAACGGCCAAGATATTAAATTAATTCGCAAAGCTACTGGCGACTGCGAAGAAGTAATGGTTCCGTTGGATGAGCAAAACGAACAAAAGCTGACCGACGCTCAAATTAAAGAGCTGGCAGTTTGCGCTAAAAAAATCGAAGCACATTATGGCTGCTACATGGATATGGAATGGGGCGTGGACGAACGCGATAACAAGGTTTATATTCTGCAAGCCCGTCCCGAAACCGTATGGAGCCGCCGCAACAAAGAAAATGGCGGTGCGCCGAAAGAGGAGAAAAAAGTGACTACTGATCGTAAAGTTATTGTAAAAGGTTTGCCTGCCAGCCCCGGTAATGTTGCTGGCCGTGTACATGTAATTTTGGATCCTTCCCGCATTGATGAATTTAAGGAAGGCGAAATTTTAGTAACTGAAATGACCGCTCCTGACTGGGTTCCGGCTATGAAAAAAGCGAAAGCCATTGTAACTGATAGCGGCGGAATGACCTGCCATGCTTCTATTGTTTCCCGCGAGCTGGGTATTCCCTGTATTGTTGGCACGAAGAGCCGTGGCGAAGCTGCTACCACTACTATTCCCGACGGCATTGATGTAACTATCGACGCAACTCATGGCGTAGTATATGAAGGTATTATTGAAGAACCTAAAGCAGAACAGCCCGCTGCTCAACAAGTAGTAGCTGCTGCCGAATATTTCCCGCCGACCGGTACTAAGATTTATATGAACCTTGGCGATCCCGAGCTGGCTGAAAAATACAGCACTCTGCCTTGCGATGGCATTGGTCTGATGCGTGAAGAGTTTATTTGGACTACCTATATTCACGAGCATCCGCTGTATCTCATTAAGATTGGTCAACCGGAAAAGGTTGTCGACCAACTGGCTGAAGGCATCCGTCAAGTTTGCCAAGCTATGGCTCCGAGACCGGTTACTCTGCGCTTTTCTGACTTCAAATCCAGCGAATACCGCGATTTGAAAGGCGGCGACGAATTTGAGCCTTATGAGCCTTCTGCTCTGTTGGGTTGGCGCGGCGCTTCTCGTTATTATGACCCTAAATATATTGAAGCTTTCAAATTGGAATGTATGGCTGTACGCAAAGTACGCGAAGAGTTTGGCCTGAAAAATCTGAACGTTATGATTCCGTTCTGCCGCAATGTGGAGGAATGTGAAAAGGTTGTTGCTATTATGGCTGATTGTGGTCTGCGCCGTGGCAAAGACTTTAAGGTTTGGCTGATGGCTGAAATTCCTTCTAACATTATTTTGGCTGATCAATTCAACCAGTTCGTTGACGGTTATTCCATTGGTTCCAACGACCTTACCATGCTGGTACTGGGCTGCGACCGTGATAATGATACCGTATCCCATATTTATGACGAGCGCAACTTGGCTGTTCGCCGCGCTATCCGTCATCTTATTGAGGTTGCTCACAAAGGTGGAAAGACCGTTTCTATCTGCGGTCAAGCTCCCAGCGTATATCCTGAATTTTGCGAATTCCTCATAAAGAGCGGTATTGACAGCATGTCTGTAAATCCTGATACTGTTAAATTTACTAAGAAGCTGGCTGCTCAAATTGAGCAGCGCATTATGCTGGACGCTTTGACCGGCCGCGGCCGCCAGGAAATTGAAGATTTAAACTGGTAAGTAAATCAGCAAATTAAAAAATTTGACAGAGCTTATTTTGTAAGCTATACTATACTCAACAAAAGAAAATTGTTACGAGCTTTTGGCTTCTGTATTGCAGTTTGTAGTACAGGAGCCTTTTGTTTTGTGGAAGGGAGCGATATTTTGTCGAGCGTATTTGCTTTATTGTTTATAATTTGCCTAATGTATCACAGCTATACAGATTACCAAAGCATGCTGTTATATGATAACGTGAATTTATTTCTGGCGTGTGTTGGTTTACTGCGTGCTTATTATTTTCATTTTATGATTTTTGCTGCGCAGGGAGCGTTAGCTTTGGGCGGTATTATGTTTTTAATTTATTTGGCAAGCAGTGGTGGTATGGGCGAGGGTGATGTGAAGCTGGCGACGGTGCTAGGCTTGTGGCTAGGAGTGGAGCAGGGATTGGCGTGCTTGCTGCTGGCTTTTATCGGCGGTGCAGCAGTGGGCGTAATTTTGTTATTATTTAAGCAAGTGAAAAATTATCAGCCGCTGCCATTTGGACCGTTTCTGTGCTTTGCAGCAATGCTGTGTTATTTTTGGGGAGCCAATATTTTAGGGTGGTATTGGCGCTGCTTTGTTTAAAATAATTTTTACAGAATTTTTTAGTGATGGATTTGGAGGTGGAGTATGAAAAACAGGTACACTGTTACAGAAATTAAGCAAGGTGTACAGCGCTATTATTTGCGACAGCTACGACAAAACAAGCAGCTGCTGATAGTTTTGCTGGAAGTTGATAAATTAGTACTGAGCTATTGGCAAAAGGATTGCTGTATGTGGAATAAAGAAATTATTTTAGCTAATTTATGGACGGAGAACAACATGGATTGGTGGCAGGAGGGAGAAAAAAGCTTACGGGAAGCTTTGGTGTGGGCAAAAATTAAAGATATGGCGGATACTTTGCTGCTTGTAGATGAAGCGTTAGTACAGAAAGAAAATTTAAGCTTGCCAACGTTGACTCAAGCAGAGCTGTTGCAGGCGCTTGCGTGGGAGGCAGAGCAGGTTGTGCCGTGGGAAAAAGGTAGCTTTGTGACTGCTTTTATGCAAGAAAGCTTGAACGATATGCAGCAAGTAAGGCTATGGGCTTGGCAAAAACAACAGATTGTGAATGTTTGCGCTATGGCAAATACTTTACGTTTACAAATACAGGCTATTTTGGTTGGCGCAACGGCTGAAAATACGCAACAAGAATGGTATGCGGGCGAAAATTTTCAATATCGCAGCTTGTTAAATGAAAAAGAGCAGTGGCGTCAGAGATTTGTGCTCATGACTAATTCTGATAAAAACTATGTGAAAACAATTTTTGCAAGCTGTTTGTTGCTGTCTGTGGTTATTTATGGTAGTGCTCAAGGCGGTCGCTTATTAGCGCAAAAATATTTGCACAACACGGAGCAACAGCTGGAGCAGTACACAGTGTGGCAGCAGCGTTATGAGCAAAGTCAAAAAATTGAGGCAAAGCTGCGTCACTCGCAGCTTTTGGTGAAAAATATGCAGCAAAACGCTAGTCATATCAGTAAAAGTGTAAGTAATATTGGTCAACAAGTAGGCAGACAAAGTAATTGCTGGTTAGAATTTTTGCACGGAGACGCTAAAACAAAAGAATGGCAGCTTACCGGCAGTTGCTATGAGGGGAATGCCGTTAATAATTTAGTGGAGCGGTTGGAAAATTCGCAGAAATTTTCGCAGGTAAAGCTGAAAAATATGCAGCAGGAGAAGGACAAGGTTACTTTTACTATGCAGTTAAAGGAAAAATAAACATGAAAAGTAAAGAAAAAATTTTAGAAAACCTACCTCATAAAAGAAAATTTATCGGTAATGTAATAGCCTTGTTGGCAGGATTTTTACTAATTTTGACAGTGTTTTTTGGCACAGTTTTGCCGGGCTATGTACAAATTACAGCTTTGCTGGCTAAGCAGCGGGAGCAAGCAGAATATTTGGCAAACCTTATAGATTTCGCTGATAAGCATGTTGATTATACTGCTTATGAAAATAAAAAATATCAAGAGCTTGCTAGGCTACAGCAAAGCCTATGGCAACTAACGGACAGTAATCAGGCGCAGAATAAATTACAGAGACTGGCGCAAAAGGAACATTTAATGATTAAGCAACTGCAAAGTTTGTCCGAAAATAAAGCGACAATTAAAATAGAGCTTATTGGTAATTATTTTGCTTTGCTTCGTTGGCTTCAAAAGGTAGAAAAATTGCCGTTAGCAGTGCAAAAAATTGAGCTGAAAGGGCAGGCAGACGGAAACATTTGCGCTGACCTATTACTGCAAGGTACGTTTTTATCTAAAAAATAAAAAATACGCAACAGATATACAATCTATTGCGTAAGGAGAAGATAAAATTAGTTTTGATATAGAAGCTTATTTATCTATTTTAACATTGTCTTTAAAGGCTGTGCCGAATTGCGTATATTCCATTTCCGCTCCGCGTAAATCGGCGTGTTCCAGGATTGCTTTATCGAACATTGCTTTATTAAGCTTAGTTTTCTGTAAATTACTATAGCCAAGCTTAGCGCTGCGCAGGTCAGCAGCGGTTAAGTTGGATTTTTGCATATGGGTGCTGTACATATTGGCGCCGTAGAAGCAGGCATTGGGAAAACTTGCGTTGCGTAGCCAACTATAAGGAAGATTGGCATAGCTGAAATCAGCATAATCTGCCTGCACGTTATCTAAAACAGCTTCCTGCATTTGGCTGTATTGTAAATTGGCATTTAAAAGCTTGCTGCTTTGCAGTTGCGCGCGATAAAGCTGAGCGCCGGTCATTTTTGCTTTAGTAAAATCTACATTGGCAGCTTGAGCGTAGCCTAAGTCTGCGTTGCTTAAATCGGCATTGCGCAGGCTGGAGCGGTGCAAAATAGCGCTGTGAAAATTGGCGCTGTGCAGCTTGGCTCCGTCCAAATTGGTACCGTCTAAACGGGCTTGCGTAAAATCTGTGCCGGAAAAATCGCGGCCGGAAAGATTAAAGCCGGAAAGGTCGGCTCCGGAAAGGTCTCCGCCGGGGCAGTCAGAGCCGTTTTGCACGGCAGCCAAATCTGTATTGCTGTAAGCGGAAACGCTAGCAGCCGGTAAAAGCTGCATGGCTGCCGCTAAAGTGAAAGTAAAAATTATTTTTTTTAATTGCATGTGGTACCTGCTTTCATATTTAAGCTTCTTCCAAAAGCTTTTCCAAATCTCGTGGGTCGTCGGGCAGCGCGTCGATTATTTTCCAAGGCTGTGAGTCTGCGAAATCTTCGCGCTTGCAGTTGGAGCCGTCCAAAACAATCAGACATCGGGCGTTGATTGCTTTGGCGCAGTTGGCGTCGTTAAGCGTATCGCCAATGAAAACCATTTTTTCTGGCGAAAAATTTTGCTCGTGCATTAAATAAAAACGGGAAAAAGCAATGCGCGCCAGCTCCTCACGTTTTTCGCTGACCTCGCCGAAAACGCTGTGATCAAAGGAAAAATATTTATCCAGTCCGTAATAAGCCAGCTTGGCCTGGGCGCCGCTGCGGGTATTGCCGGTGAGCAGGCAGTTAAGATATTTGCTATTAGGTTGGTTGAAGTAAGCTAAGGTTTTTTCTACGTTTTTCATAATTCTGCCTTGATGCAGCGGCAGCTGCTTGGGCAGCTCTATGTGATAGCGAATTAAAAGTCCGGCGGCTTCCGCGCTACTGCAGCGTCCGCGCAGCCGTGTGACCGTTGATTTGATAATGTCAGAATCGGTGCGTCCTGCCAGGCTTTGGGTAAAATCGAAAGCGTCAAGAAAATAATAATCCTTGATTACTTTAACCATGGCTTCTTTGCCGGCGCCGCCCGTGAGTACCAGCGTGCCGTCTACATCCCACATAAGATATTTCATGTCAAAATCCTCCTCGAATGTTTATAGAAAAAAAGCTGCCAAGATTCTGGCAGCTTGCGTTATACGTTAGTTACAGAGAACGAGGCTTCATCATTATTTTTTTTAGTCTATCGCTGACGTTCTGCGTTACGTTTTTCGTGCGGCGGATAAATTTAATTTTGGAACGACGAGTAGGCTTCATATCGTTTTGACAGCCAAAATCCCCGCGGTCCAAAAGAGTAATTTTTGATTTGTCAGCGTCAAAGGCTAAACGCAGATAGCTGGCGAAGGCTGCCGGTTCTGCTTCTTTAAAGCAGCTGAAAATGTCCGCCGTCATAAAGCCCATTTTGGGATAAACATGCAATGTTACATGTCCCTGCTTGCAGATGGCAAAAAGAGAATATTCATTCTGTCCGTCATCCTGACAGCAGACAATTTGCTGACAATTCATAGAAAATTCTTCACAGCCTTGGCGCAGCAGCTCCTCGGCCGTAGCGGGATTGGCTATTTCTTCTGTGCCGCAGTTATACATATCAATGGCAATCAATTTACCAATAAAATTTTTTTGTTTCACAATTGCACCCCTAAAATAAAATAATTACAAAGCTTACTGTTTTTTTTTAGTAATCCAGTAAGAAAATTTAGTTATATATTTTATTATAGCGAAAATACTAACTCTTGTAAAGGGAAATACTCCCGTCGCAAGGCTTTTCATGTTATAATATAAACGTAATTATGAAACAGATTTTCGTATGGAGATAAAAATATTTGGTGGTGAGGCTATGGAAAGGCTGGAAGGCATTGTAGCTGATATTGTTTTTCAAAGTGACGACGGTATGTACAGCGTACTGCGCGTAGAAAATAAAAGCTTGGGAAAATTTACGGTGGTTTATCACGGGACTGCTCCCTATATGGGCGAGCAAATTAGCGCGGAAGGCGACTGGGTGGAGCATGCTCGTTTTGGTCGGCAGTTTAACGCTACTTTTTTGCAAGTGGTCAAGCCAACCTCTGCGGCGGGAATGGAGCGTTTTTTGGCTTCGGGAGCTTTGCCTGGCATTGGCGCGGTGATGGCGGCGCGCATTGTGGAAATGTTTGGCGCGGATACGTTAATGGTTTTGGAGCAATATCCCGAAAGACTGGCTAAGGTTAAAGGTATCAGCGCCAAAAAAGCGGCGGCCGTTGCTGAAGCTTATCAAGCTTTGTCCGGGTTAAGGGAGTTGATGCTTTTTTTAGAAGCTAATGGCGTCAGCAGCGGTTATGCAGCAAAATTGCAGGCTGCTTACGGCAATACGGCGATAACTCGTTTAAAAGAAAATCCTTATAGCTTAGTTAACGATATTGAGGGTATTGGTTTTAAAACTGCGGATAGAATTGCTATGGCTATGGGATTAGAGCATGACTGCGAGGAACGTTTAATTGCGGGCATCAGCTACGCTTTGACTTCGGCTGCCGGAGCAGGGCATACCTGCGTGCCCGAAGAATTGTTGGTAAGAGAAACGGCTCGTGTTTTAGTTGTTGACCGCGAAGTTGTGCAGCAGATTTTTAACGAGCTTTTAGAAAATGACCGTCTGCGTTTGGAGGATGTGGGCGGCGTGCGCTTTATTTATCCGGAATATCTTTACCGCGCCGAAGTGCAGACGGCTAGAAGATTACTATATTTACGCGACCAAGCCAAACCTATTACGCGCGTGAATGCGGATGCAGTTATTGCCGCATGGGAGCGCGAGGCTGGCATTAAGCTGGCGGAAGCGCAAAGGCAGGCTATTTATTCCAGTTTGGAGCACGGAGTTTTCGTTTTGACGGGCGGCCCCGGTACCGGTAAAACTACCGTAGTCAAGGGTATTTTGAATGTGTTGGAAAAAGCAGGCTGCCGAATTCTTTTGGCAGCGCCCACCGGTCGCGCAGCGCGCAGACTGGCAGATTCGGCAGGTCATCCGGCGTTGACTGTGCATCGTTTATTGGAATATCAGCCGACCGGCGACGGCTTATGCTTTGGTAAAAATGACGAGGAGCCGCTGGATGCGGAGGCTATTATTATCGACGAAGCTTCCATGCTGGATATAAATTTAACGTATCATTTATTAAAAGCTGTTCCCGGCGGCTGCCGTCTAATTTTTGTCGGCGACGTTGACCAACTGCCGTCTGTAGGCGCAGGCTCGGTGCTCAAGGATATGATTCGTTCCGATAAAATGCCCGTGGTGCGTTTGGAAAATGTTTTTCGTCAGGCGGAGGTAAGTCCCATTGTGCTTAACGCGCATAAAATAAATCACGGGCAGATGCCGAAATTTATCACGGGCTGCGACAGCGAATTTGCGTTGCAGGAATTTGCCGACGAGCAAACTGCGGCGGAATTTGTGGCGCGCACCTACGCGGAAATGACTATGGACGGCGATTGGCGCAAGGTGCAGGTTTTGTCGCCTATGCACAAGGGCGCCTGCGGCGTACAGAATTTGAATAAAATTTTGCAGCAGTATATCAATCCTCCCGGTGCGAAAAAGTCTGAAATGAATATTGCCGGCAGCGTACTGCGTGAGGGCGATAAGGTCATGCAAATCCGCAACAATTATGAAAAGGATGTTTTTAACGGTGACATTGGCCGCATCTATAAAATTGAGGGCAAAACTGTCACGGTAGCTTATCCTGAACGAACCGAGGGAGATTTTGTTTCTTATAGCGAAAGCGAATGTGATGAATTGCAGCTGGCCTATGCGATGAGTGTGCATAAATCTCAAGGCAGCGAATATCCTTATGTAATTTTGCTGATGGTGCCAAGTCATTATATTATGCTGCAGCGCAATCTGCTTTATACCGCGGTAACTCGCGCCAAACAAAAGGTTTTAGTGGTAGGCAGTAAGCGGGCAGTTTTTACGGCTGTAGAAAATGACCGCACTAGACGTCGTCATAGCTTATTGGCAGAAAGATTGCAGGAAAATCAGGAGGTCTTTTGATGCTGAAAAATTATTTGCGGGAGATTGCTTATTACACTCAAGTGGTCAAAGAGTTAATTTTTCCGCGTCGATGTGCCGTCTGCGGTGAAGTGATAGATACGGCGTATTTATGCGATATTTGCCGCAAAAGCTTTTTGCTGCAAATATTTGAACGCTTTATGCCGCGGGAAGAATATTTAGCCGGGCAGGCGGAGCCTATGCCGCAGGATGTTTTGAGCAGTGTTATGCTACTGTATAAATATGACGGCGTTTTGAAAGATGCGCTGCATCAAATAAAATTTATGGGGGACAGCTCTTTGCTGCCCTTGTTAAGAGAGCAGGCGGAAAGCGTTTTGCCAAGCGCTAAACTGCGCTGGCTTAGTCAGTACGATATTATTACTTGCATACCTGCCAGCTCGGAACGCAGGCAGCAGCGTGGCTTTGACGTGCCTGAGGAAATTTTTGCTCCGCTTTTAGACCAACGGGGCGGAGAATATAGTGACAATATATTATTGCGCGTGCGGCATACGGCGCCGCTTTTTGAACTGCAGCCTATGGAACGGCGCAGCGAGCTGACCGCCTGCTTTGCCTTGTATCCTCAAGCCAAGGTGCAAGGGAAAAGAGTGCTTTTGTGTGACGATATTTATACTACAGGCAGCACCATGGCCGAAGCGGCGAAGATACTGCTGGAAAATGGAGCGAAAGAAGTGCATGGATTGGCATTTACTGCCTCCAGCGATAATTGGGAAGTGAAGGATAAGTGCTTTTAAAACTAAAAAAATTTTGTAAACGAGAAACAGTGCTGTGCGCTGCTGTTATTTTGGCTGCAATTTCCAGCCTGTGGCAGACGCCTAGGGTGGATTATATAGATTTTGCCGTGTTGAGCGTACTGTTTAGCCTGATGCTGGTTGTCGCCGGCTTAAAAAATGTGCGCTTTCTCGATTGGCTGGCGTTGGAGCTTTTGCATTGCTGTACCAGTTGGCGGGGAGTAGTACTGGCTTTGGTGAGTGTTACTTACATATCATCTATGTTTGTAACCAATGACGTTGCGCTCATTACCTTTGTGCCCTTAGCCTTAATTATTGGCAAGCAGCTGCAAAGAGATGTGGCGCGGGTGATAATTTTGCAGACCTTGGCGGCTAATTTAGGCTCCATGGTGATGCCGCCGGGAAATCCGCAGAATCTTTTTCTCTATGCTCATTACGGTTATACGGCGACAAAATTTTTTTCTGTTATGGCATTGCCGGGACTGTTGTCCGTAATATTTTTGTGCGTTTTAATATGGCGTGGTGCAGACGCTAAGCTGCAATTAACACTGCCCAACGCAAAAAAGCCGCCTCTTTTGGAGACGGCGGTGCTGTTATTCCTTTTGCTGTTGAACATTGGCGCAGTGCTGCATTGGCTGGATAAAACCCTGGCCTTAGCTATTACGGTAGTGGCCATTCTTATCCGCTGGCGCAAATTATTTGTGCAGGTTGATTACAGCTTGCTGGTTACTTTTATCGGCTTTTTTATTTTTATCGGCAACATCAGCAGTACATGCTTAGCGGTTTATATTCAGCAATATCTTTTAGGCACGGCTCAAGGAACGTATTTGGCGGGCTTGGCAGCAAGTCAATTTATCAGCAACGTGCCTGCGGCCATGTTGTTGGCAGGCTTAACTAAGAAAGCCGACGCACTGCTTTTAGGCGTGAACGTCGGCGGTTTAGGAACACTGATTGCATCCATGGCCAGCGTAATTTCCTACAAGCTTTTTGTGGCAGAGCATCCTTATCAGGCAGGAAATTATCTGCGCATGTTTTTGTACTATAATTTTGCCGGCTTGCTTTTGTTGGGCGGAGCAGTGTATTTACTTGTAATTTATTAAGCAAAATTGAATATTGTGGCGTGCAGTGCGTTTATAGTGCATGAATCGCCGGTGAAGTCCCCGCTTCCGTAATGTGGGGCGTAAGCAGCAGGATTACTTCAACCTTGCTGCTTTTTTTCGTGCGGTTGCGAAACAAATTTCCCAAAAGTGGCAAGTCGCCTAAAAAAGGGATTTTTTGCAGCGTATTTTGTTCTTCTTCGTTGATAAGACCGCCAATGACTAAAGTTTCGCCGCTGAACATACGCACGTTGGTGTCCGCCATGCGGCTGGTGATGCGGTAATTGCGCAGCTCGCTGATGAGTACCGGCGTTGATACCTCCGTGTGTACCTTAGCTGTAACCATTTTGCCGTCCTTGCTGATTAGCGGCGTATATTGCAGCTTAATACCGGCGTCAAGATATTCCGTAGCCGTGTAGGTGCCGCTGCTGTCGTGCTTTTCTGTTTGTACGGGAATGTGGTTGCCAATAAAAATGCTGGCCTCGCGTCCGGGAATGGTGATAATGTGCGGCCTGGCCAAAATTTTGGCTTTGCCGCTGCTTATGAGCGCATTGAGCGTAGTGTTAAAGCGAAAGGCATAGCCATGCCAAAAATTAAATCTGCCGCCGAAATTATTCTCTGTATTTTCACTATTGGAATTATTTTCGTTGTCATTATAATTGCTGCGCTGGGGGATAGTATCCCAATTCCAGCTTACGCCCAGGCTTTTGCTGTATTCCTGACTTAAGGCAATGATTTTTGCTTCTAACGTTACTTGTTTAGTCGCTGCGTCCAGCTTGGGCAGCATAGCAGTGAGCTTAGCGTGTTCTTCCTCCGTGCTTTGCAGAATGATACTGTTAGTAATTTTATCAATAGTTATTTTACCTTGAAAAAGCGGCGTAAGCGTTTCCTGTAGCTCGTCGGCTTGCGCGTAGCTTAATTGATAGGTCTGTATGCGCAGGCTGGGCGCAGTTGGCGTTATTGCGTAGGTAATTTTTGGTTGAGTTACGGTTTGCTGCACGGGATGCGGCTGCTGAAAAGGATTACGCGCTGCTTCCTGCGCCTGTAAATTATTACTAAAGCATAAAAGAACAGCCAATAAGAGGTAGCGGAAAATTTGCCTGAACATTTTTGTGAACTCCTTTATGATTTACTTGATGCATCAATCATATTGTAAACCTGCTAACAGCAAAATGCAATACAAAATAATGAAAAATCAGAAAAAACAGAAATAACTTGCTTTTGAAAAATTTTCTGATAAAATAAAAGCTAAGCAAGCAATTTTAATTTATCAGTGATGCAAAAGGGGTGAGCAAATGGAATTGACAAGTAACGGCAGATTGGCGCAGCAGCTTTTAGAGCAGGCGATAGAATTGGGCGCCAGCGATATACACATAGAGCCTTTAGATAATCAGGTGCGGATTCGTTTTCGTATTGACGGCTTATTGCAGGAGCTTTGCCGCCTGCCGTGGAGCGCATATAGTACCTTAGTTACGCAGTGTAAGGTGCAGAGCGGTATGGATATTGCCGAAAAACGTGTGCCGCAGGATGGACGTTGGCAGCTGGCTTATAAAAATCGTACAGTTGATTTACGTTTGTCCACCTTGCCTACGATAAAAGGAGAAAAGCTGGCAATTCGTTTACTTGACCAAAAGCAAGGACTTTGGCGTTTGGAAGATTTGGGGATGAGCGCAGAAAATTTTAGCTTGTATCAAAAGATGTATACTTATGGCAATGGTTTAGTTTTGCTTACAGGGCCAACTGGCAGCGGCAAAACTACAACTTTGTATGCTACTTTACAGGCTTTACAACAGGAAGGACTGAATTTAGTTACTATAGAAGATCCGGTTGAATATAAGCTTAATGGCGTTAATCAAGTCGCTGTCAACCGCAGGGCAGGTTTGGGTTTTGCTGTGGGATTGCGGGCGTTGGTACGACAGGATCCCGATATTATTATGGTTGGAGAAATACGCGATCAAGAAACGGCTTCCATGGCAGTACAGGCAGCGCTGACCGGACATTTAGTATTAAGTACGCTGCATACTAACAGCGCCGCAGGAGCAGTTGCTCGTTTGCTGGATATGGATGTAGAACCATATTTATTAGCGGCAGCTTTACGTGGAGTTTTGGCACAGCGTTTAGTGCGCAGAGTTTGTCCTCAATGTGCAGAAAAATATGAACCTACTGCTAAGGAGCAGGCTTATTTGAACCTATCTGCCGGTAAAACCTGGCGGCTTTTGCGTGGGCGAGGCTGCGAGTACTGCCGCGGCAGCGGTTATCGCGGTCGTTTGGCAGTGCAGGAGCTTTTGCCCATTGACGAATATATGGGCGAGCTTATCAGCGCCAACGCCGGTAAAGCGGCGCTTTTAAGTCACGGTGCCGGTTTAGGCAGGCGCAGTCTTTATGCTGACGGAGTAAGCAAAGTATTAGCTGGACAAACTACTGCAGAAGAATTATGGCGTGTAGGCATTACGAAAGAGGAATAGCAAATGATAAATAAAATTTTGCAGGAAGCGCGTGCTCAAGGTGCTTCCGATGTGCATTTTACTGTTGGCGCTGCGCCGATTATGCGTTTGCAGGGAAACTTGCAGGCTTTAAGCAGCGATATGATTGACGCGCAGCAAATACAAGCATTTATTTCCCTGTTGCCGCTAGCTGTTGTACAGCATTTAGAAAAATATGGCGAGGCAGACTGCGCCTGGAGCTGTAATAAGGAGCGCTACCGCATCAATATTTTTCGGCAGCAGGGACAATATGCTTTGGCTGTTCGCTTGCTGCACAGCGTTATACCTCAATGCAGCGATTTAGGCTTGCCTGGCGCGTTATGTGAGCTGACCGATTTAAGCAGTGGTCTGGTATTGATTACGGGGCCTACAGGCAGCGGCAAAAGCACTACTTTGGCTGCGCTGATACAAAAAATGAACAGCACGCGTGCTGTTCATGTAGTGACCTTGGAAGATCCGATTGAATATCTTTATCCTGTTGGAAAAGCGCTGATTCATCAGCGGGAGATAGGAGGCGACACCAAAAGCTTTGCCAGCGGTCTACGCAGCGCTCTGCGGGAAGATCCCGACGTAATTTTAGTGGGCGAGCTGCGGGACAGTGAAACTGTGGGCATAGCTCTAGCGGCGGCAGAAACGGGCCATCTTGTATTAGCTACTCTGCACACAAGCGACGTAGTCAGCAGCATTAACCGAATTTTGGATATGCAGGCAGAAAATAGGCAGCAGGTGCACAGTCAGCTGGCAGAGTGTTTACAGGCCGTAGCATGTCAGCGTTTGCTGCCCTGTTTAGAAGGTGGTGGTCGCGTGGCGGCTTTTGAGTTGCTGTTGGCTACGGATGCAGTGCGCAATTTAATTCGCGAAGGCAAAAGCTATCAGCTGTGCTCTTTTTTACAGACTGGGACGCGCGTGGGCATGCTCACCATGGAAGAAAGCATCAAAAATTTGCGTAGGCAGGGCAGAATTAAATAAGCAAAGCGAAATTTAATTTTACAAAATTTCTTCTCTGATTAGGGTGTTAATCATTTTTTGCTTGCCTAAAATCCATAGCAAATCATTTTTTTCAAAAACTAAATCTACGTTAGGATTGGTTATGGTAAAAGCGCCGCGTTCTAAACCGATTACTAAACAGCTCCATTTATGACGCAGATTAGCCGCTTTTAAGGTGGCACCTAAAAGGGGAGAGTGCTTGTCGATAGTAATGGCGACGGACTTAAATTGCTGCTCAGGTTTGCTTTTATTTCCTTCCAGCATAAAGTGACGCAGAGTTTTTGCTTCTTCTAAACGTTGTATTTTTAATTTAAGCTGAATAATAGCGGCGTCAAAAATTTTGAACTGGCTTGCCGTACCGATTAGCAGCAGCTTAGAACCTTTAGTGATTATTTGTTCGCCGCCGGGCATATCAATAGTAGCTGTAGCGGTTTTGATTTGTAAAACGTTGCAGCCGTAGGATTGGCGTATAGCCAATTTTTTCATAGTTTGACCGATAACGGGAGAGTCGTCAGCTACTTGATAGCATGTCAGCTGCAATTCTTCGTCGAACCAATTGCCTTGTTCAGTTTTTTGTGTGCCTTGGGCTTCACGGTGTTTACGCATGTGTTTTTCGTTAAGATTTACTAAGAAACGCGATTCAATACGCAGATATTCGCCCATGAGCCAATCAGAGGACGCAATTAAATAAGCGGTTCCTATCATTACCAAAAAAGCGATAAGTCCGTGCAGACCAATAATGTTATGGATAACAAAATATAAGGTCATAGTGGCAATCACGACCTTGCCCAAAACTAAAATCAACAGCGGTAAATGGTTGGAGCGCTTTTTAAACCAAAGAATAGCAAAGAGTTCCGTGTTTTCGGCGTGGTTGATGAGGATGGCACGCAAAATTGGCGCCATAAATAAAATCGTTATCCCGGCAGCCAGCCAATTAGCGTAGACAAGCTGCAGAGTGTTTTGCAAATAGGGCAGCAGATAAAGCGTAGCGCCTAAAATAATCGCCAACAGCAGTGTGGAATAAATTACCAAGTGCAGAATATAAATTTGCAGATAATTTTTCCAGTCTTGATCGTTCTTGCTGTCGTTATTATCCGTGTAGCGCTCCAGCCAGTTGAGGAAGCGTTGCGGCAGAATAGCTTCCAGCTTGGCGTAAGCAGGCTCGGCAGCGTTGATAAAAAAGGGTGTAGTAAAAGTAGTAATAACTGATACAGCAACGATAATGGGATAGAGAAAATCGCTGGTTACGCCCAAGCTGGTGCCTAAAGAAGCCAAGATAAAGGAAAATTCGCCGATTTGGGTTAAGCTGAAGCCGCAGTGCACGGCAGTTTTCAGCTTTTGACCGGCAGCAAGTATACCGCAGGTGGCGAAAAACATTTGCCCCAGAATTGTTGTAGCGACAAGCACCATTACGGGAACGGCATAGTTAGCCAAAAGCGCAGGATTAACCATCATACCGACGGAAACGAAAAAGACGGCGCCAAAAAGATTTTTAATAGGCGCGATTAAATGCTCAATATGCTCGGCGTTGGGAGCCTCGGCAATTAAAGAACCCATAATGAAAGCGCCTAACGCAGAGGAAAAGCCTAAGTTTGTAGCGATAAATACCATGCCTAAGCAAAGACCGATGGAAACAACTACTAAGGTTTCGTCATTCATCAGCTTGTTGGCGCGCTTGAAAAAGCTGGGCACAAGATACATTCCCAGTACAAACCACAATACTAAAAAGAAAACTAAGCGCGCTACGCTCATAAGCAGCTCTGTGGTGGAAATGCCGCTGGTAGCTACCGCAATGGTGGAAAGAATAACCATCATGGCGATACCGGCGATATCCTCTACTATCAATACGCCGAAAACAACCTCCGTAAAGCTTTTGCTGCGCAAATTTAAATCGTCAAATGCTTTGATAATGATGGCAGTGGAGGACATGGAGAGCATACCTCCAAGAAAGATGCTGTCCATATGGCTCCAGCCAAGTAGCTGACCTACACCGTAGCCTACTAAAATCATACAAAAAATAATTATCGCTGTAGAAACAAAAGCCGTACTGCCAACTTTTTTCAATTTATAAAAGCTGAATTCCAGTCCTAAAGCAAAGAGCAGAAAAATAACGCCGATTTCTGACCAAGCCTGCACATTTACCTTGTCGGCGACTGTGGGAAAGAAAACAAAATTAGGTCCCGTAATAAAACCGGCGATAATGTAGCCTAAAACTAGCGGCTGATTGATTTTTTTAAATAGAATTGTCGTCATACCGGCAACAAGCAAAATCATCGCCAGATCGGTGATAATGGTTGGTAAATGACTCATAAACAAGCTCCTTCAAATGATATTTTATGACAAGCACCACAGAACAAATTTTGCCAAAAGCAAGCTGTTTGGTGTATAATATTATTATTGTCACGATTCTAATCTATTATACAATATTTTAGACAAGATTTTTACTTGCTTATCGTGAATAAAAAGAAAAATATTCTCGTGCATAGCTTACAAAATAAATGGAGGAAGAAAAATGAGCGAAATCAAAGAACACTTAGTGCTTATCGACGGCGAAATTATGCCTATGGAGGAAGCTTTTGTAGATGTTAACGACCGCGGCCATAATTTTGGCGACGGCGTTTTTGAATTGGTGCCCGTATATAACGGACGCTGTTTTGCGTTGCTGCCACTGATGAATAATCTTTTTGATTCGGTTATTTCCGTAAAAATTCCTGGCGTATATATGATTGAAGAATTGGTAGAATTTCACGAAAGTCTTATTGAAGCTACCGGAATGCAGAACTGCGAAATTTATACGCAGATTACCCGCGGCAGCGCTCCCTACGGCTTGGCTTATCCGGAGCCTTCCGTACCGCGTCTGACCATGTTTGCCGTGCCTGTTGACCGCGCGGCTTTAGCCGAAAAGCGTGCTAAGGGCGTCAATGTGATTACGGAAAAGGACGAGCGTTGGTCCCGCTGCGACGTTAATACTTTGAATAGGCTGCCGGAGGTTGTGGCTAAGCAAAAAGCAACCGTCAGCCGCGCTTTTGACGCGCTCTTTGTGCGTGACGGCAAAATTACTGAGAGTACAGAAGCAAGCTTCTTTGTATATAAAGATGGTGTGCTGTGGACGCATCCGGAAAACAATTTTATTCACAAGAATGTTGTTCGCCGTTTGTTGATGGAGCGTCTTGCCAAAGATTTAGATTTACAGATTATTGAGCGTCCTTTTGATAAGGAATTTGCTTTGAAGGCAGACGAAGCATTTTTGTGCGGTCCCCGTTGTGAGTTTATGCCTGTGACTAAAATTGACCGTAGATTTGTCAATGGCGGCAATCCAGGCGAATTAGCAGTTAAACTGCAAAAAGCTTACGAAGAATTTGTTGCTAAAGAATGTCCTGCTAAATAATGAAGAATCGCAATATAGTGCGCGGAGCGCTGTTGATTGCTCTAGCGTTGGTTTTGCAGAGCTTGCGGCTGTTTATCCCTTTGCCGCTGCCTGTAAGTACCTTTCTTATTGGTTCTTTAGTGCATATGATGCTGGTGCTGACCTTGAAACTAAACGGCAGAACAACGGCTATACTTTTAGGTATACTGTTGCCGCTTACGGCCTACGCTCAAGGTCAGCTGGCTTTAACGTTTCTTATACCGGTGGTTTGGCTGGGTAACATATTTTTTATTGTGGGCAACTTTATTTTTGCAGGCAGAAAATTTATGGAGTTGTTCTTACCGCCCTTGTGTAAGGGTGTAGTCATGCTTGTTGCTGCTTGGTTGGTGTTATGGTTTTTAGAACTGGCTAATCCGGCGTTGCGTAACACTATTATTTTCGCTATGAGTGTACCGCAGGTGCTTACGGGAATAATTGGTACAGTATTAGCCCGGACGTTTGAAAACAGGCTGCAAAAAGTATAAAATATCGCTGCTTCTCTTAGTAAAAAATATAAAAACATAGCAGTCTAAATGCTTGATCTTAGGAGCTTTACGTGTATTCTTGTCCTTGGAGCTTTTTAAAAGACGAAAAAAAGCATATCATTTCTCTTGTTGGCGGCGGCGGAAAAACTACTATTATGTATGAGCTGGCGCAGCTTTTTGCTGCGCAGGGCAGAAAAACTGTCGCTATGACTACTACGCATATTTGGCAGCCGCAGGAAAATAGCTTAGCAAAAAATATTCAACAGTTGGAAGCCATGTGGAAAAAAGGGGCGTATGCTGTTATAGGAAATTTGGAGCAGGGAACGCATAAACTAGTAGTGCCGTCTGCTGTTTTATTGGAACAGGCTATCGCTGCCAGTGAGATTATGCTGGTAGAGGCGGACGGCGCTAAACAAATGCCCTGCAAAGTGCCTGCTGCTCATGAGCCGGTGCTGCTGGCGGCAAGTGATATTGTAATCGCCGTAGTTGGCATGGACGCTTTTGGCAAAACTATGGAGGAAGCCTGCTTTCGCTGGCAGTTGGCTAAGTATATTTTTGTTAATGAATGTAATCTTCTGCTGGATGAAAATAAATTAGCAAAAATAATTGTAAGTGAAAACGGCAGCAGAAAAAATGTTGGCTCAAGGGATTTTTATGTAGCCTTAAACAAGTGTGACGTGGTCGAAAAAGCACGTGTACAAGCATTGCAAAATATATTGGTAGGATATGGCATAGATAAGGAAAAAATATGGCTTCGCGGTAAGAGGTGATCATTATATGCAGAATTTACGAATTATTGTCCGTGGCGGCGGAGACTTAGCAACGGGCGTTATTTATCGTCTATGGAGCGCAGGCTTTGCACCTTTGGTTTTGGAATGTGCGCAGCCTTCCGCTATCAGACGGCAGGTAGCTTTGTGCGAGGCTGTTTACAGCGGCAAGGTAACTGTGGAGGGTATGACGGGCGTGCGCATAAATACTTTAAGCGAAGCCTTGTCCGTATGGGAGCAGGGACAGGTGCCGATTTTAGTAGACGAAGCTGCTGCCTGCGTAAAAACCTTGTCGCCGGATATAGTAGTGGACGCTATTATCGCTAAGAAAAATCTTGGTACTAATATGGATATGGCACCGTTGACTATTGCGTTGGGGCCGGGCTTTACGGCAGGCAAGGATGTGCACGCTGTGGTAGAAACCAAGCGCGGCCATAATTTAGGACGCATAATAAAAGCGGGCAGCGCTGCTCCAAACAGCGGCGTACCGGGAATTATTGGCGGCTTTGGCAAGGAAAGAGTTCTGCACGCCGTAGCGGAGGGCAGCTTGCATATTGTGCAGGACATTGGCAGTATCGTAGCCAAAGGACAGTTAATTGCGGAAATAACCGATATGGAAGGTAAGGTTACATCGGTTACCGCAAGCTTGAGCGGTATTATTCGCGGCATGATTCGCGAAGGCTTTTGGGTGACTAAGGGCTTTAAAATTGCCGACATTGACCCGCGTCAAGAGGAACTGGCCAACTGCTTTACAATTTCCGACAAGGCAAGATGTATTGCGGGAAGCGTGCTGGAGCTGGTGTGCCGGTATGCAACCGAGCAAAACAAAAATTAGAGTGCAGCTATGAAAAAATTGATTGAACAAATAAAATTACAGACCGAGCAGAAAAACGCTTGTTATCTTGTTTTTCTCATTGAAAGCGAGGGCTCTACGCCGCGCAGCAGTGGTGCGTATATGTTGGTCAACAGAGACGGCTTGGCTTATGGTACTATTGGCGGCGGCAGTATGGAATATACCGCCATTTGCGAAGCGCAGAAAAAATTAGCCTGCGGCGAGCAGTACAGCTTTTACCGGCGTTACGATTTATCTCCCGCTGCCGGAATGGCCTGCGGCGGTTATTGCAGCTTGCAGTTTTGTTATGTAGCAGGCGCAGCGGCAACTACGTTAGCAGAGCAAATAGCCGGTAGGCTGGCAGAAAATAAGCCTTGGTGGCTGCTGCTGCCCTTGGGCGAGGGTGAAATAGCAGTTAAAAATTCATTGCCGATTAAGGGAAGGCGCGGTTTAGTGATGCTGAACGGCAATGAATATTATGCGGAGCAGCATTGCTATGACGGTATGGTATATGTTTTTGGCGCCGGTCATGTTGCCAGAGAGCTGGTGCCGCTTTTGTGTCATGTAGGCTTTCGCTGCGCGGTTTTTGATGACCGTAAAGAATTTGCTGACGCTGCTGTATTTCCTATGGCAGAACTTGTTAAACAAGTGGACTTTTGCCGTTTAGCTGAGGCTTGTACGCTGCGAGAAACTGATTATGCCGTAGTTATGACGCGAGGTCATGAGCATGATGCAAATTGTGAGCGCTTTTTGCTTCATACTCCCGTAGGTTATATAGGCATTATGGGCAGCAGGAATAAATCGAAAATGGCGCGGCAGGTATTGCTTGCAGAAGGCTATACTGATGAACAGCTGGCGAGAATTACTACGCCTGTCGGACTGCAAATTGGCAGTGAAACGCCTGCTGAAATAGCCGTTTCTATTGCGGCGCAGCTTATTCAAGTACGCGCTGCAAGGTCTTAACCAAAAAGATAAAATAGAATATGAACGTTAAAAAGATTTTTGCTGAAAATCTTCGCTTTTTAACCGTAAAAATCTTTACAGATAAAGGGGATATACGCTAAAATAGTGACTATCAGGAATTTTTGGAGGTTGTTTATATGGCAAAATTTATCAATCTTTCCGAGGACGCTTATCGTTTTGAGGGCAAAATGCCTTTGAGCCAAGCTGTTCCTTTAGGCTTACAACATGTTTTGGCAATGTTCGTAGGCAATTTGACACCACTTTTGATTATCGGCGGTGCGTGTGGTATTATGGGCGGCAAAGATTTTGTTGATTTGCAGATTAGCTTGCTCCAAAATGCTATGATTATAGCTGGTATCGTAACTTTAGTACAATTATACGGCATTGGCCTCTGCGGCGGTAAGGTGCCTATTATTATGGGTACCAGTTCCGGGTTTATCGGCGTTTTCAGCAGTGTTGTAGCAACTATGGGCAGCGGGATTGCGGCATATAGCGCTATTATGGGCGCGTCAATTATTGGTGGTATTTTTGAGGGCATTTTAGGCTTTTTCCTTAAACCCTTGCGTCGTTTTTTTCCGTCCGTAGTAACAGGAACAGTTGTATTATCCATTGGTTTATCCTTGATTGCCGTTGGCATTAACTCCTTTGGCGGCGGTTTTAAAACCAATGATTTTGGTTCTGCGGAAAATTTGGGTTTAGGTCTGTTTGTTTTGGTAGTAATTTTGTTTTTTAAACATGGCACTAAAGGGTTTTTGAGTTCTTCTTCTATTTTGTTGGGGATTATTGCCGGTTATGCGGCTGCTTTTGTTATGGGGATAGTTTTACCAACTACCGGTGTTACTGCTAAAGGCGTAGAGTTTACTAAATCATGGGTTTTAAATTGGGATAAAGTAGCGCAGGCCGGTTGGTTTTCAGTACCGGAATTTATGCCTGTGGATATTATTTTTGATATGCGTGCTATTATTCCGGTGTGCATTATGTTTATCGTTACGGCAGTCGAAACCGTTGGTGATATTTCCGGCGTTATGGAAGGCGGTTTGAATCGTGAAGCTACTGATAAAGAGCTTTCCGGCGGTGTTATCTGCGACGGTATTGGTTCCAGCTTTGCGGCTCTATTCGGCGTTTTGCCTAATACTTCTTTCAGCCAGAATGTTGGCTTAGTGGCAATGACTAAAGTTGTCAATAGATTTGCTTTGGCGACAGGCGGTATGTTCTTAATTCTCTGTGGTTTGATTCCTAAGCTAGGCGCTTTGGTTTCCATTATGCCTCAATCAGTTTTGGGAGGCGCTGCTGTAATGATGTTTTCCAGCATTGTAGTCAGCGGTATTCAACTTATTACTAAAGAAAAATTAACGCCGCGCAATTTGACCATTGTGGCAGTTGCTCTCGGCGTTGGTTATGGCATGGGCGCAAATCCCGGTATTTTAGCTCACGCTCCTGCTGCTGTTAAATTGATTTTCGGCGGCTCAGGTATTGTTCCTGCTGCTTTGGTAGCTATTGTTTTGAACATCGTGCTGCCGCAAGATTAAGACATTGGCGCAAATCGCGTACTGTATCAACGTCAAAAAGTTCATACCTATCCTGAACTTGTACTAAGCGTACTCGTTCAGGATATTTTTTTGCCAAAATAGCGCCGCCGCTATCTTGGGGCAGGTTTTGCAGCTCTTGAACTAAATCTTTCGGAAAAATTATAGGATTACCAGGCGAATTGCCGTAAGCTAAACGTTTAATGGCGTAGGGCGCGGCCACAAAGCTGGCGCATAAATTAGCGATACTTGCTTGTTGCAGAAAAGGTTGGTCACTGGTACAAAAGGCATAGCCTAAAAAATCCCTGGCTTGCAGATATGCCAATCCTAGGCGCACGGTGTCGTTTAAATATGGTTTATTGTGAAGTAGGCAGGGAATATTTTGCTTGTGGCACAGAGCTGCGATTTTTTGATAGCGGGTAACAACTACTCGCTGAGCAAAAATTTCGCTGGTGCTGTTCAAAATATATTGGATAAGAGGGTGGCCTTGAAAGTTTTCCAGCAGTTTGTTGCTGCCATAGCGTTCAGAATGTCCGGAGGCCATGATGATGCAGCCAATAGGATAAGTGTTCAGCATAATATTTTCTCCTGCCGTAATAAAAAAACGGCACACAAAGGTTAAACTAACAAAAATCAGTTGTTTTATATTTCTACAAGTAATGGGTAAATCCTTTTAAAAGATAACTTTTTATGGTAAAATTAAACTGATTAATTATGAGTAAAATGCATAATGGAGGGCTTTTTATGCTTACTATTCGTGAACTCAAAAAAGCTGCAACGCTGGAGGAGGCCTGGCAGCTTAACCAAAAGCGCATCAACAGAGTAATGGGCGGCATGCTGTGGCTGCGCTTGAGTAAAGGTAACGTAGCAACTATGATTGATTTGTCTGCTTTAGGATTGGACAAAATTGAAGAGACGGAAACGGAATTTCGTATCGGAGCCATGGTTACTCTGCGCCAATTAGAAATGCATGAAGGCATGGCTGCTTATACGAACGGAGCAATGAAGGAGGCTTTGCGCCATATTGTCGGCGTACAGTTCCGCAATTTGGCGACTGTGGGCGGCAGCGTTTTCGGACGCTTTGGCTTTAGCGACGTGCTGACAATTTTCATGGCTTTAGATGCCAAGGTTGAACTTTATAAGGGTGGCATTATTCCTATCAGCGAGTTTGCCCAAATGAAATATGATCGTGATATTTTGGTGCATGTAATTGTGCCTAAGCAAAAGTTGGCTTGCTCTTATGAATCTGTGCGTATTGCCAAAACCGATTTTCCCGTGTTGACCTGCGCAGCCGCTATGACGGAGGCAGGCGTGCAGCTGGCAGTGGGAGCAAGACCTGCTAAAGCAGCTTTGGTTAAAGATGAGCAGCAAATTTTATCTCTGCCAATTACAGAGGAAAAAGCCAAGGCGTTTGCGGAATACGCCGCCAAGCTTTTGCCGACCGAAAGCAATAACCGCGGCAGCGCTAAATATCGCACTCATTTGATAAAGGTGCTGGCAGTAAGAGCTATTTTAGCATTGGGAGGTAACGCCTAATGGAAATTACATTGACTTTAAATGGCAGAAAAATTACCCGCAGCGTAGAAGCTGATTTGGCGCTTCTGGATTTTGTGCGCAACGAAGGCTGTTACAGCGTAAAAAGAGGCTGCGATACCTCTAACTGCGGCTTGTGTACTGTTTTTTTAGATGATAAACCGGTGCTGTCCTGTTCTGTGTTGGCGGCTCGCGCTGACGGACATAGGGTAACCACTATGGAAGGACTGCAAAAGGAAGCTGCCGAATTTGGCGCGTTTATTGCCGACCAGGGCGCAGAGCAGTGCGGCTTTTGCAATCCCGGTATGATTATGAACGCTTTGGCGCTTTTTAGAGAAAACCCGGAACCGAGTGAGGAAGAAATCAAAGAATATCTGGCAGGCAATCTCTGTCGCTGCTCCGGCTACGAAGGCCAGCTGCGGGGAATACAGAATTTTATTGCTTGGAAAAAGGCTCAAGGGAAGGAGGAATAGGCAGATGAAAATTGTTAATCAACCCTTGAGAAAAAAGGACGCCATGCAGCTGGTAACTGGTCAGCCCGTGTATACGGACGACTTGGCGCCTAAAGATTGTTTAATAGTTAAGCTGTTGCGTTCTCCTTACGCCAATGCAATTATTGAAAGCATCAATACTGCTGTGGCAGCCAAGGTTCCCGATATTGAAGCTATTTTTACCTTTGAGGATGTTGACCAAGAGGGCAAGCGCTGTACCTACGCCGGTCAGACCTATCCTGAGCCTAGTCCCTATGACCGTCTGTTGCTGGACAGGCATGTGCGTTTTGTGGGCGATGTGGTAGCTATTGTTGCCGGCAGAACGGAAAAGGCTGTTGATAAAGCGTTATCCTTGATTAAGGTAAAATATAATGTTTTAGAGGCTGTGCTGGATTTTCATACAGCCTTAGATAATCCTGTTTTAGTGCATCCCGAAGCAACTTGGGAGGCCTTATGTCCCGTAGGCGCTGATAATAAGCGTAATCTTTGCGCTTCCGAGGTTATCAGCGACGGTGATGTGGACGGCATTTTGGCAGACTGTGATGTAGTTATCGACAGAATCTACCGAGTAAAGGCTGTACAGCAGAATATGATGGAGCCCTTCTGCACCTATTGCACTATTGATACCTATGGTCGTTTGCATGTGGTAAGCTCCACACAGATAGTTTTCCATGCGCGCAGAATTATTGCTAACGCGCTGCATATTCCTAAAACTCAAGTCAGAGTTACCAAACCGCGTATAGGCGGCGGTTTTGGTGCAAAGCAGAGCTGCGTCAGCGAAATGTATCCTGCCTTTGTAACCTGGAAGCTGAAAAAACCGTCTAAAATAGTTTTCAGCCGTCATGAATGTCATATTGCCGCCAGTCCGCGTCATGAGATGGAAGTTAAAGTGCGTTTAGGTGCTACTAAAGAAGGTAAAATTCGCGCTATTGATGTGTATACTCTGTCAAATACAGGCGCTTATGGTGAGCATGGTCCGACTACTGTTGGCCTTTCAGGGCATAAATCTATTCCTTTGTATCGTACAGAAGCTTTTCGTTTTGGTTTTGACGTTGTTTATACAAATTTGCAGGCGGCGGGAGCTTATCGCGGATATGGCGCGCCCCAGGGAATTTTTGCAGTGGAAAGCGCCGTGAACGAGTTGGCCGCAAAGCTGAAAATTGACCCGATTACGCTGCGCGAAATGAATATTACTCACGAGGGAGATATTATGCCTGCCTATTACGGCGCTCCCAATACTAGCTGCGCGCTGGATAAATGTTTGGCGCAGGTGCGCGAAATGAGCGGCTGGAACGAAAAATTCCCTGTACGATATATGGCTAATGGCAAGGTTCGTTCCATGGGCGTAGCCATTGCTATGCAGGGTTCGTCTATTCCTTACTGTGATGTGGGCGGCGCAACAATCAAAGTTAATGACGATGGTTCTTATACGCTGCTGATTGGCGCTGCTGATATGGGAACCGGCTGCGATACGATTTTAGCTCAAATGGCTGCCGAAGTATTGGAATGTGAGTTTGAGCAGATTCAGGTTTTCGGCGCCGATACGGACGCTTCGCCTTATGATTCCGGTTCTTATGCGTCCAGTACCACCTATATTACTGGCAATGCTGTTACAACCTGCGCGAAGAAAATTCGTGCTAAAATTTGTGAGTTAGGCGCTAAAAAACTTGAATGTGCCGTTGAAGATGTAGTTTTTGATGGTAAATATGTACGCAGTACCGTAAATGATAAATCTATTTCCTTGACAGCTATTGCTGCGGCTTCCCAATGCTTTAATAATATTGCGTTGCAGGAAACAGTAGAGATGGATAGCTTATTAAGTCCGCCACCGTTTATGGCAGGCGTTGCCGAGTTGGAAACGGATTTGCTGACCGGCGAAACGGAAGTAATAAATTATTATGCTTCTGTGGATTGTGGTACGCCTATTAATCCTCATTTGGCAAAGGTGCAGACCGAGGGCGGTATTTTGCAGGGTATTGGTATGAGCTTAATGGAAAATATAACCTACAGCCCCGACGGTCGCGTTTATGAAAATTCTCTGATGCAGTATAAGATTCCAACTCGTCAGGATATTGGTCATATCCATGTGGATTTTGCCTGCAGTTATGAAGAAAGCGGTCCTTACGGTGCAAAATCCGTAGGTGAACTGGTAATCAATACTCCTGCTCCGGCCATTGCGGATGCAGTTTATCAGGCGACAGGCAAGCGTTTCTTTACTTTGCCCATTACGCCGGAAAAAATTGCTTTGGGCGAAGAAAACGAATAGCAGTAAGTAAATTGTTTTTTTGAAGAGAAATTGCGGAAGTATGTTGCTTCCGCGTTTTTTCAACGAGCGTTATTCTTAAGTGAGATAAACGAAAAGAGTTTATAGATAAATGTTGATACTGGCTTTAGTAAAATTTGTCTATGGAGTTGGTAGGGAATTTTATGATTGATAATTTTCAGCGAGAGATAAATTATATGCGCATATCCGTAACCGACCGCTGTAATCTACATTGCAAATATTGTAGGCCGGAGGTGGCGGAACATGTGCAGCACGAAAAAATTTTGCGTTATGAAGAAGTTTTGCGTATCGCTCAATGTGCCGTGAACCTTGGTATAACGCGCTTTAAAATTACCGGCGGCGAACCATTGTTACGTAAAAACGTAGTTAACTTTATCGCTCAATTAAAAGCTATGCCTAAGGTAGAGCAGGTGACGCTGACGACTAACGGTATTTTTTTAGAACAATACATACCCGATTTGGTGCAGGCAGGCATTGACTGCGTTAACATAAGCCTAGATACTCTTGACGAAATTTGCTATCAAAACTTGACCGGCGGCAGGTTAGAGCAAGTGCTTGGCAGTATAGTTTGTGCATTGCAAGCGGGTATTAAGTGTAAGCTGAACTGCGTGCCGTTAAAAAGTTTAACGAATAAGACTGCAAGAACAGAAAAAAATTATTTTCTTAATCTAGTAAAATATGCTGGCGATTTACAAATACCTTTGCGTTTTATTGAATTGATGCCCTTAAATTGCAACAGCGGCTGCACAAGCTTTACTGGATTGGAAATTAAGCAAATTTTGCAGGAGTCTGATTATAGTTTAGAGGTAATACAGCATAAATACGGCAATGGCCCCGCGCAATATTATTTGGCACAAGATGCTTTGCATGGAAAACAGTCAGTAATTGGTTTTATTGAGCCGATTCATGCTAAATTTTGCGCAAACTGTAATCGCATTCGCTTGACAAGTACGGGTCAGCTAAAAAACTGCTTATATAGTCCGCCTGTGTGTGATTTGCGCAAGCTTCTGCGGGAAGAAGCCAGTGACGATGAATTGATGCAGTCTTTAATGCAAGCCGTTCAGGCTAAACCATTGGGACATACCTTTAACGAGCACCCTGGCGATTTTACTATGAACGAGATTGGCGGATAAAAGGAAGTGATAAGAATGAATGATTTTACTCATTTTGATAAGGCTGGCAATGCAGTGATGGTAGATGTCTCGCATAAAAATATTACTGCACGGGAAGCGATAGCTACGGGAAAAATTATCGTCAGCAAGGAAATTTTTGCTAAAATTAAGCATCAAGAGATTGTTAAGGGTGATGTTTTGGGCGTAGCGCGTATAGCAGGCATTATGGCTGCCAAAAAGACCAGTGAGTTGATTCCTTTATGCCATCCTTTGCTGCTGACGAAATGTACCTTGAATTTTGAGCTTAATGCAAATAGTGAGCAGTATGCTGTGAAAGCAAGCTGCTTAGTGAAAACAGACGGCAAAACAGGTGTGGAAATCGAAGCGTTGACAGGAGTGCAAATTGCTCTATTAACGATTTACGATATGTGCAAGGCCGTTGATAAAAATATGCTGATAACAGACGTACATTTAGTAAGTAAAGACGGTGGCAAAAGCGGTAAATTTGTCTGGCAGGGAGGTGAGGTAAAATGACGCAGATTAAAGGTATTATTAAAGCCTTGTGCATCAGCGAAGCGCGAGGTACTGAAAAACATGAGGTGGAGAAAGTAAAGCTAATTAAAAATTTTGGTTTGGAAAACGATGCGCACGGAGGTAACTGGCATCGCCAGGTGAGCCTGCTTTCGTATGATAGGGTAGAAGAATTTAATGCTAAAGGCGGCAAGGCAGCTGTTGGCGCTTTTGGCGAAAATATTTTGGCAGCGGGGATAGATTTTCCCAGCCTTCCGGTAGGTACGCTGCTTTTTGCTGGTGATGCAGTATTGAAAATAACACAAATTGGCAAGGAATGTCACAGTCACTGTCAAATTTTTCAACGTGTGGGTGATTGTATTATGCCGCGTGAAGGAGTTTTTGCTACTGTGGAACAGGAGGGCATATTACAGGCAGGTATGGAGATGACTGCGCAGCTGCCTTCTGCCGACGATCCTCTGCGTGCTGCTGTAATAACTCTTTCCGATAAAGGAGCAGCAGGTACAAGAGTAGATACCAGTGGACCGACAGCGGCAAAATTGTTATCGGAGGCTGGTTATGAGATTGTAGAACAGATGCTGTTACCTGATATGCAGGGAAAAATAGAAAGAGAACTGAAGCGTTTGGCTGACAGCAGACAGGTTAATTTAATCATTACTACCGGCGGTACGGGAATGTCGCCTAGGGATGTAACGCCGGAAGCAACTTTGTCTGTGGCAACGCGCCTGGTACCAGGCATTGCTGAAGCCATTCGCGCAGGCTCTATGCAGATTACCCAAAGAGCGATGCTGAGCCGCGGAGTTGCTGTGCTGCGTAATAGAACCTTGATTGTTAATCTTTCCGGTAGCAAAAAGGCTGTAGAGGAAGCTTTAGCCATAGTTCTGCCGGAATTGGAGCATGGCATACGTTTGGCTAAAGGTACTGACGGAGAGTGTGGCAGGCAATGAATATAACTATTGATTTGTCGCCTTTGTGGATAAGCTTGCAAACTGCGGCTGCTACTATTGTCGTTGTTTTTTTCTTAGGCGTGCTAGCTGCCCGGTGGGTAGAAGGCTTCCGCAGTGAGAGCGTTAAAATTTTTATCGACGGACTTTTTACTTTGCCTATGGTGTTGCCGCCTACGGTAGCAGGCTTCTTTTTATTATTTTTTTTTGGCAATAACAGGTTTATAGGCAAATTTTTTCTAGAAAATTTTGGGGTACAAATAGCTTTTAGTTGGCTTGCGACAGTATTGGCAGCGGCAGTAATTGCTTTTCCTCTTATGTATCGTTCCGCTCGCGGCGCTTTGGTGCAGGTTGATAAAGGTATTTTGGAAGCGGCGCGCTCTCTGGGCATGACGGAATGGCGGATATTTTGGCGTATTCATCTGCCTAACGCTTTGCCGGGAATTATTGCAGGCGGGCTTTTGGCTTTTGCCCGCGGCTTAGGTGAATTTGGCGCTACGGCTATGCTGGCAGGCAATATTGCCGGTAAAACACGCACCTTGCCTTTAGCTGTTTATTCGGCGGTTGCTGCAGGCGATTGGGACAGTGCTGCAGTATATGTCATAGTAATAGTGGCCATTTGCTTGGCGGTGGTCATTGGTTTAAATGTTTATCAATATCGTGTAAAAAAACAGCAGGAGGGTTAAAATGCGTCAATTTTTATGTTTAGTAATTTGTTTAATGACATTAACCATGGTGGGGTGCGGTAGTAAGCAGGAAAATACTGGGGAAAAGCCTGTAACTGTGCATGTAGCGGCTGCTGCCAGCTTGGAAAAGGTTTTTGAACAGCAGCTCATTCCTATGTTTAATAAAAAGCATCCGGAAATCAAAATTCAAGGCGTTTATGATGCCAGCGGCAAGCTGCAATCGCAGATTGAAAATGGTCTGAACGCTGATGTATTTATTTCTGCGGCTAATAAGCAGATGCAGGCTTTGGATAAAAAGGGCTATATGGACAGTGCGTCTATTAAACCATTGTTGGAGAATAGGCTGGTCTTGATTGTGCCTGTTAAAAGCGTTGGTGCTGTTAAAAGTTTTGCTGATTTAGCGCAGGCTAAGCATCCTGCTATTGGTGATCCTGCCAGTGTACCTGCCGGGCAATACGCTAAAGAAGCTTTGACCAGTTTAGGTATTTGGGAGCAGGTACAGGCTAAAGCCAGCCTTGGTACTAACGTAACTCAGGTGCTTAACTGGGTAGGCGAGGGCAGCGCAGATGCAGGCTTGGTTTATGCAACGGATACAGCCTTAATCAAGGATAAGGTAAAAATTATTGCAGAGGCTCCTGCCGGCTCTTTGAGAAAGCCTGTTATTTATCCCCTAGGTATTTTGAAAAAAGCTCCGCAAGCTGCGGCAGCTAAAGAATTAGCTGTTTTTTTGCAGACCGATGAAGCTATGCAGGTTTTTGAAAAATACGGCTTTGCCAAAGTGAAATAGAGGAGGCCCTATGAAGCTAATTAAAACAGTTGACGCAGTAGGCAGCGTACTGTGTCACGATTTAACGCAAATAATTAAGGGTGTGACTAAGGATGCGGTTTTTCGCAAGGGTCATATTGTACGGGCAGAGGATATTCCTGTGCTACTTTCAATTGGCAAGGAGAATCTTTATGTTTGGGAAGCTGATGAAAACATGCTGCACGAAAATGATGCGGCAAGAATATTATGTGATTTGTGCAAAAATAAAAATATGCAGGAATCGCCTGTCAAGGAAGGAAAAATTGAGCTTTCTGCTGACTGCGACGGCGTGTTCAAAGTTGATAGCAAGCGTTTAAAAATGGTTAACGGTTTCGGGCAGATGATGATTGCTACCCGTCACGGCAATACGCCGGTGCGTCAGGGCGATAAGCTGGCGGGGACAAGAATCATTCCTTTAGTCATTGAAAAAATAAAAATGCAGGCTGTACAGCAGATGTGTGGGGACACTCCCTTGCTGCAGCTTTTGCCCTATAAATTAAAAAAAGCAGCCGTGATTGCTACTGGCAGCGAGGTTTTTACCGGACGTATTAAAGATACGTTTACTCCCGTAATTGAAGATAAGCTGGCGGAATATGGCGTAGAGGTTATGCATAAGCAGGTTTTAGGCGACGAGCCGCAGGTTGTGACCGAAGCGATTAAATACGCTATAGAAAAAAAGGGCGCGGAGCTTGTCTGCTGCACCGGCGGCATGAGCGTTGACCCCGACGACCGCACGCCGTTAGCGATTAAAAATACCGGAGCGGAGATTATTTCTTACGGCGCGCCTGTACTGCCGGGAGCAATGTTCCTGTTGGCGTATTACGGCTCGGCGAGAGTGCCAGTAATGGGCTTGCCTGGTTGCGTAATGTATGCTAAGCGCACAATTTTTGATTTGGTTTTGCCTCGTGTGTTGGCTTGTGATCCGGTTACGGCAGAAGAAATGGCTGTTTTGGGTGAAGGCGGCTTGTGTTTAAACTGTCTGGTCTGCACTTATCCTGCCTGTGGCTTTGGCAAGGGGTGGTAAAATGGTGTATAAACCGCCGATACATTATCATGTTAAAGTGCGTTTGTATAATGAAGAAATTGCTTTTGGTAAGGGAATTGCCCAAATTCTCCAATTGGTAGAACGGCATGGCTCTTTAAGTGCGGCGTATAAGAGCATGGGTATGTCTTCCAGTAAAGCATGGAAAATACTGCATCGCGCTGAAGCTGATTTGGGTTTTCCACTATTAAAAAGCTCCAGCGGCGGTGCTTATGGCGGCAGTACGGAATTAACGGTGGAAGGCAGGGAACTGTTGGCGAAATATGAACAGTTTGATGCTTTGCTGCAAGCCTACGCAGAGGAAGCATTTAAGAAAATATTTTTATAAACCAATAATAACTCGATTGTTGACT